>NZ_CAJUHF010000091.1 GCF_910585845.1 uncultured Bacteroides sp. | reverse complement strand
GTGCAACTTTTTCATTTGTAAATATTTAGATTCTTAATTCAACCAACGAGTATTCTTTTACACCTTGTATTCCCCTCGTACTATGGAAGAGCTTTGTAACGGAAAACCGTGACGAATCAATAATTTCTTAAAAAATAGGGACTTATTATTTCTTTTTGTCGTTTTAAAGCTGTAATATTGTAGCCTTAAAACTAATATAGCCCTCTTTCGTAGATAATAAACTAACATAATTATTGTTACTGGTATGAAAAAGCCATTTTTTAGAATTGCCCTCGCGGGTAGTCTCCTGTTTGTATGTTGCTTGTTGGGGGCTTCGGATGCCTTGGCACAGAAAGTACTTCGTCGTTCGGACAAGATGCGCCCCGTATGGTTGGCGAACAAGACGCCGAAAACCACCTATTTGACCTTCCATTACCAAGTGGTAGAGGCCGATGGAAAAACGCTGGACGAGAGCCGGCATGAGTGTCTGGTAGCCTTGTCCCGTTACATCGGGCAAACGTGGAAAATCAGTGGGGAAGCGGAAACGGACATCCGTACGGAGAACCGCAACGGACAGATCACAGAATCGTCAGTCTATAGTTTCCACTATAAGGTCAAGGATGAAGAGGTAAGCGTCACATCAGTGAAGTACGATGAATATTGGGAATATGTGGACTATCCAGGTGGCGGCAGATACCGTTGCTACGTCTTGTTCGGGGTGGCCGATGCACCGGTTCCGCAGTTCGATCGTTTGAGCTTTACCCGTCAGTATGGCGTCCGGGGCATGATGCGTTCGCTGGTCGTTCCGGGATGGGGACAGATGTATAAAGGCAGTACAACGAAAGGATTGTGCATCCTGGGAGGCGAAGTCCTGCTTACAGGCGGTATCATCGTTTCCGAGAACCTGCGTAGCTCGTACGTCAAGAAGATGCACGAGCAGCCTAAGCACCAGCAGACGTACAATACGAAGGCGGACAACTGGGAGAATGTGCGCAATGTCTGCATCGGAGCGGCGGCAGCGCTCTATGTCTACAATCTGGTCGATGCCGCGGTGGCAAACGGCCGCAAGCGTGCCAAGGTGCACAAGCCGGTGCAATTTGCCATGTATCCTACGTTGGGTGAGTGTAATGGGGTAGGCTTTGCCCTGAATTTTTAGAATATTCATAGTTCTTATTTTAAACAGATAATCATGAGGAAAAGTACAGTTTGTTTGTGCTGGTTGGCATGCTGCATGTCAATCATGCTTGTTTTTGCCGGATGTGCAAAAGATGAGGTGGATACGACCGGTGCCATTTATGGGATAGTGAATGATGCCGACAGCGGTGAACCAGTTTCAGGTGTGCATGTGGTCTTGAACCCCGGTGGCAAAACCACGAATACGGGCAGTGACGGCCGTTATGAGTTCCAGGACATGGAGCCGGGACAGTACACGATTCAGATATCCAAGAACGGATATAAGACCAATACGAAGCGTATCTCTGTCGTTGCAGGCGAAGAAGCTTCGGGCGATATGATGCTGGAACGGGGCGAAGCGCGCATCAAGCTAAGCACCGGTTCATTGTCTTTCGCCAAGGGGGAGACGTCCAAGACTTTCGATGTGATGAATGTCGGTACTTCCGGTTCGGTTTCATGGAGCGTCACGTTCTCGGAGCCGTGGCTGAAGGTTACTCCCCCAAAGGGAAGCACAGGGCAGGGGAAAAGCAGCACGGTAGTGGTCAACATAGACCGTGACAAAATTACTCAGGACGTGACTGCCAATCTGCTTGTCGAGGCGGACGGCGAGTCCATGCCTGTGTCCGTCAGTGTACAGTTTGGTGAGGGTGAAGGTGGCGGTGGCGATGAGCCGTCCGATAAAAAAGGTTCGTGCAAGGAGATTGTTTCCTGCGACTCGGAGGTGAAAGTGGAATTCTTGTCGTGTGTGAAGAATGCCGATGTTGTGGAGTTCCAGTTTATGCTGACCAATAACCGCGAGGATTGGCAGGTTTGGTTCAACCGGGACAAGTCGGATGCGGTGGACGACAAAGGCAACAGTTATCCCGGATATTATACGAAGTTCTACGTAGGCAATTCCGATTCGTTTGTGACGAACGGGAATGCGGTCAGTTTCCTGAAAGGGGTAAGTATAAAGTGCCGCGTCGTAGTTCCTAATATCAAGGATGAGGCTTCCTGCCTGCAACGGTTGGATTGGCAGATATCCAGCTCTCAGCCGTGGAATCCGCAGGTGAAGAAGATAACGTTTACGGAGGTGAAGTGGTGACACTCAACGCATTTTATTGGAGTTTTTCTTATATTTGTATATTTATCAACCTTAATAATATAATTAGTTATGAATTGTTACATACATGTAAACACACCTGCGGTTGCCACGTGTCATGATTGTGGGATGGGATTATGTCGGGATTGTGCGGTGAATTCTGCTTATACCAAGGAAGGTCGTCCCTTGTGTCATGATTGTAATCTTAAAGAGGCCACCAATGATCTTGCTGATGCAAAAATGAAAAGAATATGGTCTTTGGTGAAACTTATTTTCGGTTCGTCTTTTTTGATACTAGGTTGGATAATATTCTCTTCTACCGGAGATGTTGTGAATGCTTGGATATATGCGGGCATTGCGGGTATTCCGGCAGCTTTTAAGTCTACCCGAGACAGTAGACGCGAGCAGGTAAGGAAAGGTGTGCGTGATGCATTGACTACAGACATGGTAGATAGTGCTTCCAATACATTAATAGATTTGCTGGTACGTTTGGCGGCCATTCTTCTGTTGGCTCCTATTACGGCTGCATTTGCTGCGATCAAGAATCTGTTTGTCTTTATAGGTTCGTTCAAGAAAATCAAAGAAGCCCAGCAGGCTTATGATTACTTGTGTTTGGAACAGGATATAGTGAAAGATGTGGAGCCGGTTGATTATGGTTTTAATGCAGACCCCTCGGCTGCTACTACGGCTTATTCAGAAATACAGCAACCGATAATCCCGGATAGTACGGTTGGAATTGCTGAGAGTTACTCTTCGCCATCTCCTTCTCCGGCATATACCAGCCAGTCACCGGTTGCTTCTGCATCGTCATCGGTTTCGGCAGTACCCGTTTCTAAAAAGGCTAATACGGGAGTCATTATAGGGATTGTTTTGGGGGTATTGCTGCTTGCGGGAAGTTTGGTAGGTTATTTCGTATGGTATGTACCTTATGCGAAAGACCGGGATGCATTACGTATGTATGTCGTGGCTGATAATGTATTTTTGCGTTCTTCGCGTATGTCGGGTGTAGAATACAATATTCTGGAAAAGATTCCTTATGGTTCTGAGTTGATTACTTATAATAAAGACTCGGAATGGGCATCGGTGAAGGTGAATGGAACAGAAGGGTATATGGCTGCTCCATACTTGTTGGCACAGGCAGATTTTAATTTGTTGAACGGTGTGTGGGGAGATATGGATTCCAAGTTGTGCATTAGTTCGTCTAAGTGCAGGTTGGCAATTCTTGATTTCTACAAGAGGAATCAGTTGATGAGTGGAACTTCCGGTTGGCAGATTTATACGAAAGCTAAAGAGCAGAAGCCTAATACGGTATTTTATCCCCGTCTTTACAATAAAAGTAGCAAGTTCACCGACTTTATATTTATCATTAAGAACAATGCGTCTGGTGAACGTATGGTAGTGGGGTATTCATTTGAAGACGAGACGGAGGCTCCTGTCTTTCGTTTTAGTATGGAAGCTCCTTCTACGGGATACATAAAAAATGTCAAGGCATCTTATGGTAAGATACAAATCTCAATGGACAATTATGCAACAATAGAAATACCTTTCTATTGACGATGTTTTTTTCTGATACATAAAGAGTAGTGAAAAAGTATGAAACACATATATGGCTATGTATTTGTAGTATTTGGGTTTGTGGCTTTGGCGGTAGCCGGAATATATTGCTTGGAATACCGTCATCGGCAGGAGTTGGAAAAGGTTCAGAATGCCAATATCATTCTTATCTCCAAGCAGGAAATGAAACTTCGCCTGATTGATTATAAAGGTGAAGAGATATTTTCTGCTCCTGTGGCGACGGGTAAAAAAGCGGGTAATAAGCGCAAGGCAGGTGATATGCGGACTCCGGAGGGTGTTTTTCAGGTATCCGATATCCAGCGGGCGACGGATTGGAAGCATGATTTTGGAGATGGAAAAGGAGAAATAGACGGTGCATACGGGGATTTTTTCATTCGTTTGCAGGTACCAGGGTATAGAGGTATTGGTATTCATGGAACGCATCTTCCTGAAAGTATCAGTACGAGGGCATCCGAAGGATGTATCCGTATGGATAATGAAGATTTAAAGAGATTGATAAGTTTGATTTGTCCTCCCCTCACGGTGGTGATTACCCCTGGGGTGGAGGATGAAGTCGAGAATCATTTATAATTTTGAAACCCGTTGGCGGAATTAGATTGAGATTTCATCATGTCTTATGCCTCATAACAAGT
>NZ_CAJUHF010000090.1 GCF_910585845.1 uncultured Bacteroides sp. | reverse complement strand
GTGATAACAGTTGATTATATTTGAATATCTTGGGCTTAGAGCCGTACGCACCGCAGTTTTAAGGTGTAAAATGGAGAAAAAGTCCTGAAGTAGTGTGCTTCGGGACTTTTTCTTTTCTATGATTTCCCGAGAAGGCGGCGGGATGCTGTTTTTCTACCCAGCGTACATACTGCTTATCGGTAAGTATCTTCTTAAGTTTCTTCTCGCGCTTCTTGCGTTGTTTCTCTATCTTCTCTTTGTCGTTTGACGATGCGAAATCGCGCGGCGGACGACGTTCTATATCTTCGGGTGGACGGTTTCCGTGTGGTCTTTGGTCAAAACCTCTGCTTCCTCTGAAGTTCGGCATTCCTTCCGGTTTGTTGTTTATGGGAGGTACTGTTGAATTATTCTTTTGGTCTTCACGTGCCCATTTCAGATTCAGTTTGTAGAGTTTGTCATACTGCTTTTCTGTAAGATTGAGTAACGAGTTCATACGGTCGGTTGCATGCCGTGCTGATTTCTCTGGCGAGAGGGGCATGGGTTTGAAACCTCTTTCCTGTCGGTCAGGCATTTTTTTGCCTACTTCTTGCGCCGTGGCCGCACTGCTACAGATAAAGAGTACGGTACATGCGAAAGTCCAAAAATGTCTTTTCACATTCATAACTTGATATTTAAAATTCTGATACAAAGGTAAGAGGAGGCTTGGGAAACTCCAAAATAAATCTACCAAACACCCGTTTCGTTCTGCCAAACGGTCTAAGCGGTATAAAATGGAGTTTTCTATTTTATACCATGGGGTCATTTATTTCAGCTCATGAGACGGATTTTTTCATCCCATGAGCTGAGAAAAATCGTATCGTGGGACGATTTTTTTTGTCTCACGAGACGGATTTTTTTGTCTCACGAGATAAATCAGGAATATCTTCTGGGATATCTGACTAGTATGGCAAGTAACGCGCATATTCCCATCATAAACGGATAATACAGGCTTCCAATGATGCTGATGGGGGAGATGCCCGTTAATCCGGCGGCTATGAGCAATTGGGCTCCGTAGGGAATAATGCCTTGTATCAGACAGGAGAAGGTATCTAAAATGCTGGCTGTTTTCCGTCGGTCGAGTTGGAAACGCAGGGCTATTTCTTTGGCTATCGGTCCGGTGGTGATGATGGCGATGGTATTGTTTGCCGTACATAAATTGGCGATGCTGACAAGGGCGGCAATGCTTAGTTCTGCTCCGCGCTTGTCTTTCACGTGGCGCGTCAGCCGGAAGATGATGAAGTTTATACCTCCGTTGTAGCGGATAATTTCGAGCATGCCTCCTGCTAACAAGGTCGTAATAATGAGTTCTCCCATTCCGGTGATACCCGTTCCCATAGAACCAAACCAGTCAAAGAAAGCTGTGCTGGCATCTGTTCCGCTGGTAGTGATGCCTATAACGCCTGTACTCAGAATACCTATCAGCAAGACCAACATAACGTTGATACCTGCTATGGCTGTTCCCAAAACTAAGAGGTAAGGGATGACTTTTATCCATTCTACAGCTTGTATTTGTGTGGGAGTTGATAGGGATAATCCTTGGAATATGTAGATGCATAGTACGATCAGTGCAGCAGGCACTACAATCATGGAATTTACCCGAAACTTGTCACGCATTACGCAATCTTGTGTTTTGGTGGATGCTATTGTCGTGTCTGAAATGAAAGAGAGATTGTCTCCGAAGAAAGCCCCGCCTATAACGATGGCAACCATGTATGGCAAGGCCGTTCCTGTTTTATCTGCCAGTCCGATGGCTACGGGAGTGAGTGCTACGATTGTTCCTACACTGGTTCCGATAGAGAGTGATATGAAGCAGGCAGCAATGAATATGCCAGCTAATAGCAGATGTCCGGGCAGAATGCTTAGCGTAAGATTTACGGTTGCGTCAATCGCTCCCATCATTTTGGCACTCTGTGCGAAGGCGCCGGCAAGGATGAAGATCCATATCATCAACATGATGTTCTTGTTGCTGGCACCTGCAGTGAACTGGTATATCCGTTTCTCCAGACTCAATCCGCGCATCAATGCGATGGCATAACAGGATGACAACAGGAATGCCACCGTGATGGGAACCTTATAGAAGTCGTTTACAATGACTGAAATTACTAGATATAGGCATAGGAATACTGCTAATGGACTTAACGCCCACCATCCGCCTTTCTTTTGATTTATTGTATGGGTAGTTTCCAATAACTTATTTTTTTTAAAACCGTGCAAAGATAATGTAAATCAAACATAGGTATTTCATGCTTTTATGAGAAATTTTAGTCGAATTGCGCATATGGTGGTATTTGTAGTTATCGGCGCTTCTTTCGAATAGTTAGAGAGACGAGGCCTTTTATTGACTCCGTCTCTCAAATGGTTTCTTATAAAATCTGTTTGATACAATACTTCTATTTACAGAGTGACCCCAGTCTTAAAGATTGCAATCTCTTTGTATCCTTTCTTTTCATTGTTTACGAACTCACCATTTGCTACTCGGATAATGTAGTCAGTGAAGCGTTCGCAAGTCTTTTCCATCGGTTCATTCTCTACGATAACTCCGGCATTAAAATCGATCCAGCCCGGTTTGTTTTTTGCCAATGCGGAATTGGTGGATATCTTCATGGTCGGTACGTATGTTCCGAATGGTGTGCCGCGTCCTGTAGTGAATAACACCATGTGGCAACCGCAGGATGCCAATGCTGTAGCAGCTACTAAGTCATTACCAGGTGCTGATAATAAGTTCAGTCCTTTCACTTGCAGACGTTCACCGTATGGCAATACACCTTCTACATAGCTCTTACCACATTTCTGCGTACATCCCAGTGCTTTATCTTCCAAAGTTGAGATACCTCCTGCCTTGTTTCCCGGAGATGGATTTTCTCCTACAGGCTCGCCGTGTGAAAGGAAGTACTCTTTGAAGTCGTTTATCAGTTTTACGGTTTCTTCGAATAACTGCGTGTTGCGGCAACGGTTCATCAGTATGGTTTCTGCTCCGAACATTTCCGGTACTTCCGTCAGCACGCTTGTACCGCCTTGTGCCACCAAGAAATCAGAGAACATACCTAATAATGGATTTGCCGTAATACCGGAGAAACCGTCTGAACCACCGCATTTCAGACCCACACGAAGTTCGCTCAAGGGTACATCTGTACGTTCATCTTTACTTGCTTTCTCGTATAGTTCACGCAGCAGTTTCATTCCTTCTTCATATTCGTCACCTACCTTTTGAGTTACCATGAATTTCACCCGATCTTCATCATATTCGCCTAAAAAATCACGGAATACGTCCGGTTGATTGTTTTCACAGCCCAATCCTACTACCAATACGGCACCTGCATTGGGGTGCAACACCATGTCGCGCAGTATTTTCTTCGTATTTTCATGGTCGTCGCCCAATTGGGAACAACCGTAATTGTGCGGATAAGCCATGATTGCATCTACACCTTTACCCTCTGTTTCACGACGCAGTCCTTCTGCAAGTTGATTGACTATACCGTTCACACAACCAACGGTCGGGATAATCCATATTTCGTTGCGGATGCCTACATCGCCATTCTTACGACGATATCCTTTGAACGTCAGGTTCTTGTTTGCGATGTCTAGTGTGACGGTTGTCGGGTTATATGTGTAATCCAACAAACCTGCCAGATTCGTTTGAATGTTCTTTTCGTTCATCCAATCTCCTTGTTGTTGTTTCGTCCGTGCGTGACCAATGGGGTAACCATATTTGATAACGTTTTCGCCTTCTGCAAAATCTTTCAATGCAAACTTGTGTCCGGCGGGGATCTCTTCATTTAATGTTATTTCTACTTCATCCACAATGACTCTTTCTCCAGCCGATAGGGTGGTTATAGCTACCGCCACATTATCCGCAGGGTTGATTTTTAAATACTTGGTCTCCATATTCTTGTTCGTTAAATTAGTAATCGCTCACTGTTGGACACACCGTTGTTTATTGAAATAGAATTGAATGTTCTCCTTTGTCAATAAGTCAATCGGCATGAAATTTACTCTTGGTATCTCTTTCTTGAAGATGAGATGATCACACAATGCTTTGATACCATCAAACCCCTGAAGTCCAGGTTGCTGGGCAATGAGGAAAAATACACTACCTTGTTTCAAACAATCTACGTTACGTCCCAGCAGGTCATATCCTATCAGGTTGAAATTCTCTTTCTTTTGCTTCTGTAGGTATTCTCCGACAATATACACCTTTGAATTGAAAGTGATTCCATTTTTCACATTCGGATGTTCTCTGAAAAAATTGTCCAGCATCTGGGCGTCATTGCTATCATGTTTGGCATGTAAATTCAACTCACGTATGATGCGGTCAGGATGATGTCTTTGCATATATTCCCGAAAGCCTATTTCCCGTCGTTCCTGTTGATTGGATCCTACGATTCCTTCATTTATTTTGCGAAAGATCACAAGTTCCTGTTCACTCCCGGCAAGCAACATCATCATTTTGGCTGCAAAATGTCCGCTTTGGTGGGAATTTTGTCCAAAGAAAGAGAGTGCAGAAGCGTCTTCCAGATTTGAGTCTATATATATATAAGGTATAGAACGTTTGTTTAACTCCTCTGTAAAAGGTTGGGTATACTGCGGAACCGTAGGAGCGAACATGATTCCATCGGGATTCTGTTTCAGGATGTCTTGAGCCACGTTACTGAATGAATGATAATCAAACGGGTCGTAATAGGAGAGTTTCACAGAAATATTAAAGTCCGAATAGGTAACCAGAGCTTCATGAATACCTGCTTCAACGGCAGTCCAGTACTCGCCTTTCTCATGTTGTGGCAGTAAACAGGAGAAGGCATATTTCTTATTCGATGCCAATGCGCTGGCATACATGTTAGGCTGGTAGTCTAACTGTTTCAAGATTTCCTCCACGCGCTTTCTGCTGGTTTCCGACACACCGCTGCGTCCATGTATCACGCGATCTACCGTTCCCACTGATACATCTGCCATCTTGGCTATATCTTTGATACGTATTCTTTCAGACTCCATATATTTCATATTTTATCGGAACTTGTGTCCGAACACAATAATAATCTTAATATT
>NZ_CAJUHF010000089.1 GCF_910585845.1 uncultured Bacteroides sp. | reverse complement strand
TACTTGTTATGCTCCATTACATTACTTGTTATGCTCCATTACATTACTTGTTATGAGACATAAGATATGATGTAATCTTATTCTACTAACGGGTGTCTACTCATGTTATTTAGGGTTCATCCGAAATATGAAATGATAGGTGAGTTCGATATAGCCGATATCACGTTCGTTTACCGTATTATCGTGTGGCATCACTCCAAATATCAGAAGCCCCTCCCCCAAAAACTGCGACACCTCTCCCATTCCATACCAGTTCCAAACTATAAAATTTGGAGAAAATCCGAAAAGCTCATGAAAGACGCCCGAATCTGACACAAACTTATGATATAGTACAAACGAAGCACCGAACAAAAAACTTCTAAATTTTCTTCTCTCTTTTTTCCATTCTCCGCATATTTTATCTACCTTTACACTCTCGAAAAGAAACTATATAACGAACAATATGGAAAACAGAAGTTTAGTCACCATCGCCAAGCACAGCAAAGAGAAGATTCTTTATATGCTTGAGATGGCAAAACAGTTTGAAGCCCATCCCAACCGCAGTTTGCTGGAAGGGAAAGTAGTTGCCACACTTTTTTTCGAGCCTTCCACCCGTACAAGACTTAGTTTTGAGACAGCCGCCAACCGGTTGGGAGCCCGTGTCATCGGATTCACCGATCCTAAAGCTACAAGTTCTTCAAAAGGAGAAACCCTAAAGGACACTATCAAGATGGTGAGTAACTACGCCGACATCATTGTCATGCGACATTATCTGGAAGGAGCCGCCCGCTATGCCAGCGAAGTCACCGACGTGCCCATCGTCAACGCAGGAGACGGAGCCAACCAGCATCCTTCGCAAACGATGCTCGACCTCTACTCCATCTACAAGACCCAAGGTACATTGGAGAACCTGAACATTTTCCTTGTGGGTGACTTGAAATACGGCCGCACCGTACACTCGCTACTGATGGCAATGCGCCACTTCAACCCTACGTTCCATTTCATCGCCCCCGATGAACTGAAGATGCCGGAAGAGTATAAAATCTATTGCCGCAACCACCATATTAAATATGTTGAACATACTGACTTTACCGAAGAGACTATAACTGATGCAGACATCCTCTACATGACCCGTGTGCAACGCGAACGTTTCACGGACCTCATGGAGTATGAACGGGTAAAAAACGTATATATCCTGCGCAACAAAATGCTGGAACACACTCGCCCCAACCTGCGCATCCTGCACCCTCTGCCCCGCGTCAACGAAATTGCATATGACGTGGACGACAATCCGAAAGCCTACTACTTCCAGCAGGCGCAAAACGGTTTGTATGCCCGCGAAGCCATTCTCTGCGATGTGTTAGGCATCACTCTGGATGATGTGAAGAAATAATTTAGTTGATTACAATTAGAAGTTACATCTGAAAACTATGAGCGAAAAGAAACAAGAATTGCAGGTAGCCGCTTTAGAGAACGGTACTGTCATCGATCATATTCCCGCAGAAAAGCTGTTTACCGTCGTCTCCTTGCTGGGACTGAAACACATGAGCAACAATATCACCATCGGTTTCAATCTCAAAAGCAAGAAACTGGGCACCAAAGGTATCATCAAGATTGCCGACAAGTTCTTCTGTGACGACGAAATCAACCGCATAGCCGTAGTGGCTCCCAACGTAAAGTTGAACATCATCCGCGACTACGAAGTAGTGGAAAAGCGTGAAGTGGAACTGCCCGAAGAGCTTCGCGGAATCGTGAAATGCGCTAATCCGAAGTGTATCACCAACAATGAACCCATGCCAACGCTGTTTCACGTGATGGACAAAGAAAACTGCATCATCAGATGCCATTACTGTGAAAAAGAGCAAAGCAGAGAAGAGATAGAAATCATATAAAGAAGTATAAGAGAGGGGGTACGCCGAAAGTTTTCACAGTGAGTTTCGACGCATCCCCTTGGCATTTACAATTTATAATCACAATTACCTCATAACATGAAAGAAGATTGGAAACCCGGGACGATGATTTATCCCCTTCCTGCTGTATTGGTCAGTTGCGGCAGTACCCCGGAAGAGTACAACATATTGACCATCGCATGGACAGGGACAATCTGTACAAATCCACCCATGTGCTATATATCCGTACGTCCGGAACGACACTCATACGATATATTGAAGCGGAACATGGAGTTTGTGATCAATCTCACGACAAAAGACATGGCGCGTGCCACAGACTGGTGTGGAGTACGCTCCGGCAAGAATTACAACAAGTTTGAAGAGATGCACCTGACTCCGGGAAAGTGTACGGTAGTCAGCGCTCCGCTCATTGAAGAGTCTCCTCTATGTATCGAATGCCGCGTGAAGGAAATCGTATCACTCGGCTCACACGACATGTTCATTGCAGACGTAGTAAACGTACGTGCCGACAAGCAGAATCTGAATCCAGAAACAGGCAAATTGGAACTGGCAGAAACCAATCCGCTGGTCTATGTACATGGAGGATACTATGAGTTGGGCGAAAAAATAGGCAAATTCGGCTGGTCCGTCGAAAAGAAGAAATAAAACACAGCTAACCGTCAGTAGTCAGAAATGAGCAACGCATTAAGATTCTTTATTCTATGCCTTTTGTGCTTCCCCGCCATATTGCAGGGACAGTCTTCCTATGTGTCTGACATCGAAACCAAAGAATCTTTTGTCAAAAAGCATCCGCACGACCGTCCGGTAAACTTCGGAATCAAGGGCGGTTTCACCTCTTCTCTGTTTCTGGTCTCCAACCTTACGCTGAACGACGTCACCATAAACGAAGTGCAGAACAACTACAAGATAGGATATTTCGGCTCCCTTTTCATGCGCATCAATTTCGATCGCCATTTCCTACAGCCTGAGATATCCTATAACATCAATCGTTGTAACATCACCTTCGAAAGACCGACTGCCGATGATGTCCCCATGGAGATGTCATCCATCACGTCCTCCATCCACAGCATCGACATCCCCGTCATCTACGGATATAGTGTCGTCAAAGAGAATCCCTACGGCTTAGCGGTATTCGGAGGACCAAAACTGCGCTACATTTGGAATAAAAAGAGTAAGTTAACCTTCGAAAACTTCGAACAGCAGGACATTGCCGAAGAACTCCGACCGCTAAATATCAGTTTCACACTCGGAGTGGCAGTTACCATCTCACGCATCTTTTTCGACTTCCGGTATGACATTGGATTGCATAACATTTCCCGAAAGGTAATCTATGACTACACCAGATACGAAGAAAACTCCTCAACCAACAAAATACGTTTTCACCGTCGTGACAACGTGCTCAGCTGTTCTCTCGGCATCTTTTTTTAAGTAAAAAGAGGAAAAAGCTCCTTTTTTATCATTTTTTTCATTTATTATCTGTAATTTTGTACGCTTAATTAAGAAAATACTGATTTATCAATTTATCTAAGCAAGCAAAATGAAAAGAGACGATTTAATTTTCGAGATCATCGAAAAAGAACATCAACGCCAACTCAAAGGTATTGAACTGATTGCATCGGAAAACTTTGTAAGCGATCAGGTAATGCAAGCTATGGGTTCTTGCCTTACAAACAAGTATGCAGAAGGTTACCCCGGAAAGCGCTACTACGGAGGCTGCGAAGTAGTAGACCAAAGTGAGCAAATTGCCATCGACCGTATAAAAAAAATTTTTGGTGCAGAATGGGCAAACGTACAACCTCACTCAGGCGCACAAGCCAATGCAGCCGTATTCCTTGCCGTACTGAATCCTGGTGATAAATTTATGGGATTAAATCTAGCTCATGGCGGTCACCTCTCACATGGTTCATTGGTAAATACTTCGGGAATCATATATACACCTTGTGAATATAACCTGAATAAAGAAACCGGCCGTGTAGACTACGATCAGATGGAAGAAATCGCCTTACGCGAGAAACCGAAATTGATCATCGGTGGCGGTTCGGCATATTCACGCGAATGGGACTACAAGCGCATGCGCGAAATCGCTGACAAAGTCGGTGCTATCCTGATGATCGATATGGCGCACCCCGCCGGATTGATTGCAGCCGGGTTGCTTGAGAATCCTGTCAAATATGCCCACATCGTAACCTCTACCACCCACAAGACTTTGCGTGGTCCGCGTGGCGGGGTCATTCTGATTGGCAAAGATTTCCCTAACCCGTGGGGAAAGACCACTCCGAAAGGTGAAATCAAGATGATGTCACAATTGATAGACTCTGCCGTATTCCCAGGCATCCAAGGTGGCCCGCTGGAACACATCATTGCAGCCAAAGCAGTTGCTTTTGGTGAAATCCTGCAACCGGAGTTCAAAGAATATGCCATTCAGGTACAGAAGAATGCAGCCGTATTGGCACAAGCATTAATTGACCGTGGATTTACCATTGTTTCAGGCGGTACGGACAATCACTCCATGTTGGTTGACCTCCGTAGCAAGTATCCCGACCTCACCGGTAAGGTAGCAGAAAAAGCATTGGTATCAGCCGATATCACTGTAAACAAGAATATGGTACCATTCGACAGCCGTTCTGCATTCCAAACTTCCGGAATCCGCTTAGGTACTCCCGCCATCACTACCCGTGGTGCCAAAGAAGATTTGATGCTGGAAATTGCAGAAATGATCGAAACCGTTCTCTCAAATGTGGATAATGAAGCTGTCATTGCAGAAGTTCGCGCACGCGTGAATAATACAATGAAAAATTATCCGCTTTTTGCGTAACAGTTTTTTCACGTTTTTAGAGTTAAACAATCAATCCCATTCTTTTCTGCTAAATCACATACACTATTATAAAAGTAAGTGTATACAATTTACTTGGGATTGCAATGTGGGGATATTTTAACAATACCCCCACATTTGTTTTAAGCCCGCTCAAACTTAGGATCAGTACTCTTTCGAGCAATTTTTTCCGAGTTATCTTTCTGCCATCAAAAGAAACAGCCTCTTATGGCAAATATCATACCTGCATCAGCAATTGCGGAAATGTAAATCCTTGCATCATGAAGCAGATGAAAAAGACAGCAGTACTGACAATCCACAAAATAAGTAAAGTCCACTTCAATCCGGACACCATCGGTTGCCAGTTCAGCATCGGACGGAGTATAGCAAAAATAATACTTATCAACGGAATCCCCACTATAAGAATACCTGCAATGTACATCACAATAGCTGACAAGGGAGATGTCGGTATCACAAAATCAATAGCTGGAAACAAAGCAAACAATGCAGGAGCCCCATTGATGGCAATCACGATTGCAGCAAAGAACAAAACTACAAACACAATCCCGAATACCAACAACACCGGACTGAAAACAATTGCAAAGATCATTAGACATATTTTCAGGAACCAGCCGACAATCATCAACAGCGTATCCCCTATCTTTTGCAACACTGTACGAGGAGTACCCGACTTCACATAATCATTGACATTGTTCGCCATTCTCTCGAAACCACCAGTTACCGTCTTCCCGATGTTTTCTACCGTAACCGGTTCACCACGCATATTCAACTTCTCGGCTGCAGTACGGGCTTCCGGAATCACTATCCAACAGATGATATATAGGGGGATCAGAAGTTTGAAGCCAAGAATAGCACAAAATACAAAAATCAAGCGGGACCAAGTGATGTCCCATCCCATGTAAACAGCTACACCACCGATAACACCACCCAACATCCGGTCGTCCGGATTACGATAGAGTCGACGCCGGGCAGTATTGTATGATGAACGGTCATCACTATTCCACGAGCCAGCACCATAGCCAGCCTTTGAACCTTCGGCAGAAAAATTCTCTTCCGAATCGGCTTCCATTTCTTCCGGCTTTCCCATACGGGTAATCACTTCTTCCACATCAGCTATGGTAATGACTTGCGAGCCCGCAATCTGTTTTTCAGAAAAGAGTTCAGAGAGGCGAAGTTCAATATCATCCACAATCTCATTGGCACCCACTTGCTTCCTGAAGTGCAATTTCAGATTACAAAGATAATTATCTAACAGACGATAAGCATCTTCATCAATATGAAACACTGTTCCACCTAAGTTTACTGTTAATGTCTTTTTCATTCTTATTTATTTTTAATATTATACTTATATAAAGTAGCTTGGTTACCCACACCTAACAATTAGCTATGTGATTGACTGTCTCATTCAACTCACGCCAGGAATTTTCCAGTTCACCGAGAAAGACTTCTCCTTTGGGTGTCAACTTATAGTATTTACGAGGAGGTCCTTGAGTAGATTCTATCCATTCGTAACTTAGCAGATCATCATTCTTCAAGCGAGTGAGCAAAGGATAAAGTGTCCCTTCTACTACTATCAACTTGGCTTCTTTCAGTTTCTGAATAATGTCAGAAGCGTAGGCCGACTCTTTATGCAACAATAACATGATGCAATATTCTAACATGCCTTTGCGCATTTGCGACTTTACATTATTAACATCCATCCTTTTTCTATTTGTAGTTTTATATTTCACTATATAAACGAATCAATTGATACATAACATCTATTTGTATGGCACAAATATATGTATTATATTAGTACTATGCAATACAAAGTACCATGTATTTTTATATAATTAACACATATCATAATTTCCCATTTACAGACCGCATCATTTCCGACAAGTATTAAGAAAGCTATAGTTTCGCTGAAAATAAAGAAATTGGAACTTATACTATCCCCTCATACAATCTATTCAGAATACTTAAAAGAGAGAGAAATAAGGAAAAAGAACAAGAGAAAAAATGTATCTTTGCATTAAGTACATGACAAAAATTTGAAAACATCGAATTTTGGGGTATAAGTC
>NZ_CAJUHF010000088.1 GCF_910585845.1 uncultured Bacteroides sp. | reverse complement strand
AAGCGTGGAGCGAAGCGACTAAAACGAAAGAACGGGATTCGGATGGTTTCCGAATCCCGTTTAAAAGGAATTCAAATACCGGCGAAGCCGGTCGATTTTTTTTAGAATTAAAGACAGAATCGTTATGGGAAGAGTTATTGATTTTTTGAGAGAAAGTAACCGATGGAAGCATCTGTTAGGCGGATTCCTTGTAGGTCTGCTGGGAACGCATCCGGTGGTAGCCCTGTATGCAAGTGCTGTGGCGGCTTCCTGTTTGGAACTGAAGGATAAGCAGCATGGTAGCTGTTGGGACTGGATAGATTGGGGATTAACCGTGCTTGGCGGCGCTTTTGCTGCTCTTTTATGGTTATTCTTCTGAGCATTATAGACTTCTTTTTCTTTGAAATAAGTACCTTTGTAATTGGTAGAGCTTCCCGATAGTCCGTGTGGTCTATCGCGGGTACAACAATGCGAACGCGAATGGCGGTGTATCGAATGCGAATGCGAATAACGATGCTTCGAACACGAATGCGAATGTCGGCTCGCGTCTGGAAATCTAATTAATCGGCGTACTGCACCGGGGACGTGTCCCCAATGCGGTGCCGAGGGAAGCAAGCCACAGCAACAGCACCCATTAGGGTGGAAAGCTGAAAAATCACGCGTCGGGTGGAGTTTGGTAGGCTGTTATCAGTTCGAAGAAGTCAGGCCCGGGGAAAGGAAGGCCCTTATCTTCCGTATTAACAAACCAACAGCAGAACTGTATGCGCAGGGAAGGATATATCATAGAGGAAATCATCGAATACTCCAATATGTCGGAGGCATTCGATACCGTACTGCGCGGAACGGATCGTAAAAGGTCAACGCAGGGACGGTATCTGCTTGCCCATAGGGAGCAAGTTATCGCCAAATTGACGGAGGCCATTGCAAGCGGTTCTTTTCAGCTTGGCGGATACCATGAAAGAGAAATCGAGGAGTATGGGAAAGAACGCACCCTGCAGATTTTATCCATGTATGACCGCATCGCGGTATATGCCGTAATGAACGTGGTGGACCGTCACCTGCAGAAACGCTATATCCGGACTACCGGGGCCAGCATTAAACGTCGTGGCACTCATGATCTGATGAATTGCATACGTACCGATTTGCAAAAAGACCCGGAGTACACGCTGTATGCCTACAAGTTTGACATCCGCAGGTTCTACGACAATGTGCGGCAGGATTTTGTTATGTGGTGCTTCCGCAGGGTGTTCAAAGACGAAAGGCTGTTGGTGCTGCTGGAGCGGTTCGTGACAATGCTGCCGGAGGGTATCAGCTTTGGACTGCGCAGTTCACAAGGAGCAGGCAACCTGCTTCTGTCTGTATTTTTAGACCACTATCTGAAGGACAGGTACGGGGTTCGTTATTACTACCGCTATTGCGATGACGGACTGGTACTCGGTAAAACGAAAGCGGAATTGTGGAAGATTCGTGATGTTATTCACGGGCAAATGGAGAAAATAGACTTGGAAATTAAGCCGAATGAACGGGTGTTCCCTGTAGAAGAAGGCATTGATTTCCTTGGCTATGTTATCCGGCCTGACTATGTGAGATTGCGGAAACGTATCAAGCAGAAGTTTGCCCGGAAGATGCACGAGGTAAAATCGAGGAAAAGACGGCGGGAACTGATTGCCAGTTTCTACGGCATGACGAAACACGCCGACTGTAATAAGTTGTTTAAAAAATTAACAGGCAAAGAAATGAGAAGTTTTAAAGACTTGAATGTCGCTTACAAGCCGGAGGACGGCAAGAAGCGATTTCCCGGCGTGGTGGTAAGCATCCGGGAACTGGTAAACTTACCGATTGTAGTGAAGGACTTCGAAACAGGTATCAAGACCGAGCAGGGAGAAGACCGCTGTATTGTGGCCATTGAAGTGAACGGTGAGGCAAAGAAGTTCTTCACCAACAGCGAGGAGATGAAGAATATTCTCGCACAAGTGAAAGAAATGCCGGATGGCTTTCCGTTTGAAACGACCATCAAGACAGAGACCTTCGGCAAAGGTAGAACCAAATACGTGTTTACATGAGAAGAGTTGAAGGAAGTGCCGGTGTTTCGCTGATGGAATGCACGAACCCGGTTAAAGACAAATGGCGCATCCGCTGGGATGTGCAGGAGAAAGAGGACGGCTCTGCCTCCTACATGGAAGAGGAGTTTAACCATAAACCTACCGGCGAGGAAATTCGCACATTGATTATGTCCTGGTATAACAGCCAGACTGATGCAGCTATCCTGTCCGGATTCACCTATAAGGGTGCTCCTGTATGGCTTTCTGTGGCGAATCAGTACAACTATAAGGCAGCATACGATTTGGCCGTTCAGACGGGCGGAGAAACCCTGCCAGTGACATTTAAGTTTGGTTCGGATGAACAGCCCGAATACTATACTTTTACTCAGTTAGAAGAACTGAAAGACTTCTATACAAAAGCAGTAGGATTCATTCAGAAAGTTCTGGCTGAAGGCTGGAAAAAGAAGGATAAATTCAAATTGGATTTGTACCGGATTGAGTGATTGAAAATCCCCTCGGGGGTGGGATAAAAAAAGCCCCCGGCCTGTTAAGTTAAGTATAGACGCCAATCACATACTTACGCATACGCGCTGAAACCGCACAGCCGGGGGCAAATGCCCTCTGCCGCGGTTTCAGCGTTTTTTTTATACAAAATATGTGATTGGCAATGCAAATGTACAAAAATGATTGGATATGACATTATTTGAAGCACTCAAATTTAATAGGAAACCGCTTGAAATGCTTATAAGTTTAGGCGGAAAACAAGATGATCTTCGATATATAGACCTGTATTCGGAGTACGAAACGATGAAAGGCCAGGGTGAAAAGACCACTTATACAGTGGCATTCTTGGCACAGAAGTATTCAGTAAGTGAACGTAAGGTGTATGACATTATCAAGCGATTTGGAAAGCACTGCACGCTCTGTGCAGTGTGATTTGAGTATCTGACATACCTTATGCTGTCTGATGAGGCTACCTTTGCACAAACCAAAAATGAAATAGCTTATGAATAAGTATTATCAGACATTAGAAAAGATACTCCAATATGGGAAGACCCAAGATAACAAGAAAGGGCACATAAAGTATCTATTAAACGAGAGACTCATCCTATCGCCAGCTGATTTACTTGATATATTTGAAAGCCATGGTATAGCAAGAAAGAAGCTGAAAGAGGAATTAAAACTATTTATGCAGGGCATCCGGGATGTGGAAAAGTACAAGGAGGCAGGTATTACCTGGTGGGACTATTGTGGCCATACCCTTGTGAATAGCTACCCAACTTATTTTGAAAAGCTGCCACCGCTTATTTCGAAAATAAACAAGGAAAAACGTAATAGTAAGAACTATGTCCTGTTCCTTGGTGAAACAGGCGTGGAAAGCAATCAAGCGCCTTGCCTTAGCCTTGTTCAGTTTCAGATAGATGATGGGGAACTGGTCGTATCAGCGTATCAGAGAAGTTCTGATGCCAGCCTTGGGCTCCCAGCTGATATTTATCATCTGTATTTAATGGCAAGACAGGTGGAACTACCTTTGAAATCCATTACGCTTGACCTTGGCAATGTGCACATATATGAAAACAACATCGACAAAACAAAGGAACTTCTTTCCGGAGGTGAAAATATTAAATTTGAATTGAACGTATGACGAAAATGAATCTGTCGGCACCGCTGCCATTTGTGGGCCAAAAAAGAATGTTTGCTAAAGAATTTATAAAGGTTTTAGACCAGTTCCCTGATGATACAGTTTTCGTAGATCTGTTTGGTGGCTCAGGCTTACTTTCCCATATTGCAAAAAGGATGAAACCAGCTGCCACTGTTGTCTATAACGATTTTGACAACTACCGATTTAGGTTGGCTCATATTCCACATACCAATAAGCTTTTAGCCGACATTAGAGCGCTGGTAGGGGATTCTGTACCCAAACATAAGGCAATCAAAGGGAAGCTAAGAGAATGCGTTTTAAAACGTATTGAAGAAGAGGAAGCGAGTGTGGGGTACGTGGACTTCATTACTCTATCGTCATCCCTTATGTTCTCTATGAAATATAAGTTGTCAGTGGAGGAAATGAGCAAGGAAGTGCTTTATAACAATATCCGTAAGACTGGATATCCTGAATCATTGGACTATTTAGAAGGGCTGGAAATCGTTTCATGCGACTATAAAGAGGTCTATACTCAATATAAAGACGTACCTGGAGTGGTGTTTTTAATTGATCCTCCTTATTTATCCACGGATGTTGGAACATATAACATGTATTGGCGTATGTCTGACTACTTAGATGTTTTAAAAGTCCTCGAAGGTCATTCATTCGTTTATTTTACATCAAACAAATCATCTATAATTGAATTGTGTGAGTGGATTGGGGCAAACAAAACCATCGGAAACCCGTTTGAAGGCTGCACAAAAAGAGAATTCAATGCCCACATGAATTATTCTTCAGGATACACAGATATAATGTTATTCAAAAAGCAAGATTCTTACATTGAGAAAATAGCTGCTTAAATATGTTGCTCGATTCCCATTAGAATGTCATTCTAAAAGTGTTCTTATGAGACTATAAAGCCGGAACAGAGGTCTTCATTAACCTTTTGTTCCGGCTTTATAAGTGTTGTGTGCAGCCTTTTTTTTGAACGCTTCGTTTTGTCCTTTTGCCTGAAATTTGAACGCTTCGTTCCGGATTCAGCGGAAATTTGGATTTGCGGATTATACAAAGACGATTTCAACATTGTTTGACTTTTTATGAACTTTTTCTTTGGGTACGCCAATAAGCCAATCGAAATTCTGCTGTAAAGCCAGACCGCAGGAGAACAGGATATTTCGTCCATAATTTTGACAGACTTCCAACCCGAATATGTTTTCGTAGAAACTTCGGGCTTTGCTTATATCTGACACGGATAAAACCGTACAACAATATCTCATATTTATTTTTTCCAGCGTTTGAGGTTGGGATAGAATTGGCGCATCATCTCTTTAGCCTGTTCCACGGTCATATTTTCTCCGGACCACTTGTTTATATCATCGGTGAACCGAGCGCAATGCTCAATCATCTGCTCCATTGTAAAGTCCTGCGTGAACCGGCCATCCATGTAACAATAGTTGCAGTAATCATCATTGCGGCTGCCATCGGCATTTATTCCCTTATCTTTGTCAGTTAACGGCATACCGCAACTTTGACAAAATTTTTGTTCCATATTCATATATTTAGTTGTTTGATATTCCTTTTAATGCGCATTTAATTTTCCAACTCGCATAAATATGAGCCAACCAATGTTCGGAAAAAGGCATCATTATAAGACCTCGGATATTTTCACCACACCAGTAATCTATCAACCACCGGGCATTTTCAGAGTCGCTCACAACATGAAGTGATTTGAGTTTTTCCCTATCCTCATCAGTCATTCTGCGTTCCAAATCGCAAAAAGAAAGCTCTTTCAACAATAGGCTGGTATTGTCTTTTACAGATTCAGCATATTCATATAGCGCATCTAAATTCAATGTTTTGGAGAAATCTGATATTTCCTGTTTTTCAAGCTCGTTACCCGTTGTGATAATTGGAGAGCCAATCGAGCTTTTATAATCCCTTGAAAAGAATATCTGATTGTCCTTGTTGATTAGAGTATGGGTAACAATATCCTCGATACGGAATATATGCCAGATGGAATAGGCAATTGTCTTGCTGTGAAAACCGTCTTCTCCAATGAATGGGATAGCATTGAAATCAGCACGACATAATTCCACTTTGAACTGCGCTAAGATATCAAATAATTGGGTACGCAAAGACAATAAGTTTTCAATTCCCAAATGAAATGTGGTTTCATTGGAAATTTCTTCCTTAATTTTATGGCATTGCTCTAATAAATTATTACCCATATCTTTTCAATTTTATTATTGGCGATTTCCTTCAATTACCTGATTTATCAACTCCCGAACTTCATCATCCGACATTTTCCTATCTCTTACAAGAGTGCTTATCACACCACGAATAGAGTTATTAAAATATCTCTGTACTACATTCTTCAGGTTGTTGCCACAATACTCATCCCGTTCTATGAGTGGGTAGTATATGAACCCGTTGTTCCCTGCCGGCTTATGCCCTAAAAAGCCTTTCTCGACAAGAAACTTCACAAATGTAGATATGGCAGTCCGGCTTGGACGAGGTTCAGGATAAGTGGCTATAATCTCCTTGACGGTAGCTTCGCCCCTCTCCCAAAACTTGTTCATCACTTCTTCTTCACGCTTAGTAAGTTGTTCCATCATCAAATGAAATTTAGTATATGCAAAGTTAGTCTAAATAAATTAGTCAACCAAGCAAATTCACCTATTTTTATCCTTTATAAACAAAAGGGTTATCTGTGTCCATTATAATACGGACGTTTATGGATTATTGTATAAAAAGCAAGAGGATACAATTCAAATGATTCTTCCTCTTGCTGTCATTGTCATATTTTCAATCCTTTCGGACGGTTTTCATCCTTGACATACAGCCCCGGACGACCGATTACGATATGGTTGTCAATGAAATTGCCCGTGGAACTTTGTTCATTTGCCGGACTGCGTATCTGTGGCGGTGTATCTCCGTGATATTGCGTCGGCCTGTTCCGCACGACTTCCGTTTCCGGCTTGACCTGCTGCCCTTCGTTCTCCTTGTCGGCGATTTCGGGCGTGGGCGCAAGTTCCAGTTGTATCTTGCGGTCGAGGGCGGCAAGTTCGGACTTCAACTGTTTCAGCTCGTCCTCCTTCTTCCACACCTTGCCCGTTATCTCCTGTAACTGCGGTATCTCACGTTCCAGCACCTCATTCTTCGCCTTGTACTGGTCGATGATGGGGGGTATCCTCTCAATTGCGTTCAGGAAGTTGCGGGCGGCGGCCAACGGGTCAGCCATCGCCAGATGCCCGTTGTTG
>NZ_CAJUHF010000087.1 GCF_910585845.1 uncultured Bacteroides sp. | reverse complement strand
GTGTGCAACTTTTTCATTTGTAAATATTTAGATTCTTAATTCAACCAACGAGTAGATATTATCTATATATAGGAATAAGAGCTGAAAAAGAGCGAATATTTTTCTTTGTCCGGTAGATACGGCTTTATTTTAGGGGCGGATATGGGGCTTTTTGCTTTATACTTTCTCTGTGTAGATAGGTATGGAGATCGCTACTATTGTAATTTGATTTGGAAGAATAAGTCTCTACGGTCGAAGAGATAAAAATGGGGTTGCCTCTCACTTGGAAAGGCAACCCCGGAAAGTATAACTAGTAAGGATTATGCAATGCCATGAGCCGTTGCTTCCGGCGCGATTTTCTTGATGAGGCCTTGCAGCACGGCGCCCGGTCCGCATTCCGTGAAGTCGGTGGCACCGTCGGCAACCATGTTTTTCACCGTCTGCGTCCAACGGACAGAGGCAGTCAACTGTGCAACCAGATTCGTCTTGATTTCTGCCGGATCGGTGTGGGGCAGGGCGTCTACGTTCTGATAGACCGGACACTTCGGAGTGTGGAACTCAGTAGCGTTGATGGCTGCTTCCAGTTCGACTTTGGCAGGGTTCATCAGCGGAGAGTGGAATGCACCACCCACCTTCAAAGGTAGGGCGCGTTTGGCTCCGGCGGCTTTCATCTGCTCGCATGCCTTGTTGATGCCCTCGATAGAGCCGGAAATTACGATTTGTCCCGGACAATTGTAGTTGGCTGCTACGCAAACTTCGCCTTCGGCTGTCACTTGCTTACAAATCTCTTCCACTTTCTCGTCGGGCAGGGCAATGATGGCAGCCATCGTAGAAGGCTGTGCCTCGCAGGCTTTCTGCATAGCCATAGCACGTGCATAGACCAACTTCAGTCCGTCTTCGAAACTCAGTGCGCCTGCGGCTACCAATGCGGAGAATTCGCCTAATGAGTGACCGGCGGTCATTTCGGGTTTGAAGTCGTCGCCCATGCAGAGGGCGGAGATAACAGAGTGGAGGAATACAGCCGGTTGGGTTACCTTGGTCTGGCGCAAATCCTCGTCCGTGCCGTTGAACATAATATCCGTAATGCGATATCCGAGGATATCATTAGCTTTTTCAAACAATTCTTTTGCTAAAGCGGAATTTTCGTACAGGTCTTTACCCATTCCTACGAATTGGGCACCCTGACCCGGAAATACAAATGCTTTCATCTTGTTCTTATTTTAGATGTTAAATAAAAAAGTGGCGCAAAGGTACGGCTTTTCCCGGTAAAAACCGCACAAAAGCATGATTTTTGTGCATTAAGGGAATAGAGGGGCTATGGACACTTTTGTTCTTCTGGTTTCCACAAAAGAAGAACTTTTCCGCATGAAATGCTTTGCTTTAAAAAGACAATAAGCCTATACGGGGAACAGCTACGGAACGGGCTACTAAAATCCTTATAAATAAAGCAGTTCATCCTTATTGTATTTCCTACAATTAGAATGCTTCGCCGCATACCTGTAATACATATTGTCTTTTTAATGATAAGCCTATGGATTGATATTGTAAAATGTACGATATGTATTTTATTGTAAAATAATGCTTTATAACATATTAATTTTTATCTTTTCCTTGCTTGCTTATTCGGAAAACCTGTTTATCTTTGCAGCGCTTAAAGATAGATATTATGCAAGACATGGAACATGAAATCCCATTGGCTAACAATCATATCTCGGTAGATTGCGTTGTGATTGGTTTTGACGGAGAGCAGTTGAAGGTTCTTCTAGTGAAACGTGTGGGCGAGGAGCAAGGTGAAGTTTTCCACGATATGAAACTTCCCGGGAGTCTTATCTATATGGACGAAGACTTGGACGGAGCTGCCAAACGCGTCTTGAACGAGCTGACAGGGCTAAAGAGTGTCAAACTGGTGCAGTTCAAGGCATTTGGCTCAAAGAACAGGACCAAGGATCCGAAGGATATCCATTGGTTGGAGAGGGCTATGAAGTCGAAAGTGGAACGCATCGTCACCATTGCCTATCTCTCTTTGGTGAAGATAGACCGTGCCTTGAGTCGTAATCTGGACGACTTCGAAGCATACTGGGTGCCACTGCCGGATGTCAAGGCACTGGCTTTCGACCACAATCTGATCATAAAAGAAGCGTTGATTTATATCCGTCAATATGTCGAGGTCAACCCTTCGGCATTGTTCGACTGGCTTCCCCGTAAATTTACGGCGTCGCAACTGCGTACGCTATACGAACTGATCTACGGCAAACCCATTGATGTGAGGAACTTTCACAAGAAGATTGCGATGATGGAATACGTCGTTCCGCTGGAAGAGAAACAACAAGGAGTCGCGCACCGGGCAGCACGCTATTATCGTTTCGACAAGAAGATATATAATAAGGTGAGACGGTGAGGAGATTTATGGTTTTAGACTTATGGTTTATGTAGCAACGGATAGGATTTGAGTTTCGCATCAGGCGTGTTTCCGCCTCAGGGATATAAATCGTAAATCAGCAATCATAAACTTATCAATAAAGAAAATCATAAATTGAGAATCATAAATCAATAGAAAGTATAGGTTATCGTGAATCACAGATTATCAGTAATCATAGACTTTCGATAATATAAATCATAAATTAAAAATCATAATTCTAAGAGCATGTATTTATTAGGCTATGACATTGGAAGCTCGTCCGTAAAAGCGAGTCTGGTGAACGCTGAGACAGGCAAATGTGTGTCTTCTGCCTTCTTCCCGAAGACAGAAGCTGTCATCATCGCAGTAAAACAGGGCTGGGCGGAACAAAATCCGGAAAGCTGGTGGGAGAACCTGAAACTCGCCACGCAAGCGATTATGGCAGAATCGGGTGTAAACGCAGGTGAAATCAAGGCAATCGGTATCTCTTACCAGATGCACGGGTTGGTGTGTGTAGATAAGGATCAGAACGTGTTGCGTCCTTCTATTATCTGGTGCGATTCGCGTGCCGTGTCTTACGGACAACGTGCATTCGAGACGTTGGGAGAGGAGCGCTGTCTTTCGCATCTGCTGAATTCTCCGGGCAATTTCACCGCTTCCAAACTGGCTTGGGTGAAGGAGAACGAGCCTGAGTTGTACGAGCGGATTTATAAAATCATGCTTCCGGGTGATTACATTGCCATGAAACTGAGCGGAGAAATCTGTACTACCGTCTCCGGACTTTCGGAAGGCATGTTCTGGGATTTCAAGAACAACCGCGTGGCTGACTTCCTGATGGATTACTATGGCTTCGACAACTCTCTGATTGCAGATATCAAACCTACCTTCGCCGAACAAGGACGCGTGAGCGTTGCCGCAGCGAAGGAACTGGGACTGAAAGAAGGCACACCGATTACATACCGTGCAGGCGATCAGCCGAATAATGCCCTGTCGCTGAACGTGTTCAATCCGGGTGAGATCGCTTCTACTGCCGGTACTTCGGGCGTGGTGTATGGCGTGAACGGCGAAGTGAACTACGATCCGAAATCGCGCGTAAATACCTTTGCCCACGTGAACCATACGGACGAGCAGACCCGTTTGGGTGTTCTGCTTTGCATCAACGGTACGGGCATCCTGAACTCTTGGGTGAAACGGACAATCGTTCCCGAAGGCATCTCTTACAACGAGATGAATGTATTGGCATCGCAAGCTCCCATCGGCAGTGGCGGCGTCAGCATCCTGCCTTTCGGCAACGGAGCGGAACGCATGCTCGAGAACAAAGAAATCAATTGCTCCATCCGTGGATTGAACTTCAACCTGCATGGCAAGCAGCACATCGTACGCGCAGCACAAGAGGGCATCGTGTTCTCCTTCAAATATGGCATCGACATTATGGAAGGTATGGGTATCCCCGTGCAGAAGATACATGCAGGACACGCGAACATGTTCCTCAGCTCCATTTTCCGCGATACGCTGGCAGGCGTGACGGGTGCGGTGATCGAACTGTACGACACCGACGGTTCGGTGGGTGCAGCCAAAGGTGCGGGTATCGGCGCAGGCATCTACAAGGACAATAATGAGGCTTTTGCCACACTGGACAAACTGGATGTCATTGAGCCTAACCAGACCAAACGCCAGGAATATGCGGATGCGTATGTACGCTGGAAACATCGTCTGGAGAAATCAATGGCTAAATAAAGAATGGTTAGTGGCCGAAGAAAGAACGGTCGGTAACTGGATAATGAATAATAGATAATCAACAATCAACAACATATAAACCCTAAAAAAACAAATTAAATTATGGCAACAAAAGAGTATTTTCCTGGAATAGGAAAGATTAAGTTTGAAGGTAAAGAGAGTAGAAACCCGATGGCATTCCGTTATTACGATGCCGAAAAGGTGATCATGGGCAAGAAGATGAAGGACTGGTTGAAGTTCTCTATGGCTTGGTGGCACACACTCTGCGCAGAAGGTGGCGACCAGTTCGGTGGCGGTACCAAGAAGTTCCCTTGGAACGGTGAGGCTGATGCCGTACAGGCTGCCAAGAACAAGTTGGATGCCGGCTTCGAGTTCATGCAGAAGATGGGTATCGAATACTATTGCTTCCACGATGTAGACCTCGTATCCGAAGGCTCAAGCATCGAAGAGTATGAAGCTAACCTGAAAGCTATTGTCGCATACGCTAAGCAGAAACAAGAAGAAACAGGCATCAAACTGTTGTGGGGTACTGCCAACGTATTCGGTCATGCACGTTATATGAACGGTGCCGCTACGAATCCTGACTTCGACGTTGTAGCACGCGCTGCCGTTCAGATCAAGAACGCCATCGACGCTACGATCGAACTGGGTGGTACAAACTATGTATTCTGGGGTGGCCGCGAAGGTTACATGTCACTGCTGAACACCGACCAGAAGCGTGAGAAGGAACACTTGGCACAGATGCTGACCTTGGCTCGCGACTATGCACGTGCACGTGGTTTCAAGGGTACTTTCCTGATCGAACCGAAACCGATGGAACCCTCTAAGCATCAGTATGACGTAGATACAGAAACGGTTATCGGCTTCCTGAAAGCTCACGGTCTGGAGAAGGACTTCAAAGTGAACATCGAGGTTAACCACGCTACGTTGGCCGGCCACACATTCGAACACGAACTGGCTGTAGCCGTAGACAACGGTATGCTGGGTTCTATCGACGCCAACCGTGGTGACTATCAGAACGGTTGGGATACCGACCAGTTCCCCATCGACAACTATGAACTGACTCAGGCCATGATGCAGATCATCCGCAACGGTGGCTTCGGCGATGGCGGTACGAACTTCGATGCCAAGACGCGTCGCAACTCTACCGACTTGGAAGATATCTTCATCGCACACATTGCCGGTATGGACGTGATGGCACGTGCCTTGGAAAGCGCAGCCAAGTTGCTGGAAGAGTCTCCTTACAAGAAGATGCTGGCAGACCGTTATGCATCGTTCGACGCCGGCAAGGGTAAGGAATTTGAAGAAGGCAAGCTGACTCTGGAAGACGTTGTGGCTTATGCAAAGGCTAACGGCGAACCGAAACAGACCAGCGGCAAGCAAGAGTTGTATGAAGCAATCCTGAACATGTATTGCTAATCAGAACATGCATTGCTGATATGTCAAGATGAGAAATGATGGAGTGGTAGGGTGATAGGTTTTCTATTGCCTTATCACTTTGTTATTATCATTTTGTCTCTTTCCACTCATTTATCAACCTAATCTTTTTTATCATGAATGATACTAACAATGGTAGTAAGCTCTACCTTTATTCCATTACAACTGTTGCCATCTTGGGTGGACTGTTGTTTGGATATGATACAGCCGTGATTTCCGGTGCAGAAAAGGGGCTTGAGGCATTCTTCCTGCAAGCGACCGACTTCCAATATGACAAGGTGATGCACGGCATCACTTCTTCCAGTGCGCTCATCGGTTGCGTGATTGGTGGTGCGCTTTCCGGCTTCTTCGCTTCCCGCTTGGGACGGCGCAACTCCTTGCGGCTGGCATCCGTGCTGTTCTTCCTGTCGGCACTGGGTTCTTACTATCCCGAAGTGCTGTTTTTCAACTACGGTGAGCCGAATCTGAATCTGCTCATCACGTTCAACCTGTACCGTGTACTGGGTGGTATCGGCGTGGGACTGGCGTCTGCAGTATGTCCGATGTACATTGCCGAGATTGCCCCTTCCGACATTCGGGGTACGCTGGTCTCTTGTAACCAGTTTGCCATCATCTTCGGTATGCTGGTGGTCTATTTTGTTAACTATCTGATTATGGGCGACCACACCAATCCCATTATCGACAAGAGCGTGGACGGCATTCTGTCCGTCAATCCGGCATCGGACATGTGGAGCGTCAAGACAGGCTGGCGTTATATGTTCGGTTCCGAAGCTTTCCCGGCTGCCCTGTTCGGCTGCCTGCTGTTCTTCGTGCCGAAGACACCGCGTTATCTGGTGCTGATACATCAGGAAGAGAAAGCCTATTCCATCCTGGAGAAGGTGAACGGCACAAGCAAGGCACGGGAGATTCTGGAAGAGATCAAGGCTACTGCCAAGGAGAAGACCGAGAAGTTGTTCTCATACGGTGTGGCAGTGATCGTGATCGGTATTCTGCTTTCCGTATTCCAGCAGGCCATCGGCATCAATGCTGTGCTATATTACGCTCCGCGTATCTTTGAGAGTGCAGGTGCAGAGGGCGGCGGCATGATGCAGACCGTTATTATGGGTATCGTGAACATTGTATTTACGCTTGTCGCTATCTTTACGGTAGACCGCTTCGGGCGTAAACCGTTGCTGGTGATTGGTTCTATCGGTATGGCTGTCGGTGCGTTCGCTGTGGCTATGTGCGATAGCATGGGCATCAAAGGCATCGTACCGGTATTGTCCATCATCGTGTATGCAGCTTTCTTCATGATGTCATGGGGACCGATCTGCTGGGTGCTGATTGCCGAAATCTTCCCCAATACCATCCGTGGTAAAGCTGTGGCGATTGCCGTTGCTTTCCAGTGGATTTTCAATTACATCGTGTCGTCCACTTTCCCGGCATTGTACGATTTCAGCCCGATGTTTGCATATAGCCTGTATGGCATAATCTGCGTTGCCGCTGCGATCTTTGTTTGGCGATGGGTGCCTGAGACGAAAGGAAAGACACTGGAGGATATGAGCAACTTGTGGAAAAAGAACAAGTGACAGTGTGGGTTTTGATCTATAATGTGAACTTTGATCTATAACATGTGAACTTGATTTATAAAAAAGGTGCGGCTAAACGGTCGCATTTTTTTTATAATATGACGAAAAGGAGAGGCTGCAAAAATCATCTCGTGAGACGGATGATTTTGTCTCGCGGAATGAAAAAATCCGTCTCACGAGCCGAATATTTTCGTCTCACGAGTAACCATTCTATTTTCCGCCTTGACACGCATCGCAACCCAGCATATCTTTGCG
>NZ_CAJUHF010000086.1 GCF_910585845.1 uncultured Bacteroides sp. | reverse complement strand
CGGATACGGAAACCTCTTTAGAAAAAGATTTCAGTCATTTTTAAACAGGCTCTAAGTCCATATATGTTTTACAACATATATGGCTAAGAAAATACAAATGTTTAACCGTTCTTCAACTTATGGAAGCCCAGTTAACGTTGGTTTTACGTAATGCCTTCAGCTGGCGCCACAGGATTTCATTCTCCGGACATACCCCTGCCGGATCGGCATCCACCACCTTCTCGGCAACGCCACGCACATATTGCAACAGTTGTCCGTCACGCGCGATATCGGCTATTTTCAGATCGAAAGCGATGCCGCTCTGCTGGGTTCCCTCCAGGTCGCCCGGACCACGTAACTTCAGGTCGGCTTCCGCTATTTCAAAACCGTCATTCGACTGAACCATAATCTCCAACCGCTTCCGGGTATCTTCCGCCAGTTTGTAACCGGTGACCAGAATGCAATAGGACTGTTCGGCACCACGTCCTACACGACCACGCAACTGATGGAGCTGTGACAATCCGAAACGCTCTGCGTTTTCTATAATCATCACCGATGCATTGGGCACATTCACACCCACTTCGATCACTGTGGTCGCTACCATGATCTGCGCTTCACCTGATACGAAAAGCTGCATCTGTTCGTCCTTCTCCGCCGGTTTCATCTTGCCATGCACCTTGCAGACCTTATATTCCGGGAAGTCCTCGCAGACATGCAAGTAGCCTTCTTCCAGATTCTTCAGATCGATCTTCTCACTCTCCTTGATCAAAGGATAAACGATATAGACCTGCCTGCCCGCAGCGAGTTGCTGGCGCACTGCCTGGTTCAGGCTTGCACGATGTGCCTCGTACTTGTGGATTGTCACGATGGGCTTGCGTCCCGGCGGCAACTCGTCAATCACAGAGACGTCCAAATCGCCGTACAGCGTCATCGCCAAAGTGCGCGGAATCGGGGTGGCGGTCATCACCAGTACATGAGGTGGTTGCACGTTCTTCGTCCAAAGGCGTGCACGCTGCGCCACACCAAAGCGGTGTTGTTCGTCGATCACTACCATCCCCAACGACGAAAAATTCACGGTATCTTCTATCACGGCATGCGTGCCGATAAGGATATGTATGTCACCTGTCAGCAAACCGTTAAGGATGGCTTCTCGCTTTTTCCCTTTCACGGAACCGGTCAGCAGAGCTACATGGACATCCATTCCAGCTAAAAAGCCGCAGATCGTTTCATAATGCTGGTTTGCCAATATTTCGGTGGGAGCCATCATACATGCCTGATAACCGTTGTCAAGCGCAATCAGCATCCCCATCAGGGCTACCAATGTCTTTCCACTGCCCACATCACCTTGCAGAAGGCGGTTCATCTGCTTGCCGCAGCCCACATCACGACGTATTTCCCTCAGCACACGCTTCTGCGCACCTGTCAGTTCGAACGGCAAATTACGGGTATAAAAGGTGTTGAAAATATCGCCTACCTTCTCAAACACGTATCCTCGGTATTTCCGTTGCCTGTCTTTGGCATAACGAAGAATATTCAGTTGTACATAGAAAAGCTCTTCAAACTTCAGGCGGTACTGTGCCTTACGAAGCAATTCCGGATTGGAGGGGAAATGAATATTCGTCAAAGCGTCCGTCAAAGGCATCAGATGGTGTTCTGCCAATATGGAGGGAGAGAGCGTTTCGGGCAAGGGTTCACGAATCTGCTGCACCACGGCTCCCATCATCTTTTCAATGGCATGAGAGTTGAGGAAGCTCCGTTTCATCTTCTCTGTCGTGTTGTAATAAGGTTGCAAGCCCATTGTCGAAAGTTTCAGTTCCGAAGCATCGTCTATGTCCGGATGGGCGATATTGATTCGCCCGTTGAATACGGTAGGCTTGCCGAATACAATGTATTCCTGATGCACTTTGTACTTGCCGACAAGGAATTTGATCCCCTGAAACCAAACCAGATCCACCACTCCCGTGCGATCGGAAAAGTGGGCGACCAAGCGTCGTTGCCTCCCTTCGCCAATCGTTTCGAAGCTGAGGATTTCACCTCTCAACTGAATGTAAGGCATCGTGCCGTCTATCTCGTGGATATAATAGATACGGCTACGGTCTACATACTTATAGGGGAAATAATACAGCAGGTCATGCAGGGAGTAGATACCCAATTCTTTATTGAGCACCGAAGCACGTTGCGGTCCTACACCCGACAGGTATTTTATGTCACGAGAGGCTAAATCGAACATGAATCTAACAGTGTCTCAGCTATTTTCAGATCAAAAGGAGTGGTTATCTTGATATTTTCGCGGTTGCCTTCCGCCAGATGAACGGATATTCCCATTGCTTCCACTACCGAAGCATCATCCGTAAAGAAAGAAGTATAGGGTTGCTGATAGGCTTTCTTCAACAGGTCGGCATCGAACACCTGCGGGGTCTGCACCAGTTTATATTCATCCCGGCTGACCGTCACGCTTCCCCCGTCCTGCAAATGGCGTACCGTTTCCACGACGTCTGTCACAGGGATAACTGCCTTTTTTTCCGCCGCCAACGCATAGCAACGGGTTATCACTTCACGGGAAACAAATGGGCGGACACCGTCATGCACCCCCACCAGCCCCGGAGCAGTCACATACTCCAGTCCGTTCTTCACCGAATGGAAGCGGGTCTCTCCTCCATCCGCCACGGTATGCGGCACAGCAAAATGATGCTCCTCGCATAGTTGCCTCCAATAGGCCTGTTGACTACGAGGAAGCACCAATATGATATGTATCTCCGGACTGTAAGCGTAAAAGGCTTCTATTGTACGCATCAACACTGGTTTCCCACCTATAGGCAGGAATTGCTTGGGAAGTTCACTCCCCATACGTAAACCTTTGCCACCGGCAACTATTAGAGCGTAGTTGAGCATTTTTAGATTTATGATGTATGATGTATGATGTATGGTTTATGATATATACGTACGATTTATAAATCATAAATCACAAATTAATTGATGCACATTGCGCTTTTCAATTCCTGCACTTTCTCTTTGCCCATCATCATATCCACGACTGCCAGTGCAAAATCCATTGCGGCACCCGGTCCTTTTCCGGTAATGATGTTACCGTCTCTTTCTACGAGGGCACCTGTGCATTCGGCACCTTCCAGATATTGTTCAAAGCCAGGATAGCAGGTCGCTTTACGTCCTTTCAGCAAGCCCAGTTTTCCTAAAATCATGGGAGCTGCACAAATGGCGGCAATCGGTTGTTTCTTCTCGGCAAAGTTCAGAATCAACTTACGAAGTTCGGGACATGCCTCCAACGTGGAAGCCCCGGGCATTCCACCAGGCAAAAGCACTAAATCCGCGTCGTAGAAATCACAGTTCGCTATATTCTTATCACACAGCAAGGGGATGCCATGCGCACCTGTCACGATTTCATCGGGAGTCACCGTTACCATTTCCACCTTCATTCCGGCGCGTCTCATCACATCTACAGAAGTGAAAGCCTCCACTTCTTCAAATCCGTCTGCAAAAAAAACATAAACTGTACCCATAACTGTCTCCTTTGTTTATTTTAAGATTAAAGTAATTACGTTCTTAAGAACATAAACGTAATACGTTTTTGTCTATTTAAGATTAAAGTAATATGTTATCGTTCCCGTCTGATTGTTCAACCCTTCCACTTCGTTGAAGCGGGCTTTTTTAGCTGCTTCTTCCGCAGCTTTCCGCAGAGCGGGATTCACCGTATTGGTCTGTCGGTCGATACTGGTGGCAATCACATATCCTGCTGGATTGACTGTGATAGCAACCACCACTTTTCCTTCTTCCTGCACATTATATGCCGGTTGTGGAAGTCCTCCTTTTCCTAAGGAACGTCCGCTAAGAGAAAATGTTCCGGAGCCTCCTGTTCCCGCCGATGCACCGGTAGGTGCATTTCCTGCGGAACTACCCTGAATACCCTTCCCCTCGGTTGTCCCTTTGTCTCCCATTTGCGCTCCCTTTCCGAAAGCACCGGCAACCCGTTTACGTGCTGCCTCTCCGGCTTCTTTCCGTTCGCGTTCCGCCTTGGCTTCAGCCAGCTTCCGAGCTTCTTCCGCTTTTTCGGCTTCGGTCTTTTCCGGCTTTTTCGGCTTTTCCTTTTTAGCTTCCGCCTTCGGTTTGATAGCCACGGTCTCTTCCTCCTCCTGAGTGAGCATCTCCTGTTCCACAGCTTCTTGCACTTGGGGAGCCGTCATCTCCGGCATTACGTCCACTTTCACCAAAGAAGGGTCGGCACTTCCCAAGGCGTCGGACACTTCACCCAACATCACCGGCATACCCTCCTCTTCCGACGGTTCCGGTATAGTGAAGCACACCAGTATCAGCAGGAGAAAAAATGCAGCATGCACCAGCAAGGCACCTGCCATTCCTATATATTCGCCTTTCTTCTTCGGATTCACCGTTTTCTATATAATTACTATTATTTTCTTTCCGGCGGGCGCGTTGCCAGCACCATCTTAAACTTATTCTCGTTAGCAATGTTCAGCACCTTCACGATTTCCCGATACGGGACAGTTTCATCGGCATAAAGTGCCACATACATTTCCGGTTCTTTTGCAGCACACGCTTGCAGGAAAGAGGGTAACTCTTCTAAAGTGATGTTCTGCTCCTTATCATTGCCGAATGCTGCATAGAAGTTCAGCTCCTTATCAATGATAACCCTTGCCAAAGGTTTGGCGGACGTCTGTTGTTTTCCTTGCGGAAGCAACACCTTGATAGCATTCGGCGAGACAACCGTAGACGTGATCATGAAAAAGATAAGCAATAGGAATATGACGTCCGTCATGGACGCCATACTGAAATTAGGCGATATTTTAGCTCTACGTTGCAGCACTTTATATACATATTAATTTAATTATCAACAATTAATTGTCAATTGTCAATTATCAATTGCCAATTGTTCTCACGCCGGCTCGTTCAGCAAATCCATGAACGCCATTGTCTTAGCCTCCATTTTATTCACTACGCCATCCACTAAAGTCACCAGGTAATTGTAGGCAAACATCGCTATGATGCCGACAACCAGACCACCGACTGTGGTAATCATCGCTTCATAGATTCCGCCTGAAAGCAGGGTGATATCAATATTGTTGCCCGCATTCGCCATTTCGTAGAAGGCGCGTACCATACCAGTCACCGTGCCCAGGAAACCGATCATAGGAGCACCGGCGGAGATGGTTGCCATAATGGTCAGTCCTTTTTCCAACTTGGCCACCTCAATATTTCCTACATTCTCTATGGCAGCCTGCACATCGCTCACCGGACGTCCCAAACGGCTGATGCCTTTCTCGATCATGCGTGCCGACGGAGTGTCCACGCTTCGGCAATAGGTGACGGCAGACTTGATTTCTCCATTCAGAATATAATCCTTTATCTTATCCATGAACATCGGATCCTCTTTGCCGGCTTTCCGGATAACATAGTTACGCTCAAATAGGATATAGAAACAGATAACAGACAAAAGGGCAAGGACAACCATAATCCAACCGCCCTTGACTGCCATACTCCACAGGTTCATTCCTTCCTCGCCCGTGACCGGAGTCAGAACGGGGTTAGCACCGGCTATTGAATCAGTCAGTGCCGTAGCCACTTGCGCCAATAACAACAACGGATTCATCATCGCAGACAATTTTTATATTCCTGAATCGTACGTTCCAATCCCAAATACAAGGCATCACTAATCAATGCATGCCCGATAGAGACTTCGTCCATCCACGAAATGTTCTGATACAGATAGTTCAAGTTCTCCAGACTCAGGTCATGCCCAGCATTAAGCCCCAACCCTAATTTGCGTGCCACCTTGGCGGCTTCTACAAAAGGAGCGACTGCAGCCTCCTTGTTCCGGGGATAAGCGGTAGCGTAGGGCTCTGTATAAAGTTCCACCCTGTCGGCTCCTGCCTTGGCGGCATACTCTATCATCTCCACATCGGTGGATACAAACACGGAGGTACGTATGCCTGCATGGTTGAACCCGTCAAGCACTTCTGTCAGAAATTCCAGATTCTTTTTCGTATCCCACCCGGCGTTGGAGGTCAGCTGTGCCGGACTGTCCGGCACCAAGGTCACCTGATGCGGCTTCACTTTCAGTACCAAATCGATAAAGTCGGGCGACGGATAGCCTTCGATATTGAATTCCGTCCGAAGCAACGGGCGCAAGGCATATACATCACTCCGACGTATGTGCCTCTCGTCGGGACGCGGATGAACGGTGATTCCGTCTGCACCGAAGTTCTCGCAGTCCAGTGCCACTTTCGTCACATCGGGCACATTGCATCCACGGGCATTGCGTAGCGTCGCAACCTTGTTTATATTCACGCTCAATCTAGTCATAATACCATTATAGTTTTGTGCAAAAGTACAAATAATAGCGATATATTGGCTGTGTTCTAAGAAAAAAATACCATATTTGCATTTCACTAAGAAAGAACAGACGATGAGATTTGCCATTTTTGGGAACATTTTCCAAGCTAAAAAGTCAAAGCATGCGGAGACCTTGTTCCGCATATTGGAACAGCGCAATGCCGAGCTTTGCATCTGCAGGGAGTTTTATAACTTCCTGACTTCCGACCTGCATATCAACATTGCTTCCGCCGAGCTTTTCGACGGTAATGACTTCACGGCGGACATGGTGATCAGCATCGGCGGAGACGGTACGTTCTTGAAAGCCGCCAGCCGGGTAGGCAAAAAGAATATTCCTATCCTGGGCATCAATACCGGACGGTTGGGCTTCTTGGCAGATATTTCTCCGGAAGAGATGGAGGAGACGTTCGATGAGATCTACAACAATTATTATAAGGTGGAGGAACGCAGCGTGTTGCAATTGCATTGCAATGACGAGAACCTGATGCAATCTCCCTACGCACTCAATGAGATTGCGGTATTGAAACGGGACAGTTCTTCCATGATCAGCATCCATACGGCAATCAATGGTGCTCCGCTCACTACGTATCAGGCGGATGGCCTCGTCGTAGCCACTCCTACCGGTTCGACGGCTTACTCCCTTAGTGTCGGCGGTCCAGTCATCGTGCCCCATAGCAAGACGATTGCCATTACTCCTGTCGCCCCGCACAGCCTCAACGTGCGTCCGATAGTCATTTGTGATGACTGGGAGATCACCCTCGACGTAGAGAGCCGCAGCCACAATTTCCTCGTGGCTATCGATGGACGAAGCGAATCGTGCAAGGAGACCACGCGCCTGAAGATTTCACGGGCGGATTATAGTATCAAAGTGGTGAAGCGTTTCAACCATATATTCTTCGATACGCTCCGCAATAAGATGATGTGGGGAGCGGATGTAAGGGAATAAGCCCTCTGTAGTGCTGCTTTTCTTGGGGATAAGAAAAAAACTTCTTGTACACGCGAATAAAGAAGAGAGATACCAAGACATATATGGGGTATCAACCTACTTTTATATTTCAGTTTGTTCAGTTGTTTGTTGCGGTACAGCAGACAGGTATTCCAGTTATCTTCAGACCTATCCATTTAAGTACATGACAAAAATTTGAAAACATCGAATTTTGGCATATATTTCTGAC
>NZ_CAJUHF010000085.1 GCF_910585845.1 uncultured Bacteroides sp. | reverse complement strand
TTAGCATGACAAAGCTAAGGTTTAGCGACACAAACGTGAACTTTAGCCACTCCAAAATTTCCGGATACATATTTAAATTCCGCCAACGGATGCTTAAGTATACATCTCATAAGCATCGAAACAAGCCTAACCGTATGAGTGATGCGGAAATTATAGTCATTCTCATTCTGTTTCATTCCGGCGGTTTTCGATGCTTCAAACACTATTATCAGGAATATGTCTGCAAGCATCTGCCCCATTTGTTTCACAACGTGTGTCTTATAATCGGTTTGTTGAATTGGAGAAGGAGGTGTTACTCCCACTGACAATCTTTACAAACAGGTACTTTTAGGAATCTGCACGGGAATCAGTTTTATGGATTCCACTCCCTTGCATGTGTGTCGCAACCAACGCATATTGATTCATAAGACATTCAAAGGTCTCGCCGAGAGAGGGAAATGTTCGATGGGATGGTTTTTCGGTTTCAAATTGCATTTGATAATCAATGATAAAGGCGAAATCCTTAATTTTATGTTTACTCCAGGAAATGTGGATGACCGGGAACCTTTGAAACAGGGACGGTTCTTAGAATATATAAAAGGAAAACTATGTGCCGACAAGGGATATATCGGACAGGCATTGTTTGACACTCTTTTTTTCGGTGGCATACAATTGATAACCAAAGTAAAGAATAAAATGAAGAATTCCCTGATGAGCATTGCGGATAAAATCCTGTTAAGGAAACGCGCCTTGATTGAAACGGTCAATGATGAACTGAAGAATATCGCACAGATAGAACACTCAAGACACCGCTCTTTCAACAACTTCATTGCGAATGCCCTGTCCGCAATCGCAGCATATTGCTTTTTTTGAGAAGAAACCCTCCATTGATATAGAGTTTGTCAAAGACAAACAACTTGCATTGTTCTGAATTATATCGAATTCACGTTAATTTAATTTTAGGTAATAACTTTCGACTTTCACATAGCCGTGACAAGAAATGTGTTATTAACTCGGATTTCACATGTAACCATACTATTTTCCAAGGCTGTAAATTAAACTGTGTCAGCAAAGACAAGAAATAAAATATTAACTTTGCTACCACAGTTTTTTTATGAAAGAAGAATTTGATTTTGAGAGTATCAAGAAGAAGGCAATCGCTCAACTTAAAGCAGGTAAGCCTTTGTTAGGTAAAGACGGTGCATTTGCTCCTTTATTGGAAAGTATCTTAAATGCAGCCTTGGAAGGTGAGATGGACGCACATCTTACGGATGAAGAACGGCAATTGGGTAATCGCCGACCGTATAATAGGTCTTTATGCAATGGGAAACAGCACAAGGGAAATCAGTGACTGGATGGAAGAAAACCTTGGTAATCGTGTTTCTGCCGATACAATCAGTGCCATAACGGACCGTGTACTTCCTGAAATAAAGGCATGGAAATCCCGTATGTTAGATTCGGTTTATCCAATAGTCTGGATGGATGCCATTCACTATAAAGTGACAGATGAACGCGGTTTTGCCGTTTGTAGTGTACCTTGATAAACTCGGCAAGATATTTCTTTACAGTGAGGTACTTTTGATATGTACTCAGAGAACGATCCTTGCCAACTCGTTTGGCAAAGGCTTCGTTCTCCTTGTCGAATGCTCGGAGCAGGATTTCATACTCCGTTCCTATACCTTGATAGGCATTACGTACTATTTCGGCAGTTACGAATGCTTCTCTATCCGAAATGCGTTGATAGTGTTTGATGATTTGAGCCTTGATATTATCTAAAGCCAAATTGATGTCTCTTGATTCCTTGCTCTTGCCCTTTGCTCGGTTGCTTTTCACATCCCACAGGTCTTTGTGGATGCTCTGCTTACAACTGAATTGAGCCACAGAACCGTTGATTGTTACTCGTTCCATAATGGGAACAATACCGTTTTTCTCTTTGCTTCCGTTCACGTAGAACAGCACCTTAAATGTACTTCGCATAATCTTTTTTTGTTATAAAATTGGTTATCATTGAGTTATACATTGATATGCAAACTAACGTAGAACGATGAAACGTGACGACACAAAGAAGAAACTTACTTCATTATCGGGTAATGATTTGAAAACTGTCCCCCTTCATTACCCTTCATTTCCTTGCATTGTTGCCATTGTTACTATTTCCGAGGTTTTCTGTTTAATACATTATCATTCAGTTCTTAACGTAGAATTTTACCTTTTCTGCTTCGAGAACCAAGAAACATCAAAAAAGGGAAACTGTTGCTTTTCAGTCATAAAGATCTGCTCCTTAAAAAATAATCCGTACATTTGCAAAAAATCAAGGAATGATATGACAGCCCCCGAAATAGCCATCATAGACTCCAACACCCTTTCGTGCCTGGGATTACAGAATCTGCTCGAAGAGATTATCCCAATGGCGGTCATCCGCGTGTTCAGTTCGTTTGAAGGGCTGATGGATGACACGCCCGACATGTATGCCCACTACTTCGTATCGGCACAGATATACTTCGGACACACCGCCTTCTTCCTTCCACGCAAGCCGAAGACAATCGTGCTGGCAAACGGCGACAACCAGCCGCAACTCGTTGGCATACCCACACTAAACATCTATCAGGACGAGAAATCCTTGATAAGGAGCATCCTGCAACTGCACCAGTTCGGGCATCGTGAGGGGCATCCGCACGACCATCCTCAAACGGTAACCAATCAACCTGCCAATACCCAATATGCCGAGCACGACCTTTCTCCCCGTGAGATAGAAGTGCTGGTACTGGTCACCAAGGGACTTATCAACAAGGAGATAGCCGACAAACTGCACATCAGCCTGACGACCGTCATCTCCCACCGCAAGAACATCACCGAAAAGCTGGGTATCAAGTCCGTGGCAGGACTGACCATCTATGCCGTGATGCACGGCTACGTGGAGGCGGACTGCATCTGACATCTCTTGCTTATGTGAAGCGGCGACGTCAGTTTCCGCTTCCGACAAGAAGCCGTTCTTCACTTTGCTCTGGCCATATCTGTTTCGTATCTGTTCTGTGCCTGTTCCCAGCTTCCTGAACTATACGATTGATGATTTGCTGTATCTGTTTCGTATCTGCTCCGTACCTACTTCGTATCAGTTCTGTACCTGTTTCGTATCTACTTCGTATCAGCTCCATACCTTTTCCATACTTGCTCCATGCATAAATACACATAGAGAAAATACGGAGAAAGTACGGAGAAGGTACAAAGAAAATACGGAGAAAATACAGAGAAGATACAGAGAAAGTGCGGAGCAGATATATTTTAAAACCGTTTCAAGTCCACTTTCTTCCCCCCACCGATATGGAATCTTATTGATTTTGCCTAATTTTGCAGTCAAAATCAAGATAATCTGAATAGTTATGCCACTAAACCTACCCGATAAGCTGCCGGCAATCGAGTTGCTGAAAGAAGAGAACATATTTGTCATCGACAATTCACGCGCCACGCAACAGGACATCCGCCCCTTGCGCATCGTCGTTCTGAACCTGATGCCGCTGAAGATTACCACCGAGACAGACCTCGTACGCCTGCTCTCCAACACCCCGCTCCAGGTGGAAATCGCGTTCATGAAGATCAAGAGCCACACCTCGAAGAATACACCCATCGAACACATGCAGGCGTTCTACACAGACTTCGAGAAGATGCGAGGCGAGAAGTACGACGGAATGATCGTCACCGGAGCGCCGGTGGAGCAGATGGACTTCGAGGAGGTGACATACTGGGACGAAATCATGGAGATATTCGACTGGGCACGCACCCACGTCACCTCCACCCTTTATATATGCTGGGCGGCTCAGGCGGGCCTCTATCACCATTATGGCATTCCTAAACACGCGCTGGAGAAGAAGATGTTCGGCATCTTCGAGCACCGCCCGTTGCAACCACTGCATGCCATATTCCGCGGCTTCGACGACGTGTTCTACGTCCCCCACAGCCGGCACACGGAGGTGCGGAAGGAGGATATCCAGAAAGTGCCCGAACTGACCTTGCTTTCCGAATCGGACGAGGCAGGCGTGCACCTGGTCATGGCGCGCGGCGGACGCGAGTTCTTCGTGACGGGCCACTCGGAGTATTCGCCCCTGACGCTGGACACGGAATACCGCCGCGACCTGGGCAAGGGCCTTCCTATCGAGATGCCCCGCAACTATTACGTGGACAACGACCCGGACCGTGGCGTCATGGTGCGCTGGCGTGCACACGCCAACCTGCTGTTCTCCAACTGGCTGAACTACTTCGTCTATCAGGAGACGCCGTATGACATTAATGATATCAGATAAGAGCCTCCGTATGACATTAACGATATCAGATAAGGCCCCTCGTACGGCATTAAGGGCATAAGCTAAGAGACCCCGTACGACATTAACGATATAAAATAAGAACCTCCGGGCTGGCCCGACAGGCGGAAGGCGGCACTACCGATGCCCTCGCGACTGCCTGTTCCCAATGTGCAGCCCGTGTATTTTATTGCTGAACAGAATGATGAAACAACGTAGAATAGAGCTTCTGGCGCCCGCCAAGAACCTGGAATGCGGCATCGAAGCCATCAACCACGGTGCGGATGCCGTGTACATCGGAGCCCCGCGGTTCGGTGCACGCGCGGCGGCGGGCAATTCGCTGGAAGACATAGCCACACTGGTGGCATACGCCCACTTGTATAACGCACGGATATACGTCACCGTCAATACCATACTGAAGGAAGAGGAACTCGAGGAGACGGAAGCACTGATCTGGGACCTGTATCGCGCCGGCGTCGACGCGCTCATCGTGCAGGACATGGGAATCACCCGCCTGCACCTGCCTCCCATCCCCCTGCATGCCAGTACACAGATGGACAACCGCACGCCCGAACGCGTACGCTTCCTGTCGGAGGCCGGTTTCCGGCAGGTGGTGCTGGCGCGCGAGCTCTCTTCGGGGGAGATACGGAGGATACACGAAGCATGTCCGGAAGTGCCGCTGGAGGTCTTCGTGCATGGCGCGCTCTGCGTCAGCTATAGCGGGCAGTGCTATGCCAGCCAGGCATGCTTCGGGCGCAGCGCCAACCGCGGCGAGTGCGCGCAGTTCTGCCGCCTGCCTTTCAGCCTGACGGACGCGGAGGGGAAGGTCATCGTGCGCGACAAATACCTGCTCTCCTTGAAAGACCTGAACCAGAGCGACGCGCTCGAAGAGCTGCTCGACGCGGGAGCCGCATCGCTCAAGATAGAAGGTCGCCTGAAGGACGTCTCCTACGTGAAGAACGTCACGGCGGCCTACCGGCAGAAGTTGGACGCCATCTTCGCCCGCCGCAAGGAGTATGTGCGCGCCTCTTCCGGCACCTGCCGCTACACCTTCCGCCCGCAACTGGACAAGAGTTTCAGCCGCGGATTCACCCACTACTTCCTGCATGGGCGTGGCGAGGAGATCTGCTCCTTCGACACCCCGAAGTCCTTGGGCGAAGAGATGGGCACCCTGAAGGAGCAGCGCGGCAACTACCTCACGGTGGCCGGACTGAAGTCGTTCAACAATGGCGACGGCGTCTGCTACCTCGACGAACAGGGTCGCCTGCAGGGCTTCCGCATCAACCGCGTGGACGGCAACAAGCTCTATCCGGCAGGGGAGATGCCCCGCGTCCGCCCGCGCACGGTGCTCTACCGCAACTTCGACCAGGAGTTCGAGCGCATGCTTTCGCGCCGTTCCTCCGAGCGGAAGATGTCCGTCTCTCTGTTCCTGCGGGATACGCCCACGGGTTTCGCCCTGACCGCCACGGATGAGGACGGGAACCGGGTGACGCTCGCCTTCGCCTATCCGAAGGAGACGGCACGCACGCCGCAGGCCGACAATCTGCGCACGCAGCTCGGCAAACTGGGGAACACCCCCTTCGAGGCCTCCCTCCCCCTTGAGGAGCGGGAAGGCACGCCACGCAGCGCGGCCGATGCAGCCATCGGGATCGACTTTTCCGGCAACTGGTTTCTGCCGGCGTCCGTCGTGAGCGAATGGCGCCGACAGGTGATGGAGCGTCTGCTTGCGGTGCGCCGCATCAACTACCGACGGGAGGTGGCTGTCTGGAAGACTACGTGCCATCCGTTCCCCCTGCCCGCCGCACAGGGTGGGAAGCTGACCTATCTGGGCAATGTGATGAATGCGCATGCCGCTTCCTTCTATGCCGGACACGGTGTCGCGGCAGTAGATCCGGCTTACGAGAAAACTCCCGTCCCGCATGCCGCCCTGATGTTCTGCAAGCACTGCTTGCGTTACGCTATGGGGTGGTGTCCTGTCCGTCAGAAGGGGAAGTCGCCCTACAGGGAACCTTATTATCTGTCGGGGAACGACGGGCGGCGCTTCCGCCTGGAGTTCGATTGCGGAAATTGCCAAATGAAGGTATATGCGGAATAGGGCAAGAAGTTATACAAGATAAAATGAAAACTTGTACGAGATAGGATGAAAACTTGTACAAGATAAGAAGAAAGCTCATACAAGATAGGATGAAAAACCTGTACAAGATAAGAAGAAAGCTCATACGAGACAAGAAGAAAACCTGTACAAGATAAGAAGAAAGTTCATGCAGAATCAGGAGATTAGACATAGTCGGAAAGCGGAATCGGGTGCGCAGCGGCACCGGACGGGCGGTTCTTTGTCCCTGCGCCGCTGCGCACTCGCCTGTGTTTTCCTGTTCGTCTGCCTCGTTTTTTTCTCTTGCCGATACGCTTGCCCGCGGCTCGACGAGGAGACGATGAGTGCCGCGACGCGCGATTCGCTCTCCTGCCTCTACGCACGCCACTATACGCTGAACACGAACCTGGAGGTGGTGGCGGACTCCGTCGTGATTGCCTGCCTTCCGGTGAAGGACTGTTACGACACGCTCCGGCGGGGCGACCGGGTGGTCGTGGCCGAAGTCGCCCTCCATCCGGCGGACAGCGTGGACAGTGTATGGGTGAAACTGGCCCACACGCAGGAGGTGCAGGGATGGATCGGCGAGGGGGAGATGAAGCGCGCCTTCGTGCCGACGGACAGCATCTCGCAGTTCATCTACCTGTTCAGCAACACGCATGCTTCGTATTTCGTCATTGTCTTCGCCCTGTTCACGGGCGTATGGCTGCTCCGGCTGTTCCGCCGCAAGCAGCTGAAGATGGTATACTTTGATGATATCGACAGCGTCTATCCGCTGCTGCTCTGCCTGCTGATGGCGTTCTGCGCCACGGTGTACGAGTCGATGCAGGTCTTCGTGCCCGAGACGTGGGAACATTTCTACTTCAATCCCACGCTTTCGCCCCTGCGCGTGCCACTGGTCCTGTCGGTGTTTCTGACGGGCATCTGGCTGTTTATCGTGGTGCTGCTGGCGGTGCTCGACGACTTGTTCCGGCAGTTGCCGGCGGCGGTCGCCTTGTTCTATCTGCTGGGGTTGGCGGTGTGCTGCATCTTCTGCTATTTCTTCTTCATACTGACCACGCAGGTCGGCGTGGGGTACGTGTTCCTTGCCGCCTTCGCCTGGGTTTTCCTGCGGAAGATGCGCGCCGCGCTTACCGACTACCGCTACTGCTGCGGCCATTGCGGGCAGAAGCTCAAGGCGAAAGGGAGATGCCCAAGCTGCGGGGCGATCAATGAGTAGGGAGCGTCTCTTCGGCCTGCCTACCGATTCCGATCAACGAGCAGAGGACGGGCTTTCCGTCTGCCTCCCGATGCGGCAATATATCCCCCGAAATGGCGGTCTTCCGAAAAGCGGTTCACGTAACTATTCAGCGAGAACAAAGGATACGAAGAATTAGCCCGTCAGTTTAGACG
>NZ_CAJUHF010000084.1 GCF_910585845.1 uncultured Bacteroides sp. | reverse complement strand
TTCTAAAATTGTTGCTGACCAACATGATTGTATTCGATTCGCTGAATAGTTACGCTCAATTTCTTAGTAAACAAGGCGTGTGATATAATAACCCCAAAGAACATACGATATGAAAACAATTTCTACTTCAGACCTGACAGTCAAAGTCTCCTCGCACGGAGCAGAACTATGTAGCATCTGTTGCAACGGTAAGGAATATCTCTGGCAGGCGGATCCGGCTTACTGGAAACGCCACGCTCCGGTGCTTTTCCCCATTGTAGGCAGTGTGTGGGAGAATACCTACAGGCAGGACGGCGAAACTTATTCGATGTCCCAACATGGCTTTGCCCGTGACATGGATTTTGAACTGGTTGCTGAAAGCGATCATGACCTGCTTTATAGGCTGACGGACAATGAAGAGACCCGGAAAAAGTATCCTTTCCCCTTCTGCCTCGAAATAGGCTATAGGATCAGGGGAAAGAAGATTGAGGTTTTGTGGGAGGTACGCAACACCGGCAACCGGGAGATGCACTTCCAGATAGGTGCACATCCGGCTTTCTACTATCCGGGCTATGATGCGGCAACCGCAGGACGCGGTTACTTTGGCTTTGACAAAACGGACGGTTTGCGCCATATCCTTATTTCAGAGAAAGGTTGTGCTGCCCCGGACAAGGAGTACCCTTTGGTATTGACGGACGGCCTGCTGCCTTTGGATGTGCATACTTTTGACAAAGATGCCTTGATTTTGGAAGGTAGCCAAGTAAGAGAAGTCACGCTATATGATAAGGAAAAGAAACCTTATCTTACGCTCTATTCCGATGCTCCGGTAATGGGGTTGTGGTCGCCTCCGGCAAAGAATGCTCCATTTGTCTGCATTGAGCCGTGGTACGGACGATGCGACCGTGCACACTATATGGGCGAGTATAAGGACAAGGACTGGATGCAGCACTTGGCTCCGGGCGAGGTGTTCCGGAGAGGATACGTGATTGAGGTGAGAGAATAGGAAAACGATAGAAAACCGTATACCATGAATATAGAACTTAGGACCGAACAAACATCAGACTATAGGGAAACAGATTTCGTGACCAGAGAAGCCTTTTGGAATTACTATTCTCCGGGATGCAACGAGCATTATCTGTTGCATATCATGAGGGATAGCACAAATAGCTGTGGCAAGGGTGATTTTCTTAAAAAAGGCGTTTTGACACACCTTCAATTTATGTAAGTAAATTGTAAATAGTTTGTTTGACCCTTCTTATAGTCGTGACCGGATGACTGTATTCTTCGATATGTACAGTTCCGCCCATAGAGACGGCTTCGTTGCGATACATCATACCGCTTTTGATATTCTCTCTTGCCGAAAAGTGGTATTCACGGATTCCCGTTTCGTCGGCAATGCGTGAGATGTTGTTCTCGTTTACTCCGCATCCGGCAAGCAAGATGATGCGTCCGGCTGCTTGTTGTTGCAATGTTTTCAGCAGGGGGATACCTTGTTCTGCCGTAGGTTGTTGTCCTGAGGTGAGTATGCGGCTGCATCCTAATTCGATGATTTGTTCCAAAGCTTCCTGTGGATTGCGGCATACGTCGAAGGCACGGTGGAAGGTAACGGGTACTCCTTGCACGGCTTCCATGAATTGTCTCATGAGTGGCATGTCTATATCGCCTTGGGCGGTGAGGCAGCCCAATACTACACCGTCCACTCCCAACTTGCAGGCATTGCTGATGTCTTTCAGCATGATGCGTTGTTCGATGGGAGAATACAGGAAATCTCCGCCACGCGGACGGATGATGACGTGCAGCAGGGTCTTGTCCAATACTTCACGTGCGACGGCAATGTCTCCGTATGACGGAGTCGTTCCACCTTCGGGAATGCCGGCACACAGCTCCACCCGATTGGCTCCTCCGGTTTGGGCGGCAAGGCAACTCTCTACGGAGTTGGCACATATTTCAAATTGATATGGCTTCATCATTTCTTATAATACAGGGATAATTTTTACAAAAGTAGGAAAACTTTGCGGAAGTTGTTTTTGGGGAGGGGATAAAAATAAAGGTACACAGTTAATCATATATGAAAACAAAATGACCACAGATAGAATCAAATCTGTGGTCATCCTTTAAATCAATATTATTCGTATGCCATTATTTGGCATAGCTTACTGCACGTGTCTCACGAATTACTGTAATCTTCACCTGTCCCGGATACGTCATTTCGTCTTGTATCTTCTTGGCTATTTCGCCAGAAAGGCTTTCCGTCTGTTTATCGTCAATCTTGTCGGCACCAACGATAACGCGCAACTCGCGTCCTGCCTGAATGGCGTAGGTTTTTGTTACACCCGGATAAGACATTGCCAGTTGTTCCAGGTCGTTCAGACGCTTGATGTAAGCCTCGACAATCTCGCGGCGTGCGCCCGGACGTGCACCGGAGATAGCATCACACACCTGTACGATAGGTGCCAGCAGACTTGTCATTTCCACTTCGTCGTGGTGGGCGCCGATGGCATTGCAGATGTCCGGTTTCTCTTTGAACTTTTCTGCCAGCTTCATACCGTAGAGTGCGTGTGGCAGTTCTGGTTCTTCGTCGGGCACCTTACCGATGTCATGCAGCAGTCCGGCACGTTTTGCCTTCTTCGGGTTCAGTCCCAGTTCCGATGCCATGACGGCACAGAGGTTGGCTGTCTCGCGGGCATGCTGTAACAGGTTCTGTCCGTAAGAGGAACGGTACTTCATCTTACCAATGATACGGATCAGTTCGGGATGCAGACCGTGGATACCCAAGTCGATGGTGGTGCGTTTACCGGTTTCGATGATTTCTTCTTCCACCTGCTTGCGTACTTTGGCAACTACCTCTTCGATACGTGCCGGGTGGATACGTCCGTCCGTCACCAGCTGGTGCAGGGCAAGGCGGGCAATTTCTCGGCGAACCGGGTCGAATGCGGACAATACGATAGCTTCCGGCGTATCGTCTACGACGATTTCTACGCCCGTAGCTGCTTCCAGTGCACGTATGTTGCGGCCTTCCCGACCGATGATGCGTCCTTTGATTTCATCCGATTCGATGTGGAACACGGTTACAGAGTTTTCGATGGCAGTTTCCGTGGCTACCCGTTGAATGGACTGTATCACGATACGTTTGGCCTCTTTGCTTGCAGTGAGTTTGGCATCGTCCATGATGTCATTGATGAAAGATTGTGCCTGTGTCTTGGCTTCTTCCTTCAGCGATTCTACCATGCGTTCCTTGGCTTCTTCAGCAGAGAGTCCGGAGATGGCTTCCAGTTTTTCGATTTCCTGTTGTTGCAGTTTGTCTAGTTCATCTTTCTTTTTGTCGATGATTACCAGTTGGGCTTCCAGGTTTTCTTTCACGGCTTCGGCTTCGGCTTTCTTGCGCTGTATCTCTTCCTGGCGTTGGTTTAGCACCATTTCGCGTTGTTTCAGCTTGTTTTCCGCCTGCTGTATTTTCTGGTTACGGATGGCGACTTCCTTTTCCAGATCTGCCTTCTTATTCAGGAATTTCTCCTTCACTTCCAGCAACTTTTTCTGTTTGATCACTTCAGCTTCTGTCTCGGCCTCTTTCAGGATGTTGTCGCACTTGGTCTTCAGCCCGTGCTTGAAGAACAAGTACGAGGCGAACCCTCCGACAACGAAGCAGGCAATGGATACGAGTATTGTAACTACTGTCATTGTATTAATTTGTTTTTTTAATATATAAATAAAAACGCACTGCACACAAGAGCCTACCTGTTTCGGGGCAGACTGAGGATACAGTGCGTGGATTTTCTCTCTTTGTCGGAACCGGACCGTCGTGCCGTTGGCTTATTGTTCTCTGAAATAAGTTTCCAGAACTTCGGTCAATTCCTTTATTTTGGCTGTATAAGGTTCAGTATCATGTCGTTCCTTCAATTGGAGTTTCTCTAAGGAAAACTGGTATGCCACCATAGCTATAACTCTCTCTATTGGGACGTTTTGATAATGTTCCCGATACGCATTAAGCCGGATATCTACCTGTTTGGCGGCTTCCCTGACCATCTCTTCATCCTCGCGGTTGATGGTGATGGGGTAAGAGGCGCCTGCCATTTGCAGGTTTATCTTTATCTTATCGTTCATACATCCTTCTTTTTTTATTCATTCAACAGAGCGATGCATTTATCGACTTCACGCACTAATTTAGACAATCGCAGCTTCGTCTCTTTTACGTCGCTGCCGTTAAGGCTGATTGTTGTTGCTGTTTTTAGGCTAATGTAATTGTTTTCCAGTTCGTTATATTCAGCTTGTATCTTTAAGCATTCTTCTTCTTTAGCCTCAAGAAGTTGCTTTAGCTCAGCATTTTCGCGTTTTAATTCATCGTGCAGATAGATTAAATGTCGCAGCCTTGCTTCAAAGGTACTTAATAGCTTCTTTTCTTCGTCTGTCATTACTACACCAAAATTGTACACAAAAATACAATTTACTTGTAGATTACAAAAATTTTTCAACGAAAATTCTGTTTTAGGAAGAAATTTCTTCTTTTTAGGGGATTTTTACTCCTTTTTTCCTTCTGTTTTCCTGTTGTTGTGCTGCCGGATACTGTGTATCGGATATAGGCAACTGTTATATTACCGGACAGCTATAAGGAGGAAAACAGAAAGCTCTACTAAGTAAAGAGGGTTCACTCAAGGAAAGAAAGGATTAAGTCAGGCTTAAAACTTCATCTCGCGTCGCGAGATGTACATCTCAGCAGCTGAGATTTGTATCTCACGTCGCGAGATATACATCTCAGCCTGCGAGATCAACTTTTCTTTTAGCTTGAAATATGTTTTTCTCCTGAGTGATATGCTTTGCCAAAAGGAGTGAAATCTTTTGGACGTTGTTTCCTGACGGAATGGAATTTTGTGGTATATATATAATAAGGTGTAGAAGGAGATCTTAAAGGCGTATAGGAAGTTTTTGAGGAAGTTAATGGAGACCACTGATGATACATTTGTTTGAGGAAAGGATATATTTTTGCCGGAAAGGCATAAAGTTGAAGGGGGAAATATTGATATGTACTTAGGTCTGTCTAAAAAAGGAATGTATGCAGAGATCTATGTCCACTATCCCTTTGGTTGTAAAATGTGGTCTTTAAAATGGTGAAGCACGTGATTTCTTTGCAAAAAATATTTGCTATGCAATAAATCTCCGTAACTTTGTTCCCTAAAAGAAGGTGAAAACTGAAAGTTGGGAATTGAGAGTTAACGGATTGACCGGAGTAATAATTTTTGTCCGATTCTGATAACTTATTATATATCAGTGTTTTAAAATAGAGATATCTAATGAAAATTTTAGTCACTTACGCCGTTCAGGGCGAATTTACGGAATTGAAGTTTCCCGGTCTGATAGGGGAAGAGGAGGTGCAGATAGGCTATCTCCGTACCGGGATAGGAAAGGTGAAGTCGGCCTTTTATCTGGCTGAGGCCATCAATCAAGGACGGCCGGACCTGGTGGTGAATATAGGTACGGCGGGAACTATCCGTCATCGGGTAGGAGATATACTGGTCTGCCGCCGTTTCATAGACCGCGACATGCAGAAACTGAATGGCTTGGGAGTGGAGTGGGAGATTGATTCCGCCGAACTGTTGGCACAGAAAGGTTACTGCTTGCATTGGGACGGAAACGGGGAAGGCGTGTGTAATACAGGCGATTCCTTCCTGACGGAACTTCTGGATGTGCAGGGCGACGTGGTGGATATGGAGGCGTATGCGCAGGCAATGGTATGCCGTGCCAAAGAAGTGCCGTTCATCTCTGTGAAATACGTGACGGATATCATCGGACAGAACTCCGTGAAGCATTGGGAAGACAAGCTTGCCGATGCACGGAAAGGATTGGGAGAATTTCTTGAAGCCTTGGGGGGCGTAGTAAGATCAGCAAATTAAGAGTATGTATACAGTCATCAAACGTATGGAAGTGTCGGCTGCACATAGCCTGCATCTTTCTTATCATAGTAAATGTGAAAATCTGCATGGGCACAACTGGATGATCACCGTCTATTGTCGTGCCCGCGAACTGAATGCCGATGGGATGGTAGTCGATTTCAGTCATATCAAGCAAGTGGTGAAAGCGCAATTGGACCACCGTAATCTCAATGAAGTGCTTCCTTTCAACCCGACTGCCGAGAACATAGCCCGCTGGGTGTGCGAACAGATACCTGCTTGCTTCAAAGTGGAAGTGCAGGAGTCGGAAGGCAATGTGGCGATCTACGAGAAAGAGGAGGAAGAGAGCCTGAGAACGAAAGATTAAGTATGGGAAGGATGACGAGGATGATGAGAAAGATCAATGAGATATTCTACAGTTTGCAGGGAGAGGGGTATTATACAGGTACGCCTGCGGTATTTATCCGTTTTTCCGGTTGCAATTTGAGGTGTACTTTCTGTGACACACAGCATGAAGAGGGGACTCTGATGTCGGACGAGGAGATATTGGAAGAGGTTGGGAAATATCCTGCCACTACCGTAATCCTGACGGGAGGAGAGCCTTCTCTGTGGATCGACCATGAGTTTGTCTCACAGCTGCATCAGGCCGGCAAATATGTATGTATTGAAACTAACGGTACACATACGCTTCCCGACAATATAGACTGGGTGACCTGTTCGCCAAAGCAAGGAGGAAAGTTGCGCATTACCCGCATGAACGAGGTGAAAGTGGTGTATGAAGGGCAGGACGTTACTGTCTACGAACAACTTCCGGCAAAGCATTTCTTTCTTCAGCCCTGTTCCAACCGTAATATCGCCGAAACGGTGGATTGCGTGATGCGCCATCCGGAATGGCGGCTAAGTTTGCAGACGCACAAGCTGATAGATATCCGCTAAGTGGCGTGAGAAAGCTTGCCGCTCATGTCTTTATGGTTTCTCTTTTTTTTAGTTCATGAAATAGGGCTCTGAGGCCATGTCTTATGAACTATTCGAAGCTACGCAATAGTCTTATTTCTTCCGCCCAGAGGGTTTCATCCGGTGTTTCCAAAATGACGGGCATGTTGTCGAAACGCTCGTCTTTCATGAAGCGTTTGAAGAAATCGATTCCCAGCAAGCCTTTCCCGATGCTGTCGTGGCGGTCTACATGGCTGCCTAAGGCTTTTTTCGTATCGTTCAGGTGGATGGCTTTCAGGTAATGGAGGCCGACTGTCTCGTCGAACTCGCGGAATACCTTGTCATACTCTCCTATGAAGTCGTAGCCCGCTGAGTAGGTGTGGCAGGTGTCCAGACATACGCCGACACGCGATTTGTCTTCTACACGATCGATGATGTATTTCAGTTGCCAGAACTCATGGCCTACGTTGCTGCCCTGTCCTGCGGTGTTTTCGATGACGGCAGTCACTCCTTGCGTCTTGTCCAGCGCCATGTTGATGGATTCGGCAACTCTGTCCAGGCATTCTTCTATGGAGATCTTTTTGAGATGGCTTCCCGGATGGAAGTTCAGGAGTTGCAGTCCCAATTGCTCGCAACGCTGCATCTCATCCAAGAATGCGGCACGGCTTTTGGCCAGTCCTTCTTCTTCCGGGTGTCCCAGATTGATGAGATAGCTGTCGTGTGGCAGTATATAGCGTGGGTCAATGTCGTATGCCTTGCAATTCTCTTTGAATTTGCGGATGCTTTCTTCCGTCAATGGTCTGGATACCCATTGACGTTGGTTTTTGGTGAATAGGGCAAAGGCGTTTGCGCCGATTTCATGGGCATTGACAGGCGCCGCTTCTACTCCGCCGCTTGCACTGACGTGTGCTCCGATATATTTCTTCATTGTATATTATTTAATCGTTATACTTTTGCATAAAGTTTCAACATCGGAGT
>NZ_CAJUHF010000083.1 GCF_910585845.1 uncultured Bacteroides sp. | reverse complement strand
TACAGGCATGAAAAAAGGGCCACATAATTGTGACCCTTCTGTGATCCGCCTGGGGCTCGAACCCAGGACCCCAACATTAAAAGTGTTGTGCTCTACCTGCTGAGCTAGCGAATCAGACCTTATTGCTGTTAAGCGGGTGCAAAAGTAGACATATTTTTGATAAATACAAAAGTTTTCTCTCTTTTTTGTTATCTTTGCCAAGAAAACGTTCATTTTAGGTGAAATATACATTATTAATATAAATACTTTATGGCAACAGTTGACGATAAAAAGATTATCTTTTCTATGGTGGGGCTGAACAAGACCATTCAGCAGAATAACAAACAGGTGTTGAAGAACATCTATCTCTCGTTCTTTTATGGGGCGAAGATTGGTATTATCGGTCTGAATGGTTCTGGTAAATCCACTTTGCTGAAAATTATAGCCGGATTGGACAAGGCTTATCAAGGGGAAGTTGTTTTTTCACCAGGCTATTCGGTGGGATATCTGGCTCAGGAACCTTATCTTGATCCTGTGAAGACCGTGAAAGAAGTCGTTATGGAAGGTGTGCAACCCATTGTAGATGCACTTAACGAATATGAGGAAATCAATCAGAAGTTCGCTCTTCCCGAATACTATGAGGATGCAGACAAGATGGATAAATTGTTCGTCCGCCAGGGAGAACTTCAGGATATCATTGATGCGACTGATGCCTGGAATCTTGACAGCAAATTGGAACGTGCGATGGATGCCCTTCGTTGTCCGCCGGAAGACCAACTTGTGGAACATCTTTCAGGAGGTGAACGCCGCCGTGTTGCACTTTGCCGCCTGCTGTTGCAAAAACCGGATATATTGCTGCTGGACGAACCTACGAACCACCTCGATGCTGAGTCTATCGACTGGCTGGAACAACACTTGCAGCAATATGAAGGTACGGTAATCGCTGTAACCCACGATAGATATTTCCTCGACCATGTGGCAGGATGGATTCTCGAACTTGACCGTGGTGAAGGTATTCCTTGGAAAGGAAATTATTCCAGCTGGTTGGAACAGAAGACCAAACGTATGGAAATGGAAGAGAAAACGGCCAGCAAACGCCGTAAGACTTTGGAACGCGAGTTGGAGTGGGTACGCATGGCGCCTAAAGCCCGTCAGGCAAAGGGTAAGGCACGTTTGAACTCTTACGATAAATTGCTGAATGAAGACGTCAAGGAGAAAGAAGAGAAGTTGGAAATCTTCATTCCCAATGGTCCACGCCTTGGAAATAAAGTTATCGAGGCTAAACATGTAGCGAAGGCGTACGGTGACAAACTTCTGTTTGATGACCTTAATTTCATGCTTCCACCGAATGGTATCGTTGGTGTCATTGGTCCTAATGGTGCCGGTAAAACGACTTTGTTCCGTCTGATCATGGGGCTGGAGAATGTGGATAAAGGTGAGTTTGAGGTGGGAGAAACGGTGAAGGTGGCTTATGTAGACCAGCAACATCGCGATATCGACCCAAATAAGAGTGTCTTTCAGGTGATATCCGGAGGTACAGAACTGATTCGTATGGGAGGGCGTGATATTAATGCCCGTGCTTATCTGTCTCGTTTCAATTTCTCCGGTGGCGATCAGGAGAAACTGTGTGGTGTGCTTTCCGGTGGTGAACGTAACCGTCTTCACCTTGCTATGGCTCTGAAAGAAGAAGGTAATGTGTTGTTGTTGGATGAGCCTACCAATGATATTGATGTGAATACCCTTCGTGCTCTTGAAGAAGGTCTTGAAGATTTTGCAGGTTGTGCCGTAGTTATCAGTCATGACCGTTGGTTCCTCGACCGTATTTGTACGCACATTCTTGCCTTTGAAGGAGATTCGAATGTGTTCTACTTCGAAGGTTCCTACTCGGAATATGAAGAAAATAAGCAGAAACGTTTAGGAAAAGAAGAACCGACCCGCGTACGTTATAGAAAGTTGCTGAATGATTGATAATCGTAAAGAAGTGACAGCATAAGCAATGTTTTTGTGACAAATAGAAAGCTCCGCAGATTTCCTGCGGAGCTTTTTTGCTATAAAAGTTTCAATAAACCTTATATACTTTGAAAAAATGTAGCAGATATTTAATATGAATTTAAATCTTATTGGCTATATTTGTGTCTGAAAACAGTATTTAATATTTAATTAACACAATTATTTAACAAAAAGCAGAAGTATGAAAAGACATCTAATTCATTTCCTGTTGTTGGCTGTATTGTCTGTGTTTAGTGCTGTGGCATTTGCTCAGACTACAGTAAAAGGTCAGCTTGTTGACTCAGAGACAGGCGAGCCGTTGGTAGGTGCTGCTGTTATGGTGGAAGGTACTACACAAGGAACAGTGACCGATATTGATGGTTATTTTAAGCAGAATGTTGCACAAGGTGGAACCTTGCTGTTCAAGTATGTAGGTTTCAAAGACTTGAAGAAAAAGGTCACTCCAAAAGGTAACTTGGTGGATTTGGGCGTTATTCGGATGGAACCGGATGCGGTGATATTGAAAGACGTGACGATTACGTCATCCATAGCAGTTGCTCGTAAAACTCCGGTGGCTGTGTCTACTCTTGAACCGGCTTTCATAGAAGAAAAGTTGGGTACGCAGGAATTTCCTGAAATTTTGAAATCTACTCCGGGTGTATATGCTACGAAAGATGGTGGTGGCTATGGAGATGCTAAAGTGAATGTCCGTGGTTTTAAGAGTGAGAATGTAGCAATGATGGTAAATGGTGTGCCGATGAACGGTATGGAAAACCAAAAAGTGTATTGGTCCAACTGGTCTGGTATGTCCGATGTCACTCGTAGTATGCAGGTGCAACGTGGCTTGGGAGCTTCCAAAGTGGCTTCACCGTCAGTAGGTGGTTCGATCAATGTAATTACTAAAAGTACAGAAGCTAAGAGAGGTGGATCTGTTTCTTATGCTATGGGCAACGATGGTTATAACAAAATGTTGTTCACTGTGAATTCTGGTTTGTCAAAAGATGGATGGGCATTTACTCTGTTGGGTGCAAAGACATGGGGTGGTGGTTATATACAGGGTACCAACTTTGAAGGATATACATGGTTTGCCAACATTGCTAAGCGTATTAATGAAAACCATCAATTATCTTTGACCGCTTTCGGCGCTCCTCAGTGGCACAACCAGCGTAATTATAATAATGGTTTGTCTATCAAAGAGTGGCAGCGTGTACAGAATTATATGGGTGATGACAGTCCTTATAAATACAATTCAACTTTTGGTTATCGCAATGGACAAGCATTCAATTCTTCACGTAATGTATATCACAAGCCTCAGATTTCGCTTAATCATTTATGGCAGATTGACGCCAAATCAAGCTTGAGTACGGCGGCTTATGTTTCTATCGGTCGTGGTTATGGTTATAGTGGTACAGGAGACCGCAGCCACAGAAGCAAATGGTATGGAACTAACTCCAGCGGCTTGGTGAATACCGAGTTCCGTTGTCCGGATGGTACATTCGACTATGATGCTGTGGAGGCATTGAATACTCAAAGTACTACCGGTTCAAAAATGATTATGGCAAAATCTATGAACAACCACATGTGGTATGGATTGCTTTCCACATATACAACCAAGTTTGGCGAAAACTTTGATTTTTATGGCGGGATCGACTTCCGTTATTACAAAGGTCTGCATCAGAATGTAATCACAGATCTTTTTGGTGGTAAATATTTTGTTGATGCTGATAATCGTAAGAATGTACGTCCGGAAAATAATCCGTTAGGTCAAAGACCTGAATTTGTGAATCAGAAATTGGGGGTTGGCGATGTTATTTATCGTGACTATGATGGATTTGTTATGTACGAAGGTGCATTTGCTCAGTTAGAGTATAATCTGGATAAGTTGAGCGCTTTTGTTTCAGGTGGACTTTCCAATACGAGCTATTGGCGTAAGGATCGTTTGTATTATGCTGGTGATAAGGCCAAATCCAGCAAAGAGTACTATATGGGTGGCAATGTGAAAGGTGGTTTGAATTATAACTTGAATGAAAAGAACAACGTTTTTTTCAATGCAGGTTTCATCAGCCGTGCCCCGATGTTCGATAATACATTTATCAATTCTCAGACATCCCATGAACGCAATCCAGATGCAAAGAATGAAAAGGTGATATCATTCGAGTTAGGATATGGGTTCCGTAGTCGATTCTTTACTGCAAATGTGAATGCTTATTACACTAAGTGGATTGATAAATCACTTTATGATGGCGGATTCTATACCAATCAAGAAACAAAGACGGAGGAGCGTTGGACGATGAATTTATTGGGTGCCAATGCTAATCACATGGGTGTGGAAGTGGATTTCGTAGCCAAACTTGCGCGCTGGTTGGATGTAACAGGTATGTTCTCTTGGGGTGATTGGCGTTGGAATGGTACGGCTTCCGGTTATATGTTTAACGCTCAAGGGCAGATTATGGCAAATTCCGGTGGTACGGTGGTGACCGATATGACCAATGTAGAGCAGTATAAATATAATATAAAAATGGATAATGTTTCTGTGGGTGGCTCTGCGCAGACCACAGCAGCTTTGGGTATTAATGTTCGTCCGATGAAGGGATTGCGCATTAGTGCTGATTGGAATTTCTTTGCACGCAATTATGCAGATTATGATATTGCAATTGGGGATGCCACGCAAGATACTCCGTATGTAGTTAGCGATCCTTGGCAGATTCCGTCATATAGTACGTTTGATCTGAGCGCAGGTTATACCTTTGATTTTGGAAAGGTACGCGCCACGTTGAGCGGAAATGTGAACAACCTTTTCAACCAAGAGTATATAGCTGATGCCCGTGATGGCAGTACACATGATTGGGATAGTGCTACGCGTGTGCTTTACGGTTTTGGACGCACTTACTCAATCAGATTGAAGTTTAATTTCTAAACCTAAATAAAGAAGTAAAATTATGAATAAGAATTTTATATTTAGTATGTTTGCGACAGTGCTTCTTTTGGCAGGTTGCGATTATAATGAAGACAATTTTCCTGGATTCGATGATAATCCAGTAAAAGAGGTTGTGGTATATGAAGGTGATTATACAGGGAAGTATCCAACAGAAGGATATTTCACAGATAAGGGAAAGTTGCAGACTGCGATTGCCGGTGTGTTGGCAGAAATGTATCCTTATTGTGACAAGGGGTCTACTGCCAAGATAAATGTGCTGTTTGGCGACATTACCGAAGGCTTTAAGTCTGCCGATGTGTCGTATACGCTGACCAATGACGATTATGACTCCATGGGCGAGGATCAAGGCCAACCTGGAAAATATAACAACTTTGATTCAAATATGGATGTGGACTCTTATTTGAAATCTTTCTGTACAGCGAAATATGCTAATTTGGCCGAAGGAAAAACAGTGAGCATTACTTATAAGTATTATTCTGGTGGTGTTTCCAATCAGACCAAAACATATAAGAAAACCGCTGCTGGTTGGGATGAAATAGAGTTGGAGGTTTTTATGCCTGATAGTAGCTATACATTGCAAGATGAGGATTATGATTCCATGGGTACGGAAAGTGGTCAACCTGGAAAATATAATAATTTTGATTCCAACATGGATGTCGACTTCTATCTTCCTATTTTCTTGAAACAGAAATTTCCATATACTGAATCCGGGATGACCTGTGGAGTGACTTATAAGTATTATGCTAATAAGCAGACTACCGATAAGACCGCCATTTATAAGTATGATGGTGCTGCATGGTCTCCTTTCGATCCTTATGCAGATGTATGCGAGGTCTCTACGAAAGTAGCCGAAATGCTGTACGATGGTTCGGCGTGGACATTGACTCGTTTGTTGGGTGGTTCTATGAATGTGGCTTTTACACAAGAAGATTATGAAGTTCTGTTGGATTGGTCTTTGAAGAACAAGCCTGAATATAAGAGTACCAAGTATGATACGGAAGAGTATTATTTTGGTGTTTCTACATACTATCCAAACGTTAATAACGCGTACAATACTTGGAGAAACTATTATAATATTAATGGCGAGTATGATGGCAAGAGCGATGAAGAACTTCAGTCGATCATGGATGAGCGCTTGGCTTGGGGTATCGCTGAACTGGTTTTGCCTCTGCATATCACAGTACCTGATCCGGGTATCAGCTATGTTGTATCATATGCTGTTTATGGAGGTCGTGGTAATGGAACTTATGCTATGGCTTTCATGTATAATATGGAAAACGGTAAATATGAAAAGGTGTCCGATCCGGTAGCTCAATAATAGATAACTCATAATAGTAAGAAAGGGGCGATGCTCATCAAGTGTCGCCCCTTTTTAGGTTCTAAACTATTATTTTTGAAAATTGAGACTCACAAAAATGAAGACTGTATGAAAAATATGTTGAGACAAATTATAAGCATCTTCTGTGTGTTGTGCTTATGTGTAGCTTGCGGTACAGACGACCCTATCTTGGGGGAACCAACTCCAGAACAACCCAGCCCGCTTCCCGAAGAGAAAGTGATTGGAACGACAGAAAAAGGCTCTTTGCAATTGGTTATGTTGGGATATGAAGATAATGTGATTGGAGAAGGAGTGCTGAAACCGGAAGGATTGGAATCTGTCCTTTATATTAAGGATAAGAAAATAGTAGGTGAGTCTTATTCGTTTGCAGTATGTGATGCAGTGAAACGTTTGGATGCGATGCCTGCTTTTTCTACATTGTCTGATTGGAAAGAGTGGGGAACAGTGACTGAGGAAACAGTTTACTGGATACGCTACACGGCCGAGAAAGAATATACTTATATTAAATTACGTATAGCTTATATTGATGGAAACCGTGTTGGTGTGGAGTATCTTGTTTCTTCGCGCGAAGCTATTGTCAACGTCAATGCTAATCAAGCTGTAGAGGGCAAAGAATACGTTACCGATTACTCTATTCCTCATCTAAATCCGGATAACTATTATGTAGAGCATACTGTATCGGTTAACAACAAGAATGTGTTGAACTATGCATTGGAGTGGGATGCTACTGCCAAACATGCCGCTTGGGTAGCTTTTGTTTTTGATGAAACCACAAGAAAGAACAGTGTAAACAGAACTGAAGCTTGGGATGTGGATCCGCAACTGCCTAAAGATATGCAGACAAATAATGATCATCACCGTAACGACGGTTTTGATCGCGGACATCTCTGTGCTTCCGAAGATCGTGTATACGCTGGGACGGCAAATCGGCAAACTTTCTATTACAGTAATATGAGTCCGCAGTTCAATTCTTTTAATGGTGGTTTTTGGGCTGCATTCGAGAATCGTGTCAGGAGTTGGGGCAGGAGATCGTTTGATAAGCTCTATGTGACTAAGGGTGGAGCTTTGAACCAATTGCTTGTCAATTATACAGGTGAGAAGAAAGGTAACGATGGCGTATTTCCTCAAACCGATGCCGAAGGGCGTACCATTCATGGTCTGGCTTGTCCTAAGTATTACTATATGGCTGTATTGGCTGAAAAGAACGGTTCGTTTCAAGCTATAGGTTTTTGGATAGAACACCGGGATGATTATGGATATGAATATGGCGATAAGATTCCGGTAGATGTTATGCAAAAATATGCAGTCAGCATCGACAAGTTGGAACAGGAAACGGGTATCGACTTTTTCTGTAATCTGCCTGATGCGATAGAATCTAAGGTAGAGAGTGCATACGATGTGAACGATTGGGCTTGGTAAGAAGACCATAACGACTTGAAATTCGTCCCGTGAGACATTCATTTTCGTCTCATGGGACGTTTTTTTTCGTCTCATGAGACTGATTTTTTCATCTCACGGGACGAAATTTTTCATCTCGTGAGATCATTTTTTTTATCCCATGAGACTATTTTCTTTTGCAATGGTAAGCCTTATGATCTTCTTGATTTATCACATTATCCGTTGTCGGATTCAATAGAATTACATTATATCTTATATCTCATAACATTACTTGTAATGGAGCATAACAAGTAATGTAATGGAGCATAACAAGTAATGTAATGGAGCATAACAAGTAATGTAATGAAGCATAACAAGTAATGTAATGAAGCATAACAAGTAATGTAATGATGTCCAGCATTACTTCTTTGTATGGTGCGATACATTCCCCCGAACTAAAATAACAATAGAAATCAAATGTCGTCTTTCATCCCTCACATCTTTCACCCATCCGTTAATTATATAGTATACAGGTGTTTATGGTGAAATATCTTCCTGACTTTATCACTTTTTTAAAATTTTCTCATGAACCTGCCCTATAGATA
>NZ_CAJUHF010000082.1 GCF_910585845.1 uncultured Bacteroides sp. | reverse complement strand
CATTCCTGACGAAGTTTTGAAACTGCCACATTCCAGATTAGCCAAGAATCAAGCGCCGATAAACGCTTTCATATTATGTAATGACCTCCCTCGCTCCGACTTCCCGATGAAGCCTCACGGCGTTAGGTCTGTGCAAAAATAATACTTAGAATTTAGATAGGCAAACTTTCTTATGAAATATTGCAGCATTATGCACGGCTTTTTCATTTACAGGAGTTAGAGGAGTTAAAGGGGAGTAGCCGATAAGTCAGCTTAGGAGTTAAAGCCGATAGATTTTGAATCTTTAAGTTATTTTCATTAGTGTGCCAACTTACAAACTCAAAAACTCATAAACTCCAAAACTTATAGGGCTCAATTTCGTCCTTGACAATTAGTCCCAGTTCTTTCAGCATTCGAAGAATCTGGGGATAATCCAGCGGTTGTTTTTGTATAATCCATAGTATAAAAAACAAAAGTTCCGCCCTGGTACGCATTGAAAAGAGGCGTGACGGAATTTATTGTTACAAACATAACTCTCAGAAAAAGGCTGAAGAAAATTTAAACAGGCTCTAAATCTGTTCTTGCAAGGAGTGCCGGACAAAGGTGGACCAACTTTTGCCGGGTGATTACCTTGCGGGCACGCACTTATGCCATCTTCTGCTTCTTCTTGTCAATGTATTCGGTGATTTTGGCGAAAACAAGCAGAGCTACCGCCGCTATCACACCGATAGCTGCAAAGTAGTACCAGATATAATGCGCATGGACGCTTGCCGCTTCCCAAGCCTCGCGCGTTTCAAACAGGGCAGGGTCGGGGCAATACTTCGTCAGCAGCACACCCGCCAGTCCGAATCCGAAAATGGAGGAAAGGAACGAATCGAGATGGCTGAATCCGAGGTACATGCCTTCTTCGCCTTTGGGTGCCTGCAAGGAGAAGTATTCCAGATAACGCGGTGAAATGAAACATTCCGCCAACGCCTGTACCACGATGCCGAGTATCATCATCAGGGTGATGTTGCTTACGCCCGCAATGAGGTCGTCACCCAGCAAGTTGCCACAAGCCATCAGCAACGCCGAAACCGGAATCAGGAACATACCGATGTTCATGGAGGTGATGGCACTGCGCTTCGCCATCAGACGGGTGATGAAGTTCACACAGCAGACCACCACGAGCGGATTTACGTTGGCAATCCATCCCGGTCGTGCCGTTTCGCCGGCCATACGTATTACGTATTTGGGCATCGTGGCGTACAGTTGTTGCTGCACCATCCAGAAACCGGTCACAATGAGAATCAGCCACAGCAGACGCCAGTTGGTCATGATGCGCAGGAAGCCTTGGCCTATTTCACGCATACTTTTCCCTTCTCCTGCCGTATGCGCTGACTTGTACAGTAAGACGACGGCAAACAGCGCCACTATCGTCATGATAGCGGAGAAGTAGTTGATGTAGATGTAGGCCTGTTCGCCAATGAAGTTCCGCAGTGGGTCCACCACCGATTTTCCGGTGAAAGAGCCGATGTTCACCAGCATGTAGAAGATGGAGTAACCCCGTGCGCGGTTTGCTTCTGTCGTTTCCTTCGCCACCGAACCCGAAATGATGGACTTGATGAATGCTCCTCCCACCATGAGGATGAACAAGATGGGGACAATCATCCAGCGGCTGCTGCTATCCGGCAGACCGGAGAAGCGGGTCACTTCGCCATACTCCACCAATCCGGCAGCTTCCAGCAGCGTTGGGAGCAATCCCAGTCCCAAATAGCCGACGGAGAGCAACGAGAAAGCGAGAATCATCGACTTCCGGAAACCCGCCTTGTCGGCATACGCCCCCGTGAAGATAGGCAGCAGATAAAGTCCGCCCGAGAACAGGCCGGATATCATGCTCGCTTCAAAGTCGTTGAAACCTAAGATATTGGACAGGTAGAGTGTAAGAACGATGAATATGGCATAATACGCCATGCGTTCCAGCAGTTCGACCGTACTGCTTACCCAGAAAGCTTTACTGAAGCCTTTGGAAGTCGTAAGAGGTGAGTGTGTCATTCTTTTGCAATGTTTTTCTGTTATGATATTTTTTCTTTTACAATATTTTCTCTTTTACAATGTTTTTCTGTTTCCTTTTTTTTGCTTGCGAAATTTACGTGGCCGTTTTCGTAGCCGATGCAAATATAAATGAAAATCGTGAGAATCTCATATCGACAGGATAAAGAATATATTTTTCTTTAGAGGAAAGATAGGTATATTATTTTAAGTTTCACAATTCAATTCTGTTTGACTATAAAGAAAAGAGTCTGGCCAATAAGTATGGTTAGAGCCAGTTAAAATTTTGTTCAGCCTTCTTTTGAGAGCTCTTTATTGAGGATGTTTTTCTGTTTTTATGAGGAGCATAGCGAACTGTGTGACGGAAAAAAGAGGAAAACAGACCGAAAGAAACTTGGGAAGAAACTGAATAAAAAACTTTTTGAAGAAAATTTAAACAGGTTCTTAGTATTGAATCGCAGGTTAACTTCTGAAAAAATGTTATTTTTCTTGTAAAAAGAAGAAATTTTCTTCTTGCATGCCTGTTTTTTTCGCCGGAAAGCGTATGTTTGCCGACGGTATTAATTAATTTTTATTAATTATCTGGCTGTAAATTATTGAATTGGCAGCCTATTTTTTTATCTTAATAATTTAATCAGATGACTATGCAAAAGTCAAAAAAACAGAGATGATCGGCAATTCCCGTTACTTGCTGATCGCCATGAATGAAACGTTCCCGCTGCATAAGGCGGCGGAAGTGATTAACTTCGCCACAGGCGATAAGTTCCACATAGACAGTGGCAGAACGGCCATTTTCGAGGCTGTGGCACGCCAGATCGTGGACCACAAAAGAGCCGATCCGAGTGCCGTTTCGTGGCACGAAGTCCGTCGGTGGGCACACGTGTTGGGCGATTTTTTCCTGGTGGACAACCAGCACGACAAGTGCAAGGCGCTTACCGTACGCAGCATCGAAACCCTGCTGCAAAATCTTGTGACTGAGATCATTGAGGAGGAAGAAGAGAGTCTTTCCGCAAGATGAGGGTGATTAGTGGTTTTCGGCCGAAAATCACTAATTGCCTGTTTGGAAATATTTGATGAACTTCGCATCGTTCGATGCAGGACGGTGACAGAATCCTCCCGCGGGACGGCGGAATCCGTCTCGCGGAACGAAAAAGTCCGTCTCGTGTGCCGACATATTTGGCCTCACGGGACGGATTTTTTCGTCTCACTAGGCGGTTCAAAAAAAACATTTATCTGTCATGAAGCAGTTGACAAGAAGGGTTTCGTACTTCATCTCCATCATGAATACGAAGCCGACACAAACGATGACGATGGAAGAGTTCTATAACGAGTTGACCGGACCGGCACTACAGGTGCGCACCGACGCTTATCGGCGATACGTGGGCAAAGGCATGCTGAAGGAGGCGGGAGACATCAAGCTGAGCATGCCCGGAGTGACGGTGGCAGGCATCTGCCGGGGCAAACGCTCCGCCGCCACGCTGAAGGAACTGAGCGGCTGGGCGATGCTCGACTTCGACCACACTGCCGACCGCACGCGCGAGATTGCCCGGAAGCTGGCGCAGCTACCCTACGTGGCGCTGACGTGGACCAGCATTTCGGGCGAGGGACTGAAAGCCGTGGTGCGCATCGACGCCGAGACGGCACAGCAGTACGCGCAGGCCTACAAGGTGGTGTCGAACGAGGTGAGCCGGCTGGTGGACTTCCCCTGCGACATGCAGTGCAAGGACCTGGCGCGCTACTGTTCGGCGGTCTACGATGCCGAGGCGTACTACAATCCCTCCGCCACGCCCTTCGAGTGGCAGGCGAAGGCGGTGCAACTGGCACGAGAGGAGGCAAGGGATTCCGCCGCCGCCCTGTCTGCCGGAATATCTTCTGCCGGAACAGCAGCATCTGCCGGAACAGCGCCTGCCGCCGCACAAGGAGCCGGAGCGGGATTCATCGTCAGCTTCCTCGAAAACTTCCTTCACCGCCATTCTTTCGTGAAGGGAACGCGGCACGAAGTCATGCTGAAATTGGGCTATTCGGCGCGCGGAAAGGGCTTTTCGGAAGAGGAATTGACACATTTGATACTTATTTCCCAAGAGAAATTGAGCGCTCCCGACTTCACGGCAACGGAGATAAAACAGGGTATTTCGGCTGGATATCAGTATATTAGTGGTAGCCCGAAGCAGGCTTCCTCTCCCCAATCAGGTGTCAGGTGTCAGGTTTCACCTATAAGCCATAATTTTCCGCGCGATGAAAGGGAGGCTCATCGCCTTGCTTCGAGGAAGAGCGATGCCCTGCGTGCCGGTATGCCGTACTTCCCGCCGGAGGTGTACAACAGACTGCCCGACCTGCTGAAACGTGGGCTGGCACGGGTGGACAACCTGCGCGAGAGAGACATGCTGCTGATGGGGCTGATCACCCACCTGAGCGCCTGCCTGCCCGGAGTGACCTTCCTCTACCAGCAACGGCGCTACTCCCCGCATCTCTACTTCGCCGGAGTGGCTCCGGCAGGCACAGGAAAGAGCGTGGTGATGCTCGCTTCCTACCTCTCGCAGCCTACGCACGAGTACTACATGGTTAAGAACACGAATGCCATCAAGACCTATCAGCAGCAACTTGACGACTGGGAGGAGTGTCAGGCGGAAGCCCGTCGGAAACATCTGAAAAGGCCGATGTCTCCCCGTCCCGAAGAGCCGAAGGCGGTCTATCTGATGCTGCCTGCCAACCTCTCGAAGTCCCGCCTCTACACCCACCTGCGCGACAACGGCAGCCTGGGAGGCATCATCCATGCTTCGGAAATCAACACGATGGTCTCTGCCGTGAAGCAGGACTACGGCAGGCACGACGATGTCTTCTGTGCGGCTTTCCATCACGAAGACCTCGGCTCTTCGTTCAAGGTAGACGGGATGCCTCTCTTCCTGACCAATCCTCGGCTGGCGCTTTGCCTGACGGGCACGCCCAACCAGTTCGTGCAGTTGATACAATCGCTCGAGAACGGTCTCTACAGCCGCTTTGCCCTGCTCACCGCCGAGCCGCAATGGAATTGGCGCTCTTGTGCCCCGAAGCAGGACGATGTGGATTTGCGTTCCTTCTTCCGCGGTCTGGGCAAGGAGGTGTTGCAGTGGCATCAGTTTCTGTTGGAGTCGCCCACGGAGGTGCTGTTCAGTCCTGCGCAGTGGGCGGAGCACGATGCCTGTTTCTCGACGATGCTGAAGGAGGTAGTGTCCGAGGGCGAGAGTGCGTCGGGGAGTATCGTTCTGCGCCTGGGCGTCATCAATGCCCGCATCGCTTCGGTGCTGACGGCAGTCCGCAAGTGCGAAGACGGGATGTGGGGCGTTCATGCCTACTACTGTACGGATCAGGATTTCCACATCGCCACGCAGATCACGAAGGTACTGCTGGAACATAGTCTGCTGCTCACTTCGTCGTTGCCCGAACTGGGTTTGCAGTCGCTTCCCCTGCGTGAGTTCCACTCCTTCGAGAAGGTGCTGGATGCGCTTCCCGGCGAATTTATCCGCAAGGATTTTATCGATGCCGCACGCAAACTGGAGTGGTCTTTGTCCACCGCTCACCGTATGCTGAAACGTGCTTTAGAGGAGGGATGCGTCGTGCATGAGGGAAAAATATACCGGAAAACAACTTTGCAGGGGACAAGGACTCGGAAGAAGTAGGTTTTTTGAGTTGAAAAATACCCGAAAATAGGCTCTCAAGGAAATAATACCCGGAAGTAGGTTTCAGGGAAATGATACCTGGAAAATAGGTTTCAGGGAAATGATACCTGAAAGTAGTTTTCAGGGAAATAATGCTCGGAAAAGTAGTTTTTTCGAGGAAATAATGCCCGGAAAAGTAGCTTTTTCAGGGAAATAATGTCCGGAAAGTAGTTTTTTCAAGGAAATAATACCCGAAAGTAGTTTCGCGCGGAATTTTTTAGGCATATATGAAACCTGAAACTTTTGACACTAAGAGCCTGTTTAAATTTTCTTCAAAAAGTTTTTTATTCAGCTTCTTTAGAGTTTCTTTTCGGTCTGTTTTCCTCTTTTTATTCGTCACATAGCCCGCTATGCTCCTCATAAAAACAGAAAAACATCCTCAAAAAGAACTCTCAAAAGAAGGCTGAACAAAATTTAAACAGGCTCTAAATTCGGGTATTTTTCCATCCTTACGGTTCTCCCAGTGCATTGACGATAAGCTTTACTTGCATGGGGGTATACTTTCTTGCTGTCCGGTTCATGCCGGTTTCGATCAGTTGCTGTTCCAGTCCCGGGCTTTTGCGTATCCATGCATTAAATTCCTTGACAGCGCTTTGTTGTTGCACTCCTTGGATGTAGATCATGGCGAGTTCGCCCTTTCCATAGCTGCGGATGGGGAATCTTTCTTCCTCCATGCTGTTCGTATCAAAGTTTGTCATACTTGAAATGTTTTTTGTTTGGTAAGCGTCTCCGTGATTCTGGGAGATTCTTTTTTCCTTTCTTTTTCTTTATATGGATATAAAGTTAATGATTTTCAGTGAGATATGCAAGCGGATGCAAGGAAAAAACGTACGTTTCACAACTTTATCGTTACTGAAACTTACCGAAACTTACCGAAAAGTAGCGAACCGGATTTCCGCCTTTTCCCATGTCGTATCTTTGTTCTGACGAAAAGAGAAAGGGGAGTTTGTGAGTTCATGAGTTTGTAGCTCTGTAGCCTTGTAGCTCTGTAGCCTTGTAGCTCTGTAACTTTGTAACTCTGTAGCTCTGTAACTCTGTAGCTCTGTAACTTATTAATCTTTTAAAAAACACTATTATGTCAGTGATTGTAGAACACACATTGCGTTACAAGAAAGTGGGGGATAAATCGTCCCCGAAGTTGAATTACCTCAAGCGTAAGGCAAAGACCTCCCGCCTGTACGACATCCATCGCCTTTCGCAGGAAATTGAAGAGATGGGCGGCATGTCTGCCGAAGACGTGGAGCACGTCACCAAAGCCATCGTGCGCAACCTCAAGCGCAAGCTGACGGACGGCGACAGTGTGAAACTGGATGGATTCGGCGTCTTCTATACCACCTTCCACTGCATCGGCACCGAGAAGCAGGAGGATTGCACCGTGAAGAACATCGACAAGATCAACATCCGTTTCCTGCCCGACAGCAGCCTGCGACTGGTGAACGACGCCATCGCCACCACCCGAAACGCCCCCAACAACATCTCCTTCGAGCTGTATAAGCCGAAAGATGCCGATGCCACCGACGCCGGCGGCGGAAAAGAAGAAGGCGACGGCAGTGGTTCCACCGGCGGCAGTGGCTCTACCGGCGACGGAGGTGGAGTAGACGAGAATCCTTTCGGATAAAGACTCCTTTTTGAATAAGTTTAATCCCTAAACCCTATTTAAATTATGAAGAAGAAACTTTCTTTTGATGTCATTCTGAAAATGGTGATTGCCTTGGCTTCCGCCCTGTTGGGTGCGCTGAGCGCCCATGCCATGAACAGAATGGGTTGAGCCGTGAGGAGCATTATCCTCTTTAGTCTTTTTTTAGAAAAATGCCAATAAACTGATGAGAACGATTGATTTATTAGTCATTCATTGCAGCGCCACCCGCGCTGACCGTTGTTATACGGAATACGACTTGATCACAGACCATCTGCGCCGGGGATTCTCCGGCGCAGGCTATCACTTCTACATACGCAAGAACGGAGACATCAAAGCCCTCCGTCCGCTGGAGCAAGCCGGCGCACACGCCAAAGGGCATAACGCGCACTCCATCGGCATCTGCTACGAAGGCGGTTATGACCTGCACGGCCGTCCTGCCGACACCCGTACCGACTTCCAGAAGCATTCGCTTCGTGTGCTGGTCCGGATGTTGCTCCGCGATTATCCCGGCAGTAGGGTAGTGGGGCACCGCGACCTCAGTCCCGACCTGAACCGCAACGGCGAGATCGAACCCGAAGAGTGGATCAAAGAGTGTCCCTGCTTCGATGCCGCTACCATCCTGCAAGATCCTCCTCCGCCCAATCCGGCGTATCGGGACTGATATTATTTTTCTTCCTCTATTTCCTCCTTCGAAAGCCCTGTGCTCTGCATGATGATTTCGGTGGGCACACCGGCTTTCTTCAGGTTCCGCGCAATCTCTTTCTGTGCGTCCGAACGTCCTTTCTCCAACCCTTCAGCCATTCCTTTCTCCAGTCCTTCAGCTCTTCCTTTCTCCAGTCCTTCAGCTCTTCCTTTCTCCAGTCCCTCCTTCATGCCCCTCTTTTGGGCAGAATACATCAGCGTCCTTTCCACACTGACGATATCCCAGAACTTCTCATATCCAGCCAGTTGTGCATCCGTGAAAGCCGATTCCTCCAGCACATTCACCGCCTTCTTCAGCTCAGGGTTCTCCAGCAATTCTTGCGGCACTTCATGCGTCTTGTCATTGATCTCGGTCAGGAACCTGAGCCACAGCACTTGCATTTTCTTCTCGCTGTAGCTTTGAGGAGTGAATTTGGGCAGCTCCACGAATATCAGGTGAAGCCCTTCTATCACCTTCTCCGTATGCTCCATATGCACAAGGCGATAATAATGATAATACTCGTTGTCCAGTTCAGGCTCGAAGATGTCATTCACCAGGTTCAGCGAATATACGGGTTGCAGCAACTCATAGTGCTCTCCGGCATCCAATTGCCGCACGTATGCTTTCGAGGCATTGAACAACACACGCTGTTGGAACTCCGGCGTCCAGATAATCTGCATCTCCACCAGAAACACCCGTCCCTGCTTGTCCCGGCAGCGCACATCAACAATGCTGTTTTTCCTCAACGGATTATCCGGCACCAGCTCTACCGGCAAATACTCAATTTCAGTAACTTCTTGTCCCTGTTCAAGCGGCAATAGTGCATTCAGCAAACTCATCACCAGGTCGGGATGTTCGCCAAAAACCCGTTTGAAGGTTAAATCAGTCTTAGGATCCAGGTATCTCATGACAGTATCTTTATGAATTTGCGCAAATATAAGAATTATAATCCAATTGGCAGTGACAATGCCTGTTGACAATTGACAATTGACAGTTGATAATTGGCAATTGATAATTGGCAATTGATAATTGGCAATTGATAATTGATAATTGGCTGATGACAGTGGGGCGCTGCACTTATCGTCAGTCATTTCTATTGCTTGTTCGTAATGATACGCGCGCGCACGATATATAATAATGTGTCTCACTTTCCCCCTTGTATTTATCCTCAGAAAAAACTTTCCCTTCCTCCTTCTTGTTTTTCAGCCATTTACGTTCCTCTTCTCAAAAACATTCAA
>NZ_CAJUHF010000081.1 GCF_910585845.1 uncultured Bacteroides sp. | reverse complement strand
CCGGGTGTTTTTTATAAAACTTCCTTATTATAAGTGTTATACGCGGTGCGTACGGGACTCGAACCCGTGACCCCATGCGTGACAGGCATGTATTCTAACCAACTGAACTAACGCACCATCATTTCATTTTATCGTTGCTTTCTCTCTCGATTGCGGTTGCAAAGGTAGGCATTTTTTTGAAACCTGCAATAGTTTAAAAGGAATATTTTCAATCTTTTTTCAATCACGCCTGATTATAAGAAACTTACCAAATCATCTTTTTAAAGAAAAAACAGTTTATTTATCCTGTAGAAGCAAAACTCACGATTTTTACCTATATTTGTATGATAGAAAAAAGATTCAAAAAATAAATCAAACTAAACCCAAATTGAAAAAGGCCATGAGAAATACTCCTATTGAACGTAGACTGATAGACGAAACTATCGAAGCATTTCAGATCGCAGACTTTGGAAAAGCCACTATACGCGAAGTAAAAGCCATCGCTGCCAAAGCAGAAGCAGCCTCAGGCATTGAGTTTATAAAGATGGAAATGGGTGTACCGGGACTCCCTGCTTCAGCAGTAGGTGTGAAAGCCGAAATAGAAGCCTTGCAGGATGGCATTGCCAGCCTTTATCCCGACATCAATGGACTTCCCACATTGAAAACAGAAGCCTCACGCTTCATCAAAGCTTTCATTAATGTAGATATTAAACCGGAAGGTTGCGTGCCTGTCACCGGATCTATGCAAGGAACTTTTGCCTCTTTTCTCACATGCAGCCAATGTGATGAAAAGAAAGACACAATATTATTCATTGACCCAGGATTCCCTGTGCAAAAGCAACAACTGGTAGTAATGGGGCAAAAATTTGAAACATTCGACGTCTATGATTATCGCGGCGACAAACTGAAAAACAAACTGGAAAGCTATCTCGCGAAAGATAATATCTCTGCCATTGTTTATTCGAATCCTAATAACCCCAGCTGGATCTGCCTGAAAGAAGAAGAACTGCGCATCATTGGAGAACTTGCTACGCAATATGATGTTATTGTATTGGAAGATTTGGCTTACTTTGCAATGGACTTCCGACAAGACTTAAGCAGACCGTTCACCCCTCCTTTCCAGCCTTCAGTTGCTCGCTATACAGATAACTACGTATTGCTTATTTCCGGCTCCAAAGCATTCAGTTATGCAGGACAACGCATCGGGGTCACCTGTATCTCCGACAAGCTGTACCATCGCTCCTACCCCGGACTTACCAAACGATATAATGGCGGTACATTCGGAACCGTATTCATACATCGTATACTCTATGCTCTTTCATCTGGCACAAGCCACTCCGCCCAATATGCTCTTGCAGCGATGTTGAAAACAGCCAATGACGGACAATATAATTTCCTAAACGATGTGAGAATATACGGTGAACGCGCACGCAAACTAAAAGAAATTTTCCTGCGTCATGGTTTTCATTTAGTATATGACAATGATTTAGGTGATCCGGTTGCCGATGGTTTCTATTTCACTATTGGCTATCCAGGTATGACCAGCGGAGAACTAGCCAAAGAATTAATGTATTATGGTGTCAGTGCCATTTCATTGATTACTACTGGAAGCCATCAGGAAGGTCTTCGGGCTTGCACATCTTTTATTCAGGATCATCAATATGCACAGTTGGATGAACGTATGGCAATCTTCGCAGAGAATCATCCCATATAATCTTCCCATCTAAAGTGGAGTGTACCCAAAAGGAAAGTAAGCTCCCCATACTCTTATCGGATTTCAAAATAATATATACCTTTTTTTTACAGGAAACGGTTTCACGCATTCCGGACAAAAAATAAGCCTTGTCTCCCGACAAGGCTTATTACAACACAAACACAAAATAAAACACGACAAAACTACTATTCAATCAAACCTGTCTATACCAAAAGGTATACATACCATTCATAGGTATTCACATACATACAAATAGATCAGGCTGATCTACTAAATATAAACAAATGCGGGGAGCATTTGTTTATGCTTTATTTGTTAATAAAACAAAAGTTCCTAATTTTCTTTATTGAATACCTCGCTCACGAAGTTTCAACTGCCAGTTCCAAGCAGACAACAATGTATCTTCGATGCTTTCAACGGCTTTCCAACCCAATTCTTCATTGGCAAATTTAGGGTTAGCCCACACCTTCTCAATATCACCTGCGCGACGACCTACAATTTGATAGTTCAACTTCACGCCAGTAGCTTTTTCAAAAGCATTGATTAATTCCAATACAGAAAGTCCACGTCCCGTTCCGATATTGAACACTTCCACTTTTTCTTTCTGTTTCTTATCTAATATACGGTGAATGGCAATTACATGTGCTTTTGCCAAATCAACCACATTAATGAAATCACGTATACAAGATCCATCTGGAGTGTTATAATCATTACCGAACACGCTCAGTTTTTCACGAATACCGATAGCTGTCTGAGTCAGATAAGGTATCAAGTTCTGAGGTACACCATTAGGCAACTCACCAAGCAATGCTGTAGGATGTGCGCCAATCGGATTAAAGTAGCGCAACAAAATGGCATTGATAGGAGCACCAGATGCTACTGTATCACGAATAATCTCTTCGTTAATCTGTTTCGTATTCCCATAAGGAGATTCTGCTTTCTTGATTGGAGCCTGTTCCGTTACAGGCAATTCATCCGGTTGCCCATAAACCGTACAAGAAGATGAGAATACAATACCCTCCACTCCGTATTTAGGCATCAGTTCAAGTAAGTTAATCAACGAAACCAAATTATTACGATAATAAAGCAACGGTTTTTGGACAGATTCACCTACAGCCTTACTTGCTGCAAAATGGATAATGGCTTTAATTCCTTTATATTTGGTAAACACAGCGTCAAGACCTGAGAAATCCAAACAATCCAATTCTTCAAATATAGGACGAATGCCCGATACCTTTTCTATATTATCAACAACGTCAGCACTTGAGTTTGACAAATTATCGACTATCACTACTTCATAACCTGCGTTCTGAAGTTCGACTACAGTGTGTGAACCAATGTATCCTGTTCCACCTGTAACTAAAATTTTTTCTTTCATTAGTGATTTATTCTTAATAGGTTACTTTTGGGAGCAAATTTAAGGAAATTAATTTAGATAAAAAGCAAAATGAATATTTTTTTCTTCAAAAAGAAAAAGGATGCCTGAATTTACTCAGCCACCCTTTTTTTACCAATTTATATGGATTCTGTTACTTAGATTTTCACTACACCGGAAAAGCCCATGAAAGCCATTGCCAAAAGACCTGCAGTAATCAAGGCAATTGGAGTACCTTTCATACCTTTCGGGATATTCACCAAACTCATTTGCTCGCGCAAACCAGCAAAAACGGTCAAAGCCAGTCCAAAACCAATAGCAGTGGAGAAGGCATAAACGACACCAGTCAGCAAATCATAATTTTTTTGGATAACCAGAATAGCTACACCCAGAATACAACAGTTAGTCGTAATCAGAGGCAGGAATACGCCCAATGCCTGATACAATGAAGGCGATACTTTCTTCAGGATAATCTCTACCATCTGAACCAAAGCTGCTATCACCAGGATGAAAGTGATAGTCTGCAAATAGCCTAAATCGAAAGCATTAAGCACGAAATTCTGAATCAGGAATGTGACAATAGTAGCAATTGTAAGCACAAATGCCACAGCAGCTGACATACCCAGCGCTGTTTCCACTTTCTTGGATACACCAAGGAACGGACAGATACCCAAGAATTGCGACAATACGATGTTATTGACAAAGATTGCCGAGATAAATATTAATATATATTCCATAACTGTTCAAGATTAAGAATTGAAGATTAAAAGCTCAAGGCAACCGCTCTTGCCTTTAATCTTCTGTTTTCTTTTTATTAATTCTTTTTCAGGCTATTAATCAATGCTATCAGATAACCCAACGCAATGAAAGCACCCGGAGCCAATACGAACACCAACATACCATATTCTTCGGGAAGGAGGGTGAGATTGAAAACCTTACCTGTACCTAAGAATTCACGCATAGCCCCCAACAAAGTAAGAGCCAACGTAAAACCAAGTCCCATGCCCAAACCATCAAAGAAAGAAGCTACCGGAGTATTTTTTGCTGCAAATGCTTCTGCACGTCCCAATACGATACAGTTTACAACGATCAGCGGAATAAACAGACCCAAAGTGGCGTACAATGCGGGAACGTATGCCTGCATAATCATCTGCAACAGCGTCACAAAAGAGGCAATAACCACAATAAACGACGGTATACGCACCATATCAGGTATCAGGTTCTTGATGGCAGAAATCACCACATTAGAGCAAATAAGCACAAACATGGTTGCCAAGCCCATACCCATACCGTTGATGGCAGAAGAGGTGGTACCCAGCGTAGGACACATACCGAGCAGGAGTACAAATGTAGGATTCTCTTTGACAATCCCGTTCATCATAACTTTAAAATTATTCATATCTTATACTCCTCCTTATTATTTATTGCTGATGGAATCGACAGCCTCAGAGGCCGCTTCTTCAGCAGGTTCAACAACTTTTTTAGTAGCACCCGTAACTGCATCGGACGTATTCTGCCCCGCATAGGCGCTATAAGCAGCATTTACTGCATTAAGGAAAGCACGGGAAGTTATAGTAGAAGCCGTAATAGCATCTATCTGACCACCGTCCTTACTTACAGTCAAAGGAGCGTTACCAGGGTTCTGCCCTTTGATGCTACCCTTATTTCCTTCTTTAAACCAATCGGCAGCTTTAGAACCCAAGCCCGGAGTCTCGGCATGTGACAGCAAGGAGTAATCAATAATATTACCTTCCGAATCAAAGCCTACCAACACTTTCAGTTCTCCGCCGAATCCCATCGAAGAGGCTTCTACAGCCGCACCAATAAACTTACCGTCCTTAGTGGCGGGATAAACGGCATACTCTACGTCATTTACCTTTTGCATCTTCTTTTCTGCAATCGGATCATTGTCAAAACCCGGAACTACCGCACTGACCGCATCGCTCAATGTCTTTGCATTAGCCTGTTCGATAGGTCCTTTCGTCAATTCATTCACGTATGCCAATAATGCCACGGAAATAGCAGTAACGCCCGTGAGCACCAACAACATATTCTTTAAGGATGATTCTAACTTTTTCATTTCTTCTTCGCTACCTCCCCAAAGCGTTTAGGTTTACAATATGTATTAATCAACGGAGTGAAAGCATTCATAATCAGGATGGCAAATGACATACCTTCAGGATAAGCACCGAACAGACGGATAATCACTGTCAACAAACCAATGCAGACACCATAAATCAACATACCTTTCTTACTCATCGGAGAAGTGACATAGTCTGTAGCCATAAAGATAGCACCCAGCATCAGACCACCCGTAAACAGTTGAAGCACCGGAGAAACATAATGTACCGGATCTACCAGATGCATAATGCCAGAGAATACAAATACCGTACCCAATATAGCAACCGGAATGTGCCAAGTAATGATTCTCTTCCAAAGCATGTATGCCAATCCAAGCAACAATGCCAATGCACTTACTTCACCAAGACAACCTCCGTTATTACCGATCAGCAGATCGAAAGAAGAGGGCAACTCTTTCAGTGCATCCACATTTCCGCCAACCACCTGTTTCATCAGATTAAGCGGTGTAGCTGCCGTTGTAGCATCCGTATAAGAAGTAAGCTGTCCTACAACGGGCCAACTCGTCATCTGTACCGGGAAAGAGAGCAACAGGAACACACGACCTACCAATGCCGGATTAAACGGATTGCTTCCTAATCCACCGAAAGACATTTTTCCAACACCAATGGCAAACAAAGCACCGATGATGATGATCCAAATGGGCAGGTTGGAAGGTAAGTTAAATGCCAGTAGCACACCAGTGATTACAGCCGAACCATCACAGATAGTAGAGGTTTCCTTCTTCAACAAGAATCTGCCAATGGCCCACTCAAAGAACAAACAGGCAGCCACAGAAGTCGCAGTAACAACCAGTGCGCCCAGTCCGAAGAAATAGAGTGATACAAGAAATGCAGGAATCAGTGCAATGAGCACACCATACATATTCTTCTTCACACTGTCGCCGCCATGCACATGGGGCGAAAGGGATATTACTAATTTATTTTCCATACTCGTTATTTTTTAGCTTGACGTGCACGGATCATAGCCCCTACCTTACCTTTGCCCAAACGGCAATAGTCCAGCAACGGACGGTTGGCAGGACAAGTAAACTGGCAAGAACCGCACTCAATGCAATCCATAATTCTTTCTTTTTCCATTCTCTCGAACTCGGCATGCTCAGAAAGTGCCGACAGCAAGTAAGGCTCCAATCCCATCGGGCAAGCGCCGACGCACTTTGCACAACGTATACAGGGTTGAATCTCACCGCGCTTGGCTTCCTTATTGTTCATAATCAAAATGCCGGAGCTACCTTTAGCAGTGGGAACATCGGTGTTCACCAAAGCCTTTCCCATCATCGGACCACCACCGATAATCTTACCGGTATCTTCAGGCAGACCACCGCAAGCATCAATCAACTGCTTCATGGGCGTTCCGATACGTGCCAGGAAATTGGACGGTTTGGCGAGCGACTTGCCTGTCACAGTAATCACACGCTCAAACAGCGGCTTATTCTTCTGCACAGCCTGATATACGGCAAAAGCAGTACCTACGTTCTGCACCACTGCACCGGTTGATATGGGCAGCGCACCACTTGCCACTTGACGTCCGATAATGGCATCAATCAACTGTTTTTCACCACCTTGCGGATATTGCACCTTCAGGGGGACGATCTCGATACCTGCATAACCGGATGCCACTTTAGTCATCAATTGTATGGCATCGGGTTTGTTGTTTTCAATACCAATAAATGCCTTGTTCACCTTTACGGCTTTCATCAGGATAGATACACCTACCATAATTTCTTCGGCATGTTCCAGCATCAGTTGATGGTCGGCGGTCAGATAAGGTTCACATTCCACTGCGTTGATGATGACACACTCAGCCTTGAAGGCAGGCGGCGGACAGAGTTTCACCTGTGTGGGGAAACATGCACCACCCAAACCTACGATACCAGCTTCGGCTATCTTCTTCACAATCTCTTCTGAAGTAAGATTGCACTCTTTCACCAGTGTTTCTGTACGATCAATGCTTTCTTCCCATTCGTCACCTTCTACATCAATGAAAATGGCAGGTTTCGGATAACCGCTGGCATCGATAATCGTATCGATTTTGGCAACTTTACCGCTGACAGACGAGTGGATGGCTGCAGATACAAAACCTCCAGGTTCTGCGATTTTTGTGCCGACTTTCACTACATCACCTTTAGCCACAATCGGTTTTGCAGGCGCACCGATGTGCTGCCCCAACAGAATCACGGCTTTGAAAGGAATCTCCGCCTTGATGATAGGCTGATGTGCTGAAAGTTTATTTTCGTGTGGATGAACACCACCGATTGAAAATGTCTTCAACATACAATTCTGTATTTTAGTCGTTTATTACTTCTTTATTATTTATGCCTTTACCTCAGGAGCTTCCGTCTTTGCAGGGGTAGCAGTTTGAGCACCAACGATGGTAGCAGCCTCAGTTTCTTCCACTTTCGGCTTACGCGGCGGGAAATTCAATGCGACAATGGCATTCTGAGGACATGCCTCTTCACACTTGCGGCATGACTTACACTTGTTCGGATCGATATAAGCAAGATTATTTTCCAATGTGATAGCCTCAAACGGACATACTTTCACACACTTGCCACAACCGATACAAGCAGCCGCACATGCCTTGCGGGCTACGCCACCTTTGTCCTTGTTTACACACTGCACATAAACGCGACGGGACTTTTTGCCTTGCGGACGGATTTCGATGATGTTCTTCGGACATGCTTTGGCACAAGCACCACAAGCTGTACACTTAGCTTCATCTACTTCCGGGAGCCCTGTTTCAGGATTCATGTGAATAGCATCAAACTGGCAAGCCGACACACAGTCTCCACAGCCCAGACATCCAAAACTACAACCCGTTTCACCACCATAAAGAGAAGCTGCTATAGCACAACTCTTCGCGCCATCGTAACTATTCGTACGAGGGCGATTGGCACAAGTTCCGTTACACCTTACCACTGCAACCATCGGTTCGGTAGCAGCAGCATCCAAACCCAAGATTTCAGCAACTTTCGTCATAACGGGCTGTCCGCCTACCGGACAGAACTTACCCTCCAGAGAGCCTGCCTTTACGCAAGCATCGGCAAAACCGCTACAACCCGGATAACCACATCCGCCGCAATTCGCTTGGGGCAATACAGCTCCAACTTGTGCGATTCGCGGATCTTCATACACGGCGAATTTCTTGGAAGCTACATAAAGAATAGCAGCCGAAACCAGCGCTATGGCTCCCAATGAAATCACTGCAATCAGAATTACATTCATAAATTAGTTATTTATTAATTATTTGTTTTAATGAATTTCTATTAAATCATTGGCATTACAGAAAAAGAGAATTTCTTTCCCATCCGTTTTCGGTTCAGCCATAATATATAATAATAAGGTATAAGAAGTGCCAACGAACAGAGTGCAGAGCCAAGTTCGTCATTCCATACAGCCATAAACAGAAAGAGGGAAACAACCAGAATACAGAAAGGTGCAATAAAAGCCAGTAGCACTGCCATCATTCCCATAGAAAGTTCTCCAAAAACAACGACCCGATCGCCGAGTTGATAGGAAGATGCATCACTAACAACTATATCAATCAGCTTCTCCTTGGTATCGGCCGATGTACAATGCCCTTTGACACTGCATGCCGCACAAGCTGACGTCTGAACAATTCTCACTTTCAAATGAGAACCGCTTATGTTTTCCACAATACCTTGATGTTTTATAATATCTGCCATTTTGCAAACTACGCTTTACAAATTGTGGCAAATTTACGCATTATTTATGAACTGCAAGGCATTCTCCCCCATTTTTATGTGTACGCAAACGCACTTTTTCCTGTTTTAACCCTTTTTTCCCTCCTTTTCCGCTGAAAAATGCAGAAAAAGTTGCCCCTAAACATAGTATGATGACAAAACTGCTTGCTCCAAGAGAGAGTTACAAATATATTTTCGAACAGAAAAAAGATGGAGCAATACGTACAGAGACAACAAGAAGAACATCATATCTTATATCTCATAACAAGTAATGTAATGAAGTATAACAAGTAATGTAATGGAACATAACAAGTAATGTAATGATGCCCTTCATAACTTCTTTATATGGTATGCATTCCTCCGAACTAAAATAACAACTAAAATAACAACTAAAAATAAATAGGTTCTTCGTCACTTTTGGGGCAGTAAAATATACTAAACACCTTTATC
>NZ_CAJUHF010000080.1 GCF_910585845.1 uncultured Bacteroides sp. | reverse complement strand
CCGTCCGATTGGACAGATAAAATATTCACTAATTTAATTCAACCAACAGGTATAAATATTAAACCGATAAGGATTCTGAAACATGGAAGAAAGGCAAAGTCGCTTGTCAAGTATGGTTTGGAGGAGATTTCAACAATACTTCTGCGTCCGACTTATACCCCAAAATTCGATGTTTTCAAATTTTTGTCATGTACTTAAAGAAGAAATATAAATGTATACCAATAATGATAGAAGTTAGAAGAACCGAGGAGTTTGGCGAATATTTAGAAACGCTGTTGGAAAAGAATGAATGTGACGACCTTGAATACAAGAGTGCCGCCGGTGGATTTCCTGAAAGTTTTTGGGAAACATACTCAGCATTTGCCAATACCGATGGTGGAACGATACTGCTTGGTGTGGCTGAAGGCAATGGAAAATATTACCTCGACAGACTGTCTTCGGAACAAATTGAAAAGTATCGAAAGGATTTCTGGAACAATGTGAACAATAAGTCGACTATAAGTTGCAATCTGATGAAGTCCGACAATCTTGTTATTGGCAATTTCAATGGATTTCCTTTCATGGTATTCTTTGTACCGAGGGCTGATAGAGAACAACGCCCGATATTTCGTACTATGAATCCTTATAATGGTACATTTAAACGAAACCATGAAGGAGACTATAAGTGTACAGAAAAGGAAGTGCAGCGAATGTTTGCCGATGCAGATACATCACGTCCTTCCGACAGCAGGATTCTCCGAAATTACAGCATGGATGACATTGATAAAGAGTCGGTACAACAATATCGCAGGTTGTTTGCCTTAGCAAAACCTGATCATCCTTGGTTGGTGGAAAGTGATTTTGACTTGATACGAAAGCTTGGAGGCTACAGGAAGGATCGGGTAACCAAAGAGGAAGGATTTACACTTGCCGGACTACTTATGTTTGGTAAGACAGAAGCCATAACAGACAATGAGTGTTGTCCGAACTTCTTTCCAGACTATCAAGAACGCTTGTCGGATAACCCTGACGAAAGATGGTCTAATCGTATATGCCCTGATGGGACGTGGGAGGGTAATCTGTTTCAATTCTATAGATTAGTATTACCGAGACTACAGGCCGTGTTACCAAAACCATTCAGGCTGGAAGATAATATTAGGAGAGATGAAACGCCTGCTCACGTTGCAGTTCGTGAGGCATTGATTAATCTTCTTATTCATGCTGATTATTCGGAGAATGCATCGTTAATGGCGCAATTATATAAAAATAAAATCATTTTTTCTAATCCAGGAACTATGCTGGTGTCGAAATTGCAATATTATAATGGTGGAGATAGTGTTTGCAGAAACAAAGCATTACAGACCATGTTTATGATGCTTGGCACTGCAGAGAAAGCAGGAAGTGGCGTTGATAAAATATTGAAAGGCTGGCGTGAGCAAAATTGGCGTGTTCCCATAGTAGAAACCAAATGCCAACCAGATAGAGTGGTGCTTACAATGAGGATGGAAACAGTGATGGATGACGAGGTAAAAGATAAACTTGTTGCGGCATTTGGTGAACAAATAGTGAATGTTGGTCACGAACGACTTGTCGTATTGAATATTGCATGTACGGATGGATTTGTTACAAATGAGAGACTTCGTTCTATACTTAATATTCATAAGGCAGAAATAGCAGATTTGCTTAAAGATATGTGTGGAGCTAATCTGCTTGTGGCAGAGGGATATGGTAGAGGTACAAAGTATTATTTGCCGGACTTTGGTAGTAATATGGCAACCTCAGGTGTTAATATGGCAACCTCGTGCGCTAATATGGCAACCCCAAGTGTTAATATGGCAACCTCGTGCGCTAATATGGCAACCTCAAGTGTTAATATGGCAACCTCGTGCACTAATATGGCAACCTTTATAAAAAAGAGAATGAAACCGGAAGAACTCAAGGAACTAATAAAGAGTAAAACGACAGACTGGACTTCACTGGAAGAACTGGCTGCGATAGTAAATAGAAGCCATAAATATTTACGCACTAACGTTATTCCGCATTTGATAAAGGAAGGTTTTCTTGAGATGCTGTTTCCTGGCGTTCCTAATCACCCTAAGCAAAAATATAAATCAAAGAAATAAAGAAAGAGCGGGATGCTTTGATTCAATAGTGAGAATTAATGAACAAGTGTGTCCCGTTTGGTTTTGCTATACGGTGTTTTTCATGCTTCCTGTTTGTACGGTTTTGTAGGTAATCTTAATGACTTGTTATGAACAAGAAGAAAATATCGGCAAAATGAGGCATTCCCCTTGGTTGTAGAGATTGCATAAAATGCCATTGCTCATTATCAGTACTTTACGTGTCTTGCCTGTAGAGATTGCCATAATCCCCTTGTTATCCCTCTGTCATCCCCCTGTCATAGCTTTTTTCTTCATTGTAGAGATTGAGATTTTAAGGAGCACTGTATATCAACGATTTAGCTAAGCGGGCTGTAGATGTCATTTTTTAGCTTTTGCTTGCTTGCTGCATTAACTTTGCAACATCGAATTTGAGCAACGACAGACGGTCGGACCGTTGAGGCCTCACGGTGAAAACCCCTGCTTCTCGGATGAGATAAAAGAGTTTAGATATACATTATTAATTAATCATTAAAAATTTTATTATTATGGCTTTTTACAAGAAATTTCAATCCAAACTGAACGATTTGTGGTATCCGAAAGCAATCACTGTCGGTGCCCCCATTTCTACGGACAAAGTAGCAGACAGATTAGCGGTATTATCTACTGTCACCCGTGGTGACACGTATGCCGTATTGAAAAACCTGGGTGGCGTGTTGGCCGATTATATGGCCATGGGCTGTACGGTGAAGATAGAGGGCGTGGGCACTTTCTACTACACGGCTGCCACGAACAAGAGGGGTGTTGCCACGCCGGAAGAGGTGAATGCCGGACAGATTAACGGCATACGTGTACGCTTCATACCCGAAGTGAAACGTAGTAGCAACAAGCAGATTACCACCCGTTCCCTGGTGGATACGGATGTCGCTTGGCTGGATGTGGAAAAGCTTGCCAATGGGGCTACCTCCGGAAACACTCCCTCCGGTGATAATACCGAAGGAGACAACCAAGATGGTGACAATCAAGGTGGCTCAGGCTCCGGCGAAGGCGGCGGTGTAGACGAGAATCCCTTCGGTTGATTCTTCCTGTAACTTCTGATATTAGTTTTTTTGACATTTATCTGCGTTAAATGCTTCCCGTACAACAACTTCTTGTTGTACGGGGACTTTTGTTTTAGCATCTTTTATCATTTATTCCTGCTTTTCTCTCATGAATATTCGCTAATTTCGGACGATTTTTTGCAAAACAGGTCGAATAACTAATAATTCATCATAATGGAAAATATAAATACTGCACTTTTGCTGATGGTAGTAGGTATGGTAACTGTGTTCTGTATCTTACTGATTGTAATCAATTTAGGAAAGGGTCTGATCCTTTTGGTAAACAAATATGCACCCGAAGAAGTGGCGGCAGATAAGAAAGGCGCCCAAGGTCCTGCTCCGATTCCCGGAAATGTATTGGCTGTTATCAATGCCGCAGTAAGCGTGGTTACACACGGAAAAGGCAAAGTGGCCAAAGTAGAGAAAGTGAAATGATAATCTTTAATAAAAATATAGACCGATTTATTTGATATGAAAAAAGAAATTAAGTTCAGTTTGGTATTCAGGGACATGTGGCAGAGTGCCGGTAAGTATGTGCCCCGCGTAGACCAACTGGTAAAGGTGGCTCCTGCTATTGTTGAGATGGGCTGTTTTGCCCGTGTAGAAACAAACGGCGGAGGTTTTGAACAGGTAAATTTATTGTTTGGCGAGAATCCTAATAAGGCTGTACGTGCGTGGACGAAAGCTTTCCATGAAGCCGGTATACAAACCCACATGCTGGACCGTGCACTGAACGGACTTCGCATGAGTCCTGTGCCTGCCGATGTGCGGAAACTGTTCTATAAAGTAAAGAAGGCTCAGGGAACAGATATCACGCGTACTTTCTGCGGACTGAATGATATCCGCAATATCGCTCCCTCCATCACATACGCCAAGGAAGCGGGCATGATTTCGCAATGCTCTCTCTGCATCACGCATTCTCCTATCCATACGGTGGAATATTACACAAACATGGCATTGGAGCTGATTAAGTTGGGTGCTGATGAAATCTGCATCAAGGATATGGCAGGTATCGGACGTCCGGTATCGCTGGGTAAGATCGTTGCCAATATCAAGGCAGCCCATCCCGATGTGCCCATCCAATATCATAGCCATGCAGGTCCGGGCTTCAATATGGCAAGCATTCTTGAAGTGTGCGAGGCAGGTTGCGACTATATCGATGTAGGTATGGAACCGCTGTCTTGGGGTACGGGACATGCTGACTTCCTGAGCGTGCAGGCGATGTTGAAAGACGCAGGCTTCCAGGTGCCGGAAGTGAATATGGAGGCATACATGAAGGTTCGTGCCCTTATTCAGGAGTTTATGGACGACTTCTTGGGATTATATATCAGCCCGAAAAACCGTTTGATGAACTCCTTGCTTATCGGTCCGGGTCTGCCGGGCGGTATGATGGGAAGCCTTATGGCCGACTTGGAGTCTAACTTGGAATCCATCAACAAATATAAAGCAAAACGTAACTTGCCGTTCATGACGCAGGATCAGTTGCTTATCAAGCTGTTCAATGAGGTGGCATACGTTTGGCCGCGCGTAGGTTATCCCCCGTTGGTGACTCCGTTCAGCCAGTACGTCAAGAACTTGGCAATGATGAATGTGATTGCCATGGAGAAAGGCAAGGAGCGTTGGGGTATGATTGCCGACGACATTTGGGATATGCTGTTGGGCAAGGCAGGCAAGTTGCCGGGAGAATTGGCTCCTGAACTTGTAGAGAAAGCCGAGCGCGAAGGTCGTAAGTTCTTCACCGGCAATCCGCAAGACAACTATCCGGATGTGCTCGACAAGTATCGCAAGATGATGAAAGAGAATAAATGGGACCTGGGAGAAGATGATGAAGAACTCTTCGAATATGCCATGCACCCGGCACAATACGAGGCTTACAAGAGCGGCAAGGCTAAGGAAGACTTCTTGGCAGACGTTGAGAAGCGGAAAGCTGAACTCAGCAAGTCGCCTTTGGATGATGCCAAACCGAAAACGCTTACCGTACAGGTGGACGGACAGGCTTATCGGGTGACGGTTGCATACGGTGATATCGACCTGCCCGCAGATGCTACTGCCAAAGTGGAAGCACCTGCTGGTGAAGGACAGGACGTGCCTGCTCCGTTGGAAGGCAAGTTCTTCCTGACCAAGAACACGCAGGAAACTCCGGTGAAGGTAGGCGACAAAGTCAAGAAAGGTGATCTGTTGTGCTACATTGAAGCGATGAAGACATACAATGCCATCCGTGCAGACTTTGATGGAACGATTACTGCCATCTGTGCCACTCCGGGTGACTCTGTATCGGAAGATGATGTATTAATGAAGATAGGATAAACTGTGATGGAAGAAATATTTGCAAAACTCTACGATATGACGGCGTTCAGCAATATCATTGCCGACCCGTCGTTTCTGGTGATGTATGCCATTGCTTTCGTTCTGTTGTATTTGGGCATAAAGAAGCACTACGAACCGTTGTTGCTGGTGCCCATTGCTTTCGGTGTGCTCATTGCCAATTTCCCCGGTGGAGATATGGGAGTGATTCAGGCTGATGAAAACGGAATGGTCATGGTGAATGGCGTGATGAAGAACATCTGGGAAATGCCGCTGCATGAGATTGCACACGACCTGGGACTGATGAACTTCATCTACTACATGTTGATTAAGACGGGATTCCTGCCGCCTGTTATCTTTATGGGTGTGGGTGCCATGACGGACTTCGGACCGATGCTCCGCAATCTGCGTCTTTCTATATTCGGTGCTGCTGCACAGCTGGGTATCTTCACGGTGCTGCTGGTAGCTGTGCTGATGGGATTCACTCCGCAGGAGGCTGGTGCATTGGGTATCATTGGTGGTGCCGATGGTCCGACGGCTATCTTCACTACGATCAAGCTGGCTCCGCATCTGCTGGGTCCGATTGCCATCGCTGCTTATTCTTACATGGCGCTGGTACCGGTGATTATTCCGTTGGTAGTGAAAGTCTTCTGTACCAAGAAGGAACTGATGATCAATATGAAAGAGCAGGAGAAGCTCTATCCTTCTAAAGTGGAGATCAAGAATCTGCGTGTGCTGAAGATTCTCTTCCCGATTGCGGTGACTACGGTTGTTGCTCTCTTTGTGCCGTCGGCAGTGCCCTTGATCGGTATGTTGATGTTCGGTAACCTGATTAAGGAGATTGGTTCCGACACCAGCCGTCTGTTTGATGCGGCATCCAACAGCATCATGAATGCGGCTACCATCTTCTTGGGATTGAGCGTAGGCGCTACCATGACGAGTGAGGCGTTCCTGAACTGGACGACTATCGGCATTGTGATCGGTGGTTTCCTTGCTTTTGCACTTTCCATCACGGGCGGTATTTTCTTTGTGAAGCTGTTCAACCTGTTCAGCAAGAAGAAAATCAATCCGCTGATCGGTGCTACGGGATTGAGTGCTGTGCCTATGGCAAGCCGCGTATGCAATGAGATTGCTACGAAGTACGATCCGAAGAATCATGTGTTGAACTACTGTATGTCCAGCAATATCTCCGGTGTAATCGGCTCGGCTGTAGCAGCTGGTGTGCTGATTTCATTCTTGGGATAAGAGTTTGATTATAAAAAACGATCAGCCCTGCCACACATTGTTGTGGCGGGGCTGATTTTGTTTTCCACTTTCCATTTTCCACTTTTCATTTATGAAGGACCGATAGCTTCTTCATAAGAATAATTCCCAATTGCGCAATTTGAGTCTTTGTCTGCTTTTAGGTCATAGACGTTCTGATATACTTGGATGCTCAGTTCTTCTCCAGCAATCAGTGATATCCTTATCTCTTTTCCTACTTGTACGTATAGCGTGCGTCCGAGATAATTCACTTGGAAAGAATACTCTTTCCATTGTTTCGGGATGACGGGAGAGAAACATAATCGGTTGTCCCGTATGTCCATGCCGGCAAAGCCTTTCACAATGGCAAGCCAGCTGCCGGGCATACTGGTGATGTGCAATCCCTGATGGGTTTCGTTGTTATAATCGTCCAGGTCGAGGCGGGTGGCGTGCATGAAGAGTTGGTAAGCACGTTCCACGTCACCGATGCGCGCAGCCAGGATGGAATGGATATGCGGAGATAGTGAGGATTCGTGTACGGTCATCGGTTCATAGAACTCGAAATTGCGGCGGACTGTCTCTTTGTCGAAGTGGAAGTAATAGAGGTAGAGGCCTAACAGTACATCGCTTTGCTTGATATAGCAGGAACGCAGGATGCGATCCCATGACCAATGCTGGTTGATGGGACGCTCTTCGGGAGGGATGGCATCGGTGCTTTCCAGTACCTTGTCCAAATAGCCGTCGTTCTGTACGAAGATGCCCAATTCTTTGTCTTCGGGCAGATACATGCGGTCGATGATGTCGTGCCAGCGTTGGGTTTCCTCTTTTGGGCGGAAGTTGGTGGCATGGCAGATACGTACGTATTCATCAGGATACTCTTGGGCTATGGTCTCGATGTATTGAAGGGTCATGCGCAGACACTGTACACACGAGTAGTTGGTATACCAATTGTTGTCCACGTTGTTCTCATACTCGTCGGGACCGGTCACGCCCAGTATCACATACTTTTGTTTGGGATTGGAAAAAGAGACGCGTTGGCTCCAGAACCGGGAGACGGCAATCATCACTTCCAGACCGTAACGGATGAGGTAGTCTTTGTTTCCGGTCAGTTGTACGTGTTGCGCGATGGCATAGACGATGATGTTGTTGCGGTGTATCTCTTCGAAGGTGATTTCCCATTCGTTGTGGCACTCTTCGCCGTTGTAAGTCACTTGGGGGAATAGTGCCGCTCCGTCTTTGAAACCCAGTTTACGGGCGTTCTCGATGGCTTTTGGCAGTTGGTTGTAGCGATATATCAGCAGATTCTTTGCTATGTCCCGTGGGGTGGAGAGCAGGAAGAACGGCACGCAACATAGCTCTGTGTTCCAGTAGGTGTTTCCACCGTACTTCTCGCCGGTGAATCCTTTCGGACCGATGTTGAGGCGAGGGTCGTCGCCGCGGTAGGTCTGGCATAGCTGGAAAATGTTGTAGCGGATGCCCTGCTGTGCTTCCGGGTCGCCTTCGATAGTGACGTCCATCTCGTCCCATATCTCTTTCCAGGTTTGCCGATGGTCGTTGGACAGGGTGTCCCAGCCTGTGGCCTTGGCTTGGCGGGCTTCGGCGATGGAGTGGTCTACGAGATGTTGGCGCTCGTAGTAGAGTGAGGAGGTGATGGCGGTATATTTGATGAGCGTAACGCAGTCGCCCGGCTTCATATCCGTGCCGAGGCTGAATCCGGTCTGTGTCTCCTTTTCAATCCTTATGGGGTTGGAAGTGGTTTCTTTGCCGTTCTTGAAGAACTGGTAAGTCATGGCGTAGCACACTTGTGCGTCTTCCCTTCGGGTCTGTGTCCAGAGATAGGCACAATCTTTATCAACGCCGGAGCGCAAGGTATTCCGTATTTTCTCTTTCTGTTCGTCATCCTTGTTGGTTATGATGGCGTTCAGCGAGGGGAGGAGGGAGAGCTTGCCGGTGTAGTTGACGGAGGCGACACTGTATTTCACCAGACACAGGTTGGGATGTGCCATATTGTTGATGTGCTCCACATGTATGCGCAACTGGTTTCCTTTGGGTGAGGTCGTCTCGAAATCGCGGTAGGAGATGCCGGCTTTCATGTCGAGGCGGCGGCTGAAGCTGTTTATTTCCCACTGTGCCAGGTCCAGTTCTTCGTCGATGAGCCGCAGGCTGACGCGTGCCCAGTCGGCAGCGTTGGGAATGCGGGTATAGAATGCAGGAAAGCCGTTTTTCCACCAGCCTACGCGTGTCTTGTCCAGAAATGTGATACCGGCAATGAATGAACCGCGATAGGAATCGCTTGAATAAGGCTCTTCAAAGTTTCCCCGTTGTCCGAAGCGCCCGTTTCCCAAGCTGAATATACTCTCGGATATTCGCAGGTTGTCAGCGTGGAAGTCGTTTTCGATGATGTTCCATTCATCTGTTTCAAGGTATCTTTTCATAGTATGCATTTCTTTAATTATTGTGGGTGTAAAGATAAACAAATAAATGGATAAATGGTAGGATGCAAGGCTTTTTCGTAGAATAATTATGCCTGATATGCGCATCGGGAAATACAATATTTGTAGCTTAATCCCCCTGAAAAGATATGGATGAGGATGAATGTGTCAAAACCCCTAAAATAAAGAAGAATTCCTTGCTTTTCCTCGCCACACGGCTAACCATGCAACTACAGGAACGCAAGAAACTCCTCTTCCAAACAACTCAAAAAAGGGGCACCTGAAAGTCTAATTCTATAAAGTAGTCCCCGTTTATCCTAAAAACTATCGTCGGCCTGTCCGGTACTTCCCTTAAAAGTTTCTTATCCGTTCGTACGACGAACTATATTAGGGATAGTCTTAAATTTGTCTAAACATTTTCAACAAATTGATTGCTAGTATGATATAAAATTCGTGTCTTAGCAAAAAGAAATAAAAAATCCCCCGAACCTCTGGAAAAGGTCAAATTCGG
>NZ_CAJUHF010000079.1 GCF_910585845.1 uncultured Bacteroides sp. | reverse complement strand
GTGTGCAACTTTTTCATTTGTAAATATTTAGATTCTTAATTCAACCAACGAGTTAATATTTAGTTTTTTATCCCTTTATGTTCTTTCCTTTAAGATGTTTTCTCTATTTTTCGGAAACAGAATAGTCAAACCGTATTCAGACATCCATTAATCAAGACACTGATGAAAAATAAATTTTATTGGGCCGGCATTATATGTATGTTTATCTGCCTGCCGTTTCGGGTTTCCGCTCAGTCCTACGAGCAAATGTGGAAGAAAGTTGAGGCATGGGAACAAAAACAGTTGCTCAAGTCCGCCATCCCGGAGTTGCAGAAGATTTACGAGCGCGCCCGGCAGGAGAAGAATGTGCCTCAGATGATGAAGGCGCACCTGACCCAAGCTGCCTTGTCCATTGATGTCACTCTTGACAGCCTGAACTGTGAGTTGCATAGATTGAAAGCTTGGGCGGAAGAGGAGAAAGACCCAGTACACAAGGCCATACTGAACAGCCTGTTGGGACACTATCTGCTCGCTACCAGTAAGCGGGATGAGGCTGCCATAGACACCGCCCTCACTTGTTTCCGCCTTTCACTGCAAGACAAGGAACTGCTTGCCCGTAAGTCCGCTGCGGATTACCGCCCGATGACCATTAGCAAGGAAATGAGTGAGAAGTATTGCGGAGACAATATGTACCAGTTGCTTGCCCGACAGGCCATTTCTCGTTTGGCCAGCTACTTCATTCCCGATTTTGCATTAGCTAAAAAGGTGCAACTCGAGGCTTTGTCCATTTATGACGATTTGATAGACTTCTATCGGAAGCAGGGCATGACGGATGCCCGCTTGTTGCTGATGCTCGACAAACTGAACTATCAAGGAAACGATATTAATCGCGGCGGTGTGGGTGAAAGTCTGAAGTTGAGCGATGATCAAGTGATAGCCCTTCTGAAACAATGGGCCGAGGAGTTCTCCGCTTCCCCGCTTTGTGGAGAGATCTATTGCCAATTGGCGGAACGTTACGACAGGAAGCGGGATTATATCGCCAAGTTGCACGCCGCCCGGTCCGGACTTGAAAAATATCCCCAGTCGTCTGCTGCCAACGACCTGAAAGAGCAGGTTGCCGAAGTGCTTACTCCCAGATTGGGGGTGGACATACCTTTTGTCTATCCGGGAAAGGAGGTAGACTTGGAAGTGAAGTACCGTAATCTGTCCGGGCTAACCGTGGAGCTTTACCGGATGAACCTGCCTGTCACAAGCAGTATCTTGGAAAAGGAAATCACGGCATCCACGGTAAGCCAATACGGTAAATTGGTCAGTACCCGCCATTATTCGCTGGCTGCTACTCCGGACTATAAGGAAACGTATGCTTTATTGCGCTATACGTTTCCCGCCGAGGGTATATACGTGATGAAGTCTATCCCCGACGGTCATCACAAGTACACGGCATACGGAAAGGTATACGTTTCTTCCTTGCAGGTCATTTCGTTGGGACTGCCGGGCGGAAAGCAGGAAGTCTGGGTCGTCGACCGCCTGACGGGACATCCGGTAGCAAGTGCGGAAGTGGCCTACTACCGTGTGTCGCCAAATGGAGGCTATCGCTTAATCAAGACATACCCCACGAACGACCAAGGGACTGTCACCTTTACTCCACCCAGTGAGGAAGGCTGGTTGGGGATAAACGTCCGTAAGCCGGGGGCCGACTACATGGAAATCAGCTTTGCCGGTTTCTTTAACAGGGGACGTTATGCCTCTATTGCCCCGAAGTGGAAAAAGCATGTTTCCCTTTTTACCGACCGTGCCCTGTATTGTCCCGGACAGACATTGCATGTCTCAGGGGTGGCGTATGAGCAGTTTGATGATTCGGTGCGTGTCATTTCCGGAGACTGCAATGAGGTTGTGTTGCAGGATGCCAATCGGAAGGAGGTGGGTAAACTCTCTCTCGAAACCGATGAATTTGGTGCTTTCCACGGTGACTTCATGCTTCCTGAAACGCTTCATCCGGGAGAGTACGAGCTGACGGTGCAGGCTGGTGAAAGGCGCTATATCCGTGTGGATGAGTACAAGCGTCCGACGTTTGATGTCCTCTTCCATCCCTATAAGTCTGCTTACGACGTAGGAGATACCTTGTTGATCAGCGGTGAGGCAAAAACATTTGCGGGTGTTCCGGTAGGGGGATGCAGGCTTCGGTATAAAGTGACCCGTGCGGCCTGCAAATATTGGAGGAATCCTGCCAATGTAATTACCTTGGATGCAGGAGAGGTACAGACCGATATCGATGGTAACTTCCGTTTCCCGGTCTTCCTGCGCATGCCGGACGACTACGAGTCTGTTATGATAGAAGGTAACTACCTTTATAAAATAACGGCCGATGTCATCAGTCGGACCGGAGAGGTGGGGAGTGGTACTCTGTTTTTGCCGGTAGACCATCGGTCCGTAGCGTTGGGTATAAACGGTTTGTCGAATGAAGTGGCACTTGAGAAACGGGAAGCCATAAAGGTGATGGCTATAAATTATTCCGCTCAAGAATTGTCCTTGCAAGCCACTTGTGTGGTGTATGCTTTGAATGAGAGGGGACGCAAGTCTCATGAGGTATGCCGCCGTACGGTAGAGACCAATACCTTTTTTGTTCCCGATGAACTGTTCACCCTTGCTCCAGGACGCTACGCGATGGTAGTTTCGGTGCTTGACGAACGGGGAAGGAGATGCTCGGTACGTCATGATTTCACTCTCTTTTCGTTGGCGGACCGCCGTCCGCCGATACATACGCCGGAATGGTTCTATCAGGACGGAAAAGAGTTTGAAGGCGACCGTCCGGTTCACTTGTATGTGGGTAGCAGTGAGAAAGATGTCTATCTGTTCTATGATGTCTTCTGTGGCGACAAGCGCATTGAGTCCAAGAGGATGATTCTTGATAATGAAATCCGGCGGTTCACCTATTCCTATAAGCTGGAATATGGGAATGGAATCACCGTGCGATTCGTCTTTATGCGCGAGGGAAAGCTGTACTCCAAGCAAGTGAGGATCACCCGTCCCCATTCGGAAAAATATCTGCAACTGAAGTGGATTGCGTTCCGCAACAGGTTGCAACCGGGCAGCAAAGAAGAATGGCGGCTCCGGATTACGCATCCGGACAAGAGAGTGGCTGATGCGCAACTGCTTGCCACCCTTTATGATGCTTCTCTTGACAGACTGTATGAAAATGACTGGTTCTTCCGCTTGAACTTTCCTTATTCTAATTTCGATGTCAATGCTTCCATGATATGTTTGAGTCCTTCTATTGGGATATATAGTCGTTTCCCCTATGCGGGCAGTACGTTGCGGGGGATACGTTGGTGGGATGCTTATAGTACGCTGGACGCTCCTCTTTGGCGGGGGCCGCGTTTTGGGGGTATTTCCCCTACAAAGTGGCGTGGACGTAAGTTGATATCCTCATTGGTCAGCCGTGATGCGGAAGTTCCATCGGCTGACGGTTTTGAAGTGACTGACGGAAATATCCTTAGCGTGGTTGAATGTGCTTCTGCGGATGCGGCATTGATAGACGATTCTCCCTACGTCCCTATCTGTGAGAACTTTGCGGAGACCGCTTTCTTTTATCCTGCTCTTCGTACGGACACGTGTGGAGTTGTCACCTTCTCTTTCACTCTGTCCGAAAGCCTGACCGAATGGAAGTTCATGGGATTTGCCCATACGCGGAACATGGACTTCGGGCAGATAACGGCTAAGGCAAAGGCAGTCAAGCCGTTTATGGTGCAGCCTAGCATACCCCGTTTTGTCCGTGTAGGAGATAAGGTAGTCATTCCTACGGGAATCACCAATCTGTCGGACAAGGATATTCAGGGAACCGTCCGAATGGACATTATAGACCCACAGACAAACCAAATCCTGTCCACTCATCAACAAGCGTTCAGCGCACTTGCCGGAGCTACCGTCTCCGTATCGTTTGCTCTGAATGCCCCAAGTGAAGCCACGGTTTGGATTTGCCGGGTGGTTGCCGAGGGAGATAAGTTCAGTGACGGCGAGCAGCGCTATCTTCCTGTCCTGTCTGATAAGTAGTCAGATAGGCATTGCTACCATGCAGTCGGCTTATGCGCCCAGGGGTGCCGGACAAACAAAGAGCCTGTCTGCGACGGTGCGTTGATTTATGTACTATTAAATAAAAATGCGTATGAAAAACTTATGCTTACTGCTTGTCTTTTTTATCTCTCTTCGGCTGCAAGGCTCGGGAGGATAGTGAGGATTGGTTCGAAGAGGTAGTTATCTCGGGCCGTGTACTGGCTACAAGCTGCAAAGTTACGGGTTATGATCCGCAGGCTTACGCTTATAAATCTTGTCCACTACCAGCGCAATGGCTCCGTCTCCCGTCACGTTGCAGGCAGTTCCGAAGCTGTCCATTGCAATGTAGAGCGCGATCATCAACGCCTGTGCCGATTCGTCAAACCCTAACATGGATTGCAGTATGCCCAGCGAAGCCATGATGGCTCCTCCGGGAACGCCGGGCGCCGCTACCATCGTGATGCCCAGCATAAAGATGAATCCGGCAAAGAGCGGAAAGTCGAAAGGCATCCCCTGCATCATCATCAGCGCAAGGGCGCAGGCCACAATCTTCAGGGTGCTGCCCGACAGGTGTATTGTGGCGCACAGTGGGATGACGAATCCTGCAATGTCACCCGGCACTCCGTTCTTTCTCGCCTGCTCTAGGGTGACGGGGATGGTGGCGGCGGACGACTGCGTGCCCAGTGCGGTAAAGTAGGCGGGCATCATCTGTCCTAACAGCCGGAAAGGATTCTTGCGGACAAACAGTGCGGCAATGCAGTACTGGAATACCAACAGGAAGATGTGCAACAGGAAAATCACTCCGATAATCTTGATAAATACCATCAGCACAGAGAACACTTGTCCCGAGTGGGTCATGTTCAGGAAGATGCCGAAGATGTAGATGGGAAGCAACGGCAGTATGACTGCACTGATCATTCTCACGATGATGTCCTGAAAGTCGCGCGCCACGTCCTTCAGCGCATTGCTCTTCAGCTGCGCCAGTCCCAGACCCAAGGTGAAGGCAAGCACCAGTGCGGTCATCACGTTCATCAGCGGCGGAATGGCTACCGAGAAGAAGGGTGCTATGCCCTGCGCCTCGCTGACCTCCTCCAGCGGTACGCCTGTTTCAATCAGGTGCGGAAAGAGTGCGGCTCCGGTGAAGTAGGAGAGGAAGCCGGAGAATAGGGTCGCACCGTAGGCTATCAGTGCCGTGAGCAGTAGCAGTTTTCCCGCTTCTTTGCCGATGTCGGCTATGGCAACCGTCACCAGTCCCACGATGATAAGCGGTATGGAGAAATTGAGGTATTCGCTGAAAATGCCGTTGAACGTGACGAATAGACGGACCAGTCCGGCGGGCAGTACGTTGCCGAACAGGATGCCTAATGCGATGGCGATAATGATGCGCGGCAACAGGCCGATGTGTAGCTTCTTTTTCATAATAGATTTCAAGTTTTCCAATGATATGTAGTTCCGGCACAAATGTACGATTTTTATTCGGAATCCGCACGAACAAATCCCTTTTACGCATTGTTTCCATTGTATTGATTTTAGGTTACAAGTTACGAGTTACAAGTTACAAGTTACGAGTTAACAGGATACAGGCTGACAGGAGCAAACTGTTTCTTCTTGCAGCAAAGGCCATTCCCCTCGTCCCCTTGTCAACTTAAAACTCGTCAACTAATAAAAAGAAATACTTATGATAGAAAATGGACAAAAAGCGGATATAGGCCTGATAGGGCTTGCCGTAATGGGAGAGAATCTGGCACTGAACCTGGCAGACAAAGGATGGCACGTGGCTGTGTACAATCGCACCCTTCCCGGGGTGGAGGAGGGAGTGGTGGAACGCTTCGTCAATGGCCGCGCCCACGGGAAGAGTATCCGGGGCTATACGGCGATTCCCGATTTCGTGGACTCCCTCTCCACTCCCCGCAAAGTGATGATGATGGTGCGTGCCGGCGACGCCGTAGACCAGCTGATGGAGCAACTCTTCCCCCTTCTTTCTCCGGGAGACATCGTGATAGACGGCGGTAATTCCAACTACGAAGATACCAATCGCCGCGTGGCATTGGCGGAATCGCGCGGTTTCCGTTTCGTTGGCGCCGGAGTTTCCGGTGGGGAAGAGGGCGCGCTGCATGGCGCCTCCATCATGCCGGGCGGTTCCGTTGAGGCTTGGGAGGAAGTGCGTCCCATCCTGCAGAGCATTGCCGCCCGTGCCGCCGACGGCACACCCTGCTGCGGTTGGATAGGTCCGGCAGGGTCGGGACATTTCGTCAAGATGATACACAACGGCATCGAGTATGGCGACATGCAGCTGATAGCCGAAGCATACTGGGTGATGAAGCACCTCTTACAACTCAGTAATGAAGAGATGGCATCCGTCTTCGCCCATTGGAACGAGGGAAAACTGCGCAGCTATCTGATCGAAATCACCTCCCGCATCTTGCAGCATAAAGACAAGGCAGGCGGCTACCTTATCGACAAGATACTGGATACGGCAGGGCAGAAGGGCACCGGAAAATGGTCCGTCATCAATGCGATGGAGCTGGGCATGCCCCTGGGACTGATAGCCGCAGCCGTCTTCGAGCGCAGCTTCTCGGCACAGAAGAATTTGCGTGAATCCGCCGCCAAGCAGTTCTCTTTCCTGCGTTCGCAGGCGGTCTACAGTCGGCAGGAGATGCTGGACAGTCTCTATGCTGCCCTGTATGCTTCCAAGCTGGTCTCCTATGCGCAAGGGTTTGCCCTCTTACAGAAAGCATCCGACAGTTTCGGCTGGAAGTTTGACCTTGCCTCCATTGCCCGTATGTGGCGCGGCGGTTGCATCATCCGCAGCATATTCCTGAATGATATTGCCGTCGCTTTCGAGGCACAGCCGCAACCGAAGCATCTGCTGTTCGCTCCCTATTTCAGGGAAGAGATACGTCGGCTGCTTCCGGGCTGGAAATCTCTTGTGTTGCATGTGATGAAGGAGGAACTGCCTGTTCCCGCTTTCTCTGCTGCTATGAACTATTTCTATTCACTGGTGTCCCCCAAGCTGCCTGCCAATCTGATTCAGGCTCAGCGCGACTACTTCGGTGCACACACTTTCGAGCGTACGGACGAATGCCGCGGGCAGTTCTTCCACGAAGAGTGGACAAGACAGGGCGGAGACACAAAACAAACGGAAAGCTATGAGTAAATTTATAATGGTCATATTCGGTGCATCGGGCGACCTGACCAGGCGCAAGTTGATGCCCGCCCTCTATTCCCTCTATACGGGTGGTCGCCTGCCGGAAGGATTCTCCATCCTGGGCATCGGCCGCACCGGATATACGGACGAGACCTATCGCGAATATATGCATGATGCACTGGCACCTCTCTCCGCTACGACCGCGCCTAATCCCGAATATGTGCGTGACGCATCGTCATCTTCCTCCGCCTCAGTTCGGACCGGAGCGGAAGCTTTTTGCAACCATCTGCACTATCTCAGTATCGACCCGGCCCAGACGGAAGGATATACTCTGCTGGCACATCGTCTGCAAGAGTTCTCCGGTGAGCAGGAACCGGACAACCTGTTGTTCTACCTTGCCACGCCCCCTTCGCTCTACGGCGTCATTCCTTTGCATCTAAAAACCGCAGGACTGAATCGGCACGGTGTCCGCATCATCGTCGAGAAGCCTTTCGGTTACGACCTGAAGTCGGCGCAAGAGCTGAACCGCATCTATGCTTCCGTCTTCGAGGAGCATCAGATATACCGCATCGATCATTTCCTCGGCAAGGAGACAGCACAAAACATCCTTGCCTTCCGTTTCGCCAACGGCATCTTCGAACCGTTGTGGAACCGCAATTATATTGAATACGTAGAAGTCACCGCCGTCGAGAACATCGGTATAGAGCAGCGTGGCGGTTTCTACGACGGTACTGGCGCCTTGCGCGACATGGTGCAGAACCACCTCATCCAGTTGGTGGCACTCACCGCTATGGAACCGCCCGCTGTCTTCACTGCCGACGCCTTCCGCAACGAAGTGGTGAAAGTCTACGAATCGCTGAAATCGCTGACTGCCGAAGACTTGGACAGCCATGTCGTCCGCGGGCAGTATCTCTCCTCCGGTGCCCGAAAAAGTTATCGCGAGGAGAAAAACATCCCCGGCGACTCACGTACGGAAACCTACATCGCCATGAAGATTGGTATCAATAACTGGCGCTGGAGCGGCGTCCCCTTCTACATCCGCACCGGAAAGCAGATGCCCACCAAGGTCACGGAGATCGTTGTGCATTTCCGCGAAACGCCCCATCAGATGTTCCGTTGCCAAGGCACCCATTGTCCGCGTGCCAACCAGTTGATTCTCCGTTTGCAGCCCAATGAAGGTATCGTCCTGAAATTTGGTATGAAAGTACCCGGTTCGGGATTCGACGTGAAGCAGGTGATGATGGATTTCAGTTACGACCAGTTGGGCGGTGATTATCCTACAGGCGACGCCTACGCCCGCCTGATAGAAGACTGTATTCAGGGCGATCCCACGCTCTTCACCCGTAGCGATGCCGTGGAAGCCTCCTGGCGTTTTTTCGACCCTCTGCTGCGTTATTGGGAAGAAAATCCCGATGCACCTCTCTACGGCTATCCTGCCGGAACGTGGGGGCCGCTGGAAAGCGAAGCCATGATACGTGAGCACAATGCCGAGTGGACACAGCCCTGCAAGAATCTGACGAATACAGACCGGTATTGTGAATTATAATTTCCGAATTATGATTTCCGAATTATGACTTATGGTTTATGGCTTATGACTTATAATTTATAATTAGAGTTTATACAGAATAAGAAACAGGGTGATTGAGAATCAGCGTCCTAAAACCTTATTCGATATATTGTCTATTGTTATGATAACCTATGTATATCCTACAGCAGCCGAAACGTCGCGTTCCCTCATCAGGCATCTTATCGCCTTGATGGCAGCTGCACCTGACAGAATCTTCCATATCGCTTTCAGCGGTGGCAATACTCCTTCACTCATGTTCGATTTGTGGGCGCGGGAATTCTGTGATGTCACTCCGTGGTCTCGTATGCGAATCTATTGGGTGGACGAACGTTGCGTACCCGCCGAATCTCCGGAAAGCAACTACGGCACCATGTGCCGCCTGTTGTTGGACAAGGTGGCAATACCCGACGAATACATATTCCCGATAAATGGGGATAACCGTCCCGAAGGCGAAGCAGTCCGTTATTCCCGTTTAGTGTGTCGCAATGTCCCTCACGACGGTACTCTTCCGGTTTTCGATGTCGTCCTGCTGGGGATAGGGGAAGACGGACATACCTCATCCATTTTTCCCGGACAAGAACGGCTCCTGTCGTCTTCCTGCCCTTACGAGCTGAGTGTGAATCCCTACAATGGCAGTAAACGCATTGCCATGACCGGTTGCCTACTGTTCAATGCCCATCGGTTGATATTTCTGGTTACGGGTAGCAGTAAGTCGGAGGTCATGCGTGATGTCCTGGCTGGTGAAGATGCCGGTCCGGCAGCCTATGTGGCCCATCATGCCAAGAGGGTGGAAATCTTTATGGATGAGTTGGCTAAACCTCAACTTGGCGGTCCTGAAGTTAAGGTTTAGAGAGCTTAAGTTGAGGTTTGTGTTCCTCCTGTTAACCCTCCTGTTGTTAGTTTGAAAGTAAGATGCTGCAATGCTGTTATGGACGTGATAAAGTCCGAAACAGAACGGATAATAATAGTGCCAATAATGATTGCGAAATAGGGGAAGGTGTTCAGACTGTGCATTGATGGGATGCCACTTCTTGAATGGTTCAAAATGAAGTTCCAAGAACTCAACAAGAAACTGGGTGTAAACCACACCCCAAAGCAACAATCTGCTTGAATAAAACAAAACACCCAATTTTACTTTGTCGAGTGTAAAATTGGGGTGTTAATCTTGTAAACTATTGGTAGTCAATGTTTGTTGCGGTGCGTACGG
>NZ_CAJUHF010000078.1 GCF_910585845.1 uncultured Bacteroides sp. | reverse complement strand
GGCAACACTATACTCTTGACATCTTCTTCGCCCACCGGAAAAATCCGCTGACCCACTATTGCTGCTAAAGGAGAACCTTTTCTTTGTCTTGAAAACATTTTTTTCTACGTTTTTCAGGCATGAAAACGTAGGATGTTAAACAATCAAGGATTAAAAGTGTCCGACTTTCGTCCGACTTACAAACGGTAAAAAGCCGCAAGTGATTGACTTACAGCTTTTTACCCTTGCACGGGAGGAGAGGCTCGAACTCCCGACACCCGGTTTTGGAGACCGGTGCTCTACCAACTGAGCTACTCCCGTGTTTGCGGTTGCAAAGGTAATGCAAAGTTTTAAATAAACAAGAGGTCTACGCAATTATTTTATAGATAAAAGATCACAAAGAGGATAATGACAATACGAAATAATACATTATCAAGTAATCAACGGGAAATTAGAAGGAATTATTCGAGAATCTCCCACTCGATAACCTCTCAAACGAGAGCGCCATCACAACATTTGTAGATCTTGATACATCAAGCGATAGGATGCCGCTTTTTTCTCCAAGGCAAGCGGATAAGCACGCGAAGAAGAAGGCATCCGGTAAAGACGCATAGGTTTTCCTTCAAAAAGAAATTCTGAGAAATCCCCCACTTTAGGTCTTTCAAGGCAGAACAGACTACATAAAGTCTCGGTAGCTTTTTCACCCGTTGTTACAATCGCCTTGCATACCGGAATCTTATGAAGCAGGGCTTTCACATCCGTAGGCTTTACTACTTCCAAATACTTATCGGAAGCATTGTCCTGCAACCGACGTATCGCCGTAGCCGTATCAAACAAAGCAATACCTTTTTCCTGAAGAAACCGGATAATACGTTCTTTATCGAAAACTTTTGCCGCTTCATTCAGAAAATAAGTTTTGTCATTGAAAAACAGCAACCCCGTAATCCGCCACATGTCGTTATTCCAATTAGGGTAATAAAACTCCATTGACCAGCGTTTCTTCTGGGGTGGAAAACTCCCTAACATCAACAATCGGGCATTGGCAGGGAGAAAAGGCTCTAAAGGATGTTGCTCTACTTCCATTCTTATATATAAAATCATTATGGAAAGAAGTTATTAGGAGACAATGGAGATTATCGCTTCGTTCACTTAGGAGTTAAAGCTAATACTTTCGGAATTTGAAAATGGGAAATGAAGAGTTGAGCACATTATCAGTCAATGGTAATGCATTTAACTATCAATTTTCAACTTAACAAACTCTCGACTTAATAAGCTTTCGACTTAATATACTTTCAATCCTCCATTTAATAAGACTTTCAACAGAACAAGTGTGTTGACCAACAACTCCCGTTAACTCCTTTCCCGCTTTCTGATCAGGATTTACTTTTCTTCCTTATCGTTACTCTTTTTTTCCTGTTTGGCAAACAAGATGATGTTATATACATATTCCGTCATCCATTGCTCCGAATAGCCCAAACGCTCCTTATACTGGCGTATAGCCATAGCTGTTTTATGCACATCATCTTTCTTCCAGACGCTCTTTGTGCAGATATCATGCACGGTCTTTTCAGTCATACTGCGCAATGCCCCTCTAAAGAAAGAAGGTACACGGAACTTCCACTGCATCAAGTTGCCCATCAGCATCATCAAGTCTTGCGAGAAACCCTGATACATGAACAGATATGCCTGTACGTCATTTTGTGTACGGCAATGCTTCTTCACGGAAGCATCTATCTCTTTAAAGAAACTTTCACTCAGTCCATAGTCCTGCATCAGCATTTTGCGCGAAGCCGCCTTTTCGGCTTGTCCTAACCGCCCACCTTGAGTCGGAACTTTAAATAGACGTTTGAAATTAGCGACATCCGGAACGAAACGGATATTGGTAATGCCTAAATTAGCGGCAATTACAGATTGAAAATAGACACGTGTCAGTGAAACAAAATCCTCTACATTTTTAGAAGAGACTGTTTCGGAGTTTTTTTTAAATAATCTGGAGAATATACCCATGTGATTTATGATTTATGATTTATCAATTGTCAACTGCTAATTATCAATTGCCAACTGTCAACTGTTAATTATCAATTATGGCTGCAAAAATACGAAATAAGTTGATTTACACCAATAGTTGCATAAATCATATTACTCAAGTTTCGCAAGCTCAACTTTCGCAGGGAACAAAAGGATATGAGAACAAAAGAATAAAAGAACAAGGAGACGAGAAGATGAAGAGACAAGGGAAAATGCTTGCTTGTCATAAAACCAAGAGTTATAACCCATACTTTTACTTTACTCCCTATAAACTTGTGAACTGAGCCATTATAAACTAAGTCATTGTAAACTGAACCTTTGTAAACAGAGAGAGGTGTCAAAACTCCTTTTTTGAGAAAATCACCCCTGCTACAAATAGCTTTAGCAGGAATGATTCTTTCAATTTGGACATTATGACACTTCCTCTAAAACATAACATAATAAGAATACATCATAGATACCTCACTTTAGCCTGAAATGAAATTTATGTCCCTCAAATACCGGCTCTACAATCTCAAAGCGGATCAGTTTCGCCAGCAAATGTTCGGCGGCACGCCTCGACAGATGCGCCAACTTACAATATTGGTTCAAAGAAAGGCACTCATTTTTCTCCAAGAGGTCAAGCAACATTTTTTCCCGCTCGGTATAAGCCATCAGCTCACCACGCGGATTACAGCTTTGTTGCCACACCCGCAAGTGTACCGACGTGGCAAGTATGTTTTCGTCTTTGATACGCAAATAAGCCAACGGTTTTCCCGTTTCGTCTTTAGCATAAACAGGTTTTCGCAAGCTCTCTTCAATCTGCACCACCAGCACATTGCGACCTTCGGCATGAAAGGTCCGCATGCTATAGTTCACCTCCGGCAGACAATAGATTTGTGCAGCCGCCTCTATCATATATTGCTCTTCATCGGAACGCACTCCGGCTATTTTTCCGTTGTCCTTTACTCCGATAAGCAGCCGTCCGCCATCCGTATTGGCAAAAGCGGAGAGTGTTTTCGCTATCTTCCGCGCATCGGATATTTCAAACTTAAAGTCCTGCTTTTGATGTTCGCCTTCGGCAATAAGCAGATGTATATATTCTGTATCTGTAAGGGATTTCATGCCTGCAAAAGTAGATAAAAAATGCAAGAGGATGCTTTTTTGTGCTATTTTTACGGATAAATTCAAAAAAAATATTGTTTTTCTGCATTTATTTCAAGAAAGAATGTATTTTTGCCAAACATTATTAACGAAGTAATACTAATAAGAAAAGGATTATGAAAGAATTAGTTGAAAAAGTTGCTGAATTGTATGCAGCATTCGAGAAAGATGCAAAAGCTCAGTTGGAGAATGGTAACAAAGCTGCTGGTACTCGTGCACGCAAGGCTTCTCTGGAAATTGAAAAGGCTATGAAGGCTTTCCGTAAAGCATCTTTGGAAGCTGCTAAATAATAGCAAGCTTACTCAGGACATGAAAAAGACTGCTCTCGTACAGAGTAGTCTTTTTTCATGTCCTTAACCAACCTCTGTTTGCTTCATACTTTCCGAATTACTATTTTTGATCGCAGTAATATCGAGTATCTGATATGAATGAGAACGTCCTTAATAAACTGAAGATACTGGCTGAATCAGCTAAATATGATGTATCGTGTGCCTCCAGCGGAACCGTACGTTCCAACAAGCCGGGCATGCTGGGCAACACTGTAGGCGGATGGGGCATTTGCCACAGCTTTGCCGAAGACGGCCGTTGCATCTCCCTGCTGAAGATAATGCTGACAAACTACTGTATCTACGATTGCGCCTATTGCATCAACCGGCGCTCCAACGACCTGCCACGCGCTACGCTTGCCGTAAGCGAGCTCGTAGACCTGACGATGGAGTTCTACCGCCGTAACTACATAGAAGGACTGTTCCTCAGCAGCGGGGTTGTCAGAAATCCCGACTATACGATGGAGCGTCTAGTACGTGTGGCAAAAGACCTGCGCACCATCCATCGTTTCAATGGCTATATCCACTTGAAGAGTATTCCCGGAGCCAGCCGTGAGTTGGTGAACGAGGCGGGATTGTATGCCGACCGTCTCAGTGTCAATATCGAAATCCCGAAAGAGGAGAATCTGAAACTGTTGGCTCCGGAGAAGGACCATAAAAGCGTGTACGCCCCGATGCGTTACATCCAGCAGGGGGTCTTGGAGAGTTCGGAGGAGCGGAAGAAGCACCGTCATGCGCCACGTTTCGCACCTGCCGGACAGAGCACTCAGATGATTGTGGGGGCTACGGCAGAGACGGACAAAGACATCCTGCATCTTTCGTCGGCTCTTTATCAGGGACCTACGATGAAGCGGGTCTACTATTCCGGTTATATCTCCGTGAATGCGTACGATACTCGTCTGCCTGCTTTGAAGCAGCCGCCGTTGGTGCGCGAGAACCGTCTTTACCAGGCGGACTGGTTGATGCGTTTCTACCAGTTCAAGGTAGAGGAAATAGTGGATGATGCTTATCCCGACCTGGATTTGGAGATAGATCCTAAGTTGTCGTGGGCTTTGCGTCATCCTGAGCAGTTCCCTGTAGACATCAACCGGGCGGATTATGAGATGTTGTTGCGCATTCCCGGGGTTGGGGTAAAGTCGGCAAGACTGATCGTTGCCTCCCGACGCTTCTCCAGATTAGGGTTCTATGAGTTGAAGAAGATGGGGGTGGTGATGAAAAAGGCGCAATATTTCATTACGTGTCACGAGTTGCCGATGAAGACCGTGAACGAAATAAGTCCGCAGAGGGTACGCAGCCTGTTAATCGCCAAGCCCAATAAAAAGAGAATGGACGAAAGGCAATTGCTACTCGATTTCCGGGATGAATAAGGGCGTCGTTCAGAGAATAAGAAAGCCGCTGCTTAATAATAAAAGAGCCGCTTCCTAATAATAAGAGGTGTCATTCTCTGACAATGAAGATATAATGAAAAGATTGTTCCCTGATAATGAAGATGTAATGAAAATACCGTTTCCTGATAACAGAGATATCGTTTCCTTAAAAATGCAGCTTTATGATTGTGTTCGTTTTTGACAATACCTTCGAAGGAGTGTTGACGTGCGTGTTCGAGGCGTATTCCCGCCGGAGTTTTCCTGACATCATCCTGCCTGAGGGCGAGCCGTTGCCTTTGTTTCACGACGAGGTGTTCACGGTGATTACAGAAGAAGAGAAGGCAGGACGCGTGTGGCGTGGCCTGCAGAAGAAGCTCTCCCACGGTGCCCTGTCCTGCCTTGCCCAGTGCTGGCTGGCGGAAGAGGCGGAGACTCCGATGTTGATATTCCGCTATATCCGCAAGACGATTGACGCGGCTCGCTCCATTGAGACAAACTTTGCCGATGCGGATGTGCTGGCGATGTCGCGCATGTGGAAAAGAGTGGACTGGGAACGTATCCGCCTGATGCAGTTCATCCGCTTTCAGAAATCGGCCGACGGCACTTTCTTTGCGGCGGTCGAACCGGAGAAGAATGCGCTTCCGCTGGTGGTGGACCATTTCAAGGACAGATTCGCCGGCCAGCCGTGGCTGGTGTATGACATCAGGCGTGCATATGGTTTCTATTATGACTTGAAGGAGGTACGGCCGGTCACCTTCGAAGAGGGTTCCCGCGAGGGACATCTTGTCACCGGCATGCTGGACGAGAGCCTGATGGACAAGGACGAAAAGCTCTTCCAGCAACTATGGAAAACGTACTTCAAGTCCATCTGCATCAAGGAGCGGCTGAATCCGCGGAAGCACAGGCAGGACATGCCCGTGCGCTACTGGAAACATCTGACGGAGAAGCAGTGACAAGTATTCTCCGGACAGGCAAAGAAGCCTTGACAAATTCTCTCCGGACAAGCGGAGAAGCAGCGACAAGCACTCTCCGGACAGGCGAAGAAGCCTTGACAAACTCTCTCCGGAGAGGCGCGAAGCCATGCAGCGCGGCACAGTCTCAGTCGATGACCCAATTCTTATTGTAAGGCACTGTCTTCCGTGGGTCATAGTGCATACCTGCCTGCGTAGGTATCTTCAGTACATAGGTGCGTCTGCTCTTGTTTTGCAGCGAGGTGTCGCGCAGCCAAGGATTGGCATCCTTCAGTTGGGCATACGTGATTCCCCGGCTTCGGGCATACTGCACCAGATCGTCGATGGCGGTATCGACCGAGGTTTCCGTGCAGGGGATGGGCGGATAGAGCTGCTCCCGTTTCAGCAAGAAGCCGTAGCGCTGCGGGGCACTGATGATGGCTTTGGCGGCAAGCAGGCGGAACATGTAGCGGGAAGTCTCCTCCACCAGCCAAAGGTCCGTGGCTTGGTCGGCAAGTTGGCGTTTCAGTTCTGTGGAGATGCGTCCCTGTCCGCCGTTGTAGGAAGCAGCCACGCTAAGCCAGTCACCGTATTTCTGATAGGCGTCTTTCAGGTACTTGCAGGCTGCCCGGGTGGCTTTTTCCACATGATAGCGCTCGTCGACATTGGTGTTGACTTCGAGGCCGTACTCCCTTCCGGTGGTCTGCATGAATTGCCACATGCCAGCGGCTCCTGCCGAACTACGTGCAAGGGGGTCCAGGTTGCTTTCTATCACGGCAAGGTATTTGAGGTCATCGGGGAGGCCGTTCTCTTTCAGTATCGGTTCGATGAGGGGGAAGAAGCGGTTGGCGCGCTTGATGGTGAGCATGGTGGTGGAGTGCATGTAGGTGAATGCCAGCTGTTCGCGGTCCATGCGTTCGCGAAGGTCATAGCGTGTCAGGTCTACGTCCTGTCCGGCAAAGCTGATTTTGTCCGGCACGACGGGGGAAGTGACGCAGTAGGGGACTTCCGACTTCACCGACTGTTGTTCCGTGTCTATCGCGCTGTGTCCCAGCAGGAAAGGGAGTGCGACACCTGCACACAGGGCCACCGAAGCGACGAGGATGATATGTATGGAGTTCTTTTTCATGTTCTAAACAGAATTGGGTTTGGAGGACGAATATACGATATTTGCGGGAATGGAGCAAATTTTCTTGGTTCTTTAGATACTCTTTAAATTTTGTTCAGAGAGTGTTTAAGTTGTGCTCAGAGAGTGTTTAAGTTGTGCTCAGAGAGTGTTTGTTTTTTGTTCGGAGAGTATCTATTTTTTATTTGGAGACTGTTTAAATTTTATTCAGTATTGTTTTCGCTCAGGACGTTTTCTATTTTCACCGTTTGGCAACCCTACAGTTCACACTCCGTATTTCTCTCATAACCCTCTCTCAATTCCCTCATAAAACTCTCTCGCAACTCTCTCACAACTCCCCCACCTTCATGTGCAGGATAGGGAAAGGCTTGCCTTGCGCATCCGTTTCATCCCTGCCCGTCACCTCAAAGCCCCGGTGCAGGTAGAACGAGAGAGCCTTCCCGTTCTGCTCGTTGACGTCCACCCGTCGGAGTCCCCTCTCTTCTACGGCAAACCGGAGCAAGGCGCTTCCATATCCTTTTCCATGTTCGTCGGGATGAACGAACAACATCTCAATCAGTTCGTCACTGACTCCCACGAATCCGGCAGGTCGTCCCGCAGGATTCTCTACGACATGGAGTTCCACCGCAGGGAAATAAACGTCGCGGACCAAGGGTTTGTAGAACAGGATATCCTCTTCACTCAAGAAGTGGTGCGTGCTACGTACGGAAGCTTCCCACAATTCCGTCAACGCCTGATAGTCCTGTTCCGTTGCAGGCCGGATGCGGGAGGCCGAAATCTTCATCTCCATAGCCGATTACTGTCCGATGACGGTTGCCACAACTCTTCGTCCCCCACCCCGATTGCGGAATTCGCAAAGATATATGCCTTGCCAAATGCCCATGTTCAGCCTGCCGCCAGTGACGGGTATGGTGAGGCTGTTTCCCACCAACGTCGACTTGGCATGGGCAGGCATGTCGTCATCCCCTTCGCAGACATGCGTATAATAAGTTTCCCGCTCCGGCACCAAGCGATCGAAAATAGCTTCCATATCTGTCCGCACATCCGGATCGGCATTCTCATTGATAGTCAGTCCCGCACTGGTATGCTTGATGAAAAGATGCAAGACGCCTGCCTGCGGCAACCGGGGCAAGTTGCGCACAATCTCCTCCGTTATCAAATGAAAACCTCGCGAACGGGGACGTAAGGTAAACTCTGTCTGAGTAATGAAATTCTGTTCCATCTTATCCTTATGTTATGGTATATTATTCTTTATATTATGATATGTCAGTCTTTATATTATGATATGTCAGTCTTTATATTATGATATATCAGTCCTAAGGCGCGTCATTCAGCTTCCCCCTCCAAGTCGGCTCCGCAATACTTGCAATATTTCGCCGTCTCGTCGTGCCCCCTCCGGTGACAATTGGGACACTCTTTTGCCGCACTCCTTTCCTGTCTCTTCATCAATGACACGGAGACGATGCCCGTGGGCACTGCAATAATCGTATAACCTATCAGCATCACGCAGCCGGACAGGAACTTGCCCAAGCCCGTAACCGGCGTGATATCGCCATACCCCACGGTAGTCAGCGTGACGCACGCCCAATATATGCTATTCGGAATATCGCAGAACTGCGTATCGGGATTTCCGCACTCGACCATATACATCAGCGTCCCGATGCTTATCACCAGAATCAGCACGAACACGAAAAACACAGCTATCTTCCTGCTACTGTCGCGCAGCGCCGTCAGCAGCATTTGCCCTTCTATCCAGAAAGTGAACAACTTGAACACCCGAAAGATACGTATCAGCCTGAAAGCCCTCACTATAAGCAGATAACGCGCCCTGGGCAACAAGAAAGCCAGATAAAGGGGTAACGTCGCCAGCAAGTCAATCAAGCCGAAAGCACTGAAGGCATACTTCACAGGACGTGGCGAACAATACAGCCGGGTGACATACTCGAACGTGAAGAATGCCGTCAGCAGATACTCCATCACAATGAAAGGAGTCTTCAGCCACACCGACAACCCCTGCAGGCTCTCCAATATGACAAGCGCGATACTAAGCAAAATGCACCAGATCAGCACAACGTCAAACAGCTTACCAGCACGCGTATCCGCCTCGAATATAATAACATACAGTTTCCGTTTCAGAGCCTGATCATTCATCAGTGCCGTGAATTTTTCCTTCAGTTTCATCCCTCGTAATGTTTGTCACAAAAATAGGAAAACCTTTTTGATTAGAAAAAAGGATACCCGACTTTTTGCAAGTTGCCGGAATATGAAGTATATTTGTTACCGATTTTCACGCTTGGCGGAGCATGTACAAACAATGCCCGCCACAAGCATTATCAACCATAGAGCTAACTAATATACAGAATAATGGAAAAAGTAATTATCAATTCGTACGAAGACTTAGAGAAACTGGTAGGCCAGCAGATTGGCATTTCCGATTACGTGGAACTCTCGCAAGAACGCATCAACCTGTTTGCCGACGCCACGCTGGACCATCAGTGGATACATGTAGATACGGAACGCGCCCAAAAAGAAAGCCCCTTCAAGTCCACCATCGCACATGGATACCTCACCCTCTCCATCCTGCCCTACCTGTGGAACCAGATCATCGAAGTGAACAACCTGAAAATGATGGTCAACTACGGCATGGAGCAGATGAAGTTCGGCCAAGCCGTATTGTCGGGACAGAGTGTCCGCCTGGTGGCAAAACTGCACGCATTGGCCAATCTGCGCGGCGTGGCGAAAGCAGAAATCAAGTTCACCATTGAAATAAAAGACCAGCCCAAGAAAGCACTCGAAGGAATCGCCGTGTTCCTGTACTACTTCAATTGAGAGCAACTTCGCTGATCAGAAAAATAATGATTCGCCCCACATGTTTTGCGGCAGCTTTGAAACAGTTTTAAAACAGTTTTGAAGCAGCTTTGAAGTTGTTTTGAAGCTGTTTTGAAGTTGTTTCGAAGCTGTTTTGCGGCAACTCTGCAGGAGCGGATAATCTGTTCTGCAATATGCTTTTCTTTTTCGCCACGGAAAAACTTCATCTAAACTCCCGGCATGTCAATCGGGTACAGACGTCCCCTGCTCACGTTTGAAAATAATCTTCAGATAAACCATGTCTCGCAACAGTTTCCCCTCCTCGTAGATGGGATGGTCATAGTTCTTGATGAAAAAATCGGGCATCCGATGAGAGTAAGTGAATCCACACTGTTCGTAAAACGATATAGTACAAGTGCTGTCTCCCGTACCCACTAACATTGTTTGGCAACGATCTTTGTAGTGCTCCAACAGAAACCTCACCAACCGCGTCCCATATCCTCTACGCTGACAATGAGGATAGGTAGCTATATTCTTTATTTCACAAATTCCGTTTCCCTCATCTGTTACCACACAAATAGCCTTTAAGTCCCCATCATAAAGCGCATACATTTCTCCACGCTCCAGATAAAAATCGATCATAGACTCCTGCTCATCTGCAAGAAGGAGAAGTTCAAGAAAATCTTTCCTGTTTCCCAAAATCGGTACGATGTTAATCATATAATATCAACGTTAATAGACTTTTTAGACCGTTCAAAGATAGAAAAACGGGATGAGAAATGCAAATTCCTCTCCACCCACCCGATAGGTTATCCTAAATCGTTTGGTCATCTTCGGATTTTTCTCTATCTTTCCCCCGTTTTTTAACCATCATAACAAAGAAAGAATATGAACTATAATAAGAAAATTGAATACGGTTAACGATAATTAGCATAA
>NZ_CAJUHF010000077.1 GCF_910585845.1 uncultured Bacteroides sp. | reverse complement strand
TCTATAGATAAAGGTGTTTAGTATATTTTACTGCCCCAAAAGTGACGAAGAACCTATTTATCTTTAATTGTTATTTTAGTTCGAAGGAATGCGTCATAACATATAATGAAATGCATTATAACATTACTTGTTATGCTCCATTACATTACTTGTTATGCTTCATTACATTATTTGTTATGAGGCATAAGATATGATGTAATTCCAGTCTAATTCCACCAACGGGTAATATTAATGAGCCTTTATATGTGCGGCGGTTATGTGATGAGTGAATTTCGATCTGTTTTCAGACTTTCATTTGTTCTATAACCGTTTTTTTTCTTGTTATATGCAGGGTGGAAACATCTTTAATGGGAATTCCCAACGAGATTGTCGTGTAAGAGTTGGATATGGTTTAGTGAAGTGATTTCTTTATGCATGTGGCTATAATATATTGAAATACATATTTATAATATCCTTTTCCGACAATGCGATACCTCTCTGTGATTGCTTTTACTTTGGGGCATCAGCAACAAAATCTCAGATTTTATAAAAAAAATCACTGATTTTGTTTTTAATTCTCAAAATCTTTGTATCTTTGCAACCGCAAAACGAAAGGAACCTATTATTGGGCTATGGTGTAATGGTAACACTACAGATTCTGGTCCTGTCATTCCTGGTTCGAATCCAGGTAGCCCAACTTGTTTATAGTCGTTTTTAATGGAGGCCTCCTGTGAAGGAGGCTTTTTTTATTTCTATGGGTGGTATGGTATGGCACCCTTTGAACATGGGTATACAGAATTCTGTAATAAAACAGATGGTCACAGATAATTTATTGATATACAATAAACTTAATCTGTGACCATCTGTTTTATTTGCATCATCGGCATGCCGTATACGCATGTAGAAGTGCTTTTATCTTAATATCATTCGGCACTACGAATAGAGTCGTCAATGACTTTGATTTTCTGTTTCACCAACTCAATGTCTGCTTTCAGTTTTTCTACTTTACGGTTCAATTCCGTCAATAGGCTGTTGCCTTTCTTGGAAGAGGCTGTCAGGAAACCAAGATTGTTCTCGTATGTCTGCAATTCATTCTTCATGGCATCTGCCGCACGCTGCAACTTTTCGCGTTCGCGATAGAGTGCTTGGGGACTGCCTTCCTGAATATTGCTGATATTGGACTTGAAGCTGTTCAATTTCTTGTTGGCAACACTGATGTTGAACTGGTTGAACAACTTGTCCACTTGTCCGTGATATTGTTTATACAGACGGTCTTTCTCTTTGAAAGGTACATGGCCGATGCTGTTCCACTCCTTCATCAGTTCGCGTACCATTTGTACGGCTTCGTCGGTATCCATGTTTTCGTCAATGGCAACGAGTTTTTCGATAATCTCTTTCTTCTTGTTCAGGTTTTCGGCTTCAACAGAACGTTGAGAAGAAGTAGCCTTGTTCTTTTGTTCGAAGAAATAGTCGCAAGCAGAGATAAATCGTTTCCAAATCGTATCGGAATATTTTTTGGCTACCGGACCGACGGTCTTCCACTCCTTCTGGAGTTTGGTCAGTTCGTCGGCAGTTGCCTTCCAGTCGGTGCTTTCTTTCAGGGCTTCCGCTTTTTCGCAAAGAATACGCTTCTTTTCCAGATTGGCGTTCATCTCTTCTTTTAGTGATTTGAAAAACTCGCCTTTCTTACGGAAGAATTCATCACATGCCTTACGGAAACGTTCGAATATCTTCACGTTCACCTTCTGCGGTGCGAAACCTATCGTTTTCCATTTGTTTTGCAAGGCGATGATTTCCTGTGTCTTATTGTCCCAAGCAGCGAAGTTGGTCAGTGCGTCATAATCAATGGCCTCGATGATTTCGCAGATAACCGTCTTTTGGTCGAGATTGTGTTGTTCTGCTTCTTTCAGCGATTCGAAGTGCTGTTGGTGGCGGCGATTGATCACAGTTGAGGCTACCTTGAAACGGTTCCATATTTCATCGCGCAACTCTTTGGCTACCGGACCCGTATCGCGGAACTCCTGATGCAACTTCTGCAATTGGTGGAAAGCCGATACGGCATCTTCTTCATCTGCCAACTTTTCGGCAGCTTCGCAAAGGTGGGTCTTTATTTCCAGGTTTTTCTTGAAGTCGTATTCGCGGAACTCATTGTTTAGCTTTAGCAGGTCGTAGAATTTTTCTACGTAAAGCTGGTAGTTCTTCCACAACTCGTTAGCTTTGGCTTGCGGGATGAGTTTCACTTCGTTCCATTGCTGTTGCAACTTCTTGAATTCGGTGTAAGACTTGTTGGCATCATCGGGAGATTCTACCAGTTCTTTCAGCTCCTCGATGATGGAAAGCTTGATTTGCAGGTTCAACTCTTTTTGTTGTTCCTGTTCAGCTGACAATATGCTTCTTTTCTCCTTAATGACGGACATGACACTCTTGAACTCTTCTTCTACAGTGTCCGCGGTGGGGACGAAACTCTCTGCCGTTCCTCCGTTTTCGATGAAAAGCCTTTTTGCAGCCTCCTGTTCGGTATTATGCAGTTTGTAGAAAGCCTGTTTCAAACTGTCAATCTCTTGCTTGCCGACATTTTCTACCTCCACAGAGATCTCTTTCAATCTGGTGAGGATTTCTTCCTTACTTAACCTTTGCGTGGTTTCTGCCGGTTTTTCTTCCGATGTCGCTTGCTCAGCCGGAGTTTCTATCGAGATAGGCTCGGAAACCTCTGCTGCTTTCTTGTCTTCTTCTAATTCTGCTGCTTTTTCGGGCAGATTAGTGTCATGGGTGTCTATCATTGTAGATACGTTTTTAGAAACGGTTTTATCCGTTCGGGTTACATTAAATCACAAATTAATGAAATAAAATAATTACTTCATACTTTTTTCATCGTTTTTTTTAATTTTCCCTTCATTTAGGCAAGTAAAACGGTTATTCCCATATATAACATCATGCCTATAATGTCGTTGGTGATCGCAATAAACGGTCCGGTGGCAATGGCGGGATCCACTTTCAGTTTTTCCAAGGTCATCGGAACCAAGGTGCCGAAGATGGAGGCGAACATCACTACAGCAAACAGGCTGATGGAGACGGAATAAGTGACGGTGGCTGCGGCGCCGAACCGGACGAAATTATAGATATATACCATTAAAGAAATGATCGTGGCATTAATGAAGGCTACTACGGATTCTTTGGTGATTTGCTTGAAGATGTCTTTGGCATCCAGCGAATTGTTGGCAAGGCCTTGCACGATGATGGCCGAAGACTGTGTTCCGACGTTTCCGCCCGTACCGCCTATCAGCGGGATATAAAGTGCCATTTCGGGATGGGCAGCGAAGGTCGCATCGAAATTGCCCAGTATCATGGAGTTGCCAATACCGCCCAGCATGCCGATGATGAGCCATGGCAGGCGCGCGGTGGTTTGCCGCATGACGTTATCGTCTGTTTCTACATCCTGCGACAGACCGGATGCCAACTGGTAGTCACGTTCCGATTGTTCGCGGACTTCATCCATGACGTCGTCTACAGTGATTTGTCCTACCAGCCGCCCGATACTGTCGACAACGGGGACGGCTACAAGGTCATATTTCTCGATGATCTGCACTACATCCTCTACAGGGGTGTCTACATGTACGGAGATGGGGTCTTTCCGCATCACGTGTTTCACTTTGGAGACGGAAGGGGAGGTGATCATCTTCTTCAGCGGGAACACACCTTGCAGGCGGTTTTCGTCGTCGATGACATAGACGTAATAGATTTCATCCAACTGTTCGGCTTGCTGGCGCATCTCTTTCAGACATTCCGGCATACTCCAGTTTTCGTTCACTATCACCATTTCCGTACCCATCAGACCACCGGCAGTATCTTCGTCATACTTTAGCAGATCTACGATATCTCCTGCTTGTTCGATGTCTTCAATGTGCGAGAGGATTTCCTCCTGTTTCTCTTCGTCCAGTTCACGCATCAGGTCTACGGCATCGTCCGTATCCATGTAGTCTACGAAGCGTTTGGCGATGGTTTCCGACGGAAGTATTTCCAGAAACTCCTTCCGGACGTCTTCATCCATTTCCACGAGGACATCTGCGGCTGTTTCGTTATCCAATAAGCGATATACGAAACGTGCCTCCTCCGGACTCAGTTCGTCACAAAGTTCAGCAATATCTGCAGGGTGCAGATTGATAAGGAGCGGTTTGACGTTTTCGGCATCTTTCTGCTCGATCAGGCTTCTGACGTTGTCAATGTATGCTTCATCCATTTCCATGTTCTTTCTCCTCCTTTAAGGCTTTTTCTACACGGTTGGTCAAGTCGATAAATTCTTGTACGGAGAGTTGTTCCGGGCGTTTGTTGAACAGGACATCTTCCGTCAGCGGGCACTCTTTGCCAAGTATCGGTTTTATGGAATTTCTCAGTGTCTTACGGCGTTGGTTGAAAGTGGTTTTCACAATCTGCTTGAACAGTTTCTCGTCGCACCCTAAATTCTGGGTTTCGTTTCTCGTCATTCGGATGACGGCGCTTTTCACCTTGGGTGGCGGGTTGAACACGTGTTCATGCACGGTGAAGAGATATTCCACCCGATACCATGCCTGTATTAATATGCTCAGGATGCCGTATGTCTTGCTGCCTGGGCTGGCGGCAATGCGTTCGGCGACTTCTTTCTGTATCATGCCGGTGCAGCAGGGAATAAGATCCTTGTTATCCAGCATTTTGAAGAAGATCTGGCTGGATATGTTATAAGGATAGTTTCCTGTCAGTACGAACGGTTCTCCTCCGAAGAGCCGTTGCAGGTTCATCTTCAAGAAGTCGTCTTCGATGATGTTATCTTCCAGTGACGGGTATGCTTCGCGCAGGTAAGCTACGGATTCATAATCCAGTTCGACCACCTTTACCGGACGTTCTTTTTTTACAAGGAACTGGGTCAATACGCCCATTCCCGGACCTACTTCCAATATCGGAAGACCGGGACATGTATCTACAGTGTCGGCTATGTCCTGCGCCACTTTCAGGTCTTTCAGGAAGTGCTGGCCGAGAAATTTTTTAGGTTTTACTAATTTCATTTATCAACTGAACCGTTACTGTGTTGAACAATCCTTACCACACGCTTTGCAAAGAGAGGCTTTTGATATTTTTCTTTTAACTCCTTTAAATGAAAGAGCCGTAGTTCAGGCTAAAAAACAAGATTGCTTTTTTGGCACTACTTCCGGTTTGCACTATCTTTGCGGTCTGCAAAGGTAATCCTTTTCGACGAAGAATAACGAATTCTGCATGAATAAACTATTAAAAAAAACATCGAAAATCCTTTTACCGATAGCCTTGGGCGGTTTTGTTCTTTATTGGATGTATCGGGATTTCGACTTTATGCGTGCCGAAGAAGTACTGTTGTACGGTATTGACTGGGGATGGATGTTGGTTTCACTGTTTTTTGGGGTGATGAGCCATGTGTTCCGCGGCTGGCGCTGGAAGCAGACGCTTGCCCCTTTGGGGGTATATCCGAAGAGTAGCGACTGTGTGGACGCTATTTTCATCTCCTACGCTGCCAACCTTGTCCTACCGCGTGTGGGCGAAGTGTCTCGTTGCGGTGTGCTTGCCAAGTACGACGATGTCTCTTTTGCGAAGTCGCTCGGTACGGTTGTGACGGAACGTCTGATAGATATGCTCTCCATCGTGCTGATAGCCGGTGTCGCTTTTTTGGTGCAGATGCCTGTCTTTGTCCGTTTCTTTGAGGAGACGGGAACGAAGATTCCTTCGTTGCTACATTTGGTGTCGTCGCCTTGGTTCTATGTGGCCTTCCTGTGTGTGGCTGGAGTAGGGGTGTTGCTCTATTTTCTATTGCGCATGTTTTCCTTCTTCGATAAGATGAAAGGCATGATGCTTGGCATTTGGGAAGGCGTGATGTCGTTGAGGCAGGTGAAGAATATTCCACTTTTCGTTTTATACACCTTGTTAATATGGTTGTGTTATTTCTATCACTTCTATTTCACTTTCTATTGTTTCTCTTTTACCGCCCATCTTGGCGTGTTGGCGGGATTGGTGATGTTTGTGGGAGGCACCTTCGCAGTGATTGTCCCTACTCCCAACGGGGCAGGTCCTTGGCATTTTGCCGTTATCACTATGATGATGATGTATGGTGTCGGTGCCACCGATGCGGGAATCTTCGCTCTGATAGTGCACGGCATACAGACGTTGTTGGTCATCGTACTGGGGCTTTTCGGGTGGGTACACCTCTCGTTTGTGGGGTGTAAAAAGTGAATCTTGAAGAATAATATTTGTAATTTAAAGCTCTTCTTATTTGAGTTCTTGACTGAATGAATAAGCATTGATTCAGGAACTGAAAGTTATTCAGTTCCTGAGTCAATTGTTCCGTTTCAATTTTTTATAATCAGGTGATTATGTTGCTATGAAAACTGTTTGAGCAAAATGCTTATTAAAAAAGCATGAAGTTGGCTAAGTACGGTTTTTCGTTTAATTTTTGATTTGGAAGTGAATCTATATGTGGCTTGTCGTTTTCACTTCCGGTAGTAAAAATAGGGGCAACTAATCAACCGATAATGTTCGCTTCGCTCCTTTATCTCCTACTACCACATACTTGTTCTGCTCAATCAGCACCGCACGTCCACGTCTCTTTTTGCGATTTTTCTTATTATCCACATTGACGCCGATTACTTTTCCGCCATAGAAAGTGGAAATATCTTTGAAGATAGTGTGCCCTACGATGATACGACGTACTTTATAGCGTTTCAACAGCAGTTGCAGAGAGTCGGAAGTTAAAGGATGGTACTTTGTCTCCGTTCTTACCAATCCTCTGTACCAGATGGGACCGTTGTTTCCGTAAAGAAAAGCCGTGAGGGGCGACAATGCCTTGCGCTCCTTCTTGTTCATGAACAAAGCACGGCTCATTTCCCGATTCACCGTCGGGATGTCGAGGTTGTGGTCGTAGAACTCCTTTCCCAGCCCGGCGTGCACATAGAGGTCTTTCCCGATGACTTGCATTGTGTTGCGGGTGCCTAGCCAGCGTCCCAGTTCTGTTTCGGAGCCGAACAGCTTGCGATAGTCGATGCCTAATTTCTCGGCAAGTGCCTTGTATTTTTCCTTCGTGTAGCGTAAATCTCCGGCAAGCACCATCGGCTCGTGGTTCCCCAGTAGGAACGAGACACGACCGCCCGCCTGCTCCGCCTCCGCCTCCAGCTTGTAGAAGAGCCAAAAGATTTGCGGCACGTCCTTACCACGGTCAAAGATGTCACCGATGACCACCAGGTGATTTCTGCCGAAGTCCCAGCGATACTCCTTGTCGATGATGCCGTTTCCTTGGAGCAGGCTGATGACACAGTCCAGTCTGCCATGCGGGTCGGACATTACGAACACCTTGTCTGGTTGTCGGTAGTTCCAGTCGGGACGTTTCACAGGATGCAGTTTGACATCGAACGAAGATTTCCCCTTGTGGTCTGTCACGTGCAGCTGGAAATCTTTCGGTAGCACCGTGTAGGTGGTGTCACAAATTCTCCCTCTGACATCCACGCTGACGATGCGAGTCTTGCCGTCCGGACGATAAATTACATAAGGACCGTCTGTCGACAGCTCCACTTCCTTTTTCTCCTTCTCCTTCTCCTTCTCTTTCTTCTTGCTATCCAAACCAAGAGTTCCGGCAAAGATGCCGGAACTCATAAAGATCAGAATATATACCACAAGTGAAAGTTTCACTAAACTCATCTTGTTCATAGGTTCTATTTCATGGAATGTTTGTCATTTTAATAACCGGGATTCTGCACCATATTGGGGTTAGCATCCATCTCGCGTTTGGGGATAGGAAGCAGGATTCTGAAGAAGTCCCAGTTGATGTCTTTCATGTACTTCGCGCTATGCTTGGTTTTCGATAGTTTCTTGTCTGTCTCGTTCAGGCGTTCTATTGAAAGCCCGTTTCTGACAGCATCGTACATGCGGTGTCCTTCACATACCAGCTCCTTGCGGCGTTCGTTCAATACACGTTCCAGAGTGACGGTAGTTCCCTCTACCGTATTGTCGGGGTTCGCCCTGCGCACGATGGGGTCAAGGTATTTCACGGCAGAGGCGTTGTCGTCCAGCTTCACGGCAGCCTCGGCAGCTATCAAGTAGGTTTCGGACAGACGGATAAGTGGGATGTTGGCATCCTCGATGTTCTCACCCTCCTGCGGCTGGTACTTGTTGACGTAGGCATAATAGGTTTTGTCGAAACTCAGCAATTTCAATCGGACATCGTCCGGGTCTTCCAGCAGGAAGTGGTAGAAGGAGCAGGTGATGCAGATGTCATCGTAACCGTCCTTGGAACTCAAGTAACCCATGCTCTCCTTGCCTGGGCTGTCGGTAGTCAGGTTGACAATCTCGAACAGCACTTCGCCCGGTTTCGAAGCGGAAGCATCGTTTGCCCAAATGGTGGGATACTCTTCATTGGTCCACAACGCATATTTCTGCTTCTCGGCTCCCTTGATGGCTTCCGTCGCATACTTGAAGGCGTTGGCATTGTCGTTCTTGTACAGGTAAACACGGCTCAACAGCGACATCGCCGCCCACTTGTTGAACTTACCCTTCTTGAACTTTCCGCTCAGCAGGTTGACACTCTGTTCCAAGTCGTCTATTACCTTCTTATAGCACTCTGCAACAGTGTTGCGCTTCGGCTTGCTGTCGATGGTGGAGAGTCCTTCCACGATAGGCACACCAAGGGAGGCGCCGTTGTCTTTCGTATAAGGATAACCGAAGAGGCGGGTCAGATCGAACAGCGCCAGTCCGCGGATGGCAAGCGCCTCTCCCTTCAGGTCGTCGCGATAGTCGGCATCATCCTCGTCGGTGGCAATTTTGTCGATGTTCATCAGAATCAGGTTACAGTTCTGGATGATGGAATAAAGATAGGACCAGTGACTGCTGGGACCGTTGTCGGCGGAAAAACCGAAAAGGTAATAGTTACCCACACGCTTGGTGGAGCTGACCGCCTGCATGTCATCGCCCGTAGCGTCTGCATAATAGACCAATCTGCCTGAATAGGCATCCGAGCTTTGCATCGTGCTGTAAATGCCGTTCAGTGTAAACTCCACGTCCGACAATATCTTGATGCTTGTTTCCGTATCTACCGAAGTAGAGGGTTCCAAATCCAGCCAATCGTTTCCGCAAGAAGTGGCGGTAAACAATACGGAACTTATCAATAAGTATTTTAATATCTTCATAACAGTTCTTTTTTTAGAGGGTTAGAAATTTACGTTTACACCAAAAGTAACCGTCTTCAAAGGAGGTGTTCCCCAAATGGCGGTACCGCCGCTCACGGCTTCGGGGTCGTAGTAATCGTAAGCCGCCCACGTCCACAGGTTATTTGCCGAAGCGTAGAGGCGTACGTTGTCGATACCAATCCGGCGGGTCCACTCTTTCGGTACAGTAACACCGAATGTCAACGTTTTCAGACGGATGAAGTCCGTGCTGTGCAGACGGCGTGTAGAGGTAATCTTGTTCATGGCGTATGCCGAAGACTTGTCGTAGAAAAGTTCATACTTGGTTACATCGCCTGGTTTCTTCCAACTGTCTCTATAGTAGGTAGGAATATTGGCTTCTAGGTCATAACCGCCGTGTTCGGTTTTTTGCGCCCACGTATCGTAGGAGTAGCCACCAAACTGGTAAGAGAACATGAAGCTAAAATCGAACCATTTGTAGCGTAATGTATTGGTAAGTCCACCAATAGCAGTGGGTTCCGCATGCTTATCCAGTACGATGGCATTTGCCTTGGTACTTTCCTCTGTGATATCTTTCTTGTAGCGACCGTTCTCATCCAGTTCGTTGGTATAGAACTGTGGAGCGCCCGTTTCAGGATTGATGCCTGCAAACTCTTTCATGTAGAACGTGCGATAGGAGTGACCCACTTTACGAATCTGCGTACCGCTGATAATCTCGGTCTGCATGCCGTCCAGCGTAACTACCTCGTTCTTGTTGTGCGAGATGTTGAAGGTGGTGTTCCAACTGAAATCCTTGGTACGGATGTTTGTAGAGCTGATTTCCAGTTCTACACCCTTGTTCTTCACCTCACCGATATTCATCAGGTAGCTGCTGAAGCCGGTGGTCATGGAGATGGGACGATCCATCAACAAATTTTTGGTGGTACGGGTGTAATATTCCAGTGTCACGTTGATGCGGTTCCACAAAGCGAAGTCCAAGCCTAAGTTGAAGTTATAGTTGGTTTCCCACTTCAAATTGTCGTTTCTAAGTTGAGATTGGCTGATACCCGGTTGTTCCATGTAACCGTTGGTCAGGCTGCTGAGTCCCATGTAACCGAAGTAGTCGGAAGGAAGCGTACCGTTCACACCGTAAGACGCGCGCAGTTTCAAGTCGGTCAGCCAGTTCTGAACAGGTTCCATGAAGTTTTCTTCAATGGCACGCCATGCAGCTGATACGGACCAGAAGTTACCCCAGCGGTTATCGCGATGGAAACGCGAACTGCCGTCGGTACGGAAGCTGGCTCCTAAGTAATAACGGTTCTTGTAGTCGTAGTTCAAGCGGAAGAGGTAGGACACCATGCGGGTGCGGGTATAGTTGCCGCCTACCGACTCGGTCTTCATACCGTTGCTGATTTCGTTCTTGTCGTAGGTGGCAAAGTTGGTGGCATAGCCCGACAGGTAGTCGCGATACTGGTCGTCAATCTCGTAGCCGGCAAGGGCGTCGAAGTGGTGATTGTCGGCAAAGGTCCAGTTGTAGGTCAAGCGGTTTGCCCACACCATCTTCTTATATTCATAACTCGTTGGTTGAATTAAGAATCTAAATATTTACAAATGAAAAAGTTGCACA
>NZ_CAJUHF010000076.1 GCF_910585845.1 uncultured Bacteroides sp. | reverse complement strand
TTTTCGGCGAAAAAACAAGTAATTTTTTGAGCCTTCTATCTTTTAAGCCATAAAAGATTGATAGTCAATTAGTATAATATGCTGCATCGTAAATATCCAACCTTTCTTTTGCTTTCATGGAAGAAAATGTTTCCAGATACTTAGAACCGAAGATAAGTGCGTTCTCCAGTTTCAGACAATCCAAGAATTGATTCATGTTCCCACGGGCTATTTTCTTCTCTATTTCCACCCCATGGGTAATCAGAGACAGTAATTCATCATAATTTTCATCCATATGTCAAAAGTTGAAATATTAAATGCCATTATGTGTTTGTGCCTGCATATATCCATATCCAACGAACAACATCTTATTTGTTGACACAAGTTCGTCCAAACACATTATGCCAAAACTCTTTTATCCTTTTACTCTTGACCAGTACCCTTTTTAGTGTATATTATCTGGTACTGGAGTTTCAGTCAACTGATACTGGAATACCTCATGACTTCGACTACCTTTGAAGTCATATTCACTTTTTATTGTTATCATTTCAAGGTATAAATTGCTTCAAGATATAAATTGCTTCAGGGTATCCAGTTGATGGATTCGACATACTCGTCAAACTCCATAGGTTGGATTACTCCGGCCTTTTCAAGAGCTATTTGGATGACCTCTTGTTCTTCGGGAGAGAGGACAATCTCTCCGCGCCTTCGTTTGAAGTATTGATTGCGTCCGAAATGGCAGATGAGCAATGTCATGAACTTATCATACTGGTCGGGGTACATCTGCTTCTTGAAGTTCACGAATCCCTTGGCAAACCTCACGGGACGGTTGCTCACATAGTGTGGACAATCTGCCTGTTTGCTGCATTTCGAGGGATTAATCAGTTTCAGATATGTGTCCAACTCCGCATGTCGGCGATAAGCTATCTGCCGCAGACACGTATCAGCCATCGGACAGTCGGTATGGAGGCAGAGCGGATAGCCTGCTGGTATGTCCTTGTATATCTTCGTTGTCTTCTTCATTACGATACTCTGAGTTCTTCAATCCGTTCATTGAGGAATATTCAATTGAGGAATATTCATCGGATAGTGCATTCCGGATTTTTACTAATTTTCCACCCTATTTTTACTAAGAGCCTGTTTAAATTCTGTTCAGCCTTCTTTTGAGAGTTCTTTTTGAGGATGTTTTTCTGTTTTTATGAGGAGCATAGCGGGCTATGTGACGAATAAAAACAGAAAAACAGACCGAAAAGAAACTCTAAAGAAGCCCAAAAGAAGCTGAATAAATAACTTTTTGAAGAAAATTTAAACAAGCTCTAATAATCCGATGAAAAATTAGTAAAAATTTTCCGGACAGATTAAGAGCCTTAACTCAGCCCCTCTATCTTTCCATCCACGACATCGATATGCATTGCTTGCGGCTCTTTTGGAAGTCCGGGCATGCGGAGAATCTCTCCGGCAATGGCAACGATCATCTCCGCACCATTATTGATGACTATATCTTTGATGTGGAACTCAAAATTGTCAACTGCGCCATATATCTTCGGATCAGCGGAGAAAGAGTATTGCGTCTTGGCTATGCAAACCGGATAATGACTGATGCCCATTTGCTCAATCAGCTTGATGATTTTACGTGAATGGGTACTGTAAGTCACGACACTGGCGCCATAGAGATTGCAGGCTACTTTTTCGATCTTACGTTCTACACTGTCCGCGTCATTGTATGTGAAGTTCAACGGTTCGGAGGGCTGGTGTTCGATAGTGTCTACTACCAGGTTGGCAAGCTCCATAGCTCCCTCGCCTCCTTCGGCAAAAGCATTGTTGACAGCAAAGCCTACACCCAGTTTCTCCTCACAATGACGACGGATGGCTTCCACCTCTTCGTCTGTGTCCGCCGCAAAACGGTTGAAAGCAACGACCACCGTCTGACCGAACGAACGCAGATTACGCACGTGTTTATCCAGATTGCCGAATCCATGTTGCAAGCCTTCCATATCAGGTTCCTTAATACGGTCGAGACTGACGCCGCCGTGCATCTTCAATCCTTGGGCTGTGGCAACAATCACCGTCAGGCGAGGTTGCAGACCACTCTTGCGGCACTTGATGTTATAGAATTTCTCCGCACCAAGGTCAGCACCGAAACCTGCTTCCGTCACAACATAATCGCCGAAAGTCATCGCCAGCTTTGTCGCAAGGATGGAGTTGCAACCATGGGCGATATTAGCAAACGGACCTCCATGAACAAAGGCAGCAGTTCCTTCGGTGGTTTGCACCAGATTGGGGTTGATGGCATCTTTCAGCAATACGGCAATGGCACCGGCCACTCCTAATTCCTTTACCGTGAAGGGCTGGCCATCAAAGCGGAAACCTAAAATGATGTTCTCAATCCGACGTTTAAGGTCTTCCATATCCTTTGCCAGGCAAAGAATCGCCATAATCTCGGAGGCAGGAGTGATATCGAAACCTGATTCTTCGGTGATACCGTTGGTGCTGGGACCCAAACCTGTCACGATACTACGCAGAGAGCGGTCGTTCACATCGAGCACACGACGCCAGATAACTTCTTTTAGTCCGAAGCCATCCGACTGGTGCTGATACAAATAATTATCGAGCAAGGCGGATATCATGTTATGTGCCGATGTGACGGCGTGAAAGTCTCCCGTGAAATGCAGGTTTATCTTCTCCATAGGAAGCACCTGGGCATATCCGCCACCTGCGGCACCACCTTTCATCCCGAAGCAGGGACCCAGCGAAGGTTCACGCAGGGCGACAATGGCCTTCTTACCGATCTTGTTCAGTCCCAACGCCAGACCGATGGATACGGTGGTCTTACCTATACCAGCCTTGGTGGCAGTGATTGCCGTGACCAGTATCAGGTTACTCTTTTTTACTTTCTCTTCATCAATCAGATGAGTAGGGATTTTGGCTATATACCGTCCGTAGTTCTCTACTTCTTCACGTGGGATGCCTACACTTTCGGCTACCTGTTTAATCTTTTTCAGCTCTACGTCGCGAGCGATTTCAATGTCTGATTTCATACAGCATATTCCTTTCTTTGTAATAACTTTCTTTTTATAAGGTTGCAAAAGTACGAAAAACGACGCAGATAGCAAGATAAAAAAGGTAAAGGAGAGATTATCTTATTCAATGCTCAGGGCGATGCCTTCCAAACGGTCTGCATTCGGGGCTTCCGATTCCACCATGTCAAAAGCACGCGCACCGGCAGGCAATGGGGCGAAATAGAGCGTGTAGTCGGCTTCGCCACTCTCCGGCACATAGAATTTCTCGCCTAAGGAGATGCCTTCCGACCGAAGCACAGGGCATACAGTTCCGTCGTCTGCTACCAGCCGGATGCCTTTGTCTATCCGTATCCAGTATTTCGGGATATAATTGACATGAATCCGTAGAACCGTAGCAGTATCAAGAATGCGTCCTTCCAACCTTTCTTCGTATCGCTGCTCAGACTGATTATGGTCAGGCGGTCCTTATACTTCTCAGCCACTTCCTTCATCTCGGGCAGTGTCATGATGCATGGTCCGCAACCACGGCTCCAAGTCGAGCAGGATATTTATGACGTTGGTATCAATGCGGATGCTGATTTCGTCTCCTGCTTTCCGCAGCTGCTGAGCGAGTCAACACAATACAAGATGCCCGCGAAAACGAGACAGCCTGAACTGCTCTTTCCGCGGGCATCACGACAAAGAGATATCTTCTTTTAAAGTGCTTTCTTATACAATTCCAGAATAATGTCTTTCGTTACCTCACGAGGGTTACCCGGAGTGCAGACATCGGCAATAGCGGCAGTAGCCAGTTTGTCGAGGTCGCTCTCCTTGATGCCCAGTTCTGAAAGGTATTGCGGTATGCCTACCCTTACAGCCAAGGCTCTCACTGCATCTACGGCGGCACGGGCAGCCTCTTCTTTGCTCATTCCTTCCCGATAGACATTCATTGCCTTGGAGATTTCCACATATTTATCAAGGGCAGCGGGTGCATTAAATTCCATCACGATGGGCAACAAGAGCGCATTCGCCACACCATGAGGTATGTCGAAGATGGCTCCCAACGGGTGTGCCATACCATGAACGACGCCCAAGCCTACGTTTGAGAATGCCATACCGGCAATATACTGTGCCACTGCCATACCGTTGCGGGCTTCGGCATTGGTCGGTTCAAACACTGCCGTCTCCAAATAACGGGTGATCATTTCGATGGCTTTGATTTCGAACATGTCGCTCATTTCCCACGCACCTTTGGTGATCAGGCCTTCGATGGCATGCGTCAGGGCATCCAGTCCGGTAGAGGCTGTCAGGCCTTTGGGCAGGGTGTACATCAGTTCGGCGTCTACGATGGCAATGGCAGGGATATCGTTCGGGTCCACACATACCATCTTCTTTTCGTTCGCTTCGTCGGTGATCACGTAGTTGATGGTCACTTCGGCTGCCGTACCGGCAGTAGTGGGCAGAGCAATGATGGGGACAGATTTCTTCTTCGTAGGAGCCACGCCTTCCAGAGAAACGACGTCGCTGAACTCGGGATTGTTAGTGATGATGCCGATGGCTTTCGATGTGTCGATGGAAGAGCCACCGCCGATGGCAAGGATGAAGTCGGCACCGGACTCGGCAAAGGCCTTCACGCCGGCATTCACATTGCTGACTGTCGGGTTGGGCTTGATGTCACTGAACACGGTGTATGGAATACCTGCCTTGTCCAATACGGACAATACTTTGTCGGCCACGCCGAACTTGATCAGGTCTTTGTCGGTTGATACAAACGCTTTATGCAATCCAAGACGTTTAATCTCCTGTGGGAGCACTTCGCGGGCACCCGGTCCGAAGTAGGATACTTCGTTCAAAACAAATCTGTTAATCATAATACATTCATTTAAGCTCCGCCCTCCTTTGGCAGGAACGGGCGGAAGGTTGATATTTCTTTTTGTTTTGACAAAGTTAGGAAAGATCGGGGAGATAAGACAGTCTATTCTGATGTTTATCGTATGCGATATGCTCTTATGAAGCAGATGCCGGGGCGGCAAGAGGACGTCTGCCGCCGGGACGTCACTTGAAACGCGAAGTGTCTACCCCTGCCCGCTTCTTCTCTTTGTAGCCGCCAAACTTGTACGCGACCGAAACGCCGGCTTCGCGGAAGCAGCCATAACTGTTCGTCACGTGCTGTGTGGCGAAGCGGATGCGGGGACTGATCTGTCCTGTCTCAAAGATATCGTCGCAGTAGAGGGTGAGGACTGCCTTGCCGCGGGCGAAACCGTAGCGCAAGGCGGCATTCACATAACCCGACGCAGGCAAATCGTAGATGCCTTGCGTGGCTTTGCTGCGCACCATTCCGGTCAGGGTCAGCTTCAGATCCGGTTTCTTCGAGAGGGTGATGCTGTTAGTCAGCATGGCAATGCCGTAACAGATACTCCGGTCGAAGGGGAGGTCCCAGAAATCATCGTCTTTCTCCCGATGCCACACTCCGACCAGCGTAAGCCGCGAGTCCAGCCAGTGCTTTATGCCGAACGGGACGGATGCTTGCACTCCTGCCTGCTGCTGGAAGTTGAAGTTAAGGTATTTGTAGATCTCCACCAGCCGCTCCTGAGATTGGTAGAGGGTCTGGGTAGAGTAGTCCTTGATGTAAGAGAACCATGCGCTGAAGATATACCTGCCCTTCAGAATGTGCGTCAGTTGGAGCTGATACTCCTGTGCCGGTTTCAGCGAGGGATTCCCACGGACTTCGGAATATCCGCCGCCCAGGTAGGAGACGGCATCCTGCACTGCCCAATAGTCGGGGTATACTTTGTCGCTGCTCAAGGCAAGTTGCCAGACCAGTCCGGGAGCGGGAGTATAACTAAGGTTGAGGGTCGGATAGACATCCCACTGGTTCCATGCCGGCGTGCGGTAATGTTCTGCGGCAAGCGAAGCGTCCAGAGAGAGCTTGTCACCGAAACTCTTGCTGAATCCGGCATAGAGATTCAGGGTCTGCTCGCGACGACGCGACTGCATGTCGGCGGGAATTGCGGTGCGGCGCACGGCGGCGGTGTGTGTATCATAATAGAACTGGTAGCTATGGTCGATGCTTGTGGTATAGACTGCACCGTAGTTCATCTCCCAGCCGCGCCCCAAGTCGTGCTCTTGGGCAAGGAAGAACTTCCAGCGGTTGATGCGTTGGCAATCTTCGGTGCGGAAAGCAAGTTCCTCGCCTTGCAGGATGCTGTGCAGCTGTTGGCTGGAGGGAGAGCGGTAGTACGTCATTTCGGCTCCGGCTTTCAGTCCGAAGGGAGTGCGATAGTCCAGCCGGGCATTGTGCAGCCAGTCGCGGCTGCGGCTACGGGTGTCGGACCGTTGGGTGCCGAAGATGTCCATCAGGCTGTGGTAGGTCGAGTAGTTTCCGTTATAGACCAGACTCAGCTGATGCGCTTGGCTCCAGTTGTAGTCCGCTCCGGCGCGGAAGCTGTGGGTGTGCGAACGGCTCCGCCCCGCCTCGTCGGTGGTGATGTGGTGGGTGGAACCGTCTGTCTGGGCGTGCAGGGCGTCCTTGTCGGTCAGGGTATATCCCCTGCCGTGGGTGTGTGAGTAAAGAAAATCTGCCGAGAATTTCTTCCGGTTATAAATCAGGCTGACGCGCTCGCTGAAGCCTTCGTAGTGCTTCTGACGATACTTGCCGTAGGCTTCTCCCTGCAAGGAAGAGGGGGCGTCGGTGTTTGGTTTCAAGGTGAGGTTGATCAATGCCCCGCGCACCTGATAGCGCGCCGGAGCGCTGTACATGACTTCGGCATTCGCGATGCGTCCAGCGGGGATGCTTTTCAGCAGGGCGTAGAGTTGCTCGGTGGTCAGGGTGGTCACTTTGCCGTCCAGCACTACAGTCACACTTTGTCCGGCAAGCATCAGCCGCCCTTCCATCTCGGTCACGCCCGGCAGTTCCTTTACGGCATCGTAGGCGTTATCCACGTGCCGACTGCCGATCAGGCGGGGCAGGTCGTAGACCAGTTTGCCTTGTTCTGCCTTCACGATGGGGCGCTGCCCGGTAATCATGATTTCAGGAAGGGATTGATAGATACTGTCCAAACGGGTGTCGGCAGCGACCAGGCTGTCGGCACTGAGAGTCCGCTCGCCGGAAGCGCAGGCGCTTTCGGGAGTTCCCTGTGCAGAAAGGCTTGCACTCAGCAGGCAGAACGACAGGGGAAGAAGGGATTTGCATTTCTGTTTCATATTCATAAAATCAATAATCAGACGGTGCAAAGAAAGGGCTATTCCTCCGGATTTCAGGTTACCGGCAACTTACATAGTCTTATTTACTGTTATCGGAACTGTTATTTAGTCTTATCCGGTGTCCTGACTGGCGGTATCTTTCTTATCTTTGCCAGCATAAATCAGAGAAAACATGAAATTGCCATTCAGACTTATCGCCACGTTGGTCCTTATCTCCCTGACGGGCACCTTTGCCTATCAGGCTTACTGGCTCACAGGCTTATACGGCACCATGACGCACGAAATGGAGAAAAACATCCACGAGGCAATGCGCATGAGCGACTACCGCGAGATGATGCTCCGCATCAAGAAGATGCAACGGGAGAACGGGCAGCACGGTTCCGTCGAGGTGCAGGCGGGCTACGAAGCGGGCAGTGAGAATCCGGTGGTGAGCAGGGACATCAAGGATGACGAAGGAAACAGACTCCGGAAAGACACGCTGGCACCGGAGGAGTCGAGCGCCATGCTACGCAGCGACAACGGGCTGGCACTAATCTTACACGACCAAGGAAGCACGCAAGCACTGGCAGGATTCATCCAAAGAGGAATACACTCCGGCATCGACCTCTTCTCTTCGCCCGACATTACCGTCTACGACAGCCTGCTGACCCTCCAATTGCAGGAGTACGGCATCCGTCTCCCCCACCACCTGGAGTACTTCCGTACGCACACTACACCGGACTCGTCGCAGGTCTTTGTCGATACCTTGGGCAGGGTGCAGTCCGCAGGGTATCTGCCCAGCAAGAAGGCGGTGCGCTACGACTATACGCTCAACATGAGCCTCAGCGAAACCTACCGTCTGACGATGGAACCTGTAGACGGGCTGATACTGAAACAAATGGGCGGCATCCTTGCCACGTCCCTCGTCATACTGCTCATATTGGGCTTCACCTTCGGGTATCTCGTCCGTACCATCCTGCGGCAAAAGACGCTGGAGGAGATGAAAAGCGACTTTACCAACAACATCACCCACGAACTGAAGACGCCCATCGCCGTAGCGTATGCCGCCAACGACGCATTGCTCCACTTCGGGCTTGCGGAGGACAGGCAGCAGAGGGAGAAATACCTGGGCATCTGCCAGGAACAGCTGCAACGGCTGGGCGGGCTGGTCGAGCAGATCCTCTCCATGAGCATGGAACGGCGCAAGTCGTTCCGCCTCCATCCGGAACGTATCTGCCTGAAGACCCTCTTCCCCACCCTCATCGAACAGCACCGGCTGAAAGCGGGAAAGCCCGTGGAGGTCGCGCTCGACATCGAACCGGAAGAGCTGGTCCTCACCGCCGACCGCATCCACCTCAGCAACATCCTGAGCAACCTGATGGACAACGCCATCAAATACTCTCCCGCAAAAGCCGAAATCGGCATCCGCTGCCGGAAGACGGAAAGCGGACAGGTGGAAATAGCCGTCAACGACCACGGAACGGGTATTCCTGCGGACAAACTGCCGCACGTGTTCGACAAGTTCTACCGGGTGCCGACGGGAAACGTACACAATACGAAGGGATATGGTCTGGGGCTTTTCTACGTGAAAACCATGACGGAGAAGCATAATGGCAACGTGAGTGTGAAGAGCGAACCGGGGAAAGGAAGTACATTTACGATACGAATCTGAATGACAAGGATTGCTGCAGAAAATGGTATGGCTTATTGCGATAGAGAACATGGCTCGTTTTGAAACAAAACATGGCTTGTTTTAAAGCAAAACACGGCTTGTTTCAAAATACCGCATTATTCGTTGCAAAACGCGGCATATCTTGTCAGAAAAAATAATAAAGGAATGGAGAAAATCAACGTATTGCTGGTTGAGGACGAAGGAACCCTCGCCATGATTATCAAAGAGACACTGGAGAGCCAGGACTTCGTCATCCACACCGCCAACGACGGCATGGAAGGATTGCGCCGCTTCTTCGACCTGCGCCCCGACGTAGTAGTGGCAGACGTCATGATGCCGCATCTGGATGGTTTCGAGATGGTACGCCGCATCCGTCAGACGGACAGAAAGACGCCGGTACTCTTCCTCACCGCCCGCTCCGCCATCCATGATGTGGTGGAGGGCTTCGAACTGGGCGCCAACGACTATCTGAAGAAACCCTTCGGCATGCAGGAACTGATCGTGCGCATCAAGGCACTCGTCGGCAGGGCCTTCCGCTTCGACGAGGCTCCCCAACCGGAAAAGACCCGCTTCGAGATAGGTGACTACCGCTTCAACGCCGTCACGCAGCAGCTCTCGCATGCCGGAACAGAGACGGAACTCTCCCACCGCGAAGCTGAAATACTGAAACGGCTGTGCGAAAACCGTAATCAAGTGGTCAGCTCGCAAAGCATCCTGCTCGACCTTTGGGGCGATGACAGTTTCTTCAACTCCCGCAGCCTGCACGTCTTCATCACCAAGCTGCGCCACAAACTTGCGAAAGACGGACGCATACGCATCGTCAACGTACGCGGAATAGGATATAAACTGATTGTCAACTGACAGCCACGTGCACGACTGACCCGTGGGACAGAAATTTCCTTTCCTATTTCCATATTTCCCGCATATTCCGTATATTCGCCATTGATTATAAAAACATTCGACGATGAAACGGATCAGCCTAATCATACTCCTTTGCCTCCTTGCCATGCAGGCAGGCGCTCAAAACGAAACGACCGCCGACACCATCCGCAGCATAGACCTGTCGGGCGTGAAAGATTTCGACGGTTTTCTCTTGGACATGAACCTGATGAAGACGGCGGCACCCCAAATGCCTAAGTTCAACTTAGAGGTTCCGGATGCCAGCAAGGATTATAGTTTCCTGTTCCGCCTGAATCCCGACGTAAGCTATTCGCAGGGATATTCCAACCTGTTCAGTTTGGGTAGCTCCACGGTGTACGGCGCCAACCCTTTCGGACTGACCGGCTTCGGGGCGTCTACACAGAACCTGCAGATGGGAAGTTTCAGGCTAAAGAACGGAATGCGACTCAATACGTACGGAGAGTATAACAAAGACGGGTGGAAAGTTCCCAACCCCTCCGCCTTGCCGTGGGAACGGAACAACTTCAAGGGGGCTTTCGAACTGAAATCTGCCAACGGCTCATTCGGCATAAGAATAGAAGTGCAACACGGAAAAAACGGACCTTATTAAAAAAAATCCGTCTCGCGAGAGGAATAAATTCGTCCCGTGAGACGGATTTTTTCAGCTCGTGAGACGAAAAAATTCACTCCATGAGACGAAATTTTTCACTTCATGGGACGAAAATATCCGTTCCGCGAGAGGAAATTATCTATCCCACAAGATACGCGTTTTCTTTCATGGGAAAGGGGTATCAGGAAGGGAAGGGAACCATTCGGGAGGCATCGGCCGGTGCCCAGTCTCGCATAAGCAAAACGATGGGCTTTCAGCTTCTAAAGAGACGGGACTTAATCCTCCGACGATACTTCTCCTATTCCGCTCTCCGTTCTGTACTTCCGCACGATATCCAGCAGTTCATCGCCGTATTTCTCTACTCCCTTCTTACCGAAATAGGGTATGCGGAGAAGCGCCTCTTTGCTTTTCGGCAACAGATTGGTTATGCCTAAAACCGCCTTTTCCTGACTTTATCACTTTTTTAAAATTTTCTCATGAACCTGCCCTATAGATATC
>NZ_CAJUHF010000075.1 GCF_910585845.1 uncultured Bacteroides sp. | reverse complement strand
TGTGCAACTTTTTCATTTGTAAATATTTAGATTCTTAATTCAACCAACGAGTTATAATATGTATCAGGACAATCCGGGAAGCGTGCAGCAAGAGTTCATCTCAAGCAAAGCATACGAAGGACACCCCTACGCACGCCCCATCATCGGCCTGCCTGAGCACCTGAAAAACCCGCGCCTGAGTAAACTCATCGAATATTACAACGATTGGTATACTCCGGAAAACATGGTTCTTATCTTGGTCGGAAACGTAGATGCCAAGCAGATCAGTGGTCGCATCAATGCCACCTTCGGACGCCTGAAGGCAAAAGCCACTCCTCAACGCAAGAGTTATCCCGATCTGGAGATTAAAGGCCGCAAACAGTATAATGCAAAGATAGGCTACTATCCCAACGTATGCCTTGTTTACAAAGGTGTGCCTGCCGGACATCCTGATGAAAAACCTTTGGAGATCGCCATGTCACTGCTGAGCAACAGCAGCAACACCGGTACGCTGGATAAACTGACCATCGACGGTGAACTGACCCAAGGGTTTGCCTACTCCGACAGCCGCCGCGAACAGGGCCGTAACATCATCCGTTGCGTTCCGCTCTACGATGAGAACCAACGCCGTTTTGAATCAAACAAAAGCGCTGAGAAGAAGGCACTGAAAGCCATCGAGAAAGTGGCAAACGGAGAATTTGAAGAATGGCAGATCAATTCCATCAAGAGCAATATGTGCCGTGACTTCGACCGAAGCATGGAATCGAACACTTACAAAGCACGAATGCTGATGAATGCCTTCGTCAATGAAGAAGACCTCAGCCAAGTGCTCAACTACAAAGATGAAGTGATGGCCATCACCACAGATGACATCAAACGCGTTGCAAAAAAATATCTGACCAACGACTACCTTGCCATCTACATCGAAAAAGGTAAACTCGATAAAAGCTCCAAAATCAAAAAACCGGGATATAAACCTATCGAACCTCCTGTCGGAAAACAGTCACTCTATGCCACGCAGTTCAAGAATCTGCCTATCGGACAGGTGAACGAAAAATTCATCGACTTCAACGACGTACAGAGCAAGCCGCTGAACGAACGTTCGAAGATGTATTATACGCAGAATCCGGAAAACAACGTGTTCAGCCTGACCCTGCGCTACGGTGTCGGCGAACGTGAGTTCAAGAAACTGGGAATCGCCGCCGAGCTGATGAACAATGCCGGCATCATGGGAGCCTACGAACCGCAACAGCTAAAAGAGGAACTCAGCAAACTGAATGCTACATGCGAAGTGCATGCCAACAATAACTACCTCTACATCACAATGGAAGGTTACGAAGAAACTTTGCCGCAAGCCTGCCAACTGCTTGCACGCCAAATTCTGATGCCGAAACTGGACGACAAACAGCTGAGCCGTCTCAAAGGTTCTATGTTGGGAGGCCGCCAACAGCGCAAGGAAAACGTGAACACCCTGTCCAGCGCGCTCATGCAATACATGATCTATCAAGACAAGTCTTCCTACATCGACGAACTGACAGACAAAGAGATCTACGAACTGCAAATCTCCGAACTGACTGGAGATATTAACCGTGCCTCCAACTACGAAGCGGAAATCTTCTATTGTGGAACAATGCCTTTCGACAACGCATACGATATACTCAGCAAGAACCTGCCGTTAGTGGCCAACGAAAAACCGTCTACCTCACCACAAGACAAACCGATGGCTACCGTGACAGAAAACACAATCTACTTCCTGCCGAATACTGATGCGGAACAGGCACAAATCTACTTCTACATGCCTATGGAAAAGTATGATACGAAAGATGACGTAATCCGCGACGCATTCAACCAATATTTCTCCGGTGGTTTCAATGGCTTGGTGCTCGACGAAATCCGCGGCAAGCGTTCTATGGCCTATTCAGCCGGAGCCTACATCGGTACACCTGCCTTGCCGGGCAATCCTACTTACCTCTTCGGAAACATCGGTACGCAGAATGACAAGGCTAATGATGCATTGGATGTATTCATGGGTCTGATCACAGACATGCCCAAGAATACCGAACGTATAGACAACATCAAGAGTTACATGCGCCAAGAAATGCTGACCACGCATCCTTCTTTCCGCAACAAAGCCGAATATATGCGGTCTCAGCAGCGCATAGGTTATACTGACGATCCTGCCAAGCAGAACCTGCCGAAGGTTGATTCGCTGACTTTTGATGATATCGTGAAGTATTATGAAGAACACGTGAAAGGCAAACCATACTGCATCGGCATCATGGGCAACCCTAAAGATATCGACGTGAAACGCCTCGAAAAATATGGTAAAGTAGTGAGACTGAACGAAAGGAAGTTATTCAATACGAAAGATTCCATGTTCTAAGAGATATCTTGTTCGGCTGGCATTCGAGCATTCTTTTTAAGGCTCGAAAGCCAGCTGCAAAAGCCCAAAAGACTGCGAACTGCATAAGTTTCGCAAGTTCTTGAACTTGCTTTCAGTAGACAAGAGAACAAGGAAACGAGTGAACAAGGGGACAAGTGAACAAGGAAACAAAGGTACAAGACTCTCCTGTCTGCCTGTTTTGTGAATAAAATGCAAGTAGAAGCCTGAAACGATTCCCCTTATAGCCTTATTTACTTATCTCCTTGTTTACTTGTTAACTTGTCTCCTTGTCCACTCGTTTACTTGTTCACTTCTTCCCCACTACCGGACAGGATCGGCAGACATATATTATACTTCACAGCCAGAATGCGCGTCACAAACACAGCAATGCCGCCCACTACTTGACAACCGTAAGATTCCATTCCCAAGACATGGCACATCCAGTAAGCCGTGCCGCCAACCACGCAAGCCATCGCATAAATCTCTTTTCTGAATATAAGCGGGATCTCATTGATAAACACGTCCCGGATTACTCCTCCCGCGGCACCTGTGATGCTACCCATAATGATAGCCACCCAAAACGGATAATCCAAACTTATGCTTTTTCCTACACCGACCACCGTAAACAGTGCCAGTCCGATGCTGTCGAATATAAAGAAGGTGTTATGCAGATGGATGAGATGCTTACCGAAGAGGATCACCCAGAATAAAGCAAGCCCCGTACATATCAGGTAGATAGAATCAGTCATCCAGCCAGGGGTCACCCCCAGCAACACGTCACGTATAGTACCGCCTCCGATAGCTGTTACGAATCCTACTACATACGCTCCAAACCAATCGAAGCGCTTTGCCGATGCCAGACGGATGCCACTGATGGCAAATGCAAACGTACCTATGAAATCGAGTATTTGAACAAATGTTGGCATGATAATCAATGATTTATATTAAAGGTTTAAAATTTCTATCATTATCGGGTATTAAAATTATCGGCAAAGTAACAAATAATTTCCCTAAGAAAACGTACATTTGTCTCTTGGAAATTAAAAAAACTGTAGAAATGAAAATAACAATCGTGGCGGGAGCACGCCCAAACTTCATGAAAATAGCCCCTATCACCCGTGCCATCAAAGCTGCACAGGATACGGGAAAACGAATTTCATACCGTCTGATCTACACCGGACGCCAGGACGATGCCAATCTGGACGCTTCTTTGTTCTCCGACCTTGATATGAAACAGCCCGATGGTTACTTGGGCATCAGCGGACACGACCACTCCGAAGTGACAGCCGCCATCATGATTGCCTTCGAAAAGGAACTGGACAACCATCCTGCGCAGGTGGTTCTCGTAGTAGACGATCTCACGGCTACCATGAGCTGTTCCATCGTCGCTAAAAAACGCGGTCTGAAAGTGGCGCATCTCATTGCCGGTACCCGTTCGTTTGATATGAATATGCCCCGAGAAGTGAATCGTACTATCGTTGATGCGATCTCCGACTATCTGTTCACAGCAGGCATGGTGGCCAATCGGAATCTCAACCAAGAGGGTATGATACCCGACTATATCCATTATGTTGGCAACATATTGATAGACACCGTCCGTTACAACCGTCACCGCTTGTTGCAGCCGGTATGGTTTTCCAGCATGGGGCTGGAGAAGAAAGGTTATCTGCTGCTGACCCTCAACCGCCATGACTTGCTGGACAAGAAACAGGTGCTCAGCGCACTGATGCAGACCGTGGTTGATAAATCCTGCGGCATGCCTATCATCGCTCCCCTGCACCCCTACGTGCAGAAAGCCATCAAAGCGCTGGAGATAGATGCTCCCCACTTGTACATCCTCCCTCCACAAAGCTATCTGCACTTCGGTTACCTCATCAACAATGCCAAAGGCATCGTCACCGACTCCGGAAACATAGCCGAAGAAGCCACTTTCCTTGATGTGCCTTGCATCACGCTCAACTCATACGCCGAGCATCCCGAAACGTGGCGTATAGGAACCAATGAATTGGTGAACGAGGATCCTGTTGTACTTGCAACCATGTTGGAAAGACTGATGCATGAGGAGTGGAAACACACCACCCTGCCTGACCGTTGGGACGGACGAACTGCTGAACGTATTGTGCAGACGCTGATCAACGGAGAATTAAAGTAACCTGATTGTTATACCCCATCCCCCTCAATATCTGTTGTCGTCTCCGTAACGCTTCAGGTAAGAGGGGTTTATCGTATAATTCGCGGATGGCAGCAATTTGTGCTTCCTTCGTGTCGGCAATTACACATAATTCTTCAAATCCCCCTTCCGGAATCATTGTAGAGTTTGCAAGACAATGCCCATGTCCTTTTATTAAGGAATAAATCAATTTCAACTTTATCCCTGTATTTTGGAAAGTAAATAACAGATTGATACGAGCCGATGCTATCAAAGTTTCTATCTCCTCCTGTGATGGGTTTGCTACAAGGAATACGTTTTGATTCAACGAAATCTTTTCTTGCATACTTTTACCGGGATTCTTCCCTGCAATAACAACTTGTACACCGTCCTCCAATCCACCCACCAGATGATCCAGAATATAATTAACTACCCGAATATTCTCAAGGACAGAAAGATTACCATGATATAAGATATAATCCTTTGGGACAGGGCTTTTAATATTATCTCTTTTCAAGTCTACATCGTTAAAGAAACAAGGCAAGCAATAAGTCCGTACCGAAGGATACTTCCGGACAAAGTATGCCGCATCTATATTATTGATTGCAAATATCTTATCTGCATGCAACAGTACTTTCTCATACAGCCGTAGTCTCCATGCTTCTAAATAATAATAGCATTTCTCCCACCCGAAAGTTGTCGACTTTCCTAAAAATCGATAATACTCATGCTCTACATTATGCATCCGTACCCACTTTTGCCTATCCCTCAAAAGTTTATTTGAAAGGAAATAGCAAGTATGCAACCCTTCAAATAAGATGGGATAGTCATCCGCACACAATCGCTTCAGCAATAATTCATTTCTTCGGCTATATACAATATAAGGCAATATCGTAAACATAGAACGCCATCCGGTATAGCGTTCATAATAGTACACACATTCGGCCACTTCATGCAAAGCCGTTTGTTCTTCCCTCTTGTACTTATATGTATGTAAAATAATTGAATGACCGGCCTTTTTCAATGCCTTCAATTTATAATACACATCTATCACCCCACCGTAATCCGGAGGAAAAGGGACTTGAAAACTAACGACATGCAATTTCATCATCTGACTTTATTTAATTCATCCCTGCAAAGATAACACAAAAGCATTCATCTGCAACCATTGCATAAAAATAACCATTCCCATCAAGCAAAAGAAAGGAATAATAAACATTCCTCTTATTTCTTTAGAGTATATTTACTTCTTTGTTTAAACGTAATTTGCTACCTTTGCGGCCTTATAATAACTTGAATATGAAACAACGATATATTAAATTTATCACCTTACTATTCATACTTATCGCGAGTAACGCATCCGCACAAATAAAAGGCGTCGTTACAGACTCTCTGACCAATGAACCGTTAATGTATATCACCGTCCAATATGAAGGGAAAGGTGTGGGAGCCATCACCAATGGCGAAGGAGAATATGTAGTAGAGACCCGCAAAGGCTGGGACGAACTGACATTTTCAGCCATCGGATATGTGACTAAAAAGATTAAGTTGCAACCCACCACCAAAGTACTGAACGTGAAGCTGGCACCCGCCGACGTCATGCTTTCGGAAGTTGTGGTGAAGCCGCAAAAAGAGAAATACTCCCGCAAGAACAATCCTGCCGTAGACTTCATGAGAAAAGTCATTGAAAACAAGAAGCAGCTGAAACTGGAGACCAATGACTACTATGAGTATAAGAAGTATGAGAAGATGAAGATGTCTCTGAACGACGTCACTCCCGAAAAGATGGAGAAAGGTATCTATAAGAAGTTTGCCTTCTTCAAGGACCAGGTGGAGGTGTCGCCCAAGACCAATAAGATGATTCTTCCCGTATCCATCAAGGAGACTGCCTCACGCACCATCTATCGCAAAAGCCCCAAAAGCGAGAAGACCATCATCGAAGGGTTGAACTCTACGGGTATCGAGGAGTTCTTCAGCACTGGCGACATGCTGGGCACCATCCTTACGGACGTTTTCTCCGACGTTAACATCTACGATGACGAGATCCGCCTGCTGCAACGCCACTTCATAAGCCCTATCGGCAAAGGAGCCGTCAATTTCTATAAATTCTATCTCATGGATACCCTCACGGTAGACCGCCAGGAGTGCGTGCATCTCACGTTCGTACCGCAAAACTCGCAGGACTTCGGATTTACGGGTCACCTTTATGTCGTGAAGGACTCTACATACGCCGTGAAAAAGTGTATCATGAACCTGCCCAAAAAGACGGGAGTCAACTTTGTAGACAATCTCGATATCATTCAAGAGTTCACTCAGCTGCCGGACAGCAACTGGGTACTGACCGACGACGATATGACCGTAGAGTTACGCTTCGTAAAAGGACTGCAAGGGCTTGAGATTCAGCGCACGACCAAATACAGCGATTACAAGTTCGACGAAATCGAGCAACGGCTCTTCCGCCTGAAAGGAAATGTCATCAAGGAGGCCAACATGCTCAACAAGAGCGACGAATACTGGGCGCAAGTCCGCCAGGTTCCGCTCACCAAGAAAGAGAGCAATATGGATGTCTTCATGAATAGGATAGAACAAATTCCCGGATTCAAATACGTCATCTTCGGCGCAAAGGCATTGATTGAGAACTTTGTGGAGACCGGAGGTCCCAAGCATCCCAGCAAGTTCGATATCGGCCCCATCAATACCATCATCACAAGCAACTATGTGAACGGTACCCGTTTCCGTCTGAGCGGTATGACTACCGGCAATCTCCATCCCCACTGGAGCTTCAGCGGATATGGTGCCTACGGAACGAAAGACAAGAAATGGTTCTACAAAGGACAGGCTGCCTACTCTTTCAACAAGCGCGAGTATGTATTGTGGGAATTTCCCAAACACCACATTGCTTTCGACTACTGTTATGACGTCACGTCTCCTATGGATAAATATCTCATGACCGACAAGGACAACATGTTCGTCGGATGGAAATGGACTACGGTAGACCAGATGTCCTATACGCGTGATGCCACACTGACCTACGAACTGGAAACCAATGCCGGTTTCTCGGTCAAAGCCATGGCACGCCACCGCAACGACGAGCCTGCCGGAGGTGTACTGCAATACTGGAAGAATGACGGCAACGTTGCCGGCTCATGGGATGACGCGAACACATTCGTCAAGGATATCACCACCACCGAACTGGGCGTCACACTGCGCTATGCCCCCGGCGAGACATTCGTCAACACCAAGCAACGCCGCGTGCCCGTGTCGCTGGATGCGCCGATATTCTCCCTGTCGCATACGATAGGTCTGAAAGGCGTGTTGGGAGGCGAATACAACTTCAACCTCACCGAAGCCAGCATCCGCAAGCGTTTCTGGTTCGGCTCGTGGGGAAAGCTGGATGTCACGGCACGTGCCGGGGCACAATGGAACACCGTGCCATTCCCCCTACTCAACCTGCCTATGGCAAACCTCTCGTACATCACACAGAACAATGAATCGTTCTGCCTTATCAATAATATGGAGTTCCTGAACGACCGCTATGCTTCACTTGCCCTGTCGTATGACATGAATGGAAAGCTGCTTAACCGCATTCCGCTCCTGAAGAAGCTGAAATGCCGCGAGAGCTTCCGCATACGCGGCATGTACGGTACGCTCACGGACAAGAACAATCCATACAAGAGCCATAACAGCGAGTTGTTCCTCTTCCCCATGCGCGACGGAGTGCCTACCAGCCATGTGATGAACAAGACGCCCTACTTGGAAGCCAGCATAGGTATCTACAACATTTTCAAGTTGCTACATATCGAGTATGTGCGCCGCCTCACTTATACCGACATTCCGGGAGTGAAGAAAAGCGGTATCCGCTTTATGATATTAACGATGTTTTAAGCAAACGATGAAAGCCATCGTGCAACATTCAACCATTTACTTACTATGACTCCATTAGCAGAAAGGCTTCGCCCGAAGACATTAGATGAATATATCGGCCAGAAACACTTAGTGGGACCCAATGCCGTATTGCGTAAGATGATCGATGCAGGACGCATCTCCTCATTCATCCTGTGGGGACCTCCGGGAGTGGGCAAGACCACCTTGGCACAAATCATCGCCAACAAGTTGGAAACGCCGTTCTACACGCTGAGTGCCGTGAGCAGCGGCGTGAAGGATGTACGCGAAGTGATAGACCGTGCGAAGAATAATCGCTTCTTCTCACAGAACAGCCCTATCCTGTTCATCGACGAAATCCACCGTTTCAGCAAGTCGCAACAAGATTCGCTGCTTGGTGCTGTGGAACAAGGCATAGTGACACTGATAGGCGCCACTACCGAGAATCCCTCTTTCGAGGTTATCCGCCCGCTGCTGTCCCGTTGCCAGCTCTATGTCTTGAAGTCGCTCGAAAAAGAAGACCTCATGGAACTGTTGCAACGTGCCATCACCACCGACCACATACTGAAGGAACGTAAAATAGAACTTCAGGAAACCACCGCCCTGCTCCGCTACAGTGGTGGAGATGCGCGCAAGCTGCTGAACATTCTGGATCTGGTCATTTCTTCCGAAGCAAACGACCCTGTCATCATCACAGACGAAACCGTAACCGAACGCCTGCAGCAGAACCCGCTCGCCTACGACAAGGACGGAGAAATGCACTACGACATCATCTCCGCCTTCATCAAATCTATTCGTGGCAGCGATCCGGACGGTGCCATCTACTGGCTTGCCCGTATGGTGGAAGGAGGAGAAGACCCTGCCTTCATAGCCCGTCGCCTTGTCATCTCTGCTTCGGAAGACATCGGACTGGCCAATCCCAATGCCTTACTTATTGCCAATGCCTGTTTCGATGCCATAATGAAAATAGGTTGGCCCGAAGGACGTATCCCGTTGGCAGAAGCCACCATCTACCTTGCCACAAGTCCCAAAAGCAACTCGGCATATCTGGCTATCAACAGTGCCTTGGAGTTAGTGCGGCAAACCGGAAACCAGCCTGTCCCCTTGCACCTGCGCAATGCCCCGACCAAACTGATGAAGCAGTTAGGATATGGCGGCAGTTACAAGTATGCACACGATTATCCCGGCCACTTCGTCAAGCAGCAGTTCCTGCCCGATGAACTGAAAGACCGGCGCATCTGGGAACCGCAACCCAATGCTGCCGAACAGAAACATAAGGAAAGGATGCAGATGTTGTGGGGAAAAGAGAGATTTTAGACAATACACTCAGAGAGAAGTACAACGGACTACAAAGATACGAAGAAAAGAACCTTTTTTCGTATCTTTGTAGTCCGACTTTTAAATATAAACCAAACATGAAAATTGTAATATTAGACGGCTATACAGCCAATCCCGGCGACCTCAACTGGGACAAACTGAAAGAATTGGGCGAATGCACCATCTACGAACGCACGTCTCCCGACGAATTACTGGAACGTGCGGCCAATGCCGAAGCCATTCTTACCAATAAAGTAGTACTCAACCGCGAAACGATAGCTGCCCTCCCCGATCTGAAGTATATCGGTGTGCTGGCTACAGGCTACAACGTAGTGGATATAGCCGCTGCCCGCGAACGTGGCATCATCGTAACCAATATTCCAGCCTACAGTACCCCGTCTGTAGGACAAATGGTTTTCGCACACATTCTGAACATTACCCAGCGAATAGGTCATTACTCAGCAAAAGTCAGCCGTGGAGACTGGTCTCAAAGTCCCGACTTCTGCTTCTATGACACTCCACTCATTGAACTACGGGGCAAGAAAATAGGTATCATAGGTTTGGGACAGACCGGATACAATACCACTCGGATAGCCATCGGCTTTGGTATGAAAGTCTGGGCATATACCTCTAAATCCAGCCTGCAACTTCCGCCGGAAATCAGGAAAACAGACCTCGACGAGATGTTCCGCGAATGCGACATCATCAGCCTGCACTGCCCGCTGACAGACACTACCCGTAATCTGGTCAACGCCGACCGTCTTTCCTTGATGAAACCTACCTCCATCCTTATCAACACCGGACGTGGCCCTCTTGTCAATGAACAAGATCTTGCCGATGCCCTCAATGCGGGGAAAATCTATGCTGCCGGTTTGGATGTCCTTTCTGAGGAGCCACCCCGTCCCGACAATCCGTTGCTAACAGCCCGAAACTGCTTCATCACCCCGCACATAGCCTGGGCAAGTTTCGAGGCACGCCAAAGGTTGATGGAAATTGCGGCAGACAATTTGAGAGCATACATTGGCGGAAAGCCGATAAATGTGGTAAAGTGATGCAATAAACCGTTGGCGGAAACTGAATCCAGTACATGGCAAACTAAGAATGCTAAAGTTCACGTTTGTGTCGCTAAACCTTAGCTTTGTCATGCTAAACCTCAACACTGTCATGCTAAACCTTAGTTTGGCTAGATACAAACCCTTAGTTACCTTGTTTGACCAGTGCTGATGTCTGTATGCATATTATAGCCCGTGGTGAATACGCGGAACCAGTGTGCCGAGCATTCACCACGGATACTGAATTGTCACAAGATATTTCACCATAAACACCTGTATACTATATAATTAACGGATGGGTGAAAGA
>NZ_CAJUHF010000074.1 GCF_910585845.1 uncultured Bacteroides sp. | reverse complement strand
CGGATACGGAAACCTCTTTAGAAAAAGATTTCAGTCATTTTTAAACAGGCTCTTAATATTAGACAATTTATCAGTGGGCAATACGGGTCGGAAAGCATACCACTGGTTCAGATCAAGAGTAGTTTCCAAAATAGAGAATTCATCATCCGGATCAATAGTCACATACATCAGAGGTTCGCGGATATGACGGCTCTGATAAATACTATCAGTCACAAAACGTGAATAGAAAGTCACAAAGTCTTCACTTTTTCCCTGTTCTATCTGTCTCTGATTGATGGCCTCCAGCATCCATGCCCCTTTGATTCGCTCAAAATAATACTTCCGTACCATGCGATCCTTCAGAAAGATCCACTCCACCTGCACAGAGGCAAGCGCTGTGTCACCCACTAAATCCAACTCCTCTTCATGATCAAAAAGCAGCGTATAGTAACTTTGCCGGGTAAACAAACAATCATGCACCCACTCTGCTTTCTTAATTTTTAATAAAGTATCAGCATTGTGATAAGACAACGGAAACTTTGTCCGCTGCTGTTGAAAAATACTGTCTGAAGCATAAGCATAAATGAAATCATCAAATAACTCATCTGCCTCTATCGGTTCCGGTTCGTCATCGGCCTCTACCTGCATCACCGTATCAGCTTTGCACGAAACTGAATCCACCATATCGCTGATCGTCATAAAGGGGTCTACCTTTGTGTTTCTATTTCCACAAGACAGAAGAAAAACAAAAAGGCACACCCCTGCTCCTATTTTCCTCATCCTCTACTGAACCAGAAAGATCACTTATTCAGTTTAGCTTTCAACTTCTCAAGCATATCCACTGTCATAGTCTCCAAATTATATTGTGGCTTCCAATCCCATTCTTCACGGGCACATGAATCATCCAAGCTATCCGGCCAACTGTCAGCAATAGACTGCTTCAATGGATCAATTTCGTACACCATTTCAAAATCGGGCTTGTGCTTCTTAATTTCCTGATAAATCTGTTCTGGGTCAAAACTCATAGAAGCAATATTGAAAGCGTTCCGATGCTTCAAACGTGCCGGTGCTGCTTCCATCAATGAGATAGCGGCATTGAGCGCATCGGGCATATACATCATATCCATATAAGTGCCCGGTTTCAGAGGACAAACGAATTTTTCTCCCTTCACCGCCGAATAGTATATATCCACAGCATAATCAGTTGTTCCACCTCCCGGAGGCGTTACATTCGAAATAATCCCCGGAAAACGCACCGAACGGGTATCTACTCCATACTTCGTATAATAATAATCACTCAGCAATTCAGTGGTCACCTTCGTCACACCATACATGGTTCGAGGGCGCTGAATCGTATCCTGTGGTGTTTGCACATGCGGAGTGGCTTCTCCAAATGAGCCAATAGAACTCGGAGTAAATACAGCACAACCATATTCACGAGCGACCTCCAATACATTCCACAAGCCATCAATACCAATCTTCCAAGCCATAGCCGGACGACTTTCAGCAACTACCGACAGCAAAGCGGCCAGATTGTAAATCGTATCAATCTTAAACTGTCGTGCCACAACTTCAATAGACTGACGGTCTGTAACATCGGCAATTGCCGATGGTCCCGTTGCTTTCAGTTCCCCTTTGGGCATAGCACTCGGAATGTATCCAGCTATAACATGGTCATCACCATAGCGTTTACGCAACTCTAATGTCAGCTCCGAACCAATTTGTCCGGTTGCTCCAATTACCAATATATTCTTCATACGCCTTATTTATAAGATCCCTATCCGTTAGAGACGCGCAAATATACATACTTTTTTTTCATTTTTCTATCATATTGCTATTGTTTATTTGAAGAAAAATCATGTCCTTTGTATCGTATAGTATTAATATGACATTTTTTAAATTACAAAATTATGTACGGGAAAATAAAAGAACACCTCAGCAACACACTTGCTGAAATCAAGCAGGCCGGTCTTTATAAAGAAGAACGCCTGATAGAGAGTGCACAACAAGCCGTCATCTCAGTAAAGGGAAAAGAAGTTTTAAACTTCTGTGCCAACAATTACCTTGGCCTGTCCAATCATCCGCGACTGATTGCTGCCGCCCAAAAAATGATGGATCACCGTGGTTATGGAATGTCTTCTGTCCGTTTCATCTGTGGCACACAAGATATACATAAAGAATTGGAAGCTGCTATCTCCAACTATTTCAAAACAGAAGATACAATACTCTATGCTGCTTGCTTCGATGCCAACGGAGGCGTATTCGAACCTCTCCTCACAGATGAAGATGCCATCATTTCCGATGCCCTGAACCATGCTTCCATCATCGATGGTGTACGCCTGTGCAAAGCCAAACGTTATCGCTATGCCAATGCAAACATGGAGGAACTGGAGAAATGCCTGCAAGAAGCTCAGGCACAACGTTTCCGTATCATAGTCACCGATGGTGTGTTCTCTATGGACGGCAATGTAGCACCCATGGATAAAATTTGTGATCTGGCAGAAAAATATGATGCTCTGGTAATGGTGGATGAATCACACTCCGCAGGTGTAGTAGGACCTACAGGACATGGAGTAAGTGAATTATACCAGACTTACGGACGTGTCGACATTTATACCGGAACATTGGGTAAAGCTTTTGGTGGTGCAATGGGTGGATTTACCACAGGTCCCAAAGAAATTATCGACCTGTTACGCCAGCGCAGCCGTCCGTATCTGTTCTCCAACTCCGTAGCTCCAGCCGTAATAGGCGCAGGAATCGAAGTGTTCAAAATGCTGCAAGAAAGCAATGAACTGCACGATAAGTTAGTAGATAATGTTAATTATTTCCGTGATAAGATGACTGCAGCCGGATTTGATATCAAACCGACCCAAAGTGCCATTTGCGCCGTAATGCTGTACGATGCCAAACTGTCTCAAGTGTATGCGGCACGTATGCAAGAAGAGGGTATTTATGTAACCGGATTCTATTATCCTGTAGTTCCGAAAGACCAGGCACGTATCCGTGTGCAAATCTCAGCCGGACACGAAAAGGAACATCTGGACAAATGCATTGAAGCGTTTATTAAGGTAGGGAAAGAACTGGGAGTATTAAAATAAATACGTGAAGAAGTAATGACTATATAATCTGTCTTTCCGGATTTTGTCTGAGCATCTGTTCTCTGCCTCATATCATAAGAAGCAAGACAGTTCCTTCCTCAACAAAACTCAGAAAGACAGATTATGAATATTTATCGTTCGCCCAACTTGGCATCCACAAAGAATATACCAGAAGCACCGGCTTTCTTAATCTTGTCAACAATACCGGCAGCTGTAGCTTCTTCTTCTACTTGCTCACGAACAAAACCCCACAAGAAATCCTGAGTTGCTTTATCCTTTTCAGCAGCAGCCACATCAACCAACTTGTCTATCATTTCAGATACACGACACTCGTGTTTATAAACTTGTTCAAACACTTCCAATGGAGTACCAAAATCATTAGGAACAACATCCACCTTGTCAATCTTGGCTTTACCACCACGCTTAATCACGTAATCAGCCAATGCGCAAGCATGTTCATTTTCCTCGTTCCATTGCTTCTTCAACCAATGGGCCATACCACAATAACCTTCTTTCTCCATATAGAAAGACATTGCCAAATAAAGATTAGCCGACCACATTTCAGCTGTGATCTGCTCATTAATAGCATTCTGTAATTTTTCAGTAATCATAATTATACTTTTTAATTAATTTGAAATCATTACAAAAATAACAATGATACATGCAGGTTGTTCATATAATAACATTTTTTATATAAAAATCCGGATTACCTCATGTTTCCCCTACTTGAACAGTGGCATTAAAATCCATATCCATTATACCAGTTCTTCCGAAATATATCCTTTCGGTAGTTCACGGCAATTATAACCGGAAGCCATAATCTCACCATAAGCACCGGCAGAACGCAATGCCAGCAAGTCCCCACGCTTCACCTTATTCAGGTCTATCGCCTTACCGAAAACGTCTGAAGATTCACAAACCGGCCCTACGACATCATAAGTTTCAATAGCATCTTCCGAAGTGATATTTTCTATTTTATGATAAGCCTGATACAGTGCAGGACGAATAAGATCAGTCATTCCGGCATCAAGAATAGCAAATTTCTTATTCACTCCCTGCTTCACATAAAGCACACGGGAAATCAACGAGCCGCACTGTCCGGTTATGGCACGTCCCAATTCAAAATGCAGGGTTTGCCAGGAACGCAGTTTTAAATGCTCGGCATAAGTAGAGAAATAGCTCTTAAAATCAGGTATTGCCTGACGGTTAGGGTGTTTATAATCAATTCCTAATCCCCCACCGACATTGATATGCTCAACACGGATACGATGCGCTTCCAATTTATCCTGCAATTCATTAATCCGGTTACAAAGAGCGACAAAATCACCCATATCCAGAATCTGAGATCCGATATGAAAATGCAGACCGATAAACTTCACATTCTTCATCTCCAGTGCCACATCTATCACATGCTCCATATCCTGCATGCTGATTCCAAATTTATTCTCTGCCAGGCCGGTAGTGATATTGGCATGGGTATGAGCACCCACATTGGGATTGATGCGAAAAGCCACATTTGCCACTTTACCTTTAGCCTCAGCCAATTCATTGATGACTTCCAGTTCAGGAATTGATTCTACATTGAAACAAAAAATCCCATAATCTAATCCGAGATTAATTTCCCAGTCAGCCTTGCCCACGCCGGCAAATACAATCTTATTTGCCGGGAAACCGGCCTTGATAGCCGCACGCACTTCACCGCCACTCACACAATCGGCACCCAATCCATTCTCACGAATAATAGAAAGCACTTTAGGATTGGCATTCGACTTCACTGCATAATGCACATCAAAATTGCCATACTTACCAGCTTCCGTACGTACACAAGCAAGAGTGTCACGCAACACTTTCGTATCGTAATAATAAAACGGTGTACGCAATTCACGAAATTTTTCTACGGGGAATATTCCTTTCATATTTTCCATCTGAGATATAATATATTTCTTTGTTTAGCTGAGAGCCTGCTCGCTATATTTTCTTCAAAGCATATTTCATTCAGGCTCTAAAAAAGAGCGCCTTTACTGTTTTCCGATAAAAGCGCTCATATAGTATTGGGGTAATCTTCTATTTATTCTTTGTTAAACAATACATCGCTAAGCGACTGCAAGGCCTGCTTCTTGTCACACTCCCGAATAAGGAAGGAAATGTTATAATTGCTACCTCCAAAAGAAATCATTCGTACCGGAATGTCGCGCATGGCATCCAATGCCTTAGCCTCAAATCCGACATTTTCCCATTCCAAGTCGCCCACTACGCAGACAATGCACATGTTTTTGTCTACAGTCACCGTACCGTACTTCTTCAAATCATCCAAGATTTCATTGAGATGTTTTGTATTATCAATAGACACAGATACTCCTACCTCAGAAGTACAAATCATATCAATGGAAGTCTGATAGCTTTCGAAGATCTCAAACACTTTACGCAGGAAACCATGCGCAAGCAACATACGGCTGGATTTTATCTTGATGGCCGTAATATTATCTTTTGCGGCAACTGCCTTTATTTTGCCTTTTTCAGTATCGTTGGAAATCAAAGTACCGGGAGCGGTCGGTTCCATTGTGTTCAGCAGGCGTACCGGAATATGGGCGTACTTGGCTGGCTGTATGCAGGTAGGATGAAGAATCTTCGCACCAAAGTAAGCCAACTCGGCTGCCTCTTCAAAATGAAGATGACGCACAGGGGCGGTTTTGTCTACAATACGCGGGTCATTGTTATGCATGCCGTCAATGTCTGTCCATATCTGAATTTCAGAAGCGTTGATGGCGGCACCAATCAGAGAAGCAGTGTAATCGCTTCCGCCACGTTGCAAGTTGTCGATTTCCCCATAAGCGTTACGGCATATATATCCCTGAGTGATATAGATTTCAGCTTCCGGATACAACTCCAGTTGCACATGAAGTTTATCCTTGATATAAACAGGATCGGGTTCCGCATTTTTATCAGTACGCATATATTCCAGTGCCGGAAGCAAAATGGATTTCACGCCGCATTCCTGCAAATAGAAGTTCATCATCGCAGTGGAGATCAGCTCACCTTGCGCCAAAACTACTTTTTCTTCAAACAGAGTAAAGAGATCTTTTGTGTACGAACGAATGTAGTCAAAATGAGATTTTATCAGTTCCAGACCTTTCTGTTTGTACTCAGGAGTAGAATACAACTCATTGACATGCTGTCTGTATTTGGCCTCCAGCGTATTGATAATCTCATTGGCTCCCTCCGGATTTTTCTTGTAGAGATAGTCCGAAATTTCCACTAATGTATTAGTCGTACCTGACATAGCCGAAAGAACAACGATCTTCCGCTCGCCATCGGTAATCAATTTGGCTACTTCCTTCATCCGTGATGCGGAACCTACAGAAGTACCTCCAAACTTTAAAACTTTCATCTTCGTTCCTAATATTAAATGATTATATATTATTATTTGTTTCTTCTGCAACGGATGCAGTTCCCGAATATTCGGATGTCACATCCATTATCCGATGATCCGCACAACGATAGACTTGCCCCGGAAACTCATGCAGCAATCGTAAGTTGTGCGTAGTCATTACAACCAAAGATCCTGCACGGCTGATATTATGCAACAATTCTACAATGTCACGTCCAGTCTCAGCATCCAGATTTCCGGTCGGTTCGTCTGCCAGCATAATTTCAGGAGAATTAAGCATGGCACGCGCAATGACGACACGCTGCTGTTCCCCTCCCGAGAGTTCATTAGGAAATTTATATCCTTTATTGCCCATACCCACTAATGCCAACACTTCGTTGATGCGGTCTGTTATCTCCATCTTGTTCTTCCAGCCGGTAGCTCTTAGGACAAAGGCAAGATTATCATTCACCGTACGGTCGGTCAGCAATTGGAAATCCTGAAACACGATACCCAATTTCCGGCGCAGTTGCGGAATGTGTTTACGCTTGATACGTTTCATATCATATCCTAACACCATCGCTTCGCCGGAGATCACATCCAATTCGCCATAGAAGGTTTTCAACAGGCTGGTTTTTCCTGAACCTACCTTGCCAATCAGATAGACAAATTCTCCTTTCCGCAACTCAAGATTCACCTGTTCCAACACACACAAATCTTGCTGGCATACTTCCACATCTTTATATTGTATCAGCGGTTCGAGCATTTTCAATTATCCAGTTTCCTATGTTAAGTTTTCAATCAATGTTTCTTCCACGAACCACTGTGGCGCACCTGCAACTCACGTGCCAAATCTTCAATGCTGTATCCTTTGGACGTAAGCAATACGATAAGGTGATAGATTAAATCAGCCCCTTCGTAAATCAGCCGTTCATCGGTACCATTGCATGCTTCGATCACTGTTTCCACAGCTTCCTCACCTACTTTCTGCGCCATCTTATTCACACCAGACTCAAAAAGGCTGGTCGTATAAGAACCTTCGGGCATCTCTTCATGACGTTTGGTGATAAAATCCTGAAGATGCTTCAGGAACATAACAGGCTGCTCATTCTTCTCACCCCAACATGTGTCTGTGCCAGTATGGCAAACAGGTCCTGCGGGATGCACCTGAATCAGCAATGTATCCTTATCACAATCCTCCTTCATGGAAACCACATGCAGAAAATTGCCACTCTCCTCACCTTTCGTCCAAAGACGGTTCCGGGTACGGCTGAAAAAGGTTACTTTACCGGTTTCCACCGTTTTGTCATAAGCCTCCTTATTCATGAAGCCCAACATCAACACCTTAGCAGTATCCGCATCCTGTATGATTGCCGGAACAAGCCCGTCCATTTTATCAAAATCCATATAGATAGTAGATAGTTATTATATTATTAATCGTAAAACACCACACAGCACGGTATGGCCATATTCATCACTTTCATATCATCCGCATCGGTATTCCTCGGGCACAAAGATACGATTTTAAATCGGGAATTTTAATTTCTCCGAAATGAAAAACACTGGCAGCCAATGCAGCATCTGCTTTTCCCTGCAAAAACACATCGCTGAAGTGCTCTTTTTGCCCGGCTCCACCAGAGGCTATGACCGGAACCGAAAGAAGATCAGACATCTTGGCAAGTGCCTCATTGGCATATCCGGTCTTTACACCATCATGGTTCATGCTTGTGAAAAGTATCTCTCCCGCACCACGTTCCTGTGCCTCTTTGGTCCATGAAAACAACTCTTTGTCCGTCTCCACACGACCACCATTCAGGTAGCATCGCCAACCGTCGCTATTCTGCCTGGCGTCTACAGCCACCACACAAACCTGAGACCCGAAGTTTTTAGCTATTTCGTCTATCAGTCCGGGATTACGGATGGCGGAAGAGTTGATGGAAATCTTGTCTGCACCGGCATTCAGCAAACGGTCCACATCGCCCAATTCATTGATACCCCCTCCAACCGTAAACGGGATGCTGATATTGGCTGCAATGCGTTTTACCAATTCGGCAAACGTCTTACGACCTTCAAAGCTGGCCGTAATGTCCAGAAACACCAGTTCGTCTGCCCCTTGTTCGCTATAGGCACGCGCCAACTCAACCGGATCGCCCGCATGACGCAGGTTCACGAAGTTGGTACCTTTCACAGTCTGTCCGTCTTTTATATCAAGACAGGGAATTATTCTTTTTGCTAACACCTTACTAATTTATGAATTACAAATTATAAATCTTTCGATTTCTTTCATCGTGACGCGCCCCTCATACAGTGCCTTACCAAAAATTACAGCAGGCACACCCGCATCAACCAATTTATGGATATCCGCCATGCCACTTACACCGCCACTGGCTATCAGATAAAGTCCGGGATGTTGTTCCAGCATTTCCTGGTACAACGCGATGGACGGTCCTTGCAACATGCCGTCACAACTGATATCAGTACAGATCACCTTACTGATCCCAGCCTCCACATATCCCTTCAGGAAAGAGAACAATTCGCAAGTGCTTTCATCTTTCCATCCGTTCACAGCTATCTTGCGGTCTTTTACATCTGCACCGAGAATGATCTTCCCATTGCCATAAACATTCAGCCAACGGGTAAACAGCTCAGGGTCCTTCACGGCAATACTACCTCCCGTAACCATCTGCGCCCCGTTTTCGAAAGCTATCTTCAAGTCTTCATCACTCTTTACTCCTCCGCCGAAATCTACAGCCAAAGAGGTTTGGGAAGTTATCCGGTTCAATACCTGATAGTTGACAATGTGATGCGAAGCCGCTCCATCCAGATCCACCACATGCAAACGACGGACACCGTGCGCTTCCATCTCCTTGGCAACTTCCACCGGATTCTCATTATACACCTTCTTACTGCCATAATCTCCCTGGGAAAGGCGTACGCATTTTCCATCAATGATATCTATTGCGGGAATCAGCTCTATCATGGGTTACAACTTTAAAAAATTATGCAAAATACGTTCTCCTACGCTACCACTTTTTTCCGGATGAAACTGAGTGGCGTAGTAATTATCTTTATGCAATGCCGCACTGAAAGGATGGATATAGTCCGTCACAGCCGCAGTACATTCGTTGACCGGCACATAGAAACTATGCACAAAATAAACAAATTCCTCTTTTGTAAAACCGTCGAACAAAGCGCTTTTCGTCTCAGCAATCGTATTCCATCCCATGTGAGGCACTTTATCTTCATGTTTTTGCGAAATGAAACGCTTCACCTCCGCATCAAAAATCCCCAGACAATCAGTGTCGCCTTCTTCCGAATGGCGACACATCAACTGCATACCCAGGCAAATGCCCAGCAAGGGTTGCCGTAATTCCTTTATCAAAGTATCCATACCGCTGGCACGCAAGAACTTCATCGTCGTCTCTGCTTCACCTACGCCAGGGAAAATAATTTTATCTGCCGCACGCAACACCTCCTTATCGGCCGTAATGGTCACCTCCACGCCCAAACGTTTCAAGGCATGATCCACCGAACAGATATTGCCTGCATTATATTTTATAACTGCAACCTTCATGAGTCTCTATTAGCTGAATATCACTGTCTTATTCTTATATGCCAGAACCTTACGTTCGATATGCTTCTGCACCGCACGCGAAAGGACTATTTTCTCCAAGTCCTTACCTTTATTGACAAGATCCTCCACCGAATCCTTATGGGTGATGCGGACAACATCCTGCTCAATGATTGGACCAGCATCTAGTTCCGTTGTCACATAATGGCTGGTAGCGCCAATAATCTTCACTCCACGTTCGAACGCAGCATGATAGGGCTTGGCTCCTACAAACGCGGGCAAAAATGAGTGATGAATATTGATAATCCGATTGGGGTATGCATTAATCATCTGTTCCGAAATGACCTGCATGTAACGCGCCAGTACAATGAAGTTCACATTATATTTTGCCAACAGTTCCATTTCTTTCTGCTCTTGCTCAGCTTTTGTTTCTTTGGTGATAGGGAACAGGTAAAAAGGTATGCCGAAACGTTCCGCCACATGTTGCAGATCGGGATGATTGCTTATAATAAGAGGTATCTCCACATTCCATTCGCCCGCAGTATATCGTGCCAGCAAATCGAACAAGCAATGCGACATCTTTGAGACAAAGATAGCCATACGCGGTTTTACATCCGAGAAGTAAAGACGGAAAGACATCTCATACTTCTGCGCATACAACGTTTTAAAATAATCTTCAATCTTCTCTTGCGGTATCAGGAAACCTTTCAATTCCCATTCAATACGCATGAAGAAGATATTCTCTACATGATCGACATATTGGTCCAAATAAACAATATTTCCTTTGTTTACTGTTATAAAGTCTGTCACCTCTGCCAATATTCCCGGTTTGTCCGGACAATGAAGCAACAGTTTCGCAGTTTTCATCATATCTACACTATCGTTTGAAATTACAACTTTCTCATTTTGGGTTGGCAAAAATAACTATTTATTGCAAAACAACGAAGTTTTCGAGCAAGAAGTTTAAAATCTACTATAGATTCTTTCGTTCCCGCTATAAAACCGATACAAGTATCCATCCAAAAAACGTTCTTAAGTTCTCCAACTTTTTTCATCATTATAACATTCTAATAATGAGCTACTAAAAGAAAAAGTGATAATTTTAAGCAAAAAAAGTTCTCTATATCTATTGCAGATTTCAAAATAATGCCTACCTTTGCAACCGCAATCGAGAGAGAAAGCAACGATAAAATGAAATGATGGTGCGTTAGTTCAGTTGGTTAGAATACATGCCTGTCACGCATGGGGTCACGGGTTCGAGTCCCGTACGCACCGCAACAAACATTGACTACCAATAGTTTACAAGATTAACACCCCA
>NZ_CAJUHF010000073.1 GCF_910585845.1 uncultured Bacteroides sp. | reverse complement strand
AAGATAACACTATATTCCGACACCTTCTTCGCCCACCGGAAAAATCCGCTGACCCCAAGGTAGTCAAGTCTCTGAAAGTCAATAAATGACAAAAGCCCCGAACATTTATGTTCAAGGCTTTTGCTATGCTTGGAGGTTCCTGGCGGATTCGAACCGCCGTACACGGTTTTGCAGACCGCTGACTAAGCCACTCATCCAAGGAACCATTGTTCTCATTTGCGGTTGCAAAGGTAATACATTTTTTGAAGATACCAAACTATTCGCTGCTTTTTTATGGCATTTTCATAAAAAAATAGGAGCGAAGACTGAAAATAGTGGATAAATTATTCTTTTAAAGAAGAAAACTGTGGCAGCTTTTCTTACTACAATGTTTACCGTTGCGCTTGATGTCTTTCTGCACATTCCTGCATTCGGCGCGTTTTTTGTCAAGTAATTGTTTTAATTCACAGCCTGTTACACAATTCTCACATGGATTACCATTGCTTTTCGCACGCTGAAAAAAAGAGTATATCCCCCAACCTATCCGGACGACACACAACAATAACAATATCGCAACTACACATTGCTGCCAATTCATCATACAAACAATCCCCCTATTTTATAGATAGCAAAAGACACGATCCATGCCAGTAATGTGGTGTACGTTGCTGCAAAAAGTGCCCATTTCCAACTTCCCGCCTCTTGCTTAATAGCTACAACCGTAGCAATACAAGGGAAATAGATCAGAACAAATACCATGTAACAGAAAGCGATTAATGGAGTAATCGGTATACGCTCTGCAAGGTTCACTGCATCCGCTTCCGCATCATTTACATAAAGTACTCCCAAAGTACTCACAACTAATTCTTTAGCGCCTATACCGGAAAGTATTCCGATACCTAATTTCCAATCAAATCCCAGCGGTTTAATCACTGGCTCTATGACTTTTCCTATCTGCCCGATATAAGAGTTTTCTTGTTGTTCGGCTACCGTTGCATAGCCATCATGATTAGGATAATATCCTAAAGCCCATATCACCATAGATGCTATCATGATCACACCACCCATTTTACGGAGATATTGCGCTCCCTTCTCCCAAGTATGCCTGAAAATGGCTTTAGCTGTCGGTAAACGATACGGCGGAAGCTCCATGACGAACGGAGTGTCATCCCCTTTCACCAGAAAACGACTGAATAAACGTGCTATCAGTACTGCCAGTAATATTCCGATAGAGTAGATCAGCAATAGTATCAAACTGCCACAATTCGGGAAAAAAGCACCGGTCAGCAATAAATAAATCGGTAAACGCGCACTGCATGACATCAAAGGGTTGACAAGCATGGTGATCAGACGGCTTTTCCGATTCTCAATCGTACGCGAAGCCATAATTGCCGGGACATTACACCCGAATCCCATAACCAAGGGAATGAAAGATTTACCGTGTAACCCCATCTTGTGCATTACCTTATCCATGATAAATGCTGCGCGTGCCATATAGCCGGAGTCCTCCATCAACGATATACAGAAATAGAGAATCAGTATGTTCGGCAGGAATACGATAACTCCACCCACACCTCCGATAATACCATCTATCAGCATATCTTTCAGCGGACCGTCCGGCATGTTGTCTCGTATAAAGTTTCCGATAGTTTCGACCAGCCATTCGATACCCATCATAGGATACTCTCCAAGCACGAATGTCCCCTCGAACATGAGGTACATGAAAAGGAAGAAAATAGGAAATCCCCAGAAACGGTGTGTCACGATGGAGTCTATCACGCGGGTTGTATGCTCTTTTTCCAAATGATTATCTACAAATGTTTCTTTAAGGGCACCGGAAATAAAACCATACTTGGCATCGGTAATTGCCTGGTCGCAATCTTCATTAAGCACTTTATGGATGCGGTTGCTTTCCTGATCGCGGGTAGATATAATATCCGGTCCGTTGGGCAGGGTCTTAATCAGAGTTTCCAAGTCCGGATCGTTTTCCAGCAACTTGATTGCCAAAAAGCGTGTAGAATATTTATATCGGATATCCTCATTCGCACTGATCACACGCTTCACTTCTTCGATGCTGCGTTCCAATTCCGGTCCGTGATTAATATGGATATGGCGATAAAAACCATGATGGCGCCCCTCTTCTTCTTTCTGATTTCCGGCAACGTACCCCGGAACATATTCTTTGTGCCATTCACGCAGGTCTTTCATGACTTCGGTACGCACATTCTCTTTCTGATCCAGAAAGTCGGCACCTTCATATATGCTGATGACAACATGAAACAACTCTTCGATGCCCCTTCCCGTACGCGAAACTGTGGGAACCATAGGGATACCGAACAATTGACTGAGTGTCTGGTGGTCCAACGTATTTCCGCTCGCCTCCAGTTCGTCATACATATTGAGCGCCATTACCATGCGCACGTTCATGTCGATGATTTGGGTGGTGAGGTAGAGATTACGTTCCAGATTGGAAGCATCCACGACGTTGATCACGATGTCCGGTGTCTCATTGATGATGTGGCGGCGTACATAGATTTCTTCGGGAGTATAGGCGGACAATGAGTAGGTTCCCGGTAAATCGACAATACGAAACTGATAACCCTGAAAGTTGAAGTATCCCTCTTTGGCATCTACCGTGACACCACTATAATTGCCTACATGCTCGTGCGAACCCGACGCGATGTTGAACAAGGAGGTTTTTCCGCAGTTAGGATTTCCGATCAGAGCCACATTGATTGTGCGGCGTTTGCCCAATGCTATGCGTTTCAGTACCTCATCGCTCGGATAAATTTCCTCACTCATCCCTTGATGGTAATCTCGTTGCACGACTTGTTTTTTCGCTTCCTGCTCGCTGATAATCTCGATCATTTCCGCTTCCTGGCGGCGCAAAGAGATTTCATACCCCATCACCTTATATTTAATGGGGTCTTTCAGCGGTGCATTCAGCAAGACTTCCACTGTCTTACCTTTGACAAAACCCATTTCGACAATCCGTTTACGGAAACCACCGTGTCCCAGTACTTTTACAATAACACCTTTTTCTCCTGTTTTCAATTCGGACAAACGCATAGTCTTCTCTCATTCATTAATTATGGCACAAAGATAAGTGTTTTGCATATAGGATACAAACTATTTAGATTGTTTTTAAATAAGAGGCTGCGATGAATATGTTTCCTCTAAGTAGCCGCCGGAAATAGCTGAATAAAACTTATCTTTGCGGCATGAACAGGAGGAAGATAGTACAATATATAGAAGCAGAACGGCTTTTCGGCAGGCAAGACAAGATTCTGGTGGCACTGAGTGGCGGTGCCGATTCGGTGGCATTGCTTCATTTGCTGCTCGACATAGGATATACTTGCGAAGCTGCCCACTGCAATTTCCACTTGCGGGGAGATGAGTCGGACCGGGATGAGATATTTGTCCGCCAGCTATGTACGCAGTTAAAGACGCCGTTACATATTCGGCATTTTGATACGGCAGAAAAGGCGGCAAGGGAACATATATCCATCGAAATGGCGGCAAGGGAACTGCGTTACGCATGGTTCGAAGAGCTCCGCCTGCAACAGGGTGCTGACGCTATCGCCGTAGCTCATCACAAAGATGACAGCGTGGAAACCGTTCTACTGAACTTGATTCGGGGAACGGGAATAAACGGCTTGACTGGAATCCGACCTAAAAACGGGAAGATTGTTCGCCCATTGCTATGCCTCGACCGGAAAGAGATTACAGAATATCTGCAAGAAATTGGACAAGATTACGTCACCGACAGCACTAACCTGCAAGATGAATATACGCGCAACAAGATCAGGCTCAATCTGCTTCCGCTTATGCAAAGCATCAATCCGTCGGTAAAGGAGAGTATTTTGCGTACGGCAAGACATCTGAGCGACACGGTATCGCTATATAATAAAGGTATAGAAGAAGGTAGGCAAAGAGTGCAAAGCGGACAAAGTATCCGGATAGGCGCCCTGCTGAAGGAACCTGCGCCGGAAACTTTGCTATTCGAAATCCTGTCGCCATTGGGATTCAACAGTGCACAAGTCAAAGATATCTTCGCTTCTTTGGATAATCAGCCGGGAAAAATATTCCTGAGCAAGGAGTGGCGCATAGTGAAGGACCGCGAACTATTGTTATTGACTCCCGTCCCCGCTTCCGAGGCGCAAGCAACGTTGCTTCCGGATGACCCTGCACTGCCTTTTCGGCTGATTACGGAGGAACAGGAAGTGACGGAACATTTCGTGATTCCCCGCAACCGAACCATGGCCTGCTTTGATGCAGACAAGCTAAAACAGCCTCTCACCGTAAGATTATGCCGACAGGGCGACCGTTTTGTTCCATTTGGTATGACCGGACAGAAGAAAGTGAGCGACTATCTTACCGACCGCAAATTCTCTCTTCCCCGCAGAGAGCGGCAATGGGTGCTTTGTTGTGGCAATCAGATCATCTGGCTGATTGGCGAACGCACAGACAATCGTTTCAGAATAGACGAAAATACGCGTAGGGTGCTTATAGTCAGGTTGTCAGAAGAGAAGATTTAAAATAAGGAGTTCGCACTATCGGCTTTAACCACTAACAAGGCATAGCGGAATGATAACTCCTTTAACTCCCGACAACTTTTCCAAAAGTTTCCTTTAATCCTTCCTCAAATCTCCCTAAATAATAATGCGCGGCTCCTTTTGTCTCTTGAAACAATCTGCAAGCAATGTCGCAAACGGAATATCATAGGTTCGCGCTTTGGTTGGACAAGACTTGACACAGGCGCAACATTTTATGCATTTGTCTACAAATGTGTGACATTCATCTCCCTTCAGAATGGCACCCGCAGGACAATGAGCCGCACAAACACCGCAATGACAGCACAGTTCCGCATCGACTTCCGGCGTACGCGGCAAAGGGGTTCCGCTTTTCTTCAACTTCACCACTTGGCGCAAGAAGCGGAACAAAGGCCAAAAAGGTTGCCGAGGCCGCAAAATACGGTTCACATCCACAGCATACAAATGCTCCATATCCACCGCCGCATCAATCTTTGCACGCAGTTTGGCACCGAACTCTTCGGCATATTGCAAGTCGGATGCGTCCGGACGCCCCGAAGCTATCGGATGCAACTCCGTACTATAGGAATGCTCCCCAACAAAGGTAGCCCCCGCAATCACCTTGAAGCCACGCTCCGAAACAAACGCATCCAGTTCCATCAAAGCCTTTTCATAGGCACGATTGCCATATACCACGACCAGAACGGCGGGACTTCCCGTCGAATGGATGCCGCGTAAACGCTCCATGGCCAAAGGAGCTACCCTGCCGCCATATACGGGCACTGCAATCACAGTCAACGCATCTCTGGCAATATCGGCAACGGCAGCGCGCAACGTCAAATCTGTCGTCACCCGATTTATCAGTCCCGTCCCGCGAACAATTGCTTCGCCAACTTGTTTTGAAGTATGAGTAGGTGAGAAACAAATAAGATGAGCTTCGTTCATATCCATAATTTCTATACCTTTGCTTGGTTCATTTAGCAAAGATAAAGTTTTAAATTTAAAAAAAAGACGAATTGTTTATGAAACCCAAAATATTTGTTACCTTTGCGCCGTTGAAACTGTTTGCGGCTTCCCAGTGCGGAAGATTAGACAGATTTCCGGTTCAATAATAAATACCCCGTAATCATAGTGTAGTTAGATAAAGGTATATTTATCATGTTGTATCTATGTAATAGAAACATAAATCGCATGAACATATCTATCCAATAACAAAAAAATAATAATTTATTCACATATATACTGAACTGTATGTATAATATCATTCAATTGAACGACAAAAACTTGTCGGAACTTCAAACCATTGCCCAAGAATTAGGCATTAAAAAGACAGACTCATTAAAGAAAGAAGAACTTGTTTACAAGATACTTGATGAACAAGCTATTGCAGGAGCCACCAAAAAAGTGGCTGCCGAGAAGATAAAAGAAGAACGTAAGGTGGAAAAACAAGAAAAAAGAACACGCGTCACCAAGAAGAAAGAAAATACTGACAAGGTATTTACTGCCGGAAAAGGTATGGATTCCGCTAAAGCAAAAACAACCGTACCGCCTGCCAAAGTGCAACCCGCAGAGCCGGTAAGTGTTGCCGTAGCCGGAAAAACTTCTGAAACAAGCGAGGCGACCACCGCCGAAAAACCGGAAAACACAATCGTAACGAAACGCAGGCCAGGACGCCCACGCAAGGTTAAAGTAGAAGAAACCACCGCTGCACCTGCCGTGAAAGAAGAAAAATCCAAAGTGGAACCAGAACTGGCATTCGCTGCCGAAAGCACCCAAACCAACGCATCTTCCACCATAACGCCACAGGCAACCCCGAAGAAAGCACAGGAAGAGAATCCTATTCTATCAAACGCCGGAGATGACTTTATTCCTATCGAAGAGCTTCCGACCGAAAAAATGGAACTCCCGTCCGAACTTCTCGGAAAGTTTGAAGCGACTAAGGCAGAAGCTCCTACAGGAACATCCACAAATGAACCTGCGTCTGCAACACCGCAACGTCCGCGTCTTCGTACTCGCGACAACAACATCCCCCACAACAATAATAACAACAACAATAACAATCGCAACAACCAGCGTCCGATGCAACAACAGCGTCCGATGCAGCCAAACAACGGAGACAATTATACCTCTATGCCCGAACGCAAACCGATGATTGAACGCGAAAAGACTTACGAATTCGACGATATCCTGACGGGTACGGGAGTATTGGAAATTATGCAGGACGGCTACGGATTCCTTCGTTCGTCCGATTACAACTATCTCTCTTCACCGGATGACATCTACGTATCACAATCCCAAATCAAACTTTTTGGACTGAAGACCGGAGATGTAGTAGAAGGCGTCATTCGTCCGCCCAAGGAAGGAGAGAAATACTTCCCATTAGTCAAAGTGTCTAAGATCAACGGAAGGGATCCGGCTTTCATACGCGACCGTGTACCGTTCGAGCACCTTACTCCTCTGTTCCCCGACGAAAAATTCAAATTGTGCAAAGGCGGCTATTCCGACTCCCTGTCCGCCCGTGTGGTCGACCTGTTCGCTCCTATCGGTAAGGGACAGCGTGCACTGATTGTAGCACAACCCAAGACCGGTAAGACGCTTTTGATGAAAGACATCGCCAACGCCATCGCAGCCAACCATCCGGAAGTCTACATGATCATGCTACTGATTGACGAACGTCCGGAGGAAGTGACCGACATGGCGCGCACCGTAAATGCCGAAGTCATCGCCTCTACATTCGACGAACCCGCCGAACGTCACGTGAAGATTGCAGGCATCGTACTGGAAAAAGCCAAAAGACTGGTAGAGTGCGGACACGACGTAGTCATCTTCCTGGACTCCATCACCCGTTTGGCACGTGCCTACAACACAGTTTCTCCAGCATCCGGAAAGGTTCTCTCCGGTGGTGTGGACGCCAATGCGCTGCACAAGCCCAAACGTTTCTTCGGTGCTGCCCGTAACATCGAGAACGGAGGTTCGCTGACCATCCTGGCAACTGCCCTTATCGATACCGGTTCGAAGATGGATGAGGTGATCTTCGAAGAATTCAAAGGTACAGGAAATATGGAGTTGCAGCTCGACCGCAACCTGTCCAACAAGCGCATCTTCCCCGCTGTCAACATCATTGCTTCCAGTACGCGTCGTGATGATCTGTTGCAAGACAAGCAGACATTGGATCGCATGTGGATCCTGCGTAAATATCTTGCCGACATGAATCCGATAGAAGCTATGGATTTTGTGAAAGATCGCTTGGAAAAGACCAAGGATAACGATGAATTCCTGATGAGCATGAACAGCTAAAAACTCTTTCTCACCACAGATTTCTTAGATTTCCATAGCAGTTTTCCTGCTCTGACGGACATTCGGTTATCCCGTCAAACTGCGTTAATCTGCGGAATCTGTGGTGAGTTTCATTATCTCCCCAGCCCGCCCACTACCAGTTACGACAAATATCATATTGACATTTTGTATTTCCTATTTGCTGAGAATGCGCTGTTTGCATCCGATTATACAGGAGAACGGAAACACGCAAATAATAATCAGTAACTATCAGATATACAATTGTATATCAAAATATATACATTTATTTTAGTAGAAAAGCCCTCCCCAAAACGATCTTTATCCCCCAAAACAAGGAAGATTTCCCCGCTAGTAGTAACCATATTCCCCATAACAAATAATGTTATCACCCATAACAAGCAATGTTATCACTCGTTACAAGTAATGTTATCACCTTTTATAAATAATGGCACCCCCTTACAAGCCATGATTTCTCCCTAAGAAAGCACCCATTTCCGCATAAACAGCTTCTTCGAGGAAGATAAACATGTAATATGAAGGTATCCCTTCCCGTATATTACGCATAAAGCCATCCTAAAAGAAGATACTTTCCAAAAACAATTGTTATTAGAAACACATATTTTAAAGCATTATAATAGCAACCTCACACTAATCACTTACATTATAACATCCCCATATTCCGACCACATCCACATCAGCCCTCCTGTACCTTGGGGAATATTATGCCATGACATTTTCATTTAAAGGAACTATCGGAAGTCCAAAAGAGTTATCAGCCGACAAGCCGACTTAGAGGCTAAAGCCGATACTTCCGCAACAGCAGCATACATAGGAGCATTAACTTTAACTCCTTATATATGAAAAAGCCATGCATTATTGCCGCAAATGCAAGGTGAATACATGGATTTTTTGTATTTTTGCGCCTCAATAAGAGTAATTTGTAATATATAAACAGTAAATATCATCATGTTCGATAATTTAAGCGAAAGACTGGAAAGGTCGTTCAAGATTCTGAAAGGTGAAGGCAAAATCACTGAAATCAACGTTGCGGAAACCCTGAAAGATGTGCGTAAAGCTTTGCTGGACGCCGACGTAAACTACAAAGTCGCCAAATCATTCACAGATACCGTCAAGGAGAAAGCATTGGGACAGAACGTATTGACCGCCGTGAAACCCAGCCAGTTAATGGTAAAGATCGTACACGACGAACTGACCCGGCTGATGGGAGGCGAAACGGCAGAAATCGACTTGTCCGGAAAACCGACAGTTATCTTGATGTCCGGTCTGCAAGGTTCAGGTAAGACCACATTCTCCGGTAAACTGGCACGAATGCTCAAGACCAAGAAGAACAAGAAGCCACTGTTGGTAGCCTGCGACGTATATCGTCCCGCTGCCATCGAACAGTTGCGCGTGCTGGCAGGGCAACTTGAAGTCCCGATGTACTCGGAACCGGACAGCAAAAACCCTGTACAGATAGCCGAACATGCCATTCCGGAAGCCAAAGCCAAAGGATATGATGTCGTTATTGTCGACACCGCCGGACGTCTTGCCGTAGACGAAGAGATGATGACCGAAATAGCTGCCATCAAACAGGCAATCAACCCGAACGAAATCCTTTTCGTTGTCGACTCCATGACCGGACAAGACGCCGTGAACACAGCCAAAGAGTTCAACGAACGCCTCGACTTCAACGGCGTAGTCCTGACAAAGTTGGACGGTGATACCCGCGGTGGTGCCGCACTCTCCATTCGTTCGGTAGTCAACAAACCGATCAAATTTGTCGGTACAGGCGAAAAGCTCGATGCCATCGACCAATTCCACCCCTCACGTATGGCAGACCGTATCCTCGGCATGGGTGATATCGTCTCACTGGTAGAACGTGCGCAAGAGCAATATGACGAAGAAGAAGCCAAACGCCTGCAGAAGAAGATCGCCAAGAATCAGTTCGACTTCAACGACTTCCTAAGTCAGATCGCCCAAATCAAGAAGATGGGTAACCTGAAAGAGCTTGCCTCCATGATACCGGGCGTAGGAAAAGCCATCAAAGACATCGACATCGACGACAATGCATTTAAGAGTATCGAAGCTATCATCTACTCCATGACCCCCGCCGAACGCAGCAACCCCGCCATACTGAACGGTTCGCGTCGCCAACGCATCGCCAAAGGTAGCGGTACGAATATCCAGGAAGTAAACCGGCTACTGAAACAATTCGAACAGACACGCAAGATGATGAAGATGGTGACAGGTAGCAAAATGGGCAAAATGATGATGCCGAAGATGAGATAAACGATACCCAAAGCGAAATAAACCCAAAGAAAAAACTGTGTGTGATATGACATTAATTGACGGAAAAGCCATCTCCGAACAAGTAAAGCAGGAGATTGCAGCGGAAGTAGCGGAAATTGTAGCCAAGGGCGGCAAACGTCCTCATCTCGCCGCCATACTTGTAGGCCACGACGGTGGCAGTGAAACATACGTTGCCGCTAAAGTAAAGGCCTGCGAAGTCTGTGGTTTCAAATCCAGCCTCATCCGTTACGAAGCCGACGTTACGGAAGCTGAGCTTCTGGCAAAAGTACGTGAACTGAATGAAGATGCAGATGTAGACGGATTCATCGTGCAACTTCCATTGCCAAAACACATTTCCGAACAGAAAGTGATAGAAACCATCGACTATCGCAAAGACGTAGACGGATTCCACCCAATCAATGTAGGACGCATGTCCATCGGACTTCCTTGTTACGTATCGGCAACTCCCAACGGCATACTTGAACTGTTGAAGCGCTATCAGATAGAAACTTCCGGTAAGAAATGTGTAGTACTGGGACGCAGCAATATCGTCGGCAAGCCGATGGCCTCCCTCATGATGCAGAAGGCTTATCCGGGAGATGCAACCGTAACTGTATGTCATAGCCGCAGCAAGAATCTGGTCAAAGAGTGTCAGGAAGCCGATATCATCATCGCAGCCCTTGGACAACCCAACTTCGTAAAAGCGGAAATGGTGAAAGAAGGAGCCGTAGTCATCGACGTAGGAACAACACGTGTTCCAGATGCCACGAAGAAATCAGGCTTCAAACTGACTGGTGACGTTAAATTTGACGAAGTTGCACCTAAATGTTCCTTCATTACCCCCGTCCCGGGCGGCGTAGGACCGATGACCATCGTATCCCTGATGAAAAATACATTGCTTGCTGGCAAAAAAGCAATTTATCAATAAAATTCCCTCCCCCTTTCCCGAAATGTCGGAAGAAGATCAGTTAGTTCACTTTTCTCTTCCGACATTTTATTTTGCGAAGGCCTCTATTTAAAAAATTAGCTTTATAAGAATTAAGAAGTTATCTTTTCAGAAATTAAGTGGCCATTTATTAGGAAGTAAGAAGATGTTTTTCAAAGAGTAAATTCCTCTTAGGAGGTAAACAAACCTTGTAGAAAGCCCAAAAATTATCTTTAAAGAAGCCTATAATTACCCTGCAAATTACTAATAATTACCACATAAAAGATTAATAGTCATATTCTTATAACCGAAAGATTTATTATTTTAGAATTTAGTAGATGACAAAAATTAAATTTATGCTGTTAAACATTTAATTTTTAAGCGATTATATTTTTAAAGATCCCTGAAGTTTAGTAATTTGAAGGAAAAGTTTGGACGCTTTTTCTCATGAAAACCACTAATTCCAAGGACTTGGT
>NZ_CAJUHF010000072.1:4041-11923 GCF_910585845.1 uncultured Bacteroides sp. | reverse complement strand
AACAATGGGACGAGATACCACGCATCTTCGCCTCACCCACCTACAGACTTGACAATAACGAAGTCGAGCGCATTAACCGTTACATATCCCTGACCCGCCGTCGGCTGACAATCGGCTCCCACTCCGGAGCCGAAGTCGCCGCCCTGTACCACTCGCTGGCCATCACCTGCCATCGCTGCGGCGTAAACGTCTTCGACTACTTCTGCGACATAATCGACCGCTGCACCGTATGGCCTCCGAACACACCCATCGAAAAATACCGCGACCTGCTCCCTGACCGCTGGAAAACCTCACAAAAATAGCCGCCCAAAATCTGGACGGCTTTCTTTTTATGGCTTACCTGCTGTCGCGGACGGCTGTACAAAACGAGATTGATATTATTGCTGAAGATGAAATAGATAACAAGATAGAGTTTATTGAGGTCAAGCGACAAGCGAAGAACTTTGATGAAGAGGTCTTAAAAGCTAAATCTGAATCGTTTATGAAAACTGTCGGCTCTTTCAAGGATTATGAGATTATTTATAGAGGCCTCTCAATAAAGGATATGTAATTCAAGCAAATCTTTCTGATAAAGAATATCCCATCAGACATACAAGATGGGAGAAACCGCTGCCGGCTTCTGAATGTTTGGAGAAGATCTCTTTTTTACCCCCGAATATACGTTTCTGGAAGTTTCTGCGTTAATAATAAGGATATCCCGCATAAACAGGGGAAAATTCCGCATCAACAGGAGAATCATCATGAAACATTTCTGGTTACTGACAGCTATCTTACTGACCGCCTGCGTGCCTGCCTTTGCGCAAAACAGCGTAAAGATAGGAGGCACCGTCACGGACGACAACGGAAACCCTATCGAACTGGTGACAATACGCCTGGAAGGGACAGCCATCGGTACAGTCAGCAACCTGAAGGGACGCTATTCGCTGAAGTTTGAAAACCGGGACAGCGTGACCGTCATCTTCTCCATGTTAGGATACCAAACCCGGAAACGGAAACTGGTCAATCCGAAAGGGAACATCAGCCTGAACGTCGTACTCCCCCCGATGGACTTCGAACTAGGAGAAGTGAGCGTGACGGAACGGCGGAGGCAGACCGGAACCATCCAGCAGATAGAGACCGAAGGAAACCGTCTGATGCCGGACGCTTCGGGCGGAAGCATAGAGTCTGTGATTGCCACACAAGCAGGAGTGAGCAACAACAACGAACTGAGTTCGCAATACAACGTGCGCGGAGGTAGTTTTGACGAGAACATGGTGTACGTGAACGGCATCGAGATATACCGTCCGCTGCTCATACGCTCCGGCCAGCAGGAGGGACTGAGTTTCATCAACCCCGACATGGTGCAGTCCGTAGGCTTCTCCACTGGGGGATATGAGGCTAAATATGGCGACAAGATGTCGTCCGTATTGGACATCACTTATAAGAAGCCCCTACAGTTTGAAGCCAACGCCTCCGTCAGCCTGTTGGGCGCAGCAGCCTACATAGGCGCAGCTGGCAAGAAGCTGACGTGGACAAACGGCATACGCTACAAAACCAACCGCTATCTACTCGGCACACTGGACACCAAAGGGGAGTATGACCCGCGTTACATCGACTACCAGACGTTCCTGAACTGGACTCCGTCGAAACGTTGGGAGGCGGGGTTCATCGGAAACGTCTCAGAGAACCGCTACAACTTCCAGCCGGAAGACCGCTACACGCGATTCGGAACGCTGAGCAACGTACGGGAGTTCAAGGTGTTTTTCGAGGGGCAGGAGAAAGACCTGTTCCAGACCCTCTTCGGCGCCGCATACGCTACCTTCCGCCCGAACGAACGGAACAGCATCACCCTACAGGCTTCCGCTTTTCACACCCGGGAGCAGGAGACATATGACATCACGGGACAATATTGGCTGAGCGAACTGGACAGCGGGATGCAGAGGGCCGGAAGCGCAACAGCCGGAAGCGGTGCAGGCAGCACAACGGACACGAGCGACGGGACACAGGAAACCATGGGCGTGGGTACCTACATGGAGCATGCCCGCAATTACCTCACTGCCGACGTGCAAAGCTACTCGCTCACCGGATTCCACAGACTGAAAAACCACTCCCTGCAATGGAACGCCGAACTGAAGCAGGAACGCATCAAAGACCGGATGCGCGAATGGGAATTGCGCGACTCTGCCGGATATTCCATTTCGCAGGCAGCCGAAGGACCGGGACTTTTCCATGTCCTACACTCGCGCAACACGACAGACAGCCAGAGATATAACTTCTACCTACAAGATACCTACCGTTTCCACTCCACCGCCGGACTGTTCACCCTGACGGCAGGCGTCAGAGGAAGCTACTGGAACTGGAACAAGGAATTCATCGTCAGCCCTCGCGCCTCCTTGGCACTCATTCCCTCGTTCAACGAACGCTTCACGCTGAGAGTAGCGGCAGGCGTCTACTATCAGGCACCATTCTACAAAGAGTTTCGCGACACCACACAGGTGGACGGAACAACCATCGTATCACTGAACCGCAACATCCGCTCGCAGCGTTCCCTGCACTTCGTGGCAGGCGGCGACTACAACTTCCGTGTCGTGAACCGCCCCTTCCGCCTCTCTATGGAAATATATTACAAAGCATTGAGCAATCTTATTCCTTATAATATAGACAACGTGCGCATCAGTTACTACGGCAGAAACCTCTCAAAAGGCTATGCCGCAGGCATCGACATGAAGCTATTCGGTGAATTTGTGCCCGGAACGGACTCCTGGCTGACCTTCTCGCTGATGAAGACCGAAGAAAAAATAAACGGACAGTGGCTTCCTCGCCCCACCGACCAGCGATACCGCCTTTCACTCTACTTCACCGACTACTTTCCAGGTAGCCAGAAGTGGAAAATGAACCTGAAAGGTACCCTTGCCGGAGGACTCCCGTTTGGTCCCCCACACAGCGGACGTGAAGCAGCCGTGTTCCGCACTCCGCCCTACCGCCGCATAGACATCGGCATGTCGCGCTGCATCATTGACCGCAACCGACAGAAGAACCCACGCGGTATCCGCAACCTTTGGATAGGCATCGACGTTTTTAACTTGCTAAATATCAGCAACACCAACTCCTACTATTGGATCACGGACAGCCGAAACAACCAGTTTGCCGTCCCCAACTACCTGACCTCCCGTCAAATCAACCTGCGCCTGCTGCTCGACTTATGAGAATAAGCCGGAAAAAACGTCCAATGTTCGACTCGGAAACAATTAATTGACGAAATATTTCTTTATTAAGGAAGAATTTTCTTTCTTTGTACTGTTTTATGTCTTCGGTTAAGACATCATACTAACTTAAAAACATATAGTTATGAAGATTTCACACATTGAGCATCTGGGTATTGCTGTAAAGAGCATCGAAGAAGCCCTGCCGTATTACGAGAACGTATTGGGTCTGAAATGCTACAACATTGAGACAGTGGAAGACCAAAAAGTAAGGACCGCTTTCCTGAAAGTGGGCGACACTAAAATCGAACTTCTCGAACCGACTTCTCCTGAAAGCACCATTGCCAAGTTCATCGAAAACAAAGGCGTAGGTGTACATCACGTAGCATTCGCCATCGAAGACGGTGTGGCAAACGCATTGGCTGAAGTAGAAAACGCAGGTGTCCGCTTGATAGACAAAGCTCCACGCAAAGGTGCAGAAGGCCTGAACATCGCTTTTTTGCATCCGAAATCGACACTGGGGGTACTGACTGAACTTTGCGAAAAACCCTAAGTCATAAACCATCTCATTCACTCGATCATAAATCATACATTATTAATCATAAATTTAAGTAAGATGAGTAATCAACTTGAAAAGATTAAAGAGCTTATCGACCGCCGCGCGGCTGCACGCCTAGGTGGTGGCGAAAAAGCGATTGCCAAACAGCATGATAAAGGTAAATATACAGCTCGCGAACGTATAGCCATGCTTCTTGACGAAGGTAGCTTCGAAGAAATGGACATGTTCGTAGAACACAGATGCACTAACTTCGGCATGGAGAAGAAACACTATGCCGGTGATGGTGTAGTGACTGGTTGCGGTACCATCGACGGTCGTCTGGTGTACATCTTCGCACAAGACTTCACGGTTTCTGCCGGCTCGCTGTCCGAAACCATGTCCCTGAAGATCTGCAAGATCATGGATCAAGCCATGAAGATGGGTGCTCCCTGCATCGGACTTAACGACTCAGGTGGTGCGCGTATTCAAGAGGGTATCAACGCACTGGCGGGCTATGCCGAAATCTTCCAACGCAACATTCTTGCATCAGGTGTCATCCCGCAGATCTCCGGTATCTTCGGTCCTTGCGCAGGCGGTGCCGTTTATTCTCCCGCACTGACCGACTTCACGCTGATGATGGAAGGTACTTCTTATATGTTCCTGACCGGTCCGAAAGTGGTTAAAACCGTAACGGGTGAAGATGTTACTCAAGAGAATCTGGGTGGAGCAAGCGTACACTCCACTAAGTCGGGTGTCACCCACTTCACTGCCAAAACGGAAGAAGAAGGCTTGGCACTGCTTCGCAAACTGTTGGGCTACATCCCGCAGAACAATCTGGAGGAACCGCCTTACGTGGACTGCACCGACCCGATCGACCGCTTGGAAGACTCACTGAACGAAATCATCCCCGACAGTCCGAACAAACCCTACGATATGTACGAAGTTATCAGTGCCATCGTAGACAATGGTGAGTTCCTTGAGATTCAGAGAGATTACGCAAAGAATATCATCATCGGCTTTGCACGTTTCAACGGCCAGTCGGTAGGTATCGTTGCCAACCAGCCGAAATACTTGGCAGGTGTGCTCGACAGCAATGCATCCCGCAAAGGCGCACGCTTTGTCCGCTTCTGCGATGCTTTCAATATTCCTATCGTTTCGTTGGTAGACGTTCCGGGATTCCTGCCAGGCACGGGACAAGAATACAATGGCGTAATCCTGCACGGAGCCAAGTTGCTGTATGCCTACGGCGAAGCCACTGTGCCCAAAGTGACGGTTACGTTGCGTAAGTCCTATGGTGGTTCGCACATCGTGATGAGTTGTAAGCAGTTGCGCGGCGACATGAACTACGCATGGCCTACGGCTGAGATCGCTGTTATGGGTGGTGCCGGCGCCGTTGAGGTATTGTATGCCCGCGAGGCCAAAGAACACGAAAATCCTGCCCAGTTCCTCGCCGAGAAAGAAGCAGAATATACCAAGTTGTTCGCCAATCCTTACAATGCAGCCAAGTATGGCTATATCGATGATGTCATTGAACCGCGCAACACGCGTTTCCGCATCATTCGTGCCTTGCAGCAGTTGCAAACTAAGAAACTGACCAATCCGGCCAAGAAACACGGTAATATTCCTTTGTAAAACTCAGTAGGCAAGGCAGTCAGACAAAAGGCGCAGGAGAATTCCGTTCCCTGTCGGACTTGTCTCCTTGCCCACTCTAAAAACCAAGTTATATGAATAAAAGAAATATCGGAATATTCTTTACTTTGCTGCTGGTATTGGGCGTATGTTCTTCTTGTGGAGAGAAGAAAAGCAACAATAAGCTGTTGTTGAACGAAGTGCTGATGGTCAATGAAAGCAACTTCCAAGACGACTACGGCCAGCACAGCGCATGGATTGAAATATTCAACAAATCGTATGGTAGTGCCGACCTCTCCGCACACCTGCTGATGGTTGCACAGCCGGGTAGCGACACAATCAGATACTTCATCCCCAAGGGTGACGTACTGACTTTGGTGAAACCTCGCCAACACGCCCTGTTCTGGGCGGACGGAGAGCCGAAACGCGGAACTTTCCACACCAACTTCAAGCTGGATCCTGAGAAAGAGAACTGGATCGGTCTGTTCGACTCCGGCCGTAAGCTAATCGACGAAGTGACGATTCCTGCCGGTATCCTGAAGGCCAACCAGTCGTATGCACGCGTGAGCGATGCAGCCGCCGAATGGGAAGTCAAAGACGGAAGCAACGAGAAATACGTGACACCGAGCACCAACAACAAGACTATCGACAGCAATGCCAAGATGGAAAAATTTGCAGAGCACGACAGTGCCGGTATTGGTATGGCTATTTCGGCAATGAGCGTTGTGTTCTCCGGTTTGCTTTTGCTTTTCATCTCTTTCAAGATCGTCGGCAAAGTATCCGTAAACCTCAGCAAGCGTAATGCCATGAAGGCAAAAGGAATCACCGACAAGCAGGAAGCCAAAGAGAAAAAACTGGGCGAAGCACCGGGCGAAGTATTCGCCGCCATCGCTATGGCTATGCATGAGATGCAGAGCGACGTACACGATGTGGAGGATACCGTCCTGACCATCACCCGCGTAAAACGCAGTTATTCACCTTGGAGTTCAAAGATCTACACGTTGCGTGAAAATCCTCACAAAAAGTAACCACTTATAAATAGATAAAACATGAAAGAGTATAAATACAAAATCAACGGTAACGTGTACAAGGTTACCATTGGAGACATCGATGACAACATCGCTCACGTTGAAGTGAACGGTACCCCTTATAAGGTAGAAATGGAAAAAGCGCCTAAAGTGGCAGTGAAGCCTGTGGTACGCCCCGTAGCTCCCGCTCCTGCTCCGGCTCCTGTGGCAAGACCTGCGGCTGCCCCCAGTGGCAAGTCTGGTGTGAAGTCGCCGCTACCGGGTGTCATACTCGACGTGAAAGTCAACGTAGGCGACACCGTACAGAAAGGACAAACTGTCGTTATCCTCGAAGCCATGAAGATGGAGAACAACATCAATGCCGACAAGGACGGTAAAGTAACCGCAATCAACGTAAGTAAAGGAGAATCCGTTCTCGAAGGTACTGACCTCGTAATTATCGAATAATATGGGAGAATTTATCACATTTTTAGGAAACAACCTTGCCGACTTCTGGACTTATACGGGGTTTGCCAATGCTACAGGCGGACATCTCGTCATGATTCTGGTGGGCTTGGTGTTCATATACTTGGCAGTAGCCAAGGAATTTGAACCGATGCTGCTGATTCCTATCGGTTTCGGTATGCTGATCGGTAACATCCCCTTCAACATGGAAGCCGGATTGAAGGTCGGCATCTACGAAGAGGGTTCCGTGCTCAACATCTTATATCAGGGAGTAACCTCCGGCTGGTATCCGCCGCTCATCTTCTTGGGCATTGGTGCCATGACCGACTTCTCGGCACTGATTTCCAATCCTAAGCTGATGCTGATCGGTGCTGCCGCCCAGTTCGGTATCTTCGGTGCTTATATGATTGCCTTGGCGTTCGGTTTCGACCCCATGCAGGCAGGTGCAATCGGTATCATCGGTGGAGCCGACGGTCCGACGGCCATCTTCCTTTCATCCAAGTTGGCACCTAACTTGATGGGAGCTATTGCGGTATCGGCCTACTCATACATGGCACTGGTACCGGTGATCCAGCCTCCTATCATGCGTCTGCTCACCACCAAGCACGAACGGTTGATCCGCATGAAACCGCCACGCGTGGTTTCCCACACCGAGAAGGTCATCTTCCCAATCATCGGTCTGCTGCTTACTTGCTTCCTCGTTCCGTCCGGTCTGCCTCTGTTGGGTATGCTGTTCTTCGGAAACCTGCTGAAGGAAAGTGGCGTAACCCGCCGCTTGGCAGAGACAGCACGTGGTCCGCTGATTGACACCATCACGATTCTGCTTGGTCTTACGGTAGGTGCATCCACACAGGCATCCGAGTTCCTGACTTTGGATTCTATCTTGATCTTTGCGTTGGGTGCCTTGTCGTTCGTCATTGCTACGACTTCGGGTGTGCTCTTTGTCAAAATCTTCAATCTCTTCTTGAAGAAGGACAATAAGATCAATCCGCTAATCGGTAATGCCGGTGTATCTGCCGTGCCCGACTCGGCACGTATCTCTCAGGTGGTAGGTTTGGAAT
>NZ_CAJUHF010000072.1:0-4031 GCF_910585845.1 uncultured Bacteroides sp. | reverse complement strand
ATACGATCCGACTAACTATCTGCTGATGCATGCTATGGGTCCGAATGTAGCTGGTGTGATCGGTTCTGCAGTAGCTGCAGGTATCTTGCTGGGATTCTTGCTGTAAACAAAACAGTATATATGTACATCTGGAGCTGTAATGGCATACGGATGGCATAGATGAGACAGATTTTCACAGATTCTCATTTTCCTGACAAAAGAACCAAAGGAGAGATTTCTTCCTTTGTGTTCCTTTAACTGGAAATAAGGCTGTGGAAATCTGTCTTTTTTTGCATTAGTTGTGAGGAGTGCGTATTCGTATCCTTTTCATTATGAATTTAAAGAAGAGGCATTGGGGAACTTTTGCAACATTGAGAGAGAAAAGAAACACAAAGAGGAATTTACGTTTCATCCGTTAATCAATCTAAAATAATCTACGTATATTTCGTAATAAGATTATTTTTAGTACCTTTCGGGATAATTAATAACAACTAAAACAATATGACCATGCGAAAACTCATTATCCCGCTTTTTATCCTTCTCTTTATCAGTGTCTCTTCACTGCTGCGTGCACAAAATACGAATCCCGTTCAGGAAGCGATGGCGAACTACGACTATGAAACAGCACTTTCACTCATCAGTCAGGAAAAGCCGACCGTCCCGCTGCTTTATCTAAAAGGAAAAGCACTGAAAAGCCTAGGCAATAACAGTGAAGCGCTCAAAGTGTACGAAGAAGTCATTGGGCTGGATTCCTTGAATCCGCGTGCCTATATAGAAGCTGCCGAATGCTGCAAATCAGTACTCAAGAACAAACAGGCACTGAAGTATTATCGGCGGGCCGTAGACCTGAACCCTGCCAACAAATATGCCCGCATCCAGTACATCAGCCTGTTGCTCAACCAACGGAAATTCAACGAAGCCCTGGGCGAAAGCAGCCTGCTGACGGAAACGGACAGTTCTGCCGTAGTACTGCACCTGCAAGCACAAAGTTTCGAAGGATTGGAGAATTATCTTGCGGCATTGGGATGCTATGAAAATATACAGGAGAAATATCCGAATGATTATCTTGCGGCAGCCAAATCGGGCAAGATCTATATTGAAGGAAAAGATTACCCATATGCTATAAAGGCAACCGAGAAATACCGTGCCATAGACAGCACCAACATCTCCGTGAACCAACAAAACGCATTGGCACATTGCCTGATGAAGGATTATCAGACTGCCATAAAGCGGTACGAGCAACTGCTCAGCCTGGGAGACAGTGCCTTTACGACCTGCTATTATTTAGGAATCAGCTATTACGCCCTCGAAAAGTTTTATGAAGCGCAGGACATCCTGAAGGTAGCCCACCAATATGATCCGCGCAACGTAAACCTGCTGTACTATTTAGGTCGTGCCTGCGCCAATACTTCATGGAAAGAGAAGGGAGTCCGTTATTTGGAGGAAGCCGTCGCATACGCCACTCCGGCAGACAGTGCAATGATACGCCTGTACATAGGACTTACCAACTGCTACAAGATGGCCGGTCAGCCCAAGATGCAAGTGAAGGCAATGAAAGAGCGATATGAGAAATATGACGTAACGAATCATAAATTGCTATACGACATGGCATATATCTATCAATACTACCTGAAAGACCTTAAGAACACGGAACGATGCCTGGAAGCCTTCCTGAAAACCCGTCCCAAAAGCAGTAGTAAAGAAGATCAGCCCGAGACGGACGAACAAGGCAACGTGATCTTAGGAATACGCACCCACTACAACAGCGCGGAAAACTGGCTCAAAGACCTTCGGGAGAAAAAGAAAGTGAATGATTTCTTCCAAGGAAAAGTTACCGTAGTGCCGACAAACACCCCCAAAACAGAAAAGACTGGGGAAACAACCAAGAAATGAAAACGTTTGCATAACACAATGGCGGACATAATAGCGGAGAAGCAACAGCTTTCTCCGCTATTTGCGTATATTAGCACTGGATTTATCAAGTCAAGTGGAGTGTGGAAAAGTGACAACTCCTTCTAACTCCCGATAACTCCTTATAAAGACAATAACATTAAACAACAATATCATGAAACGATTATTTTTTATTCTGGGAACACTTTTACTTTCCCTCAGCACGTATGCAGCTATGAACGTAAACAAAATCGATCCGCCATTCTGGTACACCGGAATGCAGAATCCCGAACTCCAACTGATGGTCTACGGTGAAGGCATCGGCAACTCTTCCGTTACCGTCGACTACCCCGGTGTCTCACTGAGCAGCACGGTCAAACTGGAAAGCCCCAACTACCTGATCGTTTACCTGAGACTGGAGAAGGACGTAAAGCCCGGAAACGTAACCCTCACGTTTGCACAAGGCAAGAAGAAACTCGTCAAAGAGTATGAACTGAAAGCCCGCACCATGAAAAGCTGCGAGCACAAAGGTTTCGACGCCTCCGATGCCCTCTACCTGTTGATGCCCGACCGCTTTGCCAACGGCAACCCCGACAACGACCAGATAGCAGGCATGGCAGAATATAAAGTAGACCGCAACGACCCGAACGCCCGACATGGCGGCGACCTTGCCGGCATTGAGCAACACCTCGACTACTTCTCCGACCTCGGTGTGACAGCCCTCTGGTTTACTCCGGTGCTGGAGAACAACATGACCGGTGGCTCTTACCACGGCTACGCCACTACCGACTACTACAAGGTAGACCCGCGCTTCGGCACCAACGACGAGTACAAGCAACTGATAGAAAAGGCCCATGCCCGCGGTATCAAGATTGTGATGGACATGATCTTCAACCACTGCGGTGTGGAACATGTATGGATCAAGGACATGCCTTCCAAGGACTGGTTCAACAATCCCGACCATGAGAACAACTTCGTACAAACTTCCTTCAAACTGACCCCGCACGTCGATCCCTACACTTCGCAATACGATTTCGACCAGATGAACGACGGCTGGTTCGTGACCGCCATGCCCGACCTCAACCAAAAGAATCCCCACGTTTACCGCTATCTGGTGCAGAACAGTTTCTGGTGGATAGAGTATGCCAACATCGACGGCATCCGCATGGATACTTATCCGTATGCCGACTACGACGCCATGAGCAACTGGATGAAAGAGCTGAACGAGGAGTATCCCAACTACAACACCGTAGGCGAGACTTGGGTGACCGAACCCGCCTATACCGCTTGGTGGCAGAAAGATTCCAAACTGTCGGCTCCCAAGAACAGTAACCTGAAGACCGTGATGGACTTCAGCTTCTTCGACAAGATCAACATCGCCAAGACCGAACAGACCGAGACTTGGTTCAAAGGCCTCGACCGCGTGTACAACAACTTCGTCTACGACTTCCTCTACCCCAACCCCGCCTCCGTGCTGGCTTTCATCGAGAACCACGACACCGACCGCTTCTTGGGCGAAAGCAACAACCTGCCGATGCTGAAGCAAGCCTCTACCCTGCTGCTCACCACGCGCCGCATCCCGCAACTCTACTACGGAACGGAAATCATGATGAACGGTGTGAAGAGCAAGAGTGACGGCTATGTACGCAAGGACTTCCCCGGCGGATGGAGCGACGACAAGAAAACGGCACTGACCGCCGCAGGACGCACCAAGCTACAGAACGAATGCTACAACTTCTACAAGACCATCCTGAACTGGCGCAAAGGAAACGATGTGATTGCCAAAGGCAGCATGGTGCAGTTCATGGTACAGAACGGTGTCTATGCCTACGCACGCCAGTACGAAGGCAAGACCGTCTTCGTGATGCTGAACGGTACGGATGCCGAGACCACTGTTCCCTTGAAGTTCTACAAGGAAGTCCTGAAAGAGAGCAAGCAGGGAAAAGACATCCTCAGCGGAAAGACCGTCTCCCTTGGCGAAGAACTGAAGATGGCGGCAAGAGAATCGCTGGTGATCGAGTTATAACCACTCCCTCCTAGAGTTTTTTTTTCGCATTTTATCTGCCATCTGCAAGGATTTCGCACTTATCAGGCTATGTAACAAATAGTTACAGGCTTGCAGATACCCCTTGCAGATGGCTTGCAGATAAAGTATCTGCAAG
>NZ_CAJUHF010000071.1 GCF_910585845.1 uncultured Bacteroides sp. | reverse complement strand
AGCTATAGACATCAAGCAAAAGATGATAAACTGTATGTTTATTTAGAAAAAGTTCTTGTTATTCTTTCAGAAATGACATGGAAAGTTTTGTTTATATTAATACCTTTGTCGGCATCATTCGGGTATGTACACGCTTCCACAGTTGTATCAGAGGGTGTTCCAGAATCGGCCGATAGTCTGTTTAGCCGCACAGTCTATTTTCCGAAATCCTCTTCGGCCATTATTCCCGGCTTTTCACATAACAAGTATAGTTTGGATGCCATACGTGAATTTATTGATTCGCTTGCAGATTATCGTGTGATTTCCATTGGCATTCATGGTTCGGCTTCTCCTGAGGGAAATCAGTTTTTTAACGAACGGCTGGCTCTCAAGCGCGCTTGGATATTGGGACAGACAGTACTTAATACCTCATTGTGCGACTCTGTAGACATTCGTTATACATCCGGCATTGCACACAAGCTTGCTGCTTCCCGCTGGAGTTTCGGGCGAAGCGCCCGAATAGATATCAGATATGCTTTGGGACAAGATGCATCTGTCAATACCATTGATACTGACGATGAGAAAATGCTTTTCTCCGATAATTCGTCCGACAGCGGGATAACATCTGATGATGTAGAGAACAATTCCGGTGCAGAGAGCAGTTCGGATACTGAAACGCCCCTTTCTTTACCAATAGAAGAATATGCCGGTTTCGACAAACGTTCTCTCAAGATGTTCGTCGGCACCAATCTGCTTTATGATGCTGCTTTGGTGCCCAATATCGGCGTAGGCATACATTTGGGAAAAGGAATAACTCTCTATACCGGCTGGATGCACGCTTGGTGGAACAATAAGTTGCGCCACCGCTATTGGCGTGTTTACGGTGGAGATCTGGAATTGCGTACCCGCTTAGGAAACACCCCCCGCGCCTCTGTATCTCCTTTTGCCGGACATCACCTGGGGGTATATGCCTCAATGGCAACCTACGATTTCCAGTTTGGAAACCGCACCGGAGTAATCGGTAATAAATATAATTATGCCGCAGGCATCAGTTACGGCTATTCGCTCCCCGTTGCGCATCGGCTTAACTTCGACTTTACGGCAGGTGTGGGCTATGCATGGGGAAAATATAAGAAACATCATCCCATCGACGAACATGATGTATGGCTGTCCACCCACAAGTTGAAACGTTTCGGTCCCACACGTGTGGAAATAGGATTACAATGGCTCATTGGCAAAGGCAACCATAACGCAAGGAAAGGAGGAAGGAAATGAAATTACGTTCACATCTGATAATCCGTATACTGATGGCAGTTGCCATATTCTTGCCGCTCTCTTGCGAGCATCGCGATTTGTGTTACGACCATTCCCATTGGACCGACCTCAAGGTGGAATTTGATTGGAGCATGGCGCCCGATGCCACTCCGCGCACAATGGTGGTTTATCTCTTTCCCCGCGAAGGCGGTATGCCGCGACGTTATGAGATTACCAATGTGAAGAATGGAGCGAAGATACGTGTACCGTCAGGCGAATTTGACGCCGTCACTTTCAACGGCGATACCGAGACGCTTAAGGAAGAGGGAACTACTTATGCCAACTTCGTAGTGACCACCGCCAACGAGTCGTTGCTTGCTCCGATGGAGCGTAACATCACCAATGTGCCGCCACCGCGTCCTGATGGTACTGAAAACGATCCGGTGAAACAGACTCCCGATAAAATGTGGACCGGAAGTGTCGAAAACATATCGATAGTTCCTCTCGAAACACCACAACCGTTAAGGTTTACACCCAAAGAAGCCACAGCGACATACACTATTATCCTGAAAAATGCCAAGAATGCCAATACGGGCATTGGCGTGAGTGTAGCCCTTACCGCTATGGCCGAAAGCTATTCCCCGTCGGCAGACGTGGCTGTGGGGCGTGATGTCACCATACCGATAGGACTTTCTGTAATCGACGATACCACGCTAAAAGGGGAGGTGACGGTTTTCGGTCATTGTCCGGTAATGAAGTCGGAACGGCGACACATCCTGACGGTATATACCTCAAAGATGAAGTATTACGAATACGATGTGACAGACCAGTTGCACGAGACTCCCGATCCGCACTATATCACCATTATCATTGAGGGTATAGAGTTACCTGCTCCTGATGGAACAGGCATGACGCCGTCCGTGCCGGATTGGGACGATGTGGTTAATAACGACTTGGACATGCTCTGATAGGACTAATAGTAAGGAATCACTAAAAAACAAATATTAATACTTAAAAATCTATCAAAAAATGAACGTTAATTACAAAGCATTGGCATTGGGACTTGGTTCGACCCTCTTCGCCGCTTCTTGTTCAAACGATGAGATAGAACAAGTTAACAGAGGAACCGAAATTACTTTTAACACTGCTGTGACTCGCGCAGCGGTAGAAACGACCACAAGCCTTAAAGAATTCAAGGTATGGGCGCAGTCAGTTGGTTATGAAGGAACTATGCTTATTGACGGGCAGGTTGCAAAAAAACAAACGGCCGGCGGACAAAATTATTTTAAGATTGATGACCCCATATATTGGCCGTCGGATATTGCACAGATTGATTTCTGGGCAGTTTCCCCGAAAGACATAAACATCAATATGAATCAAACCACTAAAGTCATAAACTTTACTCCCGACTCAATACCATCTGAACAGAAGGACTTAATTGTGGCCTACGAATCAGCATCACGTTCGAAGGGTACAAATGTCAATTTAACGTTCAATCATGCCCTTTCACAGATTATCGTCAAGGCAAAAAGAGGTGAAGTACATAAAGACAACAATGGTGAGGATGAAACGAAGGCAGTTACCATAAAAGGCGCGTGGATTGTCAATGTACTGCCTACCGGAGCTCTTTCTTTTGTAAAAAAGGAAGAGCTCGAAGCGCAACATTATATGCAGTGGGAACAGAAAGGAACCAAATGTTATTATGGGAGTGTGTTCAATACGCAAGTAAATTTGGAGGGACACAACGCTCATAACGTGTTGGCTGAAACTCAGGCGGAAAAAGATGGCGTACCGGCCAATGGCAATAACCTGATGCTCGTGCCGCAGGAACTCTCCAAATGGGATTTGAATACTGACAAGGAAGAAAACAAAGCTAAAGGTGCCTACATCCTCTTCCTCTGTCGCGTAACAGCAGAACATCAGGGAAGTACACACTCCTCAGGCACAAAAACGACCGGCGGTGTGCTGGAAGGCAATAATACTCATACGCACCAGTTGTTCCCTTATACAGGCAATTATGATAACGAAGAGTACGGCTTCTCCTGTATTCCCATTAATACCACATGGGAACCTGGAAAGAAATATATATATACACTTGAGTTCTGCGGTCCCACAAGTGGTGCCGGTATATATCCTCCACAGACTGATGTTGACAACATTTGGAAGGCATTGGGTGAAAATAAAAAATATATAAAAACGATTCCTACAATACCCGGTGCCGATGGTAAGCAGAAAACAGTTGGCGACCCTGTACTCGACCAGCCTATTCGATTTACTGTAGAAGTTGAGTCGTGGAAAGAATGGACCGATGGTAATATGGGCATGAAATAATTATAACATATCTACTGAGTGTTTCTGCCGTTTCTCCGGCAGAAAAAGGAAATAATACAATAAACCGGAAGACAGACAACAGGCTGATGAGCTTATTGCCGTTTCTTCCGGTTTTATACCTAAAAAAAATCGTGATTATGCGACATTCTCGTATGTTTCGTTCATCCTTTGAACGTATGGTTTTTCTGTTTATGGCCGTTGCAGCTTATACCGCATCGTCCTGCACAGACGACACTTTCGATAAATACGGCCAGCAGGCAACTTCGGGCATACTTACATTCGACGTTGCGGTGCCGGGCAGTTGGACCAATGGCTCGGCAGTCACCAAGGCTACCGATAAAGCCATAAGCATTCGGAAGATAACACAGTGCGACGGAGAAAAACCCTTGTATTTAGTTACCGAAATTGCAGAAGCTGCCGTAGACACGGCCGCCCACCATGTAATGACCCGTGGCACGACAACAACCGGAGAAACATTCAAAAACCATAGTTTCGGACTTTCTGCGATATGCTATACCGGCAACTGGCCCGAAAAAGAAGAGGAAAACAAGTGGACTACCAACTTTGCCCATAACATAGAGGTAAGCCATACGCAAGGAACATGGAAACCAACGAAGACTCTGCACTGGACAGGTTCGGGCAACATCAAGTTCTTCGCCTACTCTCCTTACTCTGCCACTGTTCAGACTTCTACCGAAGACGATGCGGAAAACGATACTCCCTCCATCATCCATTCGGCAGCCAATGCCACAGGTGTTCCCACACTGACTTACACAGTGCCTACGGAAGTAACCAAGCAGACCGACCTGATGTATGCCACCGCAACTTGCAGTGGAAACGGAACTGGAGATGATGTATCGAACGGAACCATAAACTTGAAGTTCAGACACTCACTGACTGCCGTTACCATAAAAACCGGCAAGAAAATGCTTGCCGGAACAGTCACCGACATAACAATATCCGGAGTGCACGGAAGCGGCACTTACCGAATAGGAGCGGAAAACTGGGAAACAACAGACGAAGCCACACGCACATTCAGCATAAACAACTCAACGGCACTGAACAAGAAAGAAGATGAACTCATGACCGATGCCGGCACCGTGCTGAATAAAGACAAAGACGGATTTACATTCATGATGATTCCGCAGGAACTCACAGAAAGTGCCACACTCACAATATCATTCACAGACGAGTTTACAAATATAAAACGTTCGCTTGCTGCCCGATTAAAAGATTTCACAAAAGACGGAAAATGGTCAGTAGGAAAACAATACACCTACTCTATCAATTCCACCGGAATAGTGATATCACCGGTCATTGATTTAAAAGTCAATCGGGAAAACACAATGTATCCCAACGGCGGACAGAAAGGTATAGACGTTATAACCCTTAACGAAAATGCACTATACACACCTATGTCGGCCGAAGAAAAACTGGCATACCTTCCGGTCAGCGGCCTGCTGAACAATGTAAGCATTGCCGCCTACACCCGTGTGGTGCAAGCCGGTGCAGAAACAGAGGAGGCGAAAGAGCAGATTAAGAAACTCGATTTTAAGATTGAGTGGTCGGTTGATGGAGGACAAACCTGGGAATCACCCTCAGCCGGTTCTCAAACGGGATGGCGACCGGAAACCACTCCTCAAAACATGGCAGACAACACCGACCTGACCTCACACGTAAACGGAAGTATACTTCTACCTGCCCAAAAACAATTTACCTATATGCAGGATTTCCTGCGTGGAAAACAACAGTCTATAGAAGGCCAGAAACTGAATGCTACAATTACCGATGAAGGAAAAGGGTCGAAAACTGCCCCATACGACTTGGTTGCCAATAATGAAGTGGCACAAGAAAGCGCCAACTGCTATATTGTGAACGACCACGGCTATTATGAATTTCCGGCTTACTATGGAAATACTTATCCTAACAACAGTACGTCGTCTTACCAATATGACGGCAACATAGACGATATTCCGGAAAGTACTCGCGGTTTCATACTCACAAAATTTGTAGGACACGACAACCTGCCCATCTCACAAGGACTTATTGCAAACGCAGCCGATGCCATACTATTATGGCAAGACAGTCCGGATCTTGTTACAGATGTAACATACAACAGCAGCAATAACAAAATATCTTTCCGCGTACCCAAAGAAACCATCAACCAAGGCAATGCCGTGATTGCCGTACGCAATGACCAAAAAGAAATTTTATGGAGCTGGCATATATGGGTCACCCACCGCAAGTGGGACATCTCGTCTTGCATACAAATGAATAGTCAGAATGAATATGACCGCCCGTTTATCATAGCCCCTTGCAACCTCGGTTATTGCGAGCCACATGGAGAAGATGACGAAAGAGAAATACTCATACGTTTTGTGGTTGATAACAAACTGGCAGGTGAGGATGGAGTCATACTCAACGAACAAATCACGGTTGAAGGAGCAGCAAAGAAAACCTCAGAAGCAAAAAGCAAAGGCATCATTAAGTTCACCCAACCCAAGATTGCAGCATCCGTAGCAGGCGACAATACTTATTATCAATGGGGACGCAAGGACGCGATGTTACCGGGCATTCACAATGAAGATACTTATGAAAATGGTCTACCTGCAAACGGCATGCCCCCCTCGTCAGAACTTGACATGGTGAATAAGATGTTCTATTCGACCGAAGAAATTCGTTTCACTTCGGAAGAAAGCGGCATAAGTATCGGAAAAAGCATCCAGTCACCAGCTTCTTTCTTCATGCATCAGCGGTTAGAGGGAACTGCCAGCGACATCTATAAACGACGTCATTGGCACGATGGAACAAATGCCCCTTATCGGTTAAAAACCATTATGAACTATTGGAACACGCAGTTGACTGAAAGTGGAAATGCCGACTACTTCGACTATAAAAAGAAGAATAACCCGGATTACAAAAAAGCGCCCAATGATAAATATGTTGTCAAGACAATATATGATCCCTCACCAGCAGGATTTAAAATCCCGCCTATCAAAGCCTTTTCAGACTTGTTTGATAGTGTAGAGTTGAGCGAATTTGCAGAGAGTAAAAAAAACAACACAGTAGGCAAACCAAATGCAATAGAAGTATCCCAGCCATTCAAAGGATGGACAGTTAGTATTAACAACCATACTTTCTATTTCCCCGCTACTGGAGTGCGTAATATGGGAATACCTAAAAAAGGAGTAGAGTATGGCACATTCCCAGCCTTCTCCTCAATAACATATATAGCAACATCCGGATTTCATAAAAGCAACGAAGCCTCCTCCAGTTGCTTGATATTCTCGATAGATAAAAGATCGACTGCTTTTTTCCCCAATTGCACTGCCCCTATCGAGGGAACCAACAATGCATACGGTTTCACTGTCCGACCCATCCGCGATGGGCAAACGAGAGAGTGAAACAGGGGGAAGCGAACCGACCCGTGAAACATTCCAGTAGAAAGCTACTACCCAAACACAAAAAGAAAGTCCCTGAAGTGAATTCACTTCAGGGACTTTCTCTTGTTGTTTAATTTAAATATAAAAAAGGTTGGACTACCAAGATTCGAACTTGGACAAACAGAACCAAAACCTGTTGTGCTACCATTACACCATAGTCCAAACATGAGGCTTTCTGTTAAAAAGCGGTGCAAAGATAAAAGTAAGCCCCGAAATATCCAAATATTTCGGGGCTTTTTTTCGTATCTGCCACTAATTAGTGGGTCATTTGGCAATAATCAGTGGTTCATTTAGCAATAATCAGATAATAATTCTTCTTTCCACGCTGCACAAGCAGGTATTTTTCGTCCAAAAGATCGGCAGAGGTGATCATCTGGTCGAAAGCAGACAGCTTCTCTTTGTTAAGAGAAACGCCACCACCCTGCACCAACTTACGCATCTCGCCCTTGGAAGCAAAGATAGCCGCCTGTTCAGTGAACAGGTCTACAGCCTTCACACCGCCGGCAATAGCCTCTTTGGATACTTCAAACTGGGGAACCCCTTCGAATACAGACAACAACGTATCTTCGTCCAACTTCTTCAGAGCATCGGAAGTGGCATTGCCAAACAAGATGTTAGATGCATCCACTGCTGCATTGTAGTCCTCCTCGGAGTGAACCATGATGGTCACTTCCTTGGCCAGACGCTTCTGAAGGATACGCAGGTGCGGCGCAGCCTCATGCTCTGCCGTGAGCGCTTCGATTTCTTCTCTCGACAGTGCGGTGAATATCTTGATGTATCGGGCCGCATCGGCATCGCTCACGTTCAGCCAGAACTGATAGAACTTATATGGAGAGGTATAGCGGGGATCGAGCCAGATATTGCCAGATTCGGTCTTTCCGAATTTGCCACCATCGGCTTTCGTAATCAGCGGACAGGTCAGCGCGAATACTTCGCCGCCATTGGTACGACGAACCAGTTCGGCACCTGTGGTGATGTTTCCCCACTGGTCGGAACCACCCATTTGCAGTTTGCAACCTTTCGTCTCGTACAGGTGCAGGAAGTCGTAGCCTTGCAGCAGCTGATAGGTAAACTCTGTAAACGACAGACCGTCGCGAGCCTCACCATTCAGGCGCTTCTTTACGGAATCCTTCGCCATCATATAGTTCACGGTGATATGCTTGCCTACTTCGCGGGCAAAATCAAGGAAGGTGAAGTTCTTCATCCAGTCGTAGTTGTTCACCAGTTCTGCACGGTTGGGAGCATCGGATTCGAAATCCAGGAACTTGCTCAACTGCTTCTTCATGCCAGCCATGTTGCGTTGCAGAGTCTCTTCCGTAAGCAGATTACGCTCTGCCGACTTGCCAGAAGGGTCGCCAATCATACCCGTAGCACCACCGATCAGTGCCATCGGCTTGTGTCCACAACGTTGGAAATGACGCAGTATCATTACGCTGCAAAGGTGTCCAATGTGCAATGAGTCCGCCGTAGGGTCGAAACCGATGTATGCAGTCACTTGCTCCTTGGCCAGAAGTTCTTCCGTACCGGGCATCATATCGTGGAGCATGCCACGCCATCTCAATTCTTCTACAAAATTCATCGAATGATTATGATTAACTATTTAACTATTTGATATACTTTATCCTTATCCTTGCAAAAGTACAACTCTTTATCTGAACATACAACTCTTATCGCTTAAAAAAGATTTCGCTTACGTTGCGACGGATGGTTTCCTCAAGTTTTTCCGAAGAGACGCCGCGCACTTCCGCTGCCCGTTCATAAAGCAGGCTGATGGGTGTGGTGGCTTCGTCTGTCTCCAAAAATAACCGTTCAGGGGATACCATGCGCAGGGCTGCTTCCTGATAGTGTTCGCCGAAGGAGAGGTGGAACCCATGCCGGAGATACTCTTCTGCCAAAGCTGCTTTCCCGCGAAAACCGTGGATGATCCAAGGTACGGCCGGACGCAAACGGCGTTTCAGTTTCAGAAGTTCGTCCACGGCTTTCACCAGGTGGATGATGAGTGGTTTGCCCGACTCTTCTGCCAGGAGTGCCTGAGACTCAAAAATGGTGACCTGTAATGACAAAGGCGCCGCCGCCAGTTTGTCGAGACCCGCTTCACCTACTGCCAACACGCGCGGATGGTGTAACATTTGTTCAAACTCTGAGAAGGGGAGAGCCGAAGGAAGAGGAGATAGAGAAGAAGAGAAGACGGCTGCGTGCCACGGATGTATCCCCACAGAGTACCAGCCTTCTGCCTGCGGGTCGAACGTCTCGGGAAAACAGTTTACAATGGCTTCGCCGGCTACGTGCGGCTGCCGATGTGTATGTATATCGGTAGGAATCGTCATGGCACGGGGTCATAGCCGGAGCCTCCCCAGGGGTGGCAGCGCAGTAAGCGTCTGACAGCCAGATAGAGTCCTCTGAAGGGTCCGTGTTTCTTTATCGCCTCTACAGCGTATTGCGAACAGGTCGGGGTGAAACGGCATGAGGGCGGAGTGAGGGGCGAGATGCACTTCTGATAGAAATAGATGGGAAACAGCAGCAGGCGGGCAAGTAGTTTTTTCATACGGCAATCCGCTCTTTGATGCGTGCCAAGGCCGTCTTCATCCGTTCTTCTATCTCTTCTGATGCGACCAGCCGGTCGGAAAGGTAGATGAAGGCCACAGCCAGTTGCTGCTCTTTGTCTTGCAGCACTTGCAACAGTTCATGTTTGTTTTTCCGGTATGCCTCACGTATCTGGCGCTTCACGCGGTTGCGCTTCACCGCACGCTTGAAGTGACGCTTCGATACACTGATCAAGACGGACGCAGAAGTCTCCAACCCCTCTACCGGCAGGTACACCACGCGCAGGGGGAAAACGGAAAATGAGCGGGAACCACCGGCAAACATTTTCTCGATGATTTTCTTCTTGTCCAGTCTTTCGGACTTACTCAGTGTGTTCATGAGAAAGTTACGAGTTACGAGTGACGAGTGACAGGCTACGAATTACAAGTTACAAGTTACAAGTTACGAGTGACAAATGACTCGTAACTTGTAACTTGTAACTAAAAAAAATACTACTTTCCTTTATTATTTTCCTTGATAAACATGTCCAGCGCTGCCGTCATAGACGGTGCCTGTGCGGTGGGCGCTTCCAGGTCGAGACGCAATCCGGCATCACGCACAGCCTGTGCGGTGGTGGCTCCGAATGCTCCGATCTGGATATCCTTCTGCTGGAAATCGGGGAAGTTCTTCTTCAGGGAAGTGATTCCTGCCGGGCTAAAGAATATCAGCATGTCGTAGTCGAACTCTTCCTCGGAGGTGAAGTCGTTGCTTACGGTGCGATACATGACAGCTTCCACATGCTGCACCTTGCTCTTGTCCAGAAGGTTCTTGATGTCATCGGTGTGCACGTCGGACATCGGGACCAGATACTTCTCAGTCTTATGCTTGGTGATGGAGGGCAACAGGTCTTCAAACTTCCCGGTGCTTCCAAAGAATATTTTACGCTTACGATATTGCACGTATTTCTGTATATAGAGAGCGATGGCTTCTGTCACACAGAAATATTTCATTGTTTCCGGTATGGTCACACGCAATTCTGTACACAAATGGAAAAAGTGATCGATGGCATGACGCGATGTGAAGATCACTGCGGTATAATCCAAAATAGAAATCTTCTGTTGTCTGAACTCCCTGGCAGATACACTTTCCACCTTAATAAACGGGCGAAAATCAATTTTTACGCCGTACTTCTCTGCGATGTCGTAGTAAGGAGATTTCTCTGATGCCGGTTTCGGCTGCGACACTAGTACTTTTTTTACTTTCAACGTCCTAAAATTTTACTATCAAATAATCATTTAGTTGCAATATCCCTTGGTATAAGAGACAACAAGGCACTATTTCAAGGGCACAAAAGTACATAATTAAAAGCGAAACGCCATATAAATTGCCGCAAAAAAGCTTTACCCACTTATAAAATATCAATATTTTAGTAAAAATCGCCAGAAATAAACCTATTATCACACTTGCCAAGAGACTTAAATCGAAATAAACGAGGAACAAAGCGAACGGAAAGAGCGTAAATCCAAGATAATAAAGCAGCGTGGAGTAGGATTCCATCCAGAGAGCGGTGCGTACGGAGTCAAAAAATATCCAACCCAGAAAGGTATAAACCAGCCATTTCAGGAAGAGATAGGAAAGGCATGCCACCAGGTAGATTCCGAGCAAAATGTAAGGGGAAATACATTCGCCCAGTTCGGGGCGGGTGTCTATGAAATAGTTGAACGCGCAAACGGCCGTCAACACGCATGCCTGCAAGACGAGCAGCAGCATGTAGCGCATATCAGCGGCTGTGGTGGTGTCGAAGATGCTGGTCCGTTCGCGGTTGAGCATGAAGTTTTTGACAAGCTGCGCCAGGAACTTCCGGCTGCGCGCGAGCACGTAGGCGGACACGAAGAAGCAGCACAGCAGGAGCAGGGTGATCCCGTCGTCCTGCCGGGGGGAATAGGGGATGGGGATTCCTTCGAATCCGGCGGTCCATATCATCAGGAGCGTGCTCATATGGCGGCGAATTTACGTACGGAACTGTCCCAAAGGGGGGTGTGGTATATCTGGCGGATGGCTTCCTGCGGGGTCTGCGCCACGGACCAGATGGCGCCGTGTTGCTGCCGCATGAAGTTTTCGTCCATGGCGCGATGCAACATGTCGAGCAGGGGGGTGAAGTATCCGTTCACGTTCAGTATGACGATGGGGTTGAGGTAGAGTCCCAGCTGTTTCCAGGTGATGATTTCCAGCAGTTCCTCCAGTGTGCCGCATCCTCCCGGTAGGGCGATGACGGCATCGCTCAGGCGGGCCATCTTCTGTTTGCGGCTGTGCATGTCGTCCACTTCGATCAGTTCCGTCAGTCCGCCGTGGTGCCAGCCCTGCTCCACCATGAAGCGGGGAATGACGCCGGTCACCTGACCGCCTGCTGCCAGCACGGCGTCGGCGGTGGCACCCATCAGGCCGATGCCTCCTGCTCCATTTATCAGGCGGATATGCCGTTCGGCAAGCAGGGTGCCCAGCTGGCGGGCGGCGTCGAAATAGACGGAGTCGATCTTGGTGCTTGAGGCACAGTATACGCAGACGGAGATTATCTTATTCATGGGGAATGTCATACTTTTACATTCGTAATGGCTACAAAATTATATAGAAAAATCGAGTTTTCTACATTGGCAAGATAAAGAAATGATTTTTTCTTTAGAGGAAAGGCAGGAATATTCTGCATATAAGACAAGAATATTTTTTATATAAAACAGGAATATTCTTCATATTAGGCAGGAATATTCTTATCCGTTGGCGGAATTAAAATATGTATCCGGAAATTTTGGAGTGGCTAAAGTTC
>NZ_CAJUHF010000070.1 GCF_910585845.1 uncultured Bacteroides sp. | reverse complement strand
CGGATACGGAAACCTCTTTAGAAAAAGATTTCAGTCATTTTTAAACAGGCTCTTAGAGACCGATGTCTTTTTTTAGGAGTTAGGAGGAGTGGCAACTCCCGATAACTCCTTTTCTTCTTATTTTATTTTTCTTCGATTTTATTTTTTCTTATCCTATTTTACTTATTTTCTTCAGCTTTTCTTCGTCGATGATCTTAATCTTCCGTCCGTCGATGGTGATCAATCGTTCTGTAGCAAACTGCGACAAGGTACGAATGGCATTGGAGGTAGTCATGTTAGACAGGTTTGCCAAATCCTCGCGTGAAAGGTAGATGCTGAGGGTAGAGCCGTCTTCTTCCAGTCCGTAACTTTCTTTGAGAAAAAGAAGAGATTCGGCCAATCTTCCGCGGATATGTTTTTGTGTCAAGTTGACAGTGCGTTCATCCGCAACGCCCAAGTCAATGGACAGTTGTTTGATGAAGAACAGGGCAAGATTATTGTTTTGCGCTACCAAGGTAGTGATTGCACTCATGGGTATCAGACAAATCAGTGAAGGCTCGAAAGCAGCAGCGGCAGTGACATAGTCTTCTTTAGCAAAGTAGGCGCGATAACCAAAGTATTCAACGGGTTTAATCATTCGGATAATCTGACTTCTTCCTCCGACCCCGTCTTTATAGATTTTGACTTTTCCACTTAAGAGGCACATTAGGTATTTAGGAGTTTCTCCTTCGCAATGAATGACTTCATTTTTCTTATAATTCTGGAGTGTGAATTGGTTTGCAAGAAACTCCCGTTGTTCTTCATTCAGGGGCTCCCACATGTCGGCTATCAACTCCGGAACGTTCACATTTGACAAATTCATTTTTACCATGTCTGCTGCAAAACTGTGTTATACAGCACAAATGTAAAAAGAAAAAATTAAATATTGAACAAACGGACGGAAAAGATGTGCTTTAGACCAGGAAAATGATGATTTGGACAACTCTTCTCCATATCGGTGAGTGTGTCAAAAAAACGATATTTACCACAGATTATTTGAGCAGTTACAGATTGCCCGGCTTGATTATTAACGGTTTAAAAAATATTTGTATCAATTTGAGCAATCTATGGGGGATTATAATACCTCCTGATCCCATAGAGAAAGGATTTTGAAGCAACTTTTTCGGATTCTCCAAAAAACTTCAGTCCTTTCTCTGTGGATAGGAGTTGGGTAGAAAGGCTGTTTTTATTTAGTGAACAGCAGCTCCCTGTATTTCGGCAACGGCCATATTTCGTCATCAATTTCCATTTCAAGATGATCGATATGTTCGCGGATTTTCTCCAGATAGGGGCGTACGGTTTCTTCGTATGCGAAAGCCTTGTTTTTGTAGCAGTCCATGTGGTTGGCTACTTTGCGGGCTTCCGTCATTTCACGTACCAACACTTTGATGGCAGTCACTCGTTGGGATATTTCACGAATCAGCTCTTTGCGGTCTGCGCTCAAGATTTCGTATTCTTCGGGCGAAAAGACCTCTTTGAGCCCACGCAGATTTTCCAGTAGACGGTTTTGATAGCTGACGGCAGTGGGGACGATGTGGTTGATGGCCAAATCGCCCAACACGCGGCTTTCTATCTGCACTTTCATAGTGTACTTTTCCAGTTCCACTTCCAGGCGGCAGGCGAGTTCGACATCATTGAAAATACGTTCTCCTATCAGGACGGAGCGGGATTGGTCGTCCGTGTAGTGCATCAAGGCTTCAGGAACATGGCAGATATTGGTCAGCCCGCGGCGTGCGGCTTCCTGTTTCCATTGCTCCGAGTAGCCGTCACCTTCGAAGCGAATGGCTTCGGAAGCGATGATAGTCTCTTTCAGTACACGGAAAATAGCTTCGTCTTTACCGATTCCCTCTTCCATCAGTTTGTCGACGGATGCCTTGAACTCGTTCAGCTGATTGGCCATTGCAGCATTGATGGCAATCATGGCAGCAGCACAGTTGGAAGAAGAACCGGCAGCACGGAATTCGAAGCGGTTTCCGGTGAAAGCAAACGGAGAAGTACGGTTACGGTCGGTCGTGTCGAGCAGGATTTCCGGAATTCGTCCGATTCCCAGTTTGAGGGTTGTCTTTTCTTCGGCAGTCATCTTTTCGTTACCTACTTGGCGTACGATATCATCCAGAATAGAGGAGAGCTGTCTACCCAGGAAGATGGATAGAATGGCAGGAGGTGCTTCGTTGGCTCCCAAGCGATGGCTGTTGCCTGCACTCATGATGGAAGCACGCAGCAGGTTCTGGTTCTTGTAGACCATCATCAGCACATTCACCAGGAAAGTGAGGAAGAGCATGTTTCCCTTCGGGTTCTTGCCGGGGGCGAAAAGATTGATGCCTGTGTCGGTGCAGAGCGACCAGTTGTTATGTTTTCCTGAGCCGTTGACTCCATTATAAGGCTTTTCATGCAGCAATACAGCGAACTTGTGTTTACGGGCTATGCGCTTCATTAAGTCCATGACCAGCTGGTTGTGGTCGTTGGCGAGGTTGACATTTTCGAAGATGGGAGCCAGTTCGAACTGGTTTGGAGCCACTTCGTTGTGGCGTGTCTTCACGGGGATTCCCAATTTGTGGCATTCTATCTCCAGTTCTTTCATGAAAGCCGTCACGCGTGGGGGGATGGAGCCGAAGTAGTGGTCTTCCAGTTGCTGGTCTTTGGCAGACGAGTGTCCCATGAGCGTACGTCCTGTCAGGCATAAGTCGGGGCGGGCATTGTAGAGGGCGGAGTCGACCAGGAAATATTCCTGTTCCCAACCTAAGTTGGCGAACACACGAGTTACATTCTTGTCGAATAGCTGGCAGACGTCTGTAGCAGCTTTGTCTACGGCAGCAAGGGCTTTCAGCAAAGGCATTTTGTAGTCGAGTGCTTCGCCGGTGTAAGAGATGAAAATGGTGGGAATACACAGTGTAGTATCCACGACGAAAGCGGGAGACGAAACATCCCATGCCGTATATCCACGGGCTTCAAAGGTGTTTCGGATACCTCCATTGGGGAAAGAAGATGCATCCGGTTCTTGCTGTATGAGCAACTTGCCGGAGAAGCGTTCGATTATGTTGGAGTCTTCTCCGAACTCAATGAAACCATCATGCTTTTCAGCTGTACCGTCTGTCAGGGGTTGAAACCAGTGGGTGTAGTGCGTCACATTGAGTGATTTGGCCCAGCTTTTCATACCGTTTGCAATTAGGTCAGCCACTTCACGATTGATCGGAGTCCCTTTTTCAATGGCATCTGTTACAGCTTTGTAGGCTTCACGGGGCAGGTATTCCTGCATTTTTTTACGGTCGAATACATGACTTCCGTAATAGTCGGATAGTTTGTTTGAAGGAGTGTTGACTTCAAGAGGGTGTCGGTTGGCAAGCTCTTGTAAAGCATAAAATCTCATTTTTGACATATTCGTCTTCCTTTTTTGGTTGTTGGGCGCAAAATTATATGTTTTTTCTGAAAGTACCCCTATAATTTAGGGGGTATTCTTGTGAAATTAGATATTTTTTTGCTTGTAACCCCTGTTTTTTTATTCTCTTCCCGGAAAAATTATAAGTTCATCAAACTAACCAATTCATCAAGCTATCGGCTTTTAACCTTTAAGGAGGCGAGGAGAAGTGATAACTCCTTTTCGTTTTTTCTAACTCCCGATATCTCCTTAACGAAGGTATTATGATATTCCCTCGTTAGCTATAAAAAAAGAGGCATTTCATCGTTTTATAACCTTTTTGTGTATATTTGTCCCTGTATATTTGGAGGTAATAGGATTGAGATACATTATATATATAGTAGTTTTGTTATGTTTAGGGCTTTCTGTATCTTTGGAGGCGCATGAGTCTTCTATGCCTTTTCCGAAAAATGTGAAGTCGGTCTCGGCAGACTCTATCATGAAGAAGGTTATCTTTTTTGCTCCGTTTTACGAAACGATTACTGATGATTATAAAGCGGAACTTTATATCAAGGGAAAAGTGAACGTGCGTAAGAAAAATCATATACTTCGTTTTGTGCCTACGATGTTTCGCATCCGAAAAGGGGTGAGAGAATACTTGATGGAGACTTATAGCGATTTGCATTTTACTGCTCCTGATATTTACGATCAGAAAGTAAAAGCCAGTGCCGGTACCTCCTCCGAGTTTTGGGAGTTGGATGGGCGTTTGCCGGAGTATTTTCATGTCAATGTCTATTCTCCCACTTTATTAAGTGATAAACTTCTTTCACCTTTGGCTCCGAATGCGCTGAAATATTACTCTTATCATATAGACTCCGTGATGGGAGAGATGCACAATTTGCGTTACAAAATCAGCTTCAAGCCGAAAAGTAAAAGTTTTCAGTTGGTCAGTGGATATGTTGTTGTCAGCGAAGATGTCTGGAGTGTGCGTGAGATGCATTTTGTGGGGCGTTCCGAAATGTTGCGCTTCAATAATATGATACGTATGGGAGATGTGGGTGAGACTAATGAATTCTTGCCTGTACATTATGACGTGGATGCCACTTTCCGTTTTCTGGGAAATGTGGTTGACGCCGAATATGTTGCCGTCCTTGATTACCAATCAATCACGCAGAAAGATATTTCCAAGCAGGAACGGAAAAAGCAGAAAAATAAGTATGACTTGTCGGAATCTTATACTCTACGTACAGATACCAATGCCAATAGGACAGATAGTGCGTATTTTGAAAGTCTGCGTCCCATTCCTTTGTCTTCTCAAGAACGGGAGTTGTATCAGGATTTTTTTCTGCATAAAGACACTTTGGGTCGTTATAAGAAGCCAAAGAACAAGAATCTGGAATTTTGGGGACAGATTGGTGATGCGCTGATCAGCCGTTATACGGTGAATCTTTCTAAAGTAGGGAGTGTGCGTTGCTCGCCATTGATCAATCCTTTCTTGTTGAGTTATAGTGGAAACAATGGTTTCTCTTACCGTCAGGAGTTTAAGTATAACCGTTTCTTTACGGGTGACCGTTTGCTACGCATTGTTCCCAGGTTGGGTTACAACTTTAAGCATAAGGAATTTTATTGGTCTGTCAGGTCCGATTTGGATTATTGGCCTCGTAAGCGTGCTGCGTTCCACGTGAATATAGGTAATGGGCATCGTATCTACAGTAGCCGTATGCTGAATGAATTGAAGAGTATGCCCGATAGTGTTTTCGATTTCGACCGGGTGTATCTGGACTATTTCAACGACTTGTATCTGGATGTGCGCCATAGTTGGGAGATCGTGAATGGTTTGTCACTGGATCTCGGCATTTTGTTGCATAAGCGTACGGAGGCGAATCGCATGATGTACGTTACAACAAAGTCGTCCCGGAATGCGGAAGAGGAAAACGGTTCTGCTACGATTCCTCCGGCATGGGAAGAGAAGTTGCGCCATTCGTATAACAGTTTTGCGCCGCGTGTCCGCCTGACGTGGACGCCAGGACAGTATTACTATATGAATGGAGATCGCAAAGTGAATCTGCATTCCAAGTATCCCAGCCTTTCTGTGGACTGGGAACGCGGTATTGGCGGGGTGTTTAAGAGCTCCAGTACGTATGAACGTATTGAAGTTGATATTCAGCATACTATTCCTTTGGGATTGATGCGTGATTTTTACCTTCGGTTCGGGTGGGGGGCTTTTACCAACCAGCGGGATGTTTATTTTGTGGATTTTGCCAACTTTACCCGTTCTAATCTTCCCGTTGGCTGGAATGATGAAATTGGGGGCGTTTTTCAGTTGCTTGATGGACGCTGGTATAATTCTTCACGCAAATATCTCCGTGCCCATCTCACTTATGAGGCTCCGTTTCTGCTGTTGCGCCATCTGTCTAAATATACACAACATGTATTGAATGAACGTCTGTATATGAATGCTTTGATCGTACCGCACTTGAACCCTTATATAGAGGTCGGGTATGGTATCGGTACGAATATTTTTGATTTCGGAGTTTTTGCCGGTTTTGCTAATTGGAAGTTTCAGGAAATCGGGTGCAAATTTACATTCGAGTTGTTCAATAGATAATTGTTTGTTTTCCATCCCTAAAATTATCGGAAGTCACAGAAGTTATCGGTCAATAACTTCCGAATAACTTTTGTGACTTCCGATAATTTTTTAATATTCAATCTATCTGTTGTTCTCTTTGATGTAATGGTATCCATAGATTGTATTCTTTCCCAACTCCTCTTCGATGCGGAGCAGTTGATTGTATTTCGCTATGCGGTCCGAGCGGCTCAGTGAACCGGTCTTGATTTGTCCGCTGTTGGTGGCTACGGCGATGTCGGCAATGGTGGTGTCTTCTGTTTCGCCGGAGCGATGGGAGGTGACGGTGGTATATCCGTGGCGGTGGGCCATCTCGATGGCATTCAGTGTTTCGGTGAGTGTACCGATTTGGTTGACCTTGATCAGGATGGAGTTGGCACAGCCTTTTCCGATGCCCATAGCCAGGAAGTCTACATTAGTGACGAACAGGTCGTCGCCCACCAGCTGGCAACGGTGACCGATGCGTTGGGTCAGTTTCTTCCAACCCTCCCAGTCGTTTTCGCTCATGCCGTCTTCGATAGAGTCGATGGGGTATTTGTTGATCAGTTCTTCCAGATAGTCTATCTGCTCGTCGGCGGTGCGCTTCCGGCCTTTTTCACCTTCGAACTTGGTGTAGTCGTAGATGCCGTCGCGATAGAATTCGGACGAGGCACAGTCCATGGCAATCCTGACATCCTTGCCCGGTTCGTATCCGGCCACCTTGATGGCGGCGATGATGGAGTCCAGGGCATCTTCCGTGCCCTCCAGGTCGGGAGCAAAACCGCCTTCATCACCTACGGCGGTGCTGAGGCCGCGACCTTTCAGTACTTTCTTCAGTGCGTGGAATACTTCGGCGCCCATGCGCAGCCCTTCGCGGAAGGAGTGGGCACCGACGGGGCGTATCATGAATTCCTGGAATGCAATGGGTGCGTCGCTGTGTGCGCCTCCGTTGATGATGTTCATCATCGGCACGGGCATCACGTAGGTATTTGTGCCGCCAATGTAGCGGTAGAGCGGGATGCCGAGGCAGGCTGCTGCTGCTTTGGCAACGGCGAGCGACACACCAAGAATGGCGTTTGCGCCCAGCTTGGATTTGGTTTTCGTGCCGTCCAGTGCCAGCATAGTATGGTCTATCTCCATCTGTTCGAGAGCGGACATGCCTATCAGTTCCGGGGCGATGATTTCGTTGATGTTGCTTACGGCTTTCAGTACACCTTTGCTGTCATAGCGTTTGGGGTCGCCGTCGCGCAGCTCCAGTGCCTCGTGCTCGCCGGTGGAGGCGCCCGAGGGGACGGAAGCACGGCCCATCACGCCTGATTCCAATGTTACATCTACTTCTATAGTGGGGTTTCCCCGTGAATCGAGGATTTCACGTCCGATAATCTTTTCTATTCTCATAATTCTTGTTTCTTAAGTTTGAAGATATAACAAGTGAAAAAAAGAAAAGGTTCAAAGGAATTGTTTGATTGTTGGCATTGGTTATTCTCCGGAATTCCAATCGGTATAGGTTATCTTTAGCCCCATCAGTGCCGTCAAGTCCAGCGCCTGCCGCGTATTGACAATGGCTCCGCGTAAGTCCGACAGGTTGGCACGGATGCCCTCTATGTCGGATTGACTGAGGTCGATGCTTCGGAGTGGGGTATGTGAAAACTCGCTTTCCCTTAGATTGCATTTCTCGAAGGCGATGGAGGAGAACTTGCAACTGCTGAGGTCACTGCTTTGGAGATCGCAGGCAGAGAATCGGGCTTGGGTGATTTTGCTCATACAGAGGTTGAGGTAGCGGGCGTTGCACTCTTTCAGGGTGATGTGGCTCAGTATGCATTCCGGCAGGTTGGTGCCAAGCAGCTTGCAGGATATGAACTCTACCCGGAAGAGGGAACTTTCGGCAAAGGAGAGGTTCGACAGATCGCAGTTTTCGAAACGGACATCCGTGAAGTGGGTGGATTTCAGCTTGCAACGGTCGAACCGGATGTGGCTGAAGGTGCAGTTGGTGATGCTTCGATAGGAGCAGTCGATGTCCTCTTCTTCGTGTCGGTTGAAACAGAGTCCGCGGACGGTCTCTTCGGTATCGAGCCATTCTTTCAGTGTTTTAGAACTTTCTGTTTGCCCTTCCAAGGTGGGAGGCACGATCCGTAAGGGAGGCATGGAGAAGGATTTTCCGGCTTTCATGGGTTGGATGGCTATTTATGGACTTTTATGGATTTATGAAAGGTAGCGTCCGAAAGCTCCGCCTGCAAAGACTGCGGCAATGCCGATGGCTACACTCAGCAAGGTATAGAGGAAGAATGGGGTATAGAAACCTTGTTTCAGCATCAGCAGCCCGTCGTTGCAGAAGGTGGAGAAGGTGGTAAATCCGCCGCACAGTCCGGTAGTCAGCAACAGGCGAATCTCGGCGGAGAGGTTGAAGCGTGCGGACAGGGCATAGAACAGTCCGATAAGGAAACTACCAAGCAGGTTGACGGTAAACGTAGCCCACGGGAAGGAGTGGGGGAGCATACGCTCACTTAGTGCCATCTGTATATAATAGCGGAGTGTGCTACCGGTACCGCCACCAAGGAATATGTATATTAGTGTTCGGGTCATAGGATATTTGTTCTGCATATTCAGTGGCAAAGGTAGTAAAGGGGAGTGGATTTTTTAGTAGAAATCCAGCGAATATTGACTAATATTTATATATCCTTACGTATTGGCCATGATACAGGAAGAATATTTCGTTTCTGCCGTTTCTGAGTATATGAATTTGTTGTGTAGCGATCATTTTAGTACCACTATTTAGTCTTTGTGATAATTACATTAAAATCCCGAGTTGTGCTCCTTGAATTTTGTTCAGTATTATTTTGAGCGTTCTTTCTGAATTATTTAAAGCGTTCTTTCGGGGGATGTTTTTCTGTTTTTAATAGGAGCATAGCGGGCTGTATGATGAATAAAGCAGGAAAAAAAACGAAAAGAAGCTCAAAAGAAACTGAATAAAAGACTTTTCGAAGAATATTTAAACAGGCTCTAAGCTAATGTACGAGTGAGGCGGAAAATCACAGATTGCGGTTTTTGTGTACGTAAGGCGGCATGATAAAAAGAAGATAAATATCTTCAGTATCCAACACTTAATATCTTCTTGTGCAAACGTTTGCTGACTGTTGCCCGGAAATTTCTCCCGAAAATATCGGGCAACAGTTCTTTTCCGTTTTATCTTTGCAACACGGTAAACATTATTATAAACCATTACAATTATAAACCATCACATGAGAAACATGAAAACAATCTGCACGAAACTGGCCTGCTTGTTGTTCGTCTTATTGGTGAGCGGCATGGCGAAGGCGGAGAGCATCACCTCGCCCAACGGCCAACTACAATTGAACTTTTCGGTAAATGCGCAGGGTGAGCCTGTCTACGAACTCTCCTACAAGGGAAAGCCTGTCATCAATCCCTCCAAACTGGGACTGGAACTGAAGAACGACCCGGGTCTGATGAGCGGCTTCACCCTGACAGACGTCCAAACCTCTACCTTCGATGAAACGTGGGAACCGGTGTGGGGCGAAGTGAAGCAAATTCGCAACCACTACAACGAATTGGCGGTGACGCTCAACCAAAAAGCACAGGACCGCAACATCGTCCTCCGCTTCCGACTGTTCGACGACGGTTTGGGCTTCCGCTACGAGTTCCCCTTGCAAAAGAACCTGAACTACTTCGTCATCAAGGAAGAGCACACCCAGTTTGCCATGACCGGCGACCACACTGCCTTCTGGATTCCGGGCGATTACGATACTCAGGAATACGACTACACCGAGTCCAAACTCTCCGAAATCCGTGGTCTGATGGAAGGCGCCATCACGCCCAACTCCTCGCAGACGCCTTTCTCGCCGACAGGCGTACAGACCTCCTTGCAGATGAAGACTGCCGACGGTCTCTACATCAACCTGCACGAAGCCGCCTTGGTGGATTATTCCTGCATGCACCTCAATCTGGACGACAAGAACTTCGTCTTCGAATCCTGGCTGACACCGGATGCCGTAGGCGACAAGGGTTACTTGCAGGCTCCTTGCACATCGCCCTGGCGCACGGTGATTGTCAGCGACGATGCCCGCGACATCCTTGCCTCTAAGATCACACTCAACCTGAACGAGCCTTGCGCCTACGAGGACGTATCTTGGATTAAACCCGTGAAATACGTCGGCGTATGGTGGGAGATGATTGCCGGCAAGAGCACTTGGGCATACACCGACGACCTTCCCTCCATCAAGCTGGGCGAGGTGGACTACTCCAAGATGAAGCCCAACGGCCGTCACGCCGCCAACAACGAGAATGTGAAGAAATACATTGATTTTGCCGCCGCCCACGGCTTCGACCAAGTGCTGGTAGAGGGCTGGAACGAAGGCTGGGAAGACTGGTTCGGCAAGTCCAAGGATTATGTGTTCGACTTCGTGACCCCTTATCCCGACTTCGACGTCAAGATGCTGAACGCGTATGCCAAGAGCAAGGGCGTGAAGCTGATGATGCACCACGAAACCTCCGCTTCCGTGCGGAACTACGAACGCCACATGGACAAGGCCTACCAATTTATGGTGGACAACGGCTACAACGTCGTGAAGAGCGGCTATGTGGGAAACATGATTCCCCGTGGCGAGCACCACTACGGCCAGTGGATGAACAACCACTACCTCTACGCCGTGAAGAAGGCTGCCGACTATAAGATTTGCGTCAACGGACACGAAGCTGTCCGCCCCACCGGCCTGTGCCGTACCTATCCCAACCTGATTGGTAACGAATCGGCACGCGGCACTGAGTACGAGGCATTCGGTGGCAGCAAGCCCTTCCACACCACCTTGCTCCCCTTCAATCGTCTGATTGGCGGTCCGATGGACTACACGCCGGGTATCTTCGACACGAAGCTCGACTTCATGGGCGATTTACCTCACGGACAAGTGCAGACTACGCTCTGCAAGCAGATGGCTCTCTACGTCACCCTCTATAGCCCCTTGCAGATGGCTGCCGACGTGGTGGATAATTACGAGAAGCACATGGATGCCTTCCAGTTCATCAAGGACGTAGCCGTGGATTGGGACGACAGCCGCTACATCGAAGCAGAACCGGGCGACTACATCACTGTAGCCCGTAAGGCCAAAGGAACTGATAACTGGTTTGTGGGAGGCATCACGGACGAGAACGCGCGTACCGCCAACTTCTCGCTCGACTTCCTTGAACCGGGCAAGCAATACGTGGCCACGCTCTATGCTGACGGCAAAGATGCCGACTACAAGGAGAACCCCACTTCCTATCAGATAAAGAAAGGTATCGTGACCAGCAAGACCAAGATGTCCGTGAAGGAAGCACGTAGCGGCGGTTTTGCACTGAGTCTGATAGAAGCGACTCCGGCAGACAAGAAAACGGTGAAGAAATGGAAATAAAAGTCTGTTTAATTTTTGAAGAAATTTTAAACAGGCTCTAAATTAGGGTAGAAAGATTTTTTCTATTAGGTATTAGTTGAAGAGTAAAGCCTCGCAAGAATTTGATTTCTGCGAGGCTTTCGTGTGTAATAGGCGGTTTATTCTTCGCTATTTATTCATAGCGTTGACACCGAGTGTCCCTAAAATCGCCGTTGCTACGGCAATCACCACTTTCAGGATTTTGTCCCAGACAAGTTTTTTCATACTTTTCTTCATTAAAATTTTTACTTTTAGTTTTTACAACTCTTTTATACCCGATGCGCGGGGAGCCGTTTTATCCGAATGGGTTTTCGTCCACATTTCCACTACCTTCTCCGCCTTCCGTACCGCCTGTTCCGTCTGTGTCGTCTGTGCCGCCGGTCGATCCGTTTCCACCTGCGTTTCCGTCTTTTTTGAGCAGCGCTTCCAGGTCATAGAAATCGATTTTCTGTCCGGCACGTGTTGCCGTCACATCCGGCCTGACTGTGGTCGACGGGCGGAAATTGATCTTTACCGCCTTGATGTTCTTTGCGGTACACTCTTCTACCGTTTCCGCCCCTACGGTCCGTGCGGACAGGCTGAATACGCCGAAATCCTTGATGTTGACCGACTGTCCGCTATACAGCTTGTCAATCAGCGCTTCCACAAAGTTTGTAATCACGCTTTTGATGTCTCCTAAGGTCAGCGAACTCTTTTCCTTCATCACGTATGCCACGTCTTCCAGGCTGGCATTGGCTCCTAATGTCACCAGTTGCGGATAATACTTCGCTACCGCATCTGCTTTTCGCGGGTCTTTCCGCGGAATCTTTTTGAATGGTACTCCCATAATTTGATAATTTTTTTGAGTTAAACAATAAGTCTTTTCCTTGTGGTGAACGATGTCACAATCACTTCGGACACTGCAAATATACCCTGTTCTTTTTTCGCTTCCCTTCCGTTTGACGCTATTTGCCTTTGTCTGAAAAAATGAGATAATAAATGACGTGTAATATCTCTTCTATCTCTTCTGTATGTCGTGATAAATGAGTATTTTTATAGCATATAAATAACTAAAAAATATAATCTTATGAAAGAAGAAAATTCAGAATCCAGAGTTCCTGTCCGTGCCTATACCAAGGTCGATCTTGCCCAGCTTTACAATCCGGGTGTCGGCATGTCCACCTCCCTCCAGCTTCTCCGCCGCTGGATCTATGCCAACAAGCAGTTGATGTCGGAACTGTCCGCCGTAGGCTACAACAGGAACCGCCACTCTTTTCTTCCCCTTGAGGTAAAACTTATCTTCAAGTACTTGGGGGAGCCTTGAGAAGGTTTTAAGTTTCCTCGTTCCCTGTGAAAGTTGAGCTTGTGAAATTTGAGTTGATTAGTTTGTAAAGAAAATGCCAATATATGTAACGGGTGATAAGAATATATGTAATGCCGCATTACATTACTTCTTATCACCCGTTACATATATTGTTATTCTATACCTGTTGGTTGAATTAAATTAGTGAATATTTTATCTGTCCAATCGGACGGT
>NZ_CAJUHF010000069.1 GCF_910585845.1 uncultured Bacteroides sp. | reverse complement strand
CACCGTCCGATTGGACAGATAAAATATTCACTAATTTAATTCAACCAACAGGTTGGTGTTATTAGTTACTGTGTAAGATTCCGTTTCCGTTGCATTACCTCTATATACGGTTATAGAAGAATTGTTGCTAAGATTAGAGAAGTAGAGGATGGCATCGTTGAGCGAACGGTATGCCGTCTCCCACGAGTGTCCGTCGTGGTCGGGGTTATTGCAGGTGAAGTTGATGTAGAGCGCCAGGGTGTTGCCTTCCTCTAATTGGGGTACGATAGGTGCCTTGTCTACATGGAATGCGCCTACGGCAGGTTTCTGTGCGAATAGTCCGCCCCCCAAGTCGATTTCAGGTGCCAGCACAACTTCAACGGGCATCATGGCGAGCGACATTCCGCTTGCCCAAAGGTTAGAACCTTTGATCGGTTGCCAATAGTAGTCGATTGCTCTGTTCCAATCGGTTACAACTGTTCCCGCATTGTCTTTGTATCTTATTGTTTTCCAGGTGCCTTGTACACCGATGGTACTGGCCAGCTTTTCGTCGCTGTCCATGGCACTGCCATCGATAGTGCTGAAGCGCGGTCCCATGACGCTGTTGGAGTGGGAGTCACCTTGGCTGGCGTTATTGTCCACCAACTTCAGTGTCTGTACCTGAAGGATATCGTTCCACAGGGCATTGTTGTCGCCGGAGATGGCGTTATAATAGAAGTTTACCTTGCCATTAGAGGGGTTGAGGGCATAGAAGGGGACGTTGACGGCGGTTGATTCGTTTGCGCCGATCCGGTTGTTCCAGATGACGGAGTTCACAACCATGCCATATTCGTTGAGGTAAAGTCCTCCAGTCTGTGAAGCACTCTTTTCTGCTGCATCAGTTGCCATGGGGCAGTAGTTATTGGTTACGGTGGACTGCAGTATGACACCGCCCCGGTTGCAATAGACGGCACCGTTGGCACGTCCGGTGTTGTTGGATATGACGCAGGTGGAGAGGATCAGGTATTCCGGATGGTCGATGCCGTCGCGATCCTTCAGGTCGGTGTTGTCCAGATAGGCGGCAGCACCGTTGAGTGCCGAGTTGTTGACAAGCATGCAACGGTGCACCAGTCCGTAGTTCTCGATATAGACGGCGCCTCCGTTGGCGGTGGCGTTATTGTTGTAGAACAGTGAATTTTCTACTGTGCCGTTCTTCAACCAAAGTCCTCCTCCGTTGGCGGTGGCATAGTTCTCGGTGATGATACATCGGGTGAGGTTGGTGTTGCTTCCCTCCATGTAGACACCGGCGCCACAACCGGTTTTGAGGGTCGCTGTGCCTGCTACGCCCGTGGCATGTCCGCCCCGGATGGTGACACCATCGAGTGTGGTGTTATGGATGAAGGCGGGGGCATTGTCACCCCACGGCGCGAACCACACCACATGGACAGAGTTGCTGGAAAGTGTCCATGCATGTTGGTGATAGTTGAGGCTCTCCTCGCTATAGTCGGCAGCTTCCAGTATGGTAACGTTCGCGTAGTCCCAGAGCATGCCGCTGCCACCCTCGCGCATCTTTCTTTCGCTCTTGGCAATCTCCGTACCGGCAAAGCCGCCGTACACACTGATGCCGTCCCGCATGCGGAACATGACCGAGGTCAGTACATCGGGGCTGAGTGCCGTATAAGGGATATAGGTACCTGTAGCTACCCATACTTCACCCGGCAACTCCAACGGGTTGTTGTCTGCCAGGTAGTCTATCATCTTCTGCAGGTCACCCGAAGCGTTGTCCCAACTGGTGCCGGAACCGTCGCCCGTGCTTTGAGGCTTGACGTAGCGGATACGTTCGGGGAGGATGGGCTGGAACTCGTAGGCTCCGATGTCGATGATGCCCTGTTTGCGAGTGTGTCCGCTCAGGTCTGTTAGTCCAAAAACATTGTTGTTGTAGGCATTATCGTTACCGCTGTCCACTAAGCGGGTGGTTTCTGTCGGGTCCCATGTCCATACGGGATAAAGCTCGTTGAGGACATCGAAATCGCGGTCGAACCCTATCTTCAATGAGGGGGAGGCGAAGTGCGGTCCACCCTCTTCGTTGTTGCGGTCTGCCAGACTGATATTGCCGTTTGTATTATCTGCATCGTTCTGCAAAGCAGAGCTATGGAAGGCGGGTTTCGAGTTGGTGCTGTAGGGGCTGGTATTTCCCCATACTACGGTGTTCCACACATACTTGCCCGCACCGTCCACTGCCGGTCCGGTGTTTCGGGTAATGGTGGTGTTGATTACCTGGTTGTCATTGTCGCCCAGCCATACGCCTCCGTTCTCGTTGTTGAACACGACGCTGTTGACCACTTTGCCCTTTCCCGCCAACCAGATGGCTCCACCTTGGTTATTGACATCCACACGTTCGCCTGCGGCATTGTTGAAGAATCCGCAGCGGTTTACGATATTCTCCGTATGAGTGGCATGGGGGGATACGTAGAGTCCGCCTCCTTGGGTGGCGTAGTTACCGATAAAGAAACACTGCTCTATGCGGAAGGCAGGGGTGCTGATGGAGGGGGTGGCGCTGCACGTCACGTAGATGCCGCCTCCTTTGTCGGGGTCGGAGATGGTGGTGCCCGTCGGTAGTGTGCCGGTAGCATGCCCGCGAATGATGGTGATGCCGTTGACTACGGTGGGCAGGGAGTTGCTGTTGTTGCTGGGGGCGGGGTTAAGATCGAGCGTCAATACGTGGATGGCGTTGTCGTCACGCTTGGTGTTTCCCGGAAAGATCATGTATTGCACATCGGGAGAGTCGTTGCGTTTGATATCACCGGTGAGTACGGTACGGTAGCTCATGCGGTAAGCTTTGCCGTCCGTCTGTCGTTGGTCGAGTTCCGTCTCGTCCCCCTTGAAACCGCCATAGAGCTTGACGCCGGACTTCAGGGTGAATCCTGCTTGGGAAGGAGTGACGTAGGGAGATTCTCTGTCCGGAGTGGGGTAACCCTTGACCCAGATTTCATCGCCTGCTTCGGCTTTCAGGAGTGCGTCTGTCAATGGGATAGGAGTGGTCCAGGAGAGACCGTCGTTACTGGAAACAGGTAGATTTTCGGTCTCTACTTTGGGATTGGTTACGTAGTAGCGTTTGCTACTTTGCGCCAAGCTGGCGAGAGGCATCAAGGCGAAAGCGGTCAGCAGATAGGCTATATATAATTTCTGTCTCATAAATCTACATCTATATCTATGTTTCTGTCTACATTATCTATATCTATGTCTACATTGAAAGTATTGATTCCTTCAATTATATCTATATCGGTCTGACAAATGGTCAACATCTCTTTGTCATTATTCGATTGCTGTGGGGGCTCGGTTCAATCTCCGTTGAATGACGACATGTTGATGTCTGTCTGTGTTCCGTTAAGCCCCTTGATGGTGGTGTTGATTTTATACCAAGTGGCTTGGCGGAGCATATTTTGGAAGTTGAACGTGTATTCTTTATTAGTAATCTCTACGTTGGGGAGGATGTCTGTCTTCGTACCGGATAGGTGGAACGTCACTTTGGGCTTGGATACTCCGTCGGGGAAGACGTAGTGATAAACCCGTCCGTTGCGTTGGCTGATGGGTGTCTGGTTGAAGAATGTCTTGCTGCCGTTCAAGGTGGGGGCATTCGTTGCTGCCAGTTCGGGAAAGAGGCGTCCGCTGCCTGTATCTGTACTGCTACCTGCATCTGTGGTACTTTTGCCGTCGCCTACAAAGGTGAAATCTTTCACTTTCACATCCTTGTAGGTAGGATAAGCGTCGGCGGCATCCCACTGAATGTCTATCTTGGTGGCAAGGCGCGTCAGACGCATGGTGGGGATCGTGGTCTGCAGTCCGCCCGGCATCTTGATTTCGAAGATGCGGCTGCCGGTATCTGTGTTTTTATAGTAGCCGGTCGCTACGCTCAGGAAGCGGGCAAGGTTCTTCCCGCCGCTTTCGTCGGCATAGTTATTGGAGATAGGAATGGTACTGAATGATTCAGTGGTTTGGCTACTTCCTGCCTGACGTTTCTCAATCTCGTTGGCGGGATTGTTTGGGTCATCGCTGTGGTAGGTGACACCGTAAATATGTACTGTGCCGGGATAGGCTCCGATGCTGAATCTCTTTGTGACGGAAGTGGCATCTGCGGTGGTAGGGTACACATCGGGCAGGGCATCGAATTCTTCTTGGGAAATTGTCTTTACGATGCGTTGGTTTCCATCTTCTATGGTGCCGTCTGCATTCACATACTCTAACATGATAGCTATGCAGTTCCAGTCTATGCCTTCACCGGTGGAGACACCGGGATCGCCGATGCGTGTGTCTGCGCTTCCTTGCGGCACGGCGATGTAGAGCTGCACGGTGTTGGGATACTCGGGCTCTATCGGTTCCGGTTCGTGCGTGCTGTTGCACGCAGTGGCCAGCAGGGAGAGGGTTCCCGTCAGTAGTATGTAAAAGGTCTTTTTCCACATCATAGTCTGGGTCGTCATTCTTTTCATCGGTTATATTTCTACGTTATGATCACCGCCCGGTTTCCAGTCGAGCACTACGCTTACACCTACTTCCGGTGCATCGGTCACGATTTGTCCGTTGTCGCCTATGCGGGCTTTGATAATTTTGAGCGTACCCGCCTTGAGGGGTTCGTGTACATGCAGGATGCTTTCGGTGTACTTGCCGTCCTCTTTCACGTAGACGTTCATCTGCCAAAGCCCTGGCTTCTCGTCTCCTTCTCCCCTTGTCAATAAAAGATTTTCTCCTTTCCGTTCTTCATTTTCCATTTTCCCCTTTCCATTTTCCCCTTCCTCATTAACGAGGAACCTCGTTAATGAGGACACGCTTGGGAATCCGGTGGTATAACATGTTGTATAATTGCCTTCGTCGAAGCGGCGGGTACGTGTTACGCAGCTGCGTTGGTGGTTATAGGTGCTGTCGTTGATGTTGAATTCGCAGGCGAGGCCTTTGACGTAAGCAAAGAGTTCTTCGGGAGCATGTCCGTTGTGGTCGAGGACGAGCGCGGCGGAACAGTTCTGCATGTAGAGGGTGACGTCGAATGTCTGGCTGCGGTCTTCCATCTTTATCCGTTTGCGTGCGGTGAAGATGCCGATGTTGTGGCTGTCGATGGTGTCGGCAGCTTGCTGCATTAACTTAAGCGTAGCCTCATTGTCGCGTCCTTCCATGCTGACTAACGGCTCAAAGGTGGTGTTGGCTACAGCGAGATGGCGGTAGTTGGCCACGGGCAGGTAGATGGTGAAGGAAGATTCGGAGGCGTTTGGGAAGTGTGCTTCTTGGTGAGCCAACTGCTGTTCAGCGTAGAACGAGAGGTTGATATCGGCGGCACGGTCGGTGAAGATGTTGCTCAATGCCTCTTCCAACCGTCGGGCTACGTCCTGCTCATGAGCAAGGTTTAGCTCGGTAGTGATACTGGTGTGCAGGCTGGCTTGTAGGCGCAGGGTATAGTTGATGCCATGATCCGCTCCGCATCCCGACAGGTCTTCGTCGATGCACGAGGTCATCAGGGCGGCGGCAAGCAGCGGTATCATTCGGTATGCTGTCCGCAATGCAGTTTGTATCGTTCGATATGTTCTCTTCATGTAGATACTTTAAATTTCTTGTGTGAACGGTAGCCCGATCAAAGGCTACCGCCCTATGTGTGGTTACTGATGACGGTGTGTTCACCACGGGTTAATCTGAGTAATCTTTGGTGAAATTCTATTCTGATGCACTGCCATCGTAGAAGAATGCTCTTCGATTAGTCGATGGTCACATCTTGACTTAGACCTTCTTGCCATTCAAGATCAACACTCAGACCTAATTCGAGCTTCGGAGTACGAAGGTCGGGGACGCAGTTGTAAGCGTTCTTCAAACTGCTGATGGTTACAGTAGCAGTAGTGAAGTGGTCTTTCTCGAAGACAGAAGTATGCTTGTTTTCTCCAACTTCCGTGTCAGGCTCCAACTTGCCTATCAAATAGAATGTGGCACCTGCATGAACAATACCATCTACACCTTCAAATTGCTTATCGCTATTGTTCGTTAATTCAAGAGCAAAATATACCACTTCATTACCAGATGCCAACACAAGAGTTTTATTTAGTATTGTATTATTGTCGGCAGTTCCAATCTTTGTGCTTTCTGCAATAGCCTTATCAAAGATGGTAAATTCGTCACTACCTTTTTTAGGTGAGAAGTTCCAATCAACATTTTTTTGTCCACCAATCAGTACACCTGTAAATGGGAAACCGTCACCAATAGTTATATTATCATTCTGTGCATCCTTCACCGTTGCACTTGCAAACTTAGCTTTTACATCAAAGCGGCCGACTGCATAGTTGATTGGATTTACTAATGCGACAGATTGTGTGGTGTTTGTTATTTTGTTGCCATTAGCATATAGCCCAAGAATAGTATTACTTTCAGTATTATCATTTACAGTACCCCAGTTTTTACTAGGATATTGTCCGGCCAGCGTTGTATTAGATGTTTTAATAGAAGTATTGGCCATATAGAAAAGGGAAGACGGATAAGTATAAGCATTCAGACCAGCTACGTTAAGAGAATTATCGTTATCCTCAGCTTGATCAGCTACAGTACTTGCGTAGCTAAATTCGTAATCATTGTCGCTTTTGGCCCCCCACTGAACTCGAACAGAGCCGCAAGGTAGTCCTTTGTCTGTAGGATATTCCTTATAAGTAATAACAGAAGAATTGTCTTCATTATAGGTTAAAGTAACAGGAGAATCCGTTTCACTGCTTGGCTTAAAGTATTCTTTAATCTTTTTTATAAGAGCTGATTTGATTTTTCCATCATTGCTACTATCCTCAAAAGTAAGCTCATTCACTTGATTGTACAAATCCTGTACAGTCAACCGAATACTATTGGCAGAACCGGCCTTCAAAGCTGTAAATCGAATATACAGATTCTTCAAATTACCATTTTCTGCATCCTCCCATTTTATTTTAGTCGTCTCTTCTTCGGTAGAAACATTAGCAATTGCAGTCAACATCCCTGCAAGTGCTTTTTGCGCATTATCAATTTCACTATTATTGCCATCTTCAACAATCGGTTGTAAACTGAACTCAATCGCATTTAACTTCAAATTCTCTTCTATCTTATCACTGAAATTCGGGGTAGTGTTCAGTTGACCGTTTACAACAGGAGTTACAGGAATTGTGGGCAACGCTTCACCATAGAACAAGAACGCATCTGTGCCCAAAGGTATACCTACGTCACTATATACTTTGTAGTTTGCATCAGATTGAAGTTCACCTGTTTCTATATTGGCCAAGATAATTGTTCTTCCATTAACTAAACGATTCTCATTATTGCTTTCGGGTACACCTATGACATCTGTACCGCCCACGTTAAAAGGCATCAAACGAATATTCTGCATTCCGCGGAATACAACAAAATCTTGTCCTTGCACAATATCATCACTCATACGAGTATTTCCCTTGCCCGCATAAGGAATATTAATAGCAAACTGGGTCTTTACGACCTCTCCATTGCCGATGTTCACATCGCCAGCAGGATCATTATCGGATGAACATGCCGTAAATCCAACGGCACCGGTGAGCATCATCGCACTCAACAGTGCATACTGGTTTAATTTCTTCATAAAAGTTTTGTTTTGAAAGTTATTATTCTGTTAATAGTACACACATATTATTTAGTTTAAGTTTCGCATATCTCTGATATGCTGTCAATAAACAGGTTAACAAGGCTACGAGGGGAAGCGATTCGGATTTCTACTTTCATCTTATTCACAAAGCAGGCAAATAAGATAAAATTGTCCCCTTGTTCCCTGAAAGCAAGTTCAAGAACTTGCGAAACTTGAGCTACCTTATCATCTTTGTATCTCTCTATCCGTAGCTTCCCGTATCGCCTCTATCTGCCGGAGATTGTCTGCCGCCTGCGGATTGCCATCGGCTGCCGCCTTGCGGAAACATTCTTCTGCCAACTGTGCCTGTCCTGTACGGTAGTAGGCCACGCCTAAAGCATTTTGCGCACGGCGGTCTTCCTTCACGGTGAGTAACTTCCGTAATGCCTCTTCGTCGCGCCCTTCGCGAAGCAATGCCGAAGCTTCGTTGATGATGCCTGCGGCAGTGTCGGGCACGTAGTCGTAATAGATACGCAAATAACCGGAGTTACGCTGGTCGCTGAGTACGTTCTCTTTCAGGTAACTGTATGGTCGTCCGTTGTCGAGCCTCTTGATAAGAGCCTCGCGCCGATCGGGCTCGCTTTCGGTGTCGATGATGTGTAACAACTTGTCGCGTCCCTCAAAGTCGCTGTCTGCTATCTGGTCGCGCAGTTCAGCCCATGCCTCACCGCCATAGGCGCACTCGTAGAGAGAGTCGGGCGTCGGTACACGTTGCTGTATGTAACTCTTCAATGCTTCGGCACGCTCTGTAGAGAGGCGGTTGTTGCGCCGCTGAGGACCTTCTACGGAGGCAAGTCCCACAATCTGTATGATTTTCACCGACGAAGTGGAATCTTCCATCACGGCACGTGTCAACTCCACGATGCGGTCCAGCGTGGAAGCGTTGTTACGGAAACTGTGGTCAAGCAAGGAACGGTCAAGCGGGAAGTGGACGTAGAGCGTCCCTTCTTCCTTACGCAGGATGCGTGTTTTGTCGTAAGGGCGGTATTCCGAGATGTGGTGCAGGACGGGATTGTCCGTCTTTAGTTCGCCCGCTTTGCCAGTATCTTCTGCCACGTCAGCCATGCGCGGCACGAAAGGCGGCACATAGCAGAAACTGCCCAACGACAGAGATGGCATCTCCTCCACCTGGCAGCAACCTTCGCGCTCGCGCTGTACGTCGAGGCGGACAGGACCCTGCCAAAGCCAAGGAACGTCGGTACGGCTGATGAGCTGTTCGCAGTGGAGCGTATCGCCTGAAGCGGGTTCGCGGGTGACGGCGGGTTGTTCGGTGCCGTAGAGCCTTCCGCGCTCCACGTAACGTCGGTTTGCCTTGCTGCGGAATACGGCACCAGGCAGGGAGAGCGAGTGTCCTTGGCCGTCGGTCAGCACCGGTGTAGCGCAGATGGCGTAGTTGCGTTCCGCGTTGCCGGTCAGGCTGTAGGCTATCTTTACCTGTGTGCTGTCTATCCACTCCGTCCGGACGTTGTCGGCGGCAGCGGGCAGGCACATCCATGTCAGCAGGGCTATGAGGGGGATAATATAGGTCTTTGTCATCATAAGCATTCCGTTTTTTTATATGGATTTCATCGTCCTTCTTACAGGTATTGATGAGTGTTTTTCTTTATTGTTTTTCATTTCGGTTCTTTATGCTATTCGAGGTATATGCTATTCGATGTAATAGACCACCGATACGGCAAGCTTGGTAGGTGCGAGGTACCATCGTTTGTCCTTGCCTACCTGCGTGCCGCATTTCTCGCAGAGGTACTTCCGATAGGAGGTGAAAGCAGCTCCCAGTCCGAGTGCCGCCTCTATGCTCCATCGTTTGCCCAACATCCAACTATAGCCATAGAACAGTCCCGCACCTGCCAGATCGCCTTGGAAGCGATGGTCGGAGAGCTCGGGTAGCATTCCGAAGGGCAGGTCGATGTTTCCGGCATTATAATGTGAATAGAACATATTTGCTCCAACGAAATGCCCAGCAAAGGTTGAGCATAACCAGTAGCGTGCCTCTGGTTGTACCAGCAGGTGGCGCAATTTGCTGTTGTCCGAGAAGGTGAAAGGATTATACCCGGCGTTGAACCCCAACGTCCATCGTGGAGAGATCCGTGTTTCCACTCCGATATTCGGTGTAGAGGTAGCCCAATAAAGCACATTAGTCTTGAGCGCGACGTGCTGGGCGGACAAGTCAGGTGCATAGACGGCTAATAACAGAACAGCGATAGTACGGAATAATAGCAGTCTATGAACTCTGCTGTTGCAGACTTTATAGACTTTAAACATTGTTTTTTTGTTTTTTAGAAAACAAATTTATAATATTTATGAGATACGCCAAGAAGAATGCCTGTTTTTTAGGAATTATTTAATGATATTTAAAGTAATAATACATTAATTGAATCCGAACGGGTTTACTTTACTACTTTGACCTTTTAGGAGCGGGAGCTGATACATGGCATAATATGAAAATTATGAAATCAGGAAAAGCATATCTAAAGATGAACGTTCGGGTATCTAAAGATAAACGTTCAAGTATCTAAAGATAAACGTTCAAGTATCTAAAGATAAATCCCCAAGTATCTAAAGATACTTTTTTGAATACCTTTATTGCGGCTATTAATAGGTGAAATTGATTTGAAAAACTACATTTACTCTGTATTTTGAACAAATTATTGCCTTTTATGAAACAAATGTGGCACTTGGGATCTATTTTTTTATCGTACATTTACAATGTAGGTTATGTAATGTACGAAATTGCTGTTTGCATAAGGATAATAGTGATCGGCAATGAAGTACTTTTCAGTAGGTATAATAGATAAGAGGGTGTAGCGGAATTTGCATACACCCTCCTTTTTTGTCTTATGCAGTTCTGTCTGTGTAGAAGTCCGGCAACATGAAAGTGGTTCGGACTTCCAAGGTCAGAAGTTGAACTGTTGTGTCTTCACGTATATCCTGAAGTCTTTGATGCTGCCCGGCACTTCGCTTTCCATCCGCGGCAAGCACTGGAAGCCGGTCAATGTATGGATGGCTCCCAAGTCGATGACGATAGCGTGCGGATAAGAACTTCCCTCTACAGTACTCCAATAGGTGGACTCCTGCAGGTCGAATGTCTTGTCGGCAGAGCGGTTCACGTGCGACACGTCTTCGCTGTCGGCATAGCTCACGGTCCAAGGCTCGCGCGACAGACGGTCGCCGTTCTTGTCCAAGATATACATTTCGGCAATACAAGCAAGGGGTTTTCCGTCTTGTGAGTTTAACGCTTCTATGCATACGTAACGTCCGGTAGCGGGCTTGTCGAATCTGACTTCCTGCCAACCGTTGCCTGGTTTGAAACTTCCACTGAAGGCAGGGCGTTCGGAGGAGAGCTCCAAACGTTCGCCTTCTCGGCGATGAGTCAAAGGTTTTTGTACCTGAAGTTGGTCAAGAAGAGGTTCACGCAGTCCTTCCGACCGGGCTTCCTTGGGACCTACGATGTCGAAGACCACGATTTCGTTCTCACCCTTCTTTAGCCAGCACCCCGGTACGTAGAGCGTCTGCTGAGGACCGATTTCCCAGATGCGCCCTATGGCGTAACCGTTCACGTAGACCAGCCCTTTGCCCCAACTCTCGAAGTTCAGGAAGGTGTCGCTGGGTTTCTTTACCTGGAACTTTGTCCGGTAGGCACCCGGAATACGTTGCCCGAACCGGTCGGTCAGCGACTGTATAGGGCGGAACTTCATGTTTTGGTAGAACTCGTAGGTATCTTCGAGGTTGTAGACCTCCCAATTCTTTAGGTCGCAGGTGAAAGGATAACCGTCGATGTCTACCGATATTTCCACATTGCGCGTGATACCTTTGAAGTCCTTTATGGCACGTCCGAAGTTGATGCGTCCCATGGCTTCTACAAGGATGTCCATCCGTGCACCTTTAGGGCAGGCGGGCAATGCCAGTTGTTTTTCCCCGTTCCTACGGTCGAGCTTGCCGATGTATCGTCCGTCGATGAATACCTGTGCAAAGTCATGCGCATCGTTCACGGTGAGTGTGGCGCCATTCTTCAACTCAGGCAGGGAGGTGCGGTATAAGATACTTCCGAAGCCTTGGTCATACTCCTCCATTGTGCGGATGTTTTCATCCTTCCGGGCGGCAGGCAAGTTGTCGAACAGCGGTGCCATCTCTGTGAACCGGAATGCAGGGATGCTGATGGGTTTGATTAAAGCGGGCACTTTGGCTTGCTTCTCTCCGTCCATGTATCGGGAGAGGGTCTCTCTCAGTTTCCAATACTTGGGAGTGGTCTGACCGGACTCGCTGATGGGGGCGTCATAGTCGTAAGAGGTCACGTCGGGGGCGAAGCCCGGAGAGTTGGCACCAGCCCAGTGCCCCCAGTTTGTTCCACCGTGAGTCATGTAGAGGCTGAAGGAAATGCCTCTCGACAGCATGTCGTCGATACCTTTTATCATGTCGTCGGCAGGGCGGGTTTCGTGGTTGGCTCCCCACTTATCGAACCAGCCGCTCCAGAACTCTGAACACATCAGCGGACTGTCGGGACGAAGCTCTTTCAGCTTGGCGAATTGCTGGTCGATGTTGGCTCCCGTACCGAAGTTCATGGTCCAGATCAGGTCGTCCAGCCCGTTCAGGGTGAAGTTGGAAGACCAGTCGCACTGGAAGAGGGTGATGTCGTCGCCGAAGTGCGTGCGCACGATGTCGCGGATTTGAGATACATACCCTTTGTTGGCGCCGTAAGAGCCGTATTCATTCTCCACTTGCACCATGATGATGGGACCGCCGTTGGCGATGGTCAGGCTTTTCACTTGCTTGGCCACTTCCGCTTCGAAGAGGGCGACGCGTTCGATGAAGTAGGGATCCGGTTCGCGCAGGCGGATGTCTTTCTTCTTAAGCAGCCACCAGGGCAGTCCGCCCATTTCCCACTCGGCACATACGTACGGCCCGGGACGAAGGATGACGTACATACCATTCTGCTGGCAGAGGCGGCAAAACGCAGCCAAATCATTCTGTTCGCTGAAGTTGTAGACACCGGGTTGCGGTTCGTGCGAATTCCAGAATACGTAGAGGCAGATCGTATTCATGCCCAGTGCCTTGCAGAGCTTGATGCGCTGGTCCCAATAGGGTTTTGGGATGCGGGGATAATGCAGTTCGGCAGCTTTCACTACAAACGGTTTGCCGTTCAGCAGGAACGTGCCCTTGCCGGCTTCAAACGTGCCGACGGGATTGCTTTTATCGGAATTCCGCACTTCGTCCGTTGCGATGGCATCTCCGGTCGTTACCGGTTTTTGTGCTTGTGCGGCGGTGCCCAACAGGCAGGCAATTGTCAATACTGTACTTAAAAAAAAGTTTCTCATGGTTTCTATGTCTTTTATAGTTCTTCTTGAGATGGACTCTGTTGTAAATCTGTTACAAAGATACAACAAAGAAACGAAAGTGAGCGCGAAACGGGGAAAGAATGT
>NZ_CAJUHF010000068.1 GCF_910585845.1 uncultured Bacteroides sp. | reverse complement strand
AAGCTATGTTATAACCCAATTCCCAACGCCAGTCTTTCGTCTGAATAGGACGATAAGTTAAAGATAATTCAAAACCTTGATTATGCAATTCGCCGATATTGCTTGTTACTTTATTCTTAAAATTAGAACCAGCAGCTACAGCAACTGTATTGATAAGGTCGGTCGTTTTTCTGTAGTAGTAATCCACATTAGCCGTAAAACGATCATTGAAAAGGCTCAAATCAATTCCAGCATTATAGGTCGTGGTCTTTTCCCAAGTCAGTGACGCATTGTAAGCATCGGGACGATAAGTTATTCCCTCGCCCACAATCGGATAATACGCACCTAATCCATTGTTAGTATAAGATGCAAAATAAGTGTAATCACCAATACCTTCCTGCTGACCAGTCTTACCCCATCCTAAACGGAGTTTCAAATCAGAAACCACCTTGGAATCACGAAGGAACGCTTCTTCATTAATTTTCCATGCAGCAGCCACAGACGGGAAGAATCCCCAACGGTTATCCTTATGGAAACGTGAAGAACCATCATCACGCACTGTAACAGTCAACAAGTAGCGGTCCAACAATGAATAGTTCAAACGGCCAAAGAAAGATACCAAATAGTTTTCAGTCTTATAAAGAGTATTTTCAGAAGGGTCTTTCAATTCTCCCGGATGTTCCTTATTGGTATCTGGATAAGTACCGTAATAGTAATAATCCGTTTCTTTATGGAAATGTTGCCATTCATAACCACCCATTACGTCAAAATGATGGTTTTCACCAAAATCTTTAATATATTGGGCATACATGTTCAATGAGAGGTTATAAGTATCTTGAGTACTCCAACCTTGGCTACCGTAATAATAATTATCATAATTATAACGGCTATAAGCTTTATCACTCTTACCACTCTTCAAGTCCATACCACCATTTACGTGCAGATGAAGGTCCTCAAGACCATGAATCTTATAATCCAATTCCAGATTACCTGTCAACTCTTTACCCTTACCTATATCTGAACTTGTTCCTAAATAAGACATCGGATTACGCGTTGACAAAGAATGGATTGAATATCCCCACTCATCATCGTTACGATCCACCGGAGAACTATATTGGAAGTATCCGCCAAAGTTTTTCTTAAAGAACTCATCGTTAATTGTAACGGGTTTCGTCGGGTCCATTTCACTGGCAGCACCAATTGCGCTCGTATTAGCATACGATGTCTTAGTATACATACCCTTAGCATTGAAATTAACAGCCAAATGATCTTTAAGGAATGTAGGATTCAAGCTAACACTTCCCGTAAAACGTTCGAAATCGGACGTTCTCAAGATACCCTGCTGCTTAGTATAACCCAAAGAGACACGATACGGAAGATTCTTATAAGCACCTGTCAACGTTACATTATGGTCTGTAGATATAGCAGTGCGATAGATTTCATCTTGCCAATCTGTATCCGCAAAGAGATGCTGTGCACCATCAGCAGGTGTTCCATCGGCATTATATGCACTCCAATAGCCCATATTCTTATAATATTCGCTATTTTCCCATTCTGCATCGCTCAAACCACTTTTATCCTTTATGAAGTTCATAAATTCGCTACCGCTCAATACATCCAGCTTATTGGTTACAGCACTTACCGAAACACTACCATTATAAGAGAGAGTAGGCTTCATATTTTTACGACCTTTCTTCGTAGTGATAAGAATTACACCATTAGAAGCACGGCTACCGTAGATTGCAGTGGCTGACGCATCTTTCAAGACTGTAAAGCTTTCAATATCATTCGGGTTCACCAGGTTTAAGGGATTAGACATACCTTGCATACCATAATTATCCATAGCCAAACCATCAATGACAATCAACGGGTCATTGCTTGCATTCAAGGAAGAGCCACCACGAATACGGATGGAAGCACCACCACCAGGTTCACCGCCATTGTTCTGGACATTCACACCAGCAATTTTACCAGTAATCATGTCTTGCGCACTAACTTGCAAACCTTTATTCATTTCATCTGGCTTGATAGCTGTTACCGAACCTGTCAAATCGTTCTTTTTAGCACGACCGTAACCGATAACTACCACTTCACTCAGCAGCTCCGCATCATCTTTCAGCGTAACGATAGTCGAAGGAGCGGCTGCCACTTCTGCCGTTTGATAACCGATGAAAGAGACCTGAAGAATTGCTCCCTTGGGAACAGACAACGTAAAGTTACCATCCAAATCGGTAATGGTACCGTTCGACGGATTACCTTTTTCAATGACATTGGCGCCAACGACTTCACCCATAGCATCTTTCACATGCCCTCTTACGGTGATGTTCTGTGCATAAACGCCTACTGACAAGAATAGCCCCAAAATCAGGGGAAGAATCATTTGATAGATTCTAAGATTAACTTGCTTCATGCATTTAACAAATTAAAGTTAACAATATTAATTACCTATATATATTATTCAAAAAAATAATCTATATCTATTTTTGTCTGCACTTTTTTTAAAGTGCCCACAGCATTACGCAACAAAAATATGCTATATTAGTTTAACAAAATACAGGAAAAATGCAAAATATGCAATTTGAAGCATGCAAACGATTGCACATAAAATTGCATTGCCGACGTAAACCGTAAACTATCCGTCAGAAATAGGAACACTTCGGGAAATTGATACCTCTACAGTGAAGGATTTCCGGCAATACCCCATATACTTGATTGTAATACCATTATATAATTATATAATTCAAGTTTCGCATATCTTTGATTGTCAGTAAACAAGTTAATGAAGCTACAAAAGGAAGCAGTTCAGGCTTCTACCTGCATTTTATTCACAAAACAGGCAGACAGGAGAGCCTTGCACCCTTGTTTATTTGTCACTGAAAGCAAGTTTAAGAACTTGCAAAACTTAAATAAGATAACAAAAGTACCTCTTTTTGATGATATTCTACGGCTTTAACAAGCTTTTTGAACAGGATTTTATATACAGGAAACAGATAAATGAAAAGTGTTCAATACTATGAAACAAAGTGTTCAGTAGTATGGAACACTTTGTTCTATAGTAAGAAACAAAGTGTTTCATATATATAAAACAAAGTGTTCAGTGACATGAAAACAAAGTGTTCAGTGATATGAACCAAGTATTTATATAAATAAAAAGGTTAATCTTATATACACAAACTTCCTCACAGATGGCTTGCAGATAAGGTATCTGCAAGCCATCTGCAAGGTGTATCTGCAAGCCGATAACAAACTGTAAAGCAAAACAATATGCCCCAAATCCTTGCAGATGGCAGATAAAATAAGAAAAAAAATTCTAGAGAGAGAGGGCTGAACATAAAATCCCGTCCAACGCAAAGTACTATCCTCCCCTATGACTACACGGAAAGCCGTGCTATCAAACATAAAAAATCTTTTTTTAATGTTGAAGAATACAACATTAATAAGTACTTTTGTGTATTGATATACAAAAGCAAAGCAATATGAGCAACAAGATTTATCCCATCGGCATCCAGAATTTCGAAAGCCTCCGCCAAGACGGCTATTTCTACATTGATAAGACAGCATTGATTTATCAATTGGTGAAAACCGGACGGTATTATTTCCTAAGCCGCCCCCGGCGTTTCGGCAAGAGCCTGCTCGTCTCGACACTGAAAGCATACTTCCAAGGAAAGAAGGAATTGTTCACCGGTCTGGCTATGGAGAAGCTGGAAAAAGACTGGATAACCTATCCCATACTCCACATCGACCTCAATATCGAGAAATATGATACTGCGGAAAGTTTGGACAACATACTGGAGAAATCATTAGCCGCCTGGGAAAAGCTCTATGGTGCCGATCCTTCCGAACGTTCCTCCTCCCTGCGCTTTGCCGGCATCATCGAACGTGCCTGCAAACAGACCGGACAACGCGTGGTCATCCTGATAGACGAATACGACAAGCCCATGTTGCAAGCCATCGGAAACGAAGAACTTCAGAAACAATTCCGGAACACCTTGAAGCCATTCTACGGAGCACTGAAAACGATGGATGGCTACATCAAGTTCGCCCTGCTGACCGGAGTGACCAAATTCGGAAAAGTCAGCGTATTCAGCGACTTGAACAATCTGGACGACATATCCATGTGGAACAACTATACAGAAATATGTGGTATCAGCGAACGGGAAATCCATGAAAATCTGGAAACTGAACTTCATGAGTTTGCTGCCGCTCGAGGAGTGACGTATGAACAAATTTGCAAAGAGCTCAAAGAAAATTACGACGGTTACCATTTCGCACCCAACTCCATCGGCATCTACAACCCGTTCAGCCTACTCAACGCTTTCAACCGCAAAGAGTTCGGAAGATACTGGTTTGAAACAGGAACTCCTACTTACTTGGTGAAGTTACTGAAGAAGCATCATTACGACCTCGAACGGATGACGCATGAAGAAACCGATTCCCAAGTACTGAACAGCATTGATTCCGAATCAACCAATCCCATCCCGGTGATTTACCAAAGCGGTTATCTTACCATCAAAGGATATGACGAACGATTCGATATGTATCGCCTGGGATTCCCCAACCGCGAAGTAGAGGAAGGGTTCATTCGCTTCCTTCTGCCCTTTTATGCCAATACCAATAAAGTGGAAGCTCCTTTTGCGATTCAGAAATTCGTACGTGAAGTGGAATCTGGAGATTATGACTCCTTCCTCCGCCGCCTGCAAAGTTTCTTTGCCGATACTACTTACGAAGTCATACGTGAGCAAGAGATACATTATGAGAATGTGCTCTTCATCGTCTTCAAGCTGATAGGATTCTATACCCAAGTGGAATACAACACCAACAACGGACGCATCGACCTCGTATTACAGACAGATAAGTTCATCTATATCATGGAATTTAAGCTGGAAGGTACAGCCGAAGAGGCTTTACAACAAATCAATGACAAGCGTTATGCACTTCCCTTTGAAGCTGACGGACGGAAATTATTCAAAATAGGAGTAAACTTTAGCGAAAAAACCAGAAATATAGAAAAATGGGTGGTAGAGTAAGACCTTTGCCACTCTACCACCCGGTAATTGGTGTGGGTGAATGCCGGGAACTGTTCTTCATTTCCCAGCTTAATATTCTTTAATTTCCGGCTTAGTATTCTTTACTTTCCGGTTTGAAGTATCAGCTTTCCGGATTTCAATCCCTTAGCTTTCGCCTCAAAGATGATTTCACCGGGTTGTACGGACGCTTGTACGATTGCCGTCAGCTGGCCGCTGAAAGCAGGCATCTTCGGCAAATGGAACAAATCGAGCGAGGTGGCATCGCCATTGGCGGCAGCACGGTAACGCCCGGCACCTTTCACCGAGAAGTTGACCATTCTACTGTCGGCAGGACAAAGATTGCCGTCCTTATCGACTACGCGGACTGTGATGTAAGCCAAGTCTTTGCCATCGGCTTTCAACCGGTTGCGATCGGCAACCACTTCCAGATGATGGGGCTTGCCTGCCGTGCGGATCACTTTCTCCTCCACCGGCTTGCCGGCAGCATCGTATGCCACCACCTTCACTTCACCCGGTTCGTACGGAACATCCATCCACATCAGACGATAACGGCGCTGCAAGGCAAGCGCATCTTTACCCTGCAATGCCTTACTCTCTTCGGCAGTGAGCTTATGCTGTTTCCCGAAGCTCTTGCCATTGACGAAAAGTTCGGCAGACGGATAGTTGGTGTAGACGAACACAGGAGTGTTCTCCCCTTCCCTGCCCGGCCATGTCCAATGCGGAAGGACATGAAGCGTGTTCACGCTCTTATTCCAAAGGCTGCGATAGAGATAGTAACGATCTTTGGGCAAGCTGGCAAGGTCGATGATGCCGAACAGCGAGCTATGGCTCGGCCAGGCATCCGTATCGTAAGGTGACGGCTCACCCAAATAATCGAAACCGGTCCAGACAAACTGACCGATAGTCCAAGGATAGTCATCGGCAAGGGCAAAGTCTTCGTCGGGCACGTTGGACCAGGAACAGTGCTCCAGGTCGTAGCCCGAAGACTGGTGGTCTTCATACTTCGCATCGCCGCGCTTCTCGACAGGGAACTTATATACGCCGCGCGAACTGACCGTGGACGAGGTTTCCGAACCAAGCACGATATTCTGCGGCAATTTCTCATAGGCTTCCAAATAGCGGTGGGTGCGGTAGTTGAAACCGGGAACGTCAATCATGGCGGCAAAGCCGTTCTTCAAGACACAAGTCACCTGGTCCATGCCGCAAGTGACAGGACGTGTCGGGTCTTCGCGATGGCAGATATCCTGCAAGAAAGAGGCTACCTTATAACCTTCAGGACTGCACTGGGTAGGCACTTCATTGCCGACGCTCCACATCACGACACTGGGATTGTTGCGATACTGACGCAGCATGTTCACCATGTCACGTTCTGCCCATTCGCCGAAGTAGCGGTGATAGCCGTTCTTGCATTTGGCAATGTCCCACTCGTCGAAAGGTTCCAGCATCATCATAAAACCCATCTCATCGCAAAGCTGCACCAGCTCCGGCGCAGGCATATTATGGGAAGTGCGCACGGCATCGCAACCCATATCTTTCAGCAACGTAAGCTGACGGCGCAAGGCAGCTATATTGACCGCAGCCCCCAGCGGTCCGAGGTCGTGATGATTGCATACTCCTTGAAACTTGCGATGCTTGCCATTCAGGAAGAAGCCCTTATCGGCTACGATTTCGATGCTACGGATGCCGAAACGGGTGGTATATTCATCCGCCAGCTTGCCGTCGGCATAGATTTTGGAAACCGCTTTATATAAATAAGGTGTCTCCGGCGACCACAGACGAGGGGCATTCACCAGGAAGTTCTGTTCAAATGGCTTGCCGTGGTTGATCTTACGGGTATTGTCCTTCGTTGCTACAACCGTACCATCCGGCGAAATGATCTCCGTAACGATACGGATGTCCCGTCCTTCGTCGTTGGCAATGGAAGTGAGCAGGCGTACCGAAGCATATTCGTCGGACACGTGGGGCGTGGTCAGTTGGGTACCCCATACCGGAACATGCAGTTTCTCGGTAGTCACCAGGCGCACATTGCGATAAAGCCCCGCACCGGGATACCAGCGTGAGGATTGCGGCTTGTTCTCCAGACGAACGGCAAGGATATTGTTCTTCCCATCGGCATTCAGCAGGGAAGTGACATCGCAATGGAAAGAGTTGTAGCCGAACGGCCAGAAACAGGCCTCCTGCCCATTAACGTAGACGCGTGCCTCACTCATGGCGCCATCGAATACAAGAGTGGCCTGCTTGTCGGCAGGGGCGTCGAATGCTGTGCGATACCAACCTATTCCCACATAAGGAAGTCCGCCCGTACGGCCGGTCTTGACGGTAGCTACCTTCTCGAAGTTCTGCGTTACAGCCACTTCCTGCAAATCGTTACTACGGTCGAAAGGGCCGAAAATAGCCCAATCATGGGGAACGGTTACGGTCTCCCACTTGCGGTCGTCAAAGTCCGTCCGCATGGCTTCCGCCTGTTCTCCTTTGGCAAATTTCCAATTCTCCTCCAGCAGGATTTCTTTGCGCTGTGCCTTCAGCGTCAAAGAAAAGAACAGGCAGCCAAGGAGCATGAATGTTATCTTTCTCATGATCGGTCAGAAAAAATGTTAGATTAATCTTTGAATGCTTCCATGATGACTGTAGGACGGCCGTCTTCGGTAAATGCTCCCAAGCGGTACTGGCTTGGCTTACACTCCGGTTCCCAATAGAACACGCCTTTGCAACGTCCGTCCGTCTTCTCGAGGCACTCTTTCAGGATACGCGTCATCAGCACTTTTCCTTGAGCAAGAACAGAACTGTTTGCCAGGTTGCCTTTGTCGTCCGCACATTCCATGCCTGTCTCCACAACCATCACATCGCAACCATACTTCTTGCTCACCGCCTTGATGTTGTTGATACAATCAGTTATAACAGCGTCTGCCGATGCATATTCCGGTTTGGATTCGCGCGACCAATAGGGATAGAGCGACATACCTATCATATCCCATTTGCCACCGTTCTTCTTCAGTTCATCAAAGAACCAATTGAACAAACCATCGTCCCATCCGTTATCCAAATGGACAATGACAATAGCATCCGAAAATACAGACTTCACTGCATCATATCCAGTGGTAACGAATGCACCGAGATTAGCCCAGTTCATGGGATAAACCACTTTGTCGGAAGCATTGGCCGGGGCATCTTTCAGGTCACGTTCCGTCACATCGTAGGATGCGCCGCTCAATGACTTATCCTTGTCCCACAACATTCCCGGACGAATTTCATTACCTACCTGCACCTACTTCGGAGTGACTCCGGCATTCTTCAGAGCCTGCAGTACACTTACCGTATGGTCGGCAATGGCTTTCTTCAACTCCGTGAGGTTCTTACCCACCCATGAGGCCGGCTTGTATTGCTGTGCAGGATCCGCCCACCAATCGCTGTAATGGAAATCAATCATCAAGTCCAGTCCCAAAGCAGCAGCCCGTTTTGCCTTAGCCACCAGGTCGCTCTCATTGCACCAGTTTCCGTGTGCTGATGGGTCTACCCACACGCGCAGGCGGATGGCATTCAGACCTAACTCTTTCATCAATAGAAAGCAGTCTCTTTCTTCACCGGCAGCGTTGCGGAACTTCATGCCGTTCTTTTCCATCTCCGTTACCCAACTGATATCCGCTCCCTTGGCAAATCCGCTTACTGTAACTTCTTCGTCACCAGGATTAGGTTTCTCACTGGGTTCAACATCTTTATTGCTGCCACATGCCGAAACAAAAAAAGCGATGCACAGCAAAACTGAGAAAAATTTTATTCGCTTCATAGTAATACAATTTAATAATTAACAATATCTATTTATATTCACTTATTCAGAAAACATTTCATGTGAGTCCAACCGTTCAGAACTCTGAGGTAAAGTGGAACTTGATGTGTTTAAAATCCATCTGAGCCATCTGAAGCACATAGCCGCTGTCCGCCAGGAAGACATCCCTACCCTCACGGTCCTTGGCCATATACTGGTACTTACGTTTCTTGAAGGCTTCCAGCTCGTTCGGATCGTCACTCTCTATCCAGCAGGCTTTATAGAGGCTCAACGGTTCCCAGCGGCACTTTGCACTGTATTCGTTCTCCAAACGGTATTGGATGACCTCGAACTGCAACTGCCCCACCGTACCGATAATCTTCCGGCCATTAAACTGGTTGACAAACAACTGCGCCACACCTTCGTCCATCAGCTGGTCGATACCCTTGGCAAGCTGTTTCTGCTTCATCGGATCGGCATTCTCGATATACTTGAACATCTCCGGCGAGAAGCTCGGCAAACCGCGGAAGTGCAACTGTTCACCCTCAGTCAGCGTATCGCCAATCTTGAATGTCCCGTTGTCCGGCAAACCGATGATATCGCCTGCCCAAGCCTCATCGACCGTGGTCTTGCGCTGCGCCATGAATTGTGTGGGCGAAGAAAAGCGCATAGTCTTTCCGTGACGCACATGCAGATAGGGAGCATTTCGCGTGAATTTTCCTGAGCAGACTTTGCAGAATGCGATACAGGAACGGTGATTCGGGTCGATGTTTGCCGTTATCTTGAAGATGAAACCCGTGAATTTCGGCTCGTCGGGTTCCACTACCCGCTCTTCTGCCTGCACCGGACGAGGGCTTGGCGCCAGTTCCACAAAGCAATTGAGCAACTCTTCCACACCGAAGTTATTCAGCGCCGAACCAAAGAAGACCGGAGCCAGATCGCCTTTCAGATACTCATTCTTATCAAATTCCGGATAAACGCCATCAATCAGTTCCAGTTCGCCACGCAACTTGTCTGCCAGCTGCGCACCGATACGCTTGTCCAGTTCTTCGGTATGAATGTCCACTTCCACCTTCTCCGCAACGACCTGTTTGGAAGGTTGGAACAGGTTCAGATTATGCTCATAGATATTATAAACACCCTTAAACCGGACACCGCTCTCGATAGGCCAAGTCAACGGGCGCACATGGATGGCAAGTTCCTCCTCCAACTCGTCGAGCAGGTCGAACGGGTCTTTGGCTTCGCGGTCCATCTTATTGACGAAGATGATTACCGGCGTATTGCGCATGCGGCACACCTCCATCAGTTTACGTGTCTGCGTCTCCACACCTTTCGCACCGTCCACCACGATGATAACGCTGTCCACTGCGGTCAGTGTGCGGTAAGTATCCTCGGCAAAGTCCTGGTGACCGGGCGTATCAAGGATGTTGATCTTGTATCCGTGATAATCGAACTCCATCACGGAAGTGGTCACAGAAATTCCACGTTGTTTCTCTATATCCATCCAGTCGGATGTAGCAGTCTTCTTGATCTTATTGCTCTTTACGGCACCTGCCACCTGAATCTGTCCTCCGAACAACAGCAGTTTTTCTGTCAATGAAGTCTTACCTGCATCCGGATGCGCGATAATCGCAAAAGTTCTTCTCCTATCTATCTCGCTCATACTTCTTTCGAAATGGAAAATGGAAAATGGAAAGTTGAAAATTCCAACTCACATCTTACCCTTCTCCTTGATTTTTATATTCGTTTTTACTGTTTTTACTGTACTTGTCAATAAAGCGACTAATTCCCTACAATCAGCATTGATTGACTCATAAGTTTTCTTATCCAAATATTGGGTATCATACAATAACTGCAACCAATATTCTGTTTCATAAGCCTCTTTCAGGGCAATATTCATCTTATTCAGAAAGTCAGCCTTGCTCTGAGCATGAATTGCTTCTCTGTTCAACGCTCCGATTGCAGTCCCACTTCTCAACAATTGCTTCGAAAGAACATATTCTTTCTGCGACGTAGTCAAATATTTAAAAGCATTTACTATACGTATAGCAAACGCATAAGACTTCATCGATATGGCACTCTCTGAATTTTCCACTTTCAATTTTCCACTTTCAACTTCTTGATGCATGCATCAAGACTATCCGTCCAATGGGGTATTTCGATTCCGAACGTCCTCTTGATCTTGGCTTTATCCAGCACAGAATAGTGCGGACGGGGTGCCTTGGCGGGATATTCGTCGGTATGCAAAGGGCTTACCTTGCAGGTATCGATGCCGGCAAGACGATGAATGGTTACCGTGAAGTCATACCATGAGCACACGCCTTCGTTGCTGAAATGGTAGATGCCCGGAACGATTCCGTGGTTGATAGCGGCATAGATGGCTGTTGCCAAGTCTTTAGCATACGTCGGAGTGCCGATCTGATCGAATACGACACCAAGCGATTCGCGTTCGCGACCGAGACGGAGCATCGTCTTTACGAAATTGTTTCCATAGATGGAATACAGCCAGGCTGTACGAATCACCATCGCTTTCTCGCAGTTCTGCATCACTTCTTTCTCGCCGCCCAACTTGGTGAATCCGTAAACTGAGTTAGGACACGTCTCGCACTCTTCCGTATAAGGGACATGCGCCGTGCCGTCGAACACGTAGTCTGTAGAAATCTGTATCATGGCAGCCCCGTTGGCCTGTGCGGCACGTGCCAGTATGCCCGGTGCTTCCTCATTCAACTTACGGCATAATTCCTGGTTATCTTCTGCCTTGTCGACCGCTGTATAGGCGGCACAGTTCACCACGACTTCTACCTGATTGTCGGCAATGCATGCCCGCACCGCCAGCTCGTCACAAATATCCAGTTCCTGAACATCCGTAAAGATATAGGTATGCTGCGGATTCTCTTTGGCGAGTTCCCGCATTTCATTGCCCAGTTGTCCGTTGGCTCCGGTTACTAATATTCTCATCTTCTTATTGTTAGATTTAGTTATTTACAATCTTATTTCATACAGTTTTCAGCCTGCCCTGCCGTACGAAGTCTGCCGTTTTCCGGTCATTCGTCCAGCTTCAGCTCTCCGTTCTTGTCCTTTTCGTAATAGTTGGCAAGCATGGAGATGAAATTACTGATGGCCTCTATCGCTTTCAGCGTACCCGGCGTGATTTCTTTCTTCTGCAAGCGCAACAGCAGGACGCCATATAAGGCTTCAAAGCATGTCTCCAGTTCCGGCTCTTCTTTTGCCCCGTTCCGCTGGCGCAGTTCCACAATGAAAGGCAACGCCTTGAAGTAGGCGGCACTATAATAGGGGTATTTGGGAGACGATAACAGCGCACCATGCAACTCCGTCAGGTTAATCACCACATTACGGTTGATTTGCAAATGGCCCTTCTCCATCACACCTTCGTTCCGCATCATGTCGACCAGATTGCCATACCATTCTTCCAGCGCAGGACGTTCTTCTTCGGGATAACGCGAGATGATGTTCTTGCTGATCTTATCACTGTCACACCCGTGGGCACGTATCAGGTCTTCCACCTGCCACATATATATAAGATATTCCGCGATATTCTTCGCTTTCAATTGCTGTGCTACCTTCATGACTTTCAACTCCCTGTTTCCGGTTCTTGCCTTCCGGCTTCCGATTTTAATAAAGAGATTCGCCCATCAGCGTAAATACCAACCCGAATATAGAGACAATGATGACAATGCTACCGATGATACGGTTCAATATCCAGATGCCCCGCAGGTTGAATTGCGTGCGGACTTTATTCACAAAATAAGTAATGCCGAACCACCACGACAAGGCTCCTAAGGCAATTGCCATGTATCCGGTGACCGCCTCGAACACCAACACTCCCTCGCTGACAAACGCAAAACGTGCAAAAAGCCCGATAAACAGGAAGATGATGAGCGGATTGGAAAGCGTGACGGCGAACGCCGTAATGAAGTTGTGAAAATAAGAACCTTTGTTGGTAGAGACAGGACGGATGGACGAAACCGGATTGCTGCGGAAGGTATAAACACCGAATGCCAGCAACATGATGCTTCCGAGCAGTTGCAGATAGAAGATGTTTTTGTTTACATAATCGAATACAAAGCTCATTCCGTATCCCGTCAGCAGGGCGTATGCAATGTCGCTCAACGAAGCCCCAAGCCCTGTTATGAAGCCATACCAGCGCCCCTTATTCAGCGTGCGCTGGATGCACAACACACCGACAGGCCCCAAGGGAGCAGATACAACTACCCCGATAATAAAGCCCTTCCATAATATATCGAATATGGTCCTTATTTCAATCATGGCTGCAAATATCGTACTTTTTTATGAGACAAGCCAACAGTGTTAACGTTTTTTCGACTGAATATTGCAAAACTTCTGACACTCCACCTGTTTTAGACTGACAGTAGACACCTGTCAAAGACATATCAGGGAGGGGAGTCGAGATTGAAAAAGGATACATCATCCCCCTGAAACCGGAATGCGAAAGAGAAACAAACAACGACGAAGCGACCCGCAGAGACACGGCCGACAAGCCGCAGAGAGGAAACAAAACAAGCCGGAAGAACAGCGGAATTGAAGCAAAAAAAGCAGAACCGAAGCAAAAAAAAAAGCAGAAAACAGACAAAAAACAGCGAAAAAAAA
>NZ_CAJUHF010000067.1 GCF_910585845.1 uncultured Bacteroides sp. | reverse complement strand
AAATTAGTAGTTTTCATGAGAAAAAGCGACCAAACTTTTCCTTTAAATTACTAAACTTCAGGGACTTTTATAAATTTAATTATTTGAAAATTAGATGTTTAACAGCATAAATTTAAATTTTGTCATCTACTAAATATAGAGATATAAGCTCAATACAGCGGATATATCCTCCCTTTTTTATACTTTTGCACCATCATGGAACAGCAACAATCACATCTCAAAGAAAAAGAGCGTACCGACTTACGTGAACCGCGGCGCTTCAAGGTAATTATCTATAACGATGACTTCACCACAATGGAATTTGTCGTCAGAATACTGACTACCATATTCCACAAATCACCTGTAGAAGCAGAAACGCTAATGATGCAAGTGCACAAAAGTAAGGCGGCAGTAGTAGGTATCTATACGTATGACATCGCACAATCGAAAGTACAAAAAGCCACCCGCATGGCACGCAACGAAGGATTCCCCCTCCGGCTCTCCGTCGTACCGGAAGAGAAAGAATAAACGACAAAAGAAGAATACAGACATGCAATATACAGAACATGTAAACCGCGCATTCATTTCCGCAAAGGAAAAAGCATTATCCTACAGGCACGAATTCCTCATGCCCGAACATCTGCTGAGGGCACTGACAGAGCAGATACCCTTCATCTATTCCCTGCAAGAGTACTACTGCGACATCGACGAGTTGAACCATACGTTGGACAAATACCTCGCGGAAGAATTGGAAAGCATCCCCCAAGACACAGACTATGAGCTAGAAATATCAGTACAAATGACTGAAATTCTGGAGCATGCACACATCATAGCGAGCTACGCAAGCAGAGATGAAGTAGATGTGCCGCATCTGGTGGAAGGAATGCTCCAATTGCAAGATTCCTGGGCAACCTATTTCCTAAAAGACAATATCGAATTCCTACCAGAGTTCATCAGCGAACTCATCTCGCAATACGAAAACGTAGAAGACGCAGAGTACAACTCCAGCGACATGCAGGAGAAGAGTGAGCCTTGGCGAAACTACGTAACCTGCCTGAACGACTGTCTGGAGACACACAATCCATTGATAGGTCGGGAAGCCGAACTGGAACGTACCATCCAAGTGCTTTGCCGAAAAGACAAGAATAACCCGCTACATATAGGCGAACCGGGAGTAGGAAAAACCGCCCTCGCCTACGGGCTTGCCGCACGCATCGAAGCGGGTAACGTCCCCGAACGCCTTGCCGACTGCCGTATCTACGAGCTGGACTTAGGCACCCTGCTAGCGGGTACGCAATACCGGGGCGACTTCGAAAAGCGCCTGAAAAGTATCATGGACGGCGTGTCGAACGAAGGGGATGCCATCATCTACATCGACGAGATACACAATCTGATAGGTGCCGGACGTACGGGCGACAGTTCCATGGACGCTTCCAACATGCTGAAACCCTATTTAGAGCAAGGAGATATCCGTTTCATCGGCTCCACCACTTACGAAGAATATAACCGTTACTTCGCCGGAAGCAAAGGATTGGTACGCCGTTTCCAAAAGATAGACATACTCGAACCGAGCATCGAAGAGGCCATCCGTATCGTAGAGGGACTGAAAGAGAAATACGAAGAGTACCACAACGTAACCTATCGCCCCGACGCCATCCCCTACGCAGTCAAGGCAAGCGCCCGCTACATCAGCGACCGCTTCTTGCCCGACAAGGCGATCGATCTGGTGGATGAAGCCGGAGCCTGGCGCGAAATCCACCCTACCCGCGCCAAGAAGCAGATAGTGGACAAGGCTCTGATAGCCGACGTCCTGGCACGTGTATGCCAGATAGACACCCTTGCCATGAAGGAGGAAGACACCGCCTCGCTGGAGACACTGCATACGCGCATCAGCAGCCAGATTTACGGACAAGAAGAAGCCGTGCGCCAGGTTGTGGAAGCCGTGCAGATGTCAAGAGCCGGACTGCTGGACGAGAACAAGCCTGTAGCAAGCCTCCTCTTCGTAGGTTCCACCGGAGTGGGCAAGACAGAAGTGGCCAAGGTGCTCGCCGCGGAACTGGGCATCTCCCTGCAACGGTTCGACATGAGCGAATACACCGAGAAGCATACCGTAGCCAAACTGATCGGCTCGCCCGCCGGCTATATCGGCTACGAAGACGGCGGACTGCTGACCGACGCCATACGTAAAACGCCCCACTGCGTATTACTGCTGGACGAAATAGAGAAAGCCCATCCCGACGTGTTCAACATCCTGTTGCAAATGATGGACTACGCCACGCTCACCGACAACAAAGGCCGGAAAGCCGACTGCCGCCACCTGATACTCATCATGACCTCTAATGCCGGAGCACAGTATGCCCGTCAGGCATCCATTGGATTCAGTAGCCAAGTGACAGCCGGAGACGCCATGCTGAAACAGGTGAAGAAGACCTTCAAACCGGAATTTATCAACCGGTTGTCCGCCACCATCGTCTTCCACGACATGAACCGCGAAATGGTTTCGCTCATCCTCGACAAGAAACTTGGCGAACTGAACAGTAAGCTCGCCGCCCGCCACGTAGAGATGGAACTGGCTCCCGAAGCCCACGACTGGCTGCTGCAACGGGGATTCCTACCGGAATACGGTGCCCGCGAGATGGACCGCGTGATAGCCTCACACTTGAAGCCGCTGCTGATGCGCGAAATCCTGTTCGGCAAGCTGAAATCCGGCGGTAAGGCCTGCGTACAAGTGGAACAGTCCCGACTACAACTACAAATCTCAGCCCGATAACAATATGATTTTCCAATTAAGCGACCGACTTGCCTTTCCCGACCCTCACTACGGTGAGCCGGACGGGCTTTTGGCCGTAGGCGGCGATCTCTCCATCGACCGCCTGCTCCTGGCCTATTCCAACGGGATATTCCCTTGGTACGCATTCCGCGACGGCGTCATACAATGGTGGTGCCCGATGGAACGCTTCGTCATCTTCCCCGACGAGATTCACATCTCGCACTCCATGCGTACACTCATCAGAAAAGGGAAATACGGCCTCAGCATCAACCAAGCATTTCCCGATGTCATCCGTGCCTGCGGTGAGCAACGCATGCATATGGAAGGTGCCTGGCTCGGCGAAGAAATGATGGAGGCATACACCAAGCTGCACGAACAGCACTTTGCCGCCAGTGTGGAAGTTTGGGAAGGCGAGCAACTGGTGGGAGGACTCTACGGTGTTGCCTTAGGGAAATGTTTCTTTGGCGAAAGCATGTTCTCACGGGTTCCCAGCGCATCGAAACTGGCACTTATCTACCTGTCGCAAGTCTTCAGCCGAAATGGAGGTGTACTGATAGACTGTCAGTTCGAGACCCCGCACCTGAAGTCGATGGGAGGGAGATACATTAGCTACGAAGAGTACATGGAATACGTGCGAAAATAAGCACAGCAACCTGAGGCTGAAGTAACCATAAGTAGGTAATTTCCGGCATACAATACCATTTCAGAAAGTTTTTCCACAGAATACGTCTCCATTTCAAGAGTTTTTCATACCTTTACAGCATGTTGGAAAGCATGGACTCCTCGCAAACAGGAGAGATTTCTGCCGTAAGTAAGAGAAACAGCTGTCGCAAACAGAAGAAATTCCTGTCGCAAGTAAGAGAAACAGCTGTCGCAGACAGGAACGGTTCTTCTCTCAAGCAGGAACGGTTCTTCTCTTAGGTAGAAGAGATTCTCATCTCAGGCAGGAGAAATCCCTTCCAACCGCGAAAGCAAGAAAAAGAAAAAACAATATATAAAATGACCCACAAATGGAATTATCAACCCATTACACCCGAACAGGCAGAGACAAGCCAAAAACTGGCGCAGGAGTTAGGGATTAGCCCTATCCTTGGCGGACTATTGGTGAAGCGGGGAATAACAAAGGCACAGGAAGCCAAGAAGTTTTTCCGCCCGCAATTGCCCGACCTGCACGACCCGTTCCTGATGAAAGACATGGACGTCGCCGTGGAGCGCCTGAACAAGGCAATGGGAAAGAAAGAACGTATCCTGATTTACGGAGATTATGATGTAGATGGCACTACTGCGGTATCCTTGGTCTACAAGTTCATTCAACAGTTCTATTCGAACATTGACTACTACATCCCCGACCGCTACAACGAAGGCTACGGGGTATCGACCAAAGGAGTGGACTATGCTGCGGCAAGCGGCGTAGGGCTGGTCATCGTGCTGGACTGCGGCATCAAAGCCGTAGAAGAGATTACGTATGCCAAAGAGAAAGGCATCGATTTCATTATCTGCGACCACCATGTGCCCGACGATGTGCTACCTCCCGCCGTCGCCATACTGAATGCCAAACGTCCGGACAACACCTATCCCTACGAGCACCTCTCCGGCTGCGGGGTAGGCTTCAAGTTCATGCAGGCATTTGCCATCAGCAACGGCATCGAATTTCACCACCTCATCCCGCTGCTCGATCTCGTGGCGGTGAGCATCGCCTCGGACATTGTTCCTATAATGGGAGAAAACCGCATACTTACGTTCCACGGACTGAAACAGCTGAACAGCAACCCCAGCGTAGGACTGAAAGCGATTATCGATGTATGTGGCCTGACGGAGAAGGACATCACCGTCAGCGACATCGTCTTCAAGATAGGTCCGCGCATCAACGCTTCCGGGCGTATACAGAACGGAAAAGAGGCTGTCGACCTGCTGACTGAAAAAGAATTCTCGGTAGCCCTGGAGAAAGCCAACCAGATCAACCAGTACAACGAAACCCGCAAGGACCTCGACAAAAGCATGACCGAGGAAGCCAACAAAATCGTAGTCGGACTGGATGGTTTTGCCGACCGCCGTTCCATCGTGCTCTATAATGAAGATTGGCACAAAGGCGTTATCGGCATCGTCGCTTCGCGCCTGACGGAGATCTACTACCGCCCCGCCGTCGTCCTGACGCGCACGGAAGACATGGCCACCGGTTCTGCCCGCTCCGTATCTGGCTTCGACGTGTATAAGGCCATCGAGTATTGCCGCGATCTGCTGGAGAACTTCGGAGGACACACCTACGCCGCCGGATTATCCATGAAGGTAGAGAATGTGGAAGCGTTTGCCGAACGTTTTGAAGAGTTTGTCTCGCAGAATATCCTTCCCGAACAGACCAGTGCCGTCATTGATATCGACGCGGAAGTGGACTTCAAGGATATCACCCCGAAGTTCTTCAACGACCTGAAGAAGTTCAACCCCTACGGTCCTGACAACCCGAAGCCGGTGTTCTGTACACACAATGTCTATGACTACGGCACAAGCAAAGTCGTAGGACGCGATCAGGAACACATCAAACTGGAACTGGTGGACAACAAGTCGAACAACGTCATGAATGGCATCGCCTTCGGGCAAAGCTCGCACGTACGTTTCATCAAGACCAAACGTTCGTTCAACATCTGCTACACCATCGAAGAGAATACCCACAAACGCGGGGAGGTGCAATTGCAGATAGAGGATATCAAACCAAACTAAATGAAGGCGTGGAAAAATTGAATTTCACCACAAATTACTCAGATCATCACAGCTTAATTCGTTTGCTCATCTGTGATTTAATAAATAACTGTGGTAATCTCCGTAACTTGTGGTGAGTTTCGACACGCCTCCATCAACTATCAACCATCAAGGATTATGACCGCACAGCCCAACTCTCCACTCTCCGCTCTCCACTCCCAACTCCTCAAAAAGTACTGGGGATACGACAACTTCCGCGGCATACAGGAAGAGATTATCAACAGTATCGGCGAGGACAGGGACACCTTGGGACTGATGCCCACCGGTGGTGGGAAGTCCATCACTTTTCAGGTGCCCGCGCTGGCTAAAAAAGGGTTGTGCCTGGTGGTCACCCCGCTGATCTCGCTGATGAAAGACCAGGTACAGAACCTAAGGAAACGCGGCATCAGGGCACTCGCCATCTATTCCGGAATGTCCCGGCAGGAGATTGTCACCACGCTGGAGAACTGCATCTTTGGCGACTATAAGTTTCTATATATATCTCCCGAACGACTGGACACCGAAATCTTCCGCACCAAACTGCGCAGGATGACCATAAGCATGATTACCGTAGACGAAAGCCATTGCATCTCGCAATGGGGATACGACTTCCGCCCTGCCTACCTGAAGATTGCCGAGATACGCGACCTACTACCGAATGTCCCCGTGCTGGCACTCACCGCCACCGCCACGCCGGAAGTGGTGAAAGACATCCAGCACCGACTGCGCTTCCGCGAGGAAAACGTCTTCCGCATGAGTTTCGAACGGAAAAACCTGGCATACATCGTTCGCAAGACGGAGAACAAGACGAAAGAACTGCTGCACATCCTGCGCCGCATGCCGGGCAGCGCCATTGTCTACGTGCGCAACCGCCGACGCACGAAAGAGATCACCGAGCTGCTGATGCACGAAGGCATCACCGCCAACTTCTACCATGCCGGACTGGACAACGCCACCAAGGATATACGCCAGCATCGCTGGCAGACTGGCGAGAGCCGGGTCATGGTCGCTACCAACGCATTCGGCATGGGAATTGACAAGCCAGACGTGCGCACCGTCATCCACCTCGACCTGCCCGACTCCATCGAGGCCTATTTTCAAGAAGCAGGGCGTGCCGGGCGCGACGGAAACAAGGCATACGCCGTCATTCTGCATACCCCGTCGGACAAGATCACGCTATGCAAACGGATTCCGGACACGTTTCCGGAGAAAACATACATCAAACAGGTCTACGAACACCTACAATTTTACTACCAGATGGCCATGGGCGACGGTTGGGAATGCGTTAAGGAGTTCAATCTGGAAGACTTCTGCCGGAGGTTCAAGCATTTTCCCGTGCCCGTCAACAGCGCGCTGAAGATTCTGACCCAAGCAGGTTACCTGGAATACACCGACGAACAGGACAATGCCTCCCGCATCTACTTCACTATCCCCCGCGATGAGCTATACAAACTTCGGGAACTGGGTGAAGAGATGGACAAGCTGATCCAAATCGTACTGCGCTCCTACACCGGCGTGTTCACCGACTACGTCTTTATCAACGAAGACACCCTCGCCGTGCGCAGTGGGCTGACCCGCCGGCAAGTGTACAACATGCTGATACAACTGTCGAGGATGCACATCATCCACTATATTCCCCACAAGAAGACACCTTATATTATATATACGCGTGAACGCGTCGACACCTGCCAGCTGAACATACCGCGCATGGCATACGAAGAGCGCAAGGAACGATACGAAGCCCGCATTGAAGCCATGATAGATTATGTGACCAACGAAACGAGTTGCCGGAGCCGCATGCTGCTACGCTATTTTGGCGAGAAGAACGAACGCAATTGCGGTATATGCGACACCTGCCTCAGCTATCGGACAAAAGAGAAGCAGCCTCAGGCTACAATAGAAGAGTTGCGCGGTAAAGTTCTTCAAGCCCTCGAAGAACAACCCGGTAATCCGGCAGAGCTTGCCCAACGGATAACGGCAGATAAAGAAGCGCTGCTGGAAGCCATACAGCAACTGCTGGAAGAGAAGAAAATCCATTCCGTAAACGGAATACTGCAAACGGTATGAAATCCATAAATCCATCCCGTGAGATGAATATTTTCATCCCGTGAGACGGATTTTCTCAGCTCACGAGACGAATTTTCTCGGCTCACGGGACGGATTTTTTCAACTCACGAGACGATTTTTTTCAGCCCACGAAACAAAATCAGTCGCCCCATAAGACAAAAAAACATTCCCATCACTGAAGTCTATTGCCTCATCGGCATCTCGAAACGGTCTCCTTTGCTGGTTCGTACCACATGCTTGACACCCCGCCGGATGGTGCTCCACTTCGGGAATATAGCAAACGGACGAACCGTCTCGCGCCCGCAGAGGATAACCAGCAACGCAACCAACGCCACGATAAGCAACCAGCCATAAATCTCCTTCATAGAGACAACAAGCGCCTGCACCTGTACCATTCCATACAACTGCTCGATAGGCAGGTGGGCAATGTCAGGATTGAAATCCACGATATTCGCACTGAGCAGCGAAGCGTTCTTTGCCACCGTATGCCTCAGAAACTCTCCGATAACCGCGGGACCGAACGTCGCCCCCATCACCGCGCCAGTAAATCCATTGATAGTCAGCGCCTGCGGAAAAACCTGAAACGAAAGTCCGCTCTGCACAATGGAGGTGAGGAACACGATAGAGATAATCACAGACGCTGCCCCACGAAGAAACAGCGGGACGAACAGCATCTCCTTCTCCACACCATAGTCGATGAGGAAATAGAAACAGCCGAGGTAATCGGCAGCCAGTGCAAAGGCGATTGCCGTCATTGTCTTATAACGCCATTTGCGCAGGGCGAAAGTGAAATAAGTGAATGCACATCCGGCAATGATTCCTACCAAGGCATACCAGTTCAGGTCGATGAGATTGGTCTCATCGAAGCCAAGGATAGCGGCGGCATAAGTGTGCTCGAATACATGCTCAGTGCCCATCAGGGTAAAGAACACCAGATAGATGCCTGTGGCACGTATCACATTTCGGTTCGTCATCGCCTTGAGCGAGACATAGGGATGGTGCAGGAAGGTGGCGCGCCATAGGTTAATGCCCAGACAGGCAAGCCCGATCAGTGCCGCCCCCCGGATTTCGACAGCTTCCCACCAGTCGTAGAAGTTGCCGTAGACGCAGATGAACGTAAAACAAAGCATGAAGCCCGCCCAAAGCAGCGCACCTATCCAGTCGATGCCCAACAGAGGAATGGACATCGGCCCGCGGACGGGACGCACAAGTACGAGCACCATCACCATCATCAGGGCGAGTAGCCCTACCATAATCCAATGCATATATTCCCACTGAGAGAAGAACGCCGTATAGATAGTAGAGATCCCGCACAGCTGTATCACTCCGTCCACCAGAATATAGACGTAACAGAAGAAGACTGCCATGTCGCGGACAGGCGTCAGCCAAAGCTGTATGGTGGAGTTGCACGCCAACGTCGCCTGCATCCTGAACCAGCCTGCCACGAAGCAGGTGCCCACCAGTAGCGGTACGCTCGTGGTATGGGCACAGATCACGTTGGCGGCTATCAGCACCGCCCCTGCCGCAAGCAGCTGCACACGGTTGGAGAAGCGGAACTTGATGCGGAACATCACGGCAAAGTTGACCGCTAAGCCTATCAGCGAAGCATATCCTGCCATGAGAATATCTTCCTGCATCAGTGCCGTGGTGCCCACCATGTCGGAAGCGGCGGCAAGATAGACGCCTCCCGAAAACTGGATGATCAGCACAAAGAAGATAAACAGATAGGGCTTCAGCCGACGAGGAACGAAGTTGGGAACGTCCGGAATGTCGAACGGCCCCTGCGGAGCATGCCAGTCTGCCATATCAGTACTTCACACTACATTCCACATTCATGCCGGCACGGAGCCTTGCCATCTCTTCGGGGCGGTTGTCGGCGGCAAACTCAATCCTGACGGGGATGCGCTGGCGCACTTTCACGGAGTTCCCTGCTGAATTGTCCTGCGGAAGGAGCGAAAGCGACGCGCCGGTGGCGGTGGAAATGGCTTGTACGTTTCCACGGAAGGTTACGCCCGGAATGGCGTCCACCTCTATCTCGACCTTGCTACCGGGGGCAATGTGGCGGAGCTGGGTCTCCTTGTAGTTGGCAGTCACCCACACTTCACTCGAATCCACGACATCGAGCAACGTCTGTCCCGGCTGCACCAACTGCCCCACCTGTATCTCCTTGCGCGAAGTGTACCCGTCGCAAGGGGCAACGATCACGGTATAGCTGAGATTCAGTTCGGCCATCTCGAGCAGTGCCTTGGCAAGTTCGATTCCGGCTTCCGACTGGGAGATGCGCTGGCGATTGACATCTACCATCGAAGAGGTTGCCGAGCGTTGGCGGACAAGCATCTCGTAGCGGGCTTTCTTAGCCTCATAGTCCGTCTTGGCACGGTCGTACTGCTGGCGGGTAACAGCCTCCTGCGACAGGAGCTTCTCATAGCGCTCCAGGTCGGTAGCCGCATTGTCCATCAGCACCTTGGCTTCTGCCATCGAAGCAGCACTGACAGCCACATTGGCGGATGCCAAGGCCACCGTACGGTCTGCCACGCTGCGTCCGGCAAGCGCATTCTGATAGTCGGCATTGGCACGGGCTACATTAAGGCGCATGTCGGCATCATCGATGATGACCAACGTATCGCCCTTCCGGACCTTCGCATACTCTTTGAAACGGATCTCTTTGATGTAGCCCTGCACACGGCTGTTGACCGGCACTATCTGCTGGCGTATTTGTGCATTGTCGGTAAACTCGACATTGCCCAAGTGGATGAATTTGCTGCCCACCCATACGGCTGCTGCCAGAACGACTGCAAGGGTGATGACATAAGAGAGTATTTTTTTACTACGGTGTTTCATATCTTTCCTGTGGTGAATAAAAGTTTATAATAATAATAGATGATGTTTATGCGGGCATTGACCAGTTGCTGTTCAGCCTCCAGTTTGGCGTTGGTCGCATCGAGCATGTCGGTGATGAGCGCCATGTCTGCCGAGTATCGCGTGGAGATGGTGCGGTAGTTGCGTTCGGCAAGTTCCACGCTCTTCTGCTGCGTCTTCAGTTCTTCGTACGCCTCGAAGTAGTGCACGTGGTCGGCACTGACCGCCATCGAGAGGTTTTCACGTGCGGCATCCAGTTCTTCCACAGCTCGCTTCGTGGCAGCGCGGCTCTTTGCCAGCGAACGGTTGCTCTTGTAGAGTGAGGAGAGGTTGTAGCTGGCTCCGATGCCGATGTACCAGTAACTCAGGTTGCGGTTGATGGGCGGCACCTCCACCAGTATGGGACCGTCGATAGTCCAGCTCGCCTGAATCCCTATCTTGGGCAGGCGTTCGGAGCGTACCAAGGATTCCGCCTTCCGGCTGATGTCGACACTGGAACGCGCGAGGCTCAGCATGGGCGAGTTTCCCACAGCCTCTTGCTGCCACCACTCCGCCCCTTCCTTCGGCAGAGAACGGGTGAGAATAGTGGAATCGGGCACTACAAGCGTACCTTCGGGCATTCCCGCCGTGGTCACTAGATGGGTATTGAGGATGTCGAGGGTATTGTTTATCCTGACCAACTGTAACTCAAGATTCGACAACAAAAGCTCGTAGCGCGTGATGTCATTCTGCAGCACGGTTCCCTGTTCGTGGCGTGCCTGCATCTCTTTCAGCACCTTGGCTGCGGCGGCAATGTTGCTCTCCATAACCCCGCGCAGATTGGTGTACTTATAGATGTCAAGATAGAATCCCGCCAAGCGGAAGCGGATGTTGTCGCGCTGTAAGTCGGTGGCGTAGCGTGCCGCAGTAGATTTCAACTTGGCAAGCCCAATGGAGTTTGTCACTGCCCCTCCGGTATAGATGGGCTGGTTGACGTTCAGCGCTACTCCGTCGCCGAGGTGCGGTATGGGAGCTTTCTGCCAGTCGCTGAAGTCGCGTTTGGTGGTAAACCCGTCGCCTATATAGCTGACGTACAGCGATGCATTGACGTCCGGCAGTCTACCGACACGCGCAACGCGCATCTCATGCTCAGACTCGGTCTGTGCAGTAAATGAAGGCCGGAGTTGCGCACTGTGGGCTTCAGCGGTCTTGAAGATTTCTTCCAAGGTGATCACCGACTGACCGTAAGCACGCACTCCTCCGCTCAGCAGGACCACCGAAAGCAGCCCTGTGAGCAATCGAAGATTGTTCATAAGGAATTTGATTTATGTAATGTAAATTGATTATTTCGTCAGTCACGAATAGATGACTGCCTCTGGCTCGCCGATTTACAAGCCAGAAACCGGAGCTGTACTTTTCCAGTTCTCCATATACCCCCAATTATTCACAGGGATATTATTCATTATAATGCACTTGCTTTCTGTAGTCATGTTTGTACAATTCTTGTTGAATCGCGCTGCAAAATTACAAAAAAAATGAATGTTCCGCGCCCTCATGCGGCATTATTTTGTAACACCTGGAGCTAAGAAATTGATTATCATGCGTCTAATTTTCTTCATTTTCCAGCAAGAGATCTGATTACTTTTCTCCTGATTTATTCGCCTTTTCCACAGATTTTCCCTAAGTTTGCGCTTGATATAACAATCTGAAAACAAAGACATACACATTATGGGATTCTTTAAATCTTTCTTCGCCGGAAAGCAGGAAAAACCGGAAAACGAGAAACAGAAAAACGTTCAGAAGAACTTCGAGATATTCAAGTACGACGGCATGCGCGCACAACGTATGGGACGTCCGGATTATGCCATCAAGTGTTTCAAAGAGGCTTTGGCACTGCAAGAAGACTTCGAGACCATGGGTTACCTGAGCCAGGTCTACATGCAGACCAATGCCCTCGACAAGGCACGCCAGTTACTGGAACGCATGACGGAACTGGAACCGGAATACGTCTCTACCTATCTTGCCCTTGCCAATGTATGTTATCAGTTGGAAGAGTATCAGGCGATGGCGGACAGCGCACAGAAAGCCATCGAAATAGAAACAGGAAATGCCATGGCACACTATCTGCTGGGTAGGGCAAAGCAAAGCATGAACGACGGCATCATGAGCATCGCCCACCTCACCAAAGCTATCATGCTGGATGACGACTTCATCGAGGCACGCCTCTTGCGCGCCGAAGCACTGTTCCAGATGAGGCAGTACAACGAAGCGATGGAGGACATCGACGCCATACTGACACAGCATACCGACGACGAAAGTGCCCTCCTGCTGCGTGGAAAGATAAAGGAAGCCACAGGCGATGCTACCGCAGCAGAAACTGACTACGTGCACGTAACCGAACTGAACCCCTTCAACGAACAGGCTTTCCTCTATCTGGGACAACTCTACATCGAACAAAAGAAACTTCCGGAAGCCATCGCTCTCTTTGACGAAGCCATCGAACTAAATCCCAACTTCGCACAAGCATACCATGAGCGCGGACGCGCCAAACTGCTGAGCGGCGACAAGGACGGCTCCGTGGAAGACATGAAGAAAGGGCTGGAGCTGAACCCGAAAGAGATACAGGGCTTCAACGGACAGTTCGGCAATCCTGTAGGCGGAACACAGACCAACGTATTGGGGCTATAAGCACCCCTGCAAACGTTTGCGTGATTCGCCAATCCGATAATCCTGAATAAAGAAGATTCTCTTCGTCCATTCCACTATTTTTGCAAAGGGATTGATGTCTGTGCCATTCCGGCAAGACCTCTTTCCCTTTGTTTGCATCAACCTTGAAGAAAGGAAAAATGCACCTCGGCAGCGAAAAAAAAAGCAAGCCTTTTTGTCCTGTTTGCGGTTTGCATTACCTTTGGGAATATTTAGGAAATACCATGAACAAACCGCAGATTACCATCAAAGACATCGCCCGGGCACTGAACGTTTCTCCGTCTACCGTGTCGAGGGCACTGAAAGACAACCCGGACATCAGCCAGGAAACGCGCGACCTCATTCACCAGATGCAGCCGTTCAAGATGATGGTGGGCGACATGGTGAACGAGAAGCAGAAGGGACTTGCCTACTCCATCCAGAGTTTCCTGTGCAATGCCGGTAGCCTCGTCGGTTTTCTGTTCCCTTTCATCTTCACAAGTATAGGTATCAGCAACACGGCTTCGCAAGGGGTGATACCCGATTCGGTGGTTTATTCCTTCTACATCGGAGCCGCCATCCTGATACTCTGTGTCATCTACACCTCCGTGAAAGTGAAAGAGATGCCCCCTGCCGAGTATGCCGAATACCACGGCATCACAGCTGAAGATGAAAAAGAGAAGACCAACATGCTGAAACTCTTGGTGAAGGCTCCGAAGGCGTTCTGGACAGTAGGTTTAGTACAGTTCTTCTGCTGGTTTGCCTTCATGTTCATGTGGACGTACACCAGCGGTAGTGTAGCTGCCAATGTGTTCGACGCGCCCACTGTGGAGACCGTAGTGAACGGAGTCAGCAAGGTGGTGCTGGACACCAAGAGCATCCAATATCAGAATGCCGCCGACTGGGTAGGTGTACTATTTGCCGTACAGGCCATCGGTTCCGTGTTGTGGGCTGTCTGCATTCCGCTGTTCAAGAACCGCCGGTTCATCTACTCCCTCAGTCTCGTTTTGGGTGGACTGGGATTCATTTCCACCTATTTTATTCACGACCAATATGTATTGTTCATCTCGTTCCTGTTGATAGGCTGCGCATGGGCTGCCATGTTGGCACTGCCTTTCACCATCTTGACCAATGCACTGAGTGGCGGGCACATGGGAACATATCTGGGACTGTTCAACGGCACCATCTGTATCCCGCAGATTGTGGCAGCTGCGCTGGGCGGCATCATTCTTGCCCTGTTCACTCCCCAAGGCATGCTACCCCCCGAAATCAATATGCTGGTCATGGCTGGCGTCATGCTGATTATCGGTGCCGCCTGCGTGTACCTGATCAAAGAGACTAAGGGAAAGGAAAACAAGGCGTAACTTCGACTTCAGAAGAATGCACACCCTCGTTCAGCCTATTTACTATTTGGGTTCTTCGTCACTTTTGGGGCAGTTCATGTGTTAAAGCCAGTAAGTTTATTGCCTAACAAGGTCATGCTTGCCCTGTTGAACATGTATCTTTGGATAGCTTTAATTTTATTTCCTTAAATAGGCAGATATAGTCTACCTGTTGGTTGAATTAAATTAGGGATAGTCATTTAATTCCTTTACTTTGAATCAAGCGGCATACTTTCTCATAT
>NZ_CAJUHF010000066.1 GCF_910585845.1 uncultured Bacteroides sp. | reverse complement strand
ACTCCGATGTTGAAACTTTATGCAAAAGTATAACGATTAAATAATATACAATGAATGTTGGTCTGTCGTCCTCAAAAAGGATGAATGGACGCTCCAATTGTCCTTGTTTGGTTATTGTGCCGTTTTCCCACTCTATTGTTTTCGAGTATGCTTTCGGGTCTTTGTCAACGGTCCAGTTGATGCCATCTTTAGAATGTGCCATAACACCACCTCCTTTTTCGCCTGTAAATTTGGCTACATGATCCTTAAAGATGACATGATATCCTTTATCGTCTTTCCAGAGAAAAGGATCTTCCGCTTCTCCTTGGCCGTTTACTTGGAAAATGGGCTGCTCATTGTTTAATACTTGGTAAGGACCTTCGATAGTCGGAGCATAGGCGATTCCTAAAGCCATATTTGAATACTTCCCGTCTTCCAGATGCCTGCGCCCCTTGAAGATCATCATGATAGAACCATCTTCCAGTACGACTGGCGAAGGGTTGGAGGTCAAGAAGCTATAGAAGGTGATACAGCATGAACGATTTCCGAGGCCACCATCCAACCTGGATGGAAAGGTAGTGACTTAGGAAAGCGGGATACGAACATGTGGTATTTGCCATCGTCTCCTTTTACTACGGAACTGCCCCAATTCCAGTAACCCTCACTTTCGAAGGCGGGTGTTTCTATTGCTTTGTCTAATCGGTGGAATAAAGGGTTCTCAGATTTCTGTTTTAACTCTATCCGGTTCTCAATCTTCTGTGCATGAAGTAAGCTGATTGAAGAAAGAAGTGCCAGTCCAAATAAAAAAATATTTTTCTTCATGATCTGTGATTTTTGCTCCTATTAGATAATGTATCGAATAGTTTCTTAGACTCTTTTCCTAAACTCTTGTGCAATTAACGATTTATTGTATGCACTTAAAAGTGTTCCTTCTTTCTCTTTTTCACCTGTTTTTTATTGATATCGGGTAGATTATCTTAGATATAAAAAGAAGGAAAAAAGGAGGGAAAAGGATCTCTCGATCCTTTTCCCTCCATACACATATCAAATTGATTAAGGTCTGTTTGATTTATTAGATAATGAGGTTAGAAGTATATGTAAGCGTCTTTTGTTGATTAATATCCTGCATTGTTGGTCCAGCCAGTAAGCTTGATTTGAGTAGAAGGAATTGGAAAATAGTAATGGTTATTGGCTTTCATAAGCGATGAAGGATAATATTCAGATTTGAATTCACTCACTTTTTCACGACGTACCAAGTCGAACCAACGCTTGTATTCGGCTAAGAATTCGTAACCACGTTCCGCAAACACTGCTTTGTCGAATTCCTCGCTATTAGTTGTTGTTGTCAAAGGTGCACCAGCGCGGGCTTGAACATCTTGCAGGCATTTTAAAGCTTTGGCGTTAACATTACCTGTAGCTAAGTTAGATGCTTCAGCATATCTTAATAATACATCTGCATATCGGTAAATGGGGGTTATACCGTTAGATTGTGCACTATTACCTGCTACTCCCTGATTATAATCTTGGTATTTGGCAATACAAGGGTATTTGTCCTGGCTGTCTTGCCATTTTACGGTCTTTCCTGCTGCTGTAGGCCATTCGGTCATGTAATTGAATTCTTTCCGTGCACCTTCCGGATAGATTGCCATATAGTCCGGATTGGCATAATAGTCTGCCCAACCGGCTTTGACATAGTCTCGCGGATAGAAAGACTTGCCATACTGACTTGCAACTTTGTTTGCCACAGAATTGTGTATGGCGAATAGATGCTCATTGGCTTCTTCCTTCTTGGCTTCTTTCCATAAATCGCCATATACCGGTGTCAGAGAGAGGCCGGAGTGTTCTATAATGTCCAAAGAGACTTCCGCAGCTTTCGCGTAATATTCTTTACCTAACTTTAAAGGCCATCCTGCCATAGTCATGTAAACATCAGAAAGGAGTGCTTTTGCTGCCCATTGTGAAGGTGTAGAACTGAATCCGCTACGACTCACTGTGGGCAATGATGCGCATGCTTCAATCAGGTCGGGAACGATAATCTTATTATAAATATCAGCCACAGCGGTACGTGGTTGATATTCGATGGCTTCGGAACTATTTGTGACGTATGGAATGTCTCCGTACATACGTACTAAATAGAAATAACTCAAAGCGCGCATGAAACGAGCTTCTGCCACAACAGCCTTATATCGTTTTGCTATCTTCTCGGAGGCTTCTCTTTCTGCGTCAGTTACACCGCTTATTTCGGGAATGGGAGTACCTGCAATCAGAGTATTGGCACCGGTAATGACACTCCAGAAATTAGCCCATGAAGTGTCCCAGTCTGCTGTGTTGGAGCTTATGCTTGGATTCAACTGGATAATGTAATCTAAAACATTATTGGGTTTAGGAGAGCTTACCATTTGGTCTGCTGCGCAATCTATACGCATCATGCGGCAGCAGAAACCATAATTACCATTCCATAAATTCTTATAGAGACCGGTTGCTGCAAGTTCTACTTTGTTTATGTCCTGTTCTATACCATTATATTCTTCCTCTGTGATGAATGATTGGGGATACTGATCTAAATCAACGCATGCAGTAGTCAATGCCATACAGCATCCTAATGTTATATATGCTAATTTTTTCATAATGTCTTTTATCTTATCAGTTAATATTAGAATGAGAAGTTTACACCTAACAGAAAATTGCGGCTATTGGGATAACAACCCCAATCAACACCGGATACTAACGGACTGCCGAGCGTTGCTTCCGGATCAAGACCGCTATAGCTTGTTATCATGAAAGGATTCTGTACAGAGAGGTAAAATCTCAGGTCGTTGAGGAAAACCTTATCGCATGCCTTTTTAGGTAAGTTATATCCTAAAGTTATGCTCTTGACTTTTATGAAGTCACCTTTTTCTACAAACCGACTATTGAATCCGGTGGTAGTTTGGTTGAGTTTGACAAATCCTGGAACATCAGTGTTTTCATTTTCTTTGGTCCAACGATTTAAGAGTGCACGTTTAGGAGTAATAACATCCGTATTGATGCCTGATACGGCATTTCCGTAACCAGACTGATCGGTTACATTATAAATATCGAAGCCGTGGAAACCGATAATGAACAATGAAAGGTCGAAGTCTTTATAACGAAGAGTATTATTCCACCCCCAGTTAAAACTGGGCTGTCCGTTACCTATGATGCTTTGGTCATCATCATTGTAAGTACCGTCATTATTTGCGTCTAAGAGTTTCTCTTGACCCGGAACTACTTTATAGATGGAAGCATAAGTGCCTTTTGTCTCTACTCCATTCTTAATTACGGTGACTTCTTGATTTACTTCGTCGCTTTTCCAGACTCCTAAGTTGGTATATCCCCAGAAAGTTCCCAGTTTTTCTCCTTCAATCATTTTGAATACTTTGTTCTCATATTGTCCGGCTTGGATTTGAGTACGGTCTAATGTAGGGATATTCTTGAAAGTCCCTTTGTTGTGAGATAAAGTAACGTCCGTATGCCAGTTCCAATCTTTAGTACTTACCGGGTCTGCGCCAATTGTGATCTCAAAACCTCTGTTCTGTATTTCGCAGGCATTTTTCAGGAGTTTATCCCAACCACTATGGACAGGCTGTTGTACTTCTAATAGAACATCTTTAGATAATTTGTTATACCAGTCGGCAGTCAATGTCAAGCGTCCATTGAAGAAGCCTAAATCTATACCTGCATTGATTTGATCATTGCGTTCCCATTTCAAGTATTCGGCTGCCGGACGTCCGACTGTGTAAGACGTTGAGCCATCTGCGTTTTGGGTAGGTGTCATTTGAGAGAAAATGCGGTAGGGTTCTATCGCTTGATTACCTACAGAGCCATATCCGATACGTAACTTTAACTGGCTGATAGCTTTTACGTCTTGCATAAATGCTTCTTGCTTGATGTTCCATGCCAATGCGGCAGAAGGGAAATAATCCCATTTGTCTTTTAGGCGTGAGGAGCCGTCGGCGCGGATAGAAGCTGTTACCATGTACTTATCCATTAAGACATAGTTTACGCGGAACATTCCGGAAAGTAATGTATTTATAATGCGTCCTGAGCTTGCATTTTGGCTGTAAGAGTCGGCCAAACTGTTGGCACCCAGACGTTCAAAATACATGTTATTGGCTACTCCTTTCAAAGTGAAGTTATTGCTATAGGACTGTTCCAAAACGGCAGTTGCATTGATACGATGGTTCTTGTTAAACTCCTTGGTGTAGTTCAAGGTATTGGTATTTAGCCAGCTCCAGTTGAAAGCGCTGTTGGCTGTAGCCTGTGTTCTGGTATTCTTGAAATAGTAATAACTTTTGGCGTTCTCCGAGCTTGTCGCTAATGAATTGGTAAATGTTACTCCTAATTGGGTACGGAAAGTCAACCCGTCGATAATGTTAAAATCCATATAGCCTTGGAGGTTGTTTACCAGTCTTCGGGTGTCTCCGTCAATCTCATTGATATATCCCATTGGATTATAAGCCGGATTCCCGCCAATGGCATAAACGTTGTTATATTCTCCTTTTTCATTTGTGGGAGAAGTCGTATTCGGGAAGTTGATGGCAGAAACAAGTAACCCCTCATATTGAGCCATACGTGGACCTGATGAGATGTTCAGATTACCATAAAGATTCATACCGACTTTCCACCATTTTTTCAGTTTGGTATCAAGTTTCAAACGCCAGTTGAATGCATCATTCTTAGAGTTTTTGATGGCTCCTTCTACGCTTTCGTAGCGAAGGGAGGTCAGGAAATTCGTTTTCTCTCCACCACCGGCTATTGAGACTTCATAGTTCTGCGCCACTCCTGGAGAATTGAAAATATGATCTATATAATTATATCCTGCTTTGCCGCTTGAGAAGGCTGCTATTTGGTCGGGAGTATAATATACATGAGCTGCTTTTCCTTGGCTTTCGTTATATTCTTTTCCGTAGGCGTTGGCCAATTGGGCGAACTCTGCCGGAGAAAGAAGGTCGGGTTTGTTGATTACTGTTTTCAGATTTACAAATGCATTGACTGATACGGTCAAACGATCCTTGTTTGGGGTTTTTGTTGTCACTAAGATTACGCCATTGGCACCACGAGAGCCGTAGACAGCTGTGGCTGAAGCGTCTTTTAAGACCTCGATAGATTGGATGTCGGCAGGATTGAGAGATTTTAGGGAGCCGCCGATGAATCCGTCAACCACTACCAGGGGTTCACTGTCGGCAGTAATAGAGTTGATACCGCGGATACGGATGGTTTGGTCGCTGGAGGGATCACCTGCGCTGACAACTGACACACCGGCCATACGTCCTTGCAGAGCGTCTGATACATTGCCGGAAGGTGTGTTTTTCAGTACGTCTCCTGCTTTTACGGAGGCGACGGCACCGGTCAAATCACTTTTGCGTTGTACGCCATAGCCTACAACCACAACCTCCTGAAGGAGCTGGGTGTCTTCTGCTAATTTTACGTTGATAGAGGTTTTTCCGTTTACGGCAATTTTCTGTGTCTGATAGCCGATGTAAGAGAATGAGAGAGTTCCATTAGAAGGAACATTGCTGAGACTGAATTTTCCGTCGAAGTCTGTAATGCAGCCATTAGAAGTTCCCTCTACAATTACTGAGGCACCGATTACAGGACCAAAACTGTCTGTCACTGTACCTGTTACTGTAATGTTCTGTGCATTAGCTTGTGTGGCCAATAATATACAAAGTAACACAAGACCGAGATGTCTTAGGAAGTACGATTTCTTTTCCATAAATTAAATCTATTAATTAGTAATAAGGTTTTCTTCCGTTGAAGGAAGTGTTGAACTTCGTTGCAAATATATGTGACTGAATAGAAGTGAACCTTGATTAATAGTTCGCAAAAGGTACAAAATTGTACATTTCTGATGCAGTTCTCTGTTTATAGGGTTTTCTACTTGGTTTTATTCTCTGTTTATGGGGTTTTCTACTTGATTTTCTTCTCTTTTCCGGCTTTCACTTGCTCCAGCAGGGCGGAGAGTGCTCTGACGGTTTCCGGATGGGCTTCTGCTACGTTGTTTGTCTCCGAAGGGTCGATGGAGATATTGTACAGTTGGGGCTTCGGGTCGTTGCCCAGCTCCATACGGGTCCAGTGTTCGATGGCGGGTTTGTCGCTGGGTTCGATGTATTTCCATGTGCCTTGGATGATGGACAGGGTGTTGTTCAGGTTCTGCTGGACGATGTAGTCGCATCCGTTGTTGTCTTTCCCCAGGAGGGTGGCGAGTTGGTCGCGGCTGTCGGGGGCTACGCTGTCGGGCGTGAGCGGATGGTTGAGCAGGGCGGCGAACGAGGCGTAGACGTCGATCATGGAGAAGAGCGCCTGCTGCTTGCAGGGCTGGATGCCCAGGGGCCAGCGTACGATGAAGGGGATGCGGGTGCCGGCTTCGTAGGCGCTGTACTTTCCGCCGCGGTAGTGCTTCATGGGGGTGTGGCCGTTGAGGAGCTCAAGGGCTTGGTCTTGGTAGCCGTCATCGATGACGGGGCCGTTGTCGCTACAGAACACGAAGATGGTGTTGTCGGCAAGGTGGAGGCTGTCGAGCGTGTGCATGATTTCGCCTACGGTCCAGTCCAGTTGCAGGATGACGTCGCCACGGGTGCCCATGCCGCTCTTTCCGGCGAAACGGGGGTGGGGGACGCGGGGGACGTGGACGTCTTGCGTGCCCATGTATAGGAAGAAGGGTCGGTCCTGATGGTTGATGATGAAGTCTTTGGCTTTGGAGGTGATGACGTCGGCTATCTCTTCGTCGTTCCAGAGGGCGGCTTTTCCGCCGGTCATCCAGCCGATGCGGGGGATGCCGTTGATGATGGTGTTGTTGTGGCCTTGACTGGGCTTCAGGGTGACGAGTTCGGGGTTTTCGAGTCCGGTGGGCCAGTGGCCTACTTTGTGGTCGTAGCTGACGGTGATGGGGTCGTTGGGGTCGAGTCCTGCCACGCGGCCGTTTTCGACGAATACGCAGGGTACGCGGTCGACGGTGGCGGGGATGATGTATTCGTAGTCGAATCCGATGTCTTGGGTGTTCGGTCGGATGAGGGTATTGAAGTCGGTGCCGCCTTTGGGGCCGAGTCCGAGGTGCCATTTGCCGATGGCGGCGGTGGTGTAGCCTTCGGCGTGGAACATGTCGGCCAGGGTGACGCAGGCGGTGTCGATGATCAGTTCGGAGTTTCCGGGGGCGATGCCGGTGTTTTCTTGCCGCCAGGGGTACATTCCGGTCAGCAGTCCGAAGCGTGAGGGGGTGCTGGTGGAGGAGGTGGCGTATGCATTGGTGAACTGTGCACCTTGTCCGGCGAGGCGGTCGATGTTGGGGGTGCTTATTTGGGTGGCGCCGTAACAGCTCAGGTCGCCGATGCCGAGGTCGTCGGCTATCAGGTAGACGACGTTGGGTTTCTGCCGGAGATTGCAGTCGGTGGCTTCTTTTTGGGTTGTGTTTCCGCATCCGGCCAGCAAGGCGGCTCCTGCCGGAAGCGTCCATAAGGGAAGGATGTGCTTCATTGTTCTTTAGCTTTTAGATTGTTGTTTACGAGGGTCAAAGGTAATGGCTTTTCCTGAATTGTGTGTATAAAGAAGTACGGGCGAAGGATGAAAATGTACATTTTGGGCTGCGGGTTAAGGGGGGAGGGGTATCGGGCTGCTGAGTGAGGGGCTGTGAGTTTCAGAGTGACGAGCTGCGGGCTACGGAGTGACGGAAAAACGGCGAAAATTCGATGAAATCATTAAGTTTATTTAACCGCTTTTCGTGAACCGTTTTTCCGGTGCGGGCCGTTTCCGCCCGAAGAGGCTATTCCCCTTCGCTCTTCTCTTCCTCCTCCTCTCCGGCCGTCTCCCCCTTGCGGTAGGCGAGGGGGCTGACGTGGTACACGTCCTTGAAGCACTTCGAGAAGTAGCGCGAGGAGCTGAACCCGATCTTGTCCGATATCTCGGAGATGTTCAGTTCCATGTTGTTGCGCAGCATCAGGGCGCCTTTCTTGAGGCGGATGGTGAGGATGAAGTCGTTCGGGGTCTGTCCGGTGATGGCCTTCAGCTTGGTGAAGAGGTTGGTGCGCGCCATGCCCATTTCGCGGGCGAAGATGTTGACGTTGAACTCCGTGTCGTCCAGATGCTCCTCGATGATGCCGGTGGCACGGTCCAGGATGTCCTTGTCTATCGGGTTGGTGGCAAGCATCTGGGTGTAGGCCTGCGGCTGCTTGCTGAACTTCTCTTGCAGGAGGATGCGCGAGTTCACCAGATTGTTGCAGCGCGATATCAGCAGGTTCGTGTTGAACGGCTTGGTGATGTAGTCGTCCGCACCGGTGCGCAGGCCTTCGATGTTCTGCTCGATGGCGGTGCGTGCGGTGAGCAGCACTACCGGGATGTGGCAGGTGTTGAAGTCGCCCTTCAGCTGTTTGCAGAGTTCCGTGCCCGACATCTTGGGCATCACCACGTCGCTCACCACGATGTTCGGCATCTCCTTCCGCACCAGTTCCAGTCCCTCTTCTCCGTCGGCCGCCGTCAGCACCCGGTAGAAGGGGCGGAAGATGCCCGCCAGCATCTCGCGGATGGGGGCGTTGTCTTCTACGATGACCATCTTGACGTCGGGCATGCGCCTCTTCGGTGCGTTCTCCTCCAGTTCGGCCTTCAGCAGGGCGGATACTTCGGCCGATTGCGGCTGTTCGGCCTGCCGCACGTCTTCGCTCTTCTTGCTGATCTCCTCGGCACTGAACTGACTGTTGCCCAGCTGCAGGCGGACGATGAAGCAGCTGCCCTTGCCCAGTTCGCTTTCTACGCGAATGGTGCCGTGGTGCAGCTCTACGATGCCCTTCGTCAGTGCCAGACCGATGCCTGTTCCGGCGCTGCGGCTCGGGCTGTCCGGCTGTTCGGTCTGATAGAAACGGTCGAATATCTTGTCCGCCTCCTTGGCGTCGATGCCGCTTCCGGTGTCCGCAACGCGGATCACGGCTTCGTTGCCCTCGGTGGCGATGCCGAGGGTGATGGTGTCTTCGGCCTGCGTGTGCTTGATGGCGTTCGAGAGGAGGTTGTTCACCACCTTCTGCATCTGCTTCTGGTCGTACCACACTTCGAGGCTGTCGGTGTCTTTCTCGAACAGGAGGTTGATCTGCTTGCTGTTGGCGTACTCCATGAAAATCAGGTAGTTCTCGTAGAGGAAGTGCACGATGTCGTGCGGGCTGACCTTCACCTTCATGTGCCCTTGCTCCTGCTTGCGGAAGTCGAGCAGCTCGGTGATGAGCTCGCGCAGCTGTATGCTGTTCTGGTAGATGCCCAGTATCTTGTTGTAGATGGTGGGCGTGAAGTTCTGCAGTTGCATCAGCGTCTCCACCTGCGAGACGATGAGCGTGAGCGGCGTGCGGAACTCGTGCGAGATGTTGGTGAAGAAGCGCAGCTTCGACTGGTTCAGGGCCTCTACGTCCTGTATGTGCTTCTGCTCGTACTTGAGCGATTCGCGCAGCTTGATTCTCGACTTGTAGGTCCTGACCAGATACCCGAGCAGGATGCCCGTCACTACGAGGTAGACGAGGTAGGCGAGCGGCGTCCGGTAGTAGGGCGGAAGCACGTGTATGGTGAGGCGCACCTGCGGGCAGAGCGCTTCTTCCTTGCCGCGGGGCTTGACAAGCAGGTGGTAGGTGCCGGCGTTCAGGTTGGTGTACGTGATGATGGGCTGTCCGCGCGTACTGTTCCAGTCGTCCGAGAATCCCTCCAGTTTGTAGATGATGTCGTCTTTGTTGGCGGCTACGTAGTTGGACGTGGCAAACTCGATGCTGAACATCGTCTGGTCGGCGTTCAGCGTGATCTCCTCTGTGTGGCACAGCGACGACCGCGACAGGATGCCCGTATCGTCGCCCACTTTCACCTCCGTCCCGTTCACGATCAGGCGCGAGAGGATGATGCGGTAGGGCTTCGGGGTGAAGTTCAGCTCCAGCTCGTTGAAGGATATCATGCCCTGCGTGCCTCCGAGGAATATCTCGCCGTCGTGCGTGGCGCAAAGAGCATTCTCGTTGACGGCTGTCAGCGGGAAGCCGTTCTCCACGCTGTAGTTTCGGAACCGTCCCGTCTCCTGGTCGAAGATGGAGAACCCCTGGTTGGTGGTCAGGATCAGCTTGCCGCTCGTGGGCGACTCCTGCGTGTCGTAGATGCAGTCGCTCACCAGTCCGTTCGAGGCTTTGTCGAAGTTCGCGAAGTCGTTCGTGGCGGGGCGGTACAGGTCGAGCCCGCTGCCCGAGGTGGAGAACCACAGGTTGCCCCGGCTGTCCTGCATGATGTTGTTCACGTTGTTATTGCTGAGGCTGTGCGGCTGTTCGGCATCGTGCCGGTAGTTGGTCAGCTTGTTCGTGTCGAAGCGGTAGGCGAATACCCCTTCGCCCGTGGCGGCAATCCAGAGCGTGCCGTTCGCGTCCATCTCCAGGTCGGCAACCATGATTATCCGTCGTCCCTCCTTCGTATCCTTGAAGAGTTGCCGGCACTTCCCGTCCTGCGGGTCGAAGAGGCATACTCCGTTCTGCGTGGCGATGAGCAGTTGGTCCTGATAGGGTGTGATGTCGCGGACGATGTTCGAGGGGAGCGTCTCCGGATTATCTTCCTCCATGAGGTAGTGGGTGAACGTGCCCGTGCGTATGTCCAGCTTGTTCAGTCCGCCGAGGTGGGTGCCTATCCAGATGATTTCTTTGTCGGGGTCGTAATAGAGCGCCTTCACGTTGCTGTGTGAGATGCTGTTGTGCCCTTGCCCCGTGAGGTACCACTTGAATTCCCGCGTGTGTCGGTTGTAGAAGTTCAGCCCGCCGCCCTCGGTGCCTATCCACAGGTTGCCGTTCTTGTCTTCGATGGTGCGGCCTACGATGGGGCTGCTCAGCCCTTTCTTCTCTTCTCTCGATACCCGGTAGCCGGTGTAAATTTCATATTCGGGATTGAAGTAGTTGACGCCGCCGAAGTAGGTGCCCAGCCATAGCGTCCCCTGCTTGTCTTTCACGATGCACCAGATGGAGGAGTGGGTCAGCCCTTCGCTCTGGGCTTCGGCGGCGGTGTGGTTCTGGAAGATGCCGGTCGACTTGTTGTAGCGGTTCAGCCCGTTGAAGGTTCCTATCCATATATTTCCGAGGTCGTCTTCGCAGCAGGCTCTCACGAAGTTGGAAGATAGGCTGTGCGGGTTTTCCGGGTCGTGGCGCAGGTTCTCGATCGTTCCGTCGGCTTTCAGGTGGAAGAGGCCGTTCTCCCAACTGCCTATCCACATCTCGCCTGCGTTGTCCCGGTAGATGCTGGTGATGTTTCCTTTGTCGATGGGGTGCGTCAGTTGCTGTCCGTCCAGTCTCAGTTTGAATACGCCTTCGCTGGTGGTGCCTATCCACATCTCGCCTTCGTTCTCGTACATGCAGAAGATCTCGATGTTCTCTCCCGCCATCTGATAGAAGAGGTCGAAGTTTCCGGTCTGCTCGTTGTAGCGGTATATCTCGTTCTTTTTGCCGATGAAGAGTCCGTTCTTATAATAGATGCTGTTGATATTGTCTTGTAGCAGGGTGGTGAACCGTTGGGTGGTCAGGTCGAACTGGGCGATTCCTTCCGTGCAGAGCATGTAGATCTTTCCGTTCTGGTCTCCCGTGATGCGTAACACGGTGTTGCAGAAGAGGCTGTAAGGGTCGTTCTTGCTTAATTTGTATGTTTGGATATCATTGCCGTTGTATTGGTTCAGACCTTCGCGCGTGGCAATCCACAGGATGCCGTTCTCGTCAATATACAAACTGTTGACGCTGAACTGTGACAATCCATCGTCGGTAGTTAGGTGTTTGAAGGTAATATTTTGGCTGTATAGATTCGTTGTAACTATGCTTACTAAAGCCACTAATAGGGTTCTGATAAACTTTTGCACTTTTCTTAAGGTATTTTGAAGAGGCTGTTTTGCCTTCGGACATAAATTCTCAGGAACAACCTCCAAGGTTTCAGACACAAATATAAGGCATTTTGCTTAAAAAGGGAAGTTTGTACTCCGATTTTTACGGCTATATCTGCTGAAATGTATATTTTTGGGCGTTTACCGGACGAATTTGGACTTTTATATTAATGAGGAAGGCGTATATTTGCATAAACTATTTTAAACCTATTATTAAATATCATGAATAACCTCCAATCCATTGTATCCCATTTCCAGACGAAGGGTACAGTCAGCGGAATCAAGCCTTTGGGCAGCGGGCTGATCAATGACACCTACAAGGTGGCTACTCTCGAAGCAGATGCTCCCGACTACGTGTTGCAGCGCGTCAATCATGCCATTTTCCAGAATGTAGAGATGTTGCAGGCCAATATCGAGTCCGTCACCCGCCATATCCGCAAGAAGCTGACAGAGCAGGGCGTGGACGACATCGAACGCAAAGTGCTCTCGTTCGTTCCTGCCGATACGGGAAAGACCTACTGGCACGACGGCGAGAACTATTGGCGCATCATGGTGTTCATTCCCAATGCCAAGACCTATGAGACGGTGAATGCCGAGTATTCTTACTATGCCGGTGTGGCTTTCGGCAATTTCCAGGCGATGCTTGCGGACATCCCCGATACGCTGGGCGAGACGATTCCCGATTTCCACAATATGGAGTTCCGCCTGAAGCAACTCCGCGATGCCGTGGCTGCGGATGCCGTAGGCCGTGTGAAGGAAGTGTGCTATTATCTGGACGAGATAGAGAAGCGTGCGCAGGAGATGTGCAAGGGCGAGCGCCTGTATCGTGAGGACAAATTGCCCAAACGCGTGTGCCATTGCGATACGAAGGTGAACAACATGATGTTCGATGAAGAGGGCAAGGTGCTTTGCGTGATCGACCTCGACACGGTGATGCCCAACTTTATCTTCTCCGACTTCGGCGATTTCCTCCGTTCCGCCGCCAATACCGGTGCCGAAGACGACGAGAACCTGGACAACGTGAACTTCAACATGGAGATCTTCAAGGCATTCGCCAAGGGGTATCTGGAGTCGGCAAAGGTCTTCCTGCTCCCGATAGAGGTCGAGAACCTGCCCTACGCCGCCGCCCTGTTCCCTTACATGCAGTGCGTCCGTTTCCTGGCGGATTATATCAACGGTGATACCTATTACAAGATTAAATATCCCGAGCACAACCTTGTACGCACAAAGGCGCAGTTCAAACTGCTGCAAAGCGTAGAGGAACATACGCCGGAGATGCAGAAGTTTATTGAGGATAATCTCTAAAGGGGGTAGGAGTTAAGTTATGAACGAACTGAATGTAAAGAAAGTGGGCCAAGCCCATGTGCTGGCAGAAGAGGTACCGGCTTTGCTCGATAAAGAAAATGTTGCTTTTCAGCCTATTGATACGGTCAATTGGGAAGCGTTTCCTTATAAGCCGGAAGTACTCTTCCGCATCGCCCATACGGATGACGCCATCCTGTTGCACTATAAGGTGAAGGAAGCCAGCGTGCGTGCCGTGGCAGCCGGAGATAACGGTGCCGTGTGGGAAGATGCTTGTGTGGAGTTCTTCTCCGTTCCTGCCGGCGACGGCGTTTACTATAACGTGGAATGCAATTGTGCCGGAACTCTGTTGATAGCTGCCGGTACCGGACGCAACGCCCGCGAGCATGCTCCGCAGGAAGTGATGGATACAGTCCAACGTTGGTCTTCCTTGGGACGTGAACCTTTTGAAGAACGGGTAGGAGAGTGCGCCTGGGAACTTGCATTGGTGATACCTTATTCCGCCTTCTTCAAGCATCAACTGTCCGCTCTTGATGGAAAATCAATCCGTGCCAACTTCTATAAGTGCGGCGATAAGTTACAGACTCCGCACTTCCTCTCCTGGAATCCTATAAATGTGGAAACACCTGATTTCCATCGTCCCGACTTCTTCGGGATGCTGAAGTTCCTTTAGGAAGTGGAAAATTGAAAATGGAAAGTGTAAAGTGTAAAGTGTAAAGTGTAAAGTGGAGCGTTAAATATATCCCTAACGATTTTCCATTTTCCCCTTTCCATTTTCCATTTCTTATTTCTTATTTTCCCCTTTCTATTCCTATCTTTGTGCCTGAATCAATTTATAATAATTATGAAAAGCTCTTCCGAAACTCCTTTGGCTTCTTGCCACTATCCGCGTTGCTTCAATATTCAATGTACGAAAGCAGAGAAATGCTTGCATCGTCTGGTTGCGGTTCACGATACATCAGACTATCCGGTGATCAGCATTGTCAATCCGTTGTGCATCCCTGCCGATAGCGAACAGTGTCCTTATTTTAAGTCTACACAAAAGGTACGTGTGGCGTGGGGAATCAGCCACTTGCTTGATGAAGTTCCTAGCAAGAACTTTCAACCTCTGAAACAACAACTGATAGCCCACTTTGGTCGTGGAAGATATTATCGTTTCTATCGGAAAGAATGCGCCCTTTCACTTGAAGACCAGGACTATGTCCGTAAGGCGTTCCAGCAGTATGGCATCGACAAAGAACCGGTCTTTGATTTCTATAGTGAGGAGTACAAGTGGTGAATAAGTGCAATATCCTTCTCTCTCCTCTCATGTTTTTTTCTCATTTTATCTGCCATCTGCAAGGATTTGACATTTATCCTTTTAGTTATCAATTTGTTACAGGCTTGCAGATACCCCTTGCAGATGGCTTGCAGATAAAGTATCTGCAAGCCCCTCACAGAGTAGAACCGGCGGATATAAGTATTTTCGTAGTTACTATCCTTTTTATCCTCCTGCTATATAGTTAACTCATTAGTTCATACAGTATGAACACTTTGTTTTTATACTATGTAACAAGGTGTTCAGTTTAGAAAAACAAAGTGTTTCTATTATATGTAACAAAGTGTTTCAATACTAAGAAATAAAGTGTTTCATATGAAAAAGACACAAGTGGTCTTTTAAAAGAAACATTTCAAGTGATGCGTTCGCAACCTTACAAAGTCATCCTAAGAGATAAAAAAGAGATTTTTTCGATAAGTACTTATTATATGATGTCTTTCTGATTTATCATCTCTTATTTGTATATCTCATTTATTTTTAATACATTGTAACCGTTTTCTCATGATCCCTATTTCAACTAATACCATTAAAACAATACGCATTATGAAAAAGTACATTCTATTCGCTCTGTTTATGAACTTGACAACAGCGTTCAGTTATTCACAAGTGAGAATTAACGTGCAAGGTGGTGCCGGTTTCAACAGCATCACAAAAAGTGATAGTTACGATGGTAATTTTGGATTCCGTTTTGGTGTAGGAGTGGACATTCCTTTGGTTGGCAACTGGTCGTTCCAGACGGGATTGCAATTCCTGAACAGAAAGAGTACGGCCGATAAGTATGCACCGGAATATATTCAGCATAAGGGACAAGAAGCCTTATGTCATAGGATGTTATACTCTCAAATAAATGCCGTTTACTTCCAACTTCCGATAAAAATAGCAGCCTACTTACCCATAAACCCAAATTGCGGTTTGCAGATAAGTACAGGCCCCTACATTTCATATGGCATTGTTGGAAATACCGACATAGCCGTAGTACAGCATGTCACATTGACGAACGACGGTTCTGTCACAGATTTTTGAGATTGGGAGATACATTGGAGATCAAATTTTGAGACTTTCGACAAGGACAACGGCGTGAGACGCTTTGACATCGGTTTAGGCATCAGTGCGGATTTCAAGTACAAGTCATTCTTTATCGGCTGTGGAGTGGAGCACGGGCTTTTCTTTCTTAAAAGGACTTTTCCCAAGGACGTGTTAAAAGCTGTTCTTGACGGAGACCGAACAACAGTTGCTCCTCGTAACTTCGGAGTGGAGTTTCATGTGGGGTATAGTTTCTGCGTGGGAAAATAAAGATTATTCTACTACCATCTTATGGCTTTACGATAATTCAAATAACTTGTTATTGTTTTTTTATTAGGTTGGTTAGATGATTACTTATAACTACTCGTTGGTTGAATTAAGAATCTAAATATTTACAAATGAAAAAGTTGCACAC
>NZ_CAJUHF010000065.1 GCF_910585845.1 uncultured Bacteroides sp. | reverse complement strand
CACCGTCCGATTGGACAGATAAAATATTCACTAATTTAATTCAACCAACAGGTAAAGAATATAAAAGAGATGTTCCAGCTCCATGCAATCCGTCCATCATGTTCCTTCGCTATATCCGGTCCATGTCAAAACCGGTAGCAGAAACGTCGTTTTTACAATCTTTTTTCGAGTTTTCTCCGTGTCTTATAGCATGGAACAGGTATGGAGTTGACACGGAACAGGTATGGAGCAGTTAAAGAATGGATACCATGTAGGCACAAGCATGTGCCCAAACGTATCGGCACATCCCCGCCCCTTCATGTCAAGAAAGAGTGAGCCTAAGACTCGGACGATAAAAGCGCCCCACCTGTTCAGCGTTTCATAAATACTTTTCGCTCCTCTTCCGGGAACTTCTCTATCGCATAGCGCAGCATGGTGCGGGGCATCCTTTGGCAGTGCTTCTCCAGAAACTGCACCAGCAGGTCCTTATCCCGTTTGCCCATTTCGCGCAGCATCCACCCGATAGCTTTCTGCATCAGGTCGTGAAGAGGGCGTGCGGCGGTTCCGTCCTTAGCGGCACGGCCACACGCGGCAACCGGTGCACAATGGGCAAGGAAGCCTTCGGAAAGCCTGATTATGTCAATGAAATCTCCGTTTTTGATCAGTGTATAGGTGGAAACCACCGCTATGCGCTGGTCCCAAAGCAACGGGCTTTCCGCCAAACGGTAGAGCACTTCGCGCGGTTTGTCTTTCAGGTATTCGCCAACGATGCCGGGAGCGGACAAATCCACTAAATCCCAGTTGTTGATGCGCGAGGTGTGCGAGAGATAGAAGTCGTAGATGCATTTTTTGCCTTTTTCATCGCTCTTTCTAAAGCATTCCACCAGCATCAGCAGGGCACAAAGGCGGCACTCATGCCACTCGCTCTGCAACAATTCCGCTATCACATGGAAAGGCGCATCCTTATGCCGCTTTGCCACCAGGCGCGTATGGGGGACAACCACGCCGAGGAACTTGTCGCCCTCGCCGTACTGCCCTTTCCCTGTCTTGAAGAAACGGGGAAGGTATTCCCGCTTCACGGGGTCGATATACGTCTCCAATTCCTGCCGGATGGTTGCGGCATCTACGGCTGTTTCTTTCGATGAAACCGTGTTTTTGGGCATTTTTTCCGCCTGCCGAGGCTCTTTCTTCTTCATTATCCGCTGTCTCGTTTACCTGTTCTTTCATTCACTTGCCCGCCACGGCACTTTCATCCGCAGGAGTCAAAAGGCATGGCTGACGGCAGACAAAAATACGACATTTATATCGAAACTATCGAAAGTTATCTTTAAATTTGCACCCGACATGAAGCAACGGCATGCAAGCCGGGGGCTGAACGGTCATCCGCCATTCCGGGACTTATTCTATGAACTCAAATAAACTACTTACATGGTCTTAAATTATATCTGGACGGCATTCTTCATCATCGCATTCATCGTAGCGCTCTGCCGGCTCGTCTTTATGGGCGACACGGAGATCTTCACGGAGCTTGTCAACTCCACATTCACCTCTTCGAAGACGGCTTTCGAGATATCGCTGGGACTGACGGGGATTCTTGCCCTTTGGCTGGGCATCATGAAGATAGGCGAGCAAAGCGGCATGATCAACGCGCTGTCCCGCTGGCTGAGCCCGGTGTTCTGCCGCCTCTTTCCAGACATACCTAAGGGGCATCCAGCCATGGGGTCCATCTTTATGAACCTATCCGCCAACATGCTGGGGCTGGACAATGCCGCCACTCCCATGGGGCTGAAAGCGATGAAGGAGTTGCAGGAACTGAACCCGAAGAAGGACACGGCCACCAACCCGATGATCATGTTTCTGGTGCTGAACACTTCCGGGCTGATACTGATTCCGATCAGCATCATGATGTACCGGGCACAGATGGGCGCCGCGCAGCCCACCGATGTATTCATCCCGATACTGATCACTACGACCGTCTCCACCCTTGTGGGAGTGGTTGCCGTCAGCATCGCCCAAGACATCAATCTGCTCAACCGCCCCATACTTACGCTGATAGGCTGCATCGGGCTTTTCTTTGCCGGACTGATGTATTTGTTCGTGCACATCGGCCGCGACGGGATAGGGACCTACTCTACGCTGGTGGCCAACGTGATATTGTTCGGCATCATCCTGTTGTTCATCGTCTGGGGGCTGTGGAAGAAGGTCAACGTGTACGATGCTTTTGTGGAAGGCGCCAAGGAGGGGTTCACGACTGCCGTGCGCATCATCCCCTATCTGGTGGCATTTCTAGTCGGCATAGCCGTTTTCCGCACTTCGGGGGCCATGGACCTGCTGGTGAGCGGCATCGAACAGATCGTGGGGATGCTGGGTGTAGACACCGGTTTTGTAGGCGCACTGCCCACGGCACTGATGAAATCGTTGAGCGGCAGCGGTGCCAACGGGCTGATGATTGACGCCATGAAGGAATATGGTGCCGACTCTTTCATCGGGCAGATGAGTTGCGTGGCGCGCGGGGCTTCGGATACGACGTTCTACATCCTGGCAGTCTACTTCGGCAGCGTGGGCATCACCAGGACGCGAAATGCCGTCGCATGCGGACTGATAGCGGATCTGGCGGGGATCATTGCCGCCATCGTTGTCAGCTACCTGTTCTTTTTCTGATGTACTTCCGCTGGGGAGTAACAGGAGAAGGGGAATGGAAGGAGGAAGAGAAAAAGGAAGAAAGAGTTAGTAACCTAAAGTTTAAAAGAAAATAAAGAGGTAGTAACCCAAAGCATAAAAGAAGATAAAAAGTTAGTAACCCAAAGTATATATAAAGCATATACAAAAAATATATAAAGCACATCTATAGTTCAATTCAACCATGATTAGTTATCAGACAGACGGCGTGGATATGCCCGCCATCAAAAAGAGCCAAACAACGGAATGGATCAAGGCCGTAGCCGCCACTTACGGGAAAAGAGCCGGTGAAATCGCCTATATTTTCTGTTCCGACGAGAAGATTCTCGAAGTGAACCGCCAGTATCTACAACACGATTACTACACCGACATTATCACCTTCGATTACTGCGAAGGCAACCGGATCAGCGGTGACCTCTTCATCAGCCTCGATACCGTGCGTACGAATGCGGAACTTTTCGGCAGCGACTACAACACGGAACTGCACCGCGTCATCATACACGGCATCCTACACCTCTGCGGAATCAACGACAAGGGACCGGGAGAACGGGAAATCATGGAGGAAGCAGAGAACAGGGCGCTGGCGATGAGATAGGTCGTCAAGCCAGCGACCATAATCCATGAGTTAAGCGACGGGAAGCTGCCTGTTCAATGACAGGAAACTGCCTGCTTAGTGACGGGAAGCTGTCAACTCAGTGACGGGAGTTGCCCTAATCAAGTGCGTGGATCGGATAAAACCGGACGGTGCGGAAGTGACATCCACAAATGCCACCCTATCGGCATCTCTCACGAAGAAGCCATCAGAATTGAAGCTGACGATAAAGGCAAAAAACGGTTCACGGAAACCGGTTAAAAAAGCATAATATTCCAGCCTCTTTCCCATCTTTTCCCCGATTTTTTTGCCTTCCTTTCCGGTTGTTTCGACCATGTTTCAACCGTCCGGCCTTAGTTTCCGGACGCTCTGCCTTCGCTCTCCCTTCGCTCTGCCCCCAGTCTGCCTCCACTAAAAAACCGTTTTTAGTGGCCGATTAGTGAGCGACCCTATTGTTTTAACACTCCGGAGTCGTAACGTCAACCAATGTTAAACGCCGCTTTTTTCGTCGCGTTATAGTCGGCAAGGAGAAGTACGGCCTTTCGGATCCGCGGGCTTTCGAACCCAGGAAGAAACCAACTGAGAATGTATCCAAACCTATCATAGCCCACAGGCAACACTGATAAAACGGATAACCGCTGATTTTTTCTACAAATCAATCAGATGAAATCCGTAGTCATCCCCCAATCAGTGTCACCTGTGGGCTATCGACATTCCGACACTTCCCACGTTCCTGCGATAACATTCGTAACTTCCTGCAACAGCATTCGTAACTTTCCGCAACAGAAAAGACAGTTTCTTTCTTCATCCGGAGCAAAACTCACGATTTTCATCTATATTTGCACCAACTTAAATACACTGGACGAATGGAATTTAAATACGACGTTATTGTAATCGGCGCCGGACATGCCGGCTGTGAGGCCGCCGCTGCCGCCGCCAACCTGGGTTCAAAGACCTGCCTTATCACGATGGACATGAACAAAATCGGGCAGATGAGCTGTAATCCCGCCGTAGGCGGCATTGCCAAAGGACAAATCGTTCGAGAAATAGACGCCCTGGGCGGATACATGGGACTGGTGACTGACCAGACCGCCATCCAGTTCCGCATACTCAACCGCTCCAAAGGCCCCGCCATGTGGAGCCCGCGTGCGCAGTGTGACCGCAACAAGTTCATCTGGGCATGGCGCGAAATATTGGAGAACACCCCCAACTTGCATATCTGGCAAGACACCGTGCGTGAACTTATCGTCGAAAACGGCGAAGTAACCGGGCTCACCACCCTGCTCGACGTCACCTTCCGAGCCAAATGCATCGTCCTCACCGCCGGTACCTTCCTGAATGGTCTCATGCACATCGGACGCACCCAACTGGCAGGCGGACGCATGGCAGAACCCGCATCCTACAGATTGACCGAATCCATCGCAAGGCATGGTATCGAGTACGGACGGATGAAGACCGGTACCCCGGTACGGATCGATGGACGGAGCGTGCACTATGAATATATGGAAGTGCAAGATGGGGAATCAGACTTCCACAAGTTCTCATTCATGGATACCAGCATCCGGCACTTGAAACAACTTCCATGCTGGACCTGCTTCACCAACGAAGAAGCACACCGCATCCTGCGCGAAGGTTTGCCGGATTCCCCCCTATTCAACGGACAGATTCAAAGTATCGGTCCCCGTTACTGTCCAAGCATAGAGACCAAAATCGTCACCTTCCCCGACAAAGAGCAGCACCAGCTTTTCCTCGAACCAGAAGGCGAAACGACACAAGAACTTTATCTGAACGGGTTCTCTTCTTCCCTTCCGATGAATATCCAAATCGAAGCGCTAAAGAAGATACCTGCATTCAAGGATCTCGTCATCTACCGCCCCGGCTATGCCATCGAATATGATTACTTCGATCCCACCCAACTGAAACATACGTTGGAATCGAAAAAAATCAAGAACCTCTTCTTTGCCGGACAGGTGAATGGTACTACCGGTTATGAAGAAGCCGCCGGACAAGGCATCATCGCCGGTATCAATGCCCATATTAACTGCCACGGTGGCGTCCCCTTCACTCTCAAGCGTGATGAAGCCTATATCGGCGTACTCATCGATGATCTCGTTACCAAAGGCGTGGACGAGCCCTATCGGATGTTCACCTCGCGCGCCGAATACCGCATCCTCCTGCGTATGGACGACGCAGACATGCGCCTCACCGAGAAGTCCTGGAACCTCGGACTTGCCAAAGCCGACCGCTACGAGCTGCTAAAGCGTAAGCGCGAAGCCGTGAACCATATCATAGACTTCACACGCAACTACTCGATGAAACCAGCACTTATCAATCCCATATTAGAAGAACTGGGCACCACTCCCCTACGTCAAGGCTGCAAACTCATCGACCTCATCAACCGTCCGCAAGTGAACATCCAGAATATGGCGGAACACGTCAGCGCCTTCCGCCGAGAGCTGGACAAAATCACCGAAAGGAAAGAAGAGATTATCGAAGCTGCTGAGATACTCATCAAATACGAAGGCTACATCGGCCGCGAACGGATCATTGCCGACAAGTTAGGACGGCTGGAGAACATCAAGATAAAAGGAAAGTTCGACTATGCCTCCATCCAGTCCCTCTCTACCGAAGCGCGGCAGAAGCTCGTGAAGATAGACCCGGAGACGATAGCCCAGGCAAGCCGCATTCCCGGCGTATCGCCAAGCGATATAAACGTCCTGCTGGTACTTTCGGGCAGATAAACCGTCCGCGTTCCACGTGAAACAAAAGGATTCAATAACCTCATTAAACAAACTGATTATGAGCAAAGAAACTCTCACAAAAAGTATTCGGGAAATACCCGATTTTCCCATTCCGGGAATCCTCTTCTACGATGTGACGACACTGTTCAAAGACGCAGCTTGCCTGCAAGAACTTTCAGACACTATGTATGAAATGTACAAAGACAAAGGCATCACAAAAGTCGTGGGTATCGAATCAAGAGGCTTCATCATGGGTCCTATCCTGGCAACTCGTTTAGGTGCCGGATTCATCCCCATCCGCAAACCGGGTAAGCTCCCCGCCGAGACCATCGAGGAAAGCTACGACAAGGAATACGGTAAAGACACAATCCAGATACACAAGGATGCCTTAGACGAGAATGACGTCGTATTGCTGCACGATGATCTGCTCGCCACAGGAGGGACAATGGAAGCCGCCTGCAAGCTGGTGCAGAAGATGAATCCGAAGAAGATATACGTAAACTTCATCATCGAACTGAAAGACCTGCATGGGAAAGAAGTGTTCGACAAGGAGGTGGACGTGCAGTCGGTACTCTCTTTATGAATGGGAGGGAAAGGAGTTATCGGGAGTTAAAAGCGATACTCTTGTAAGTTGACGAGTTTGCAAGTTAATGAGTTTTGAGTTCCTGAGTTTGTAAGTTTGCAAGTTGACGAGTCTATAAGTCGATATACTAATGAGAACAACTCAAGAACTCAAAAAGCTCCTAATATAAAAAACATCCCGTTTAATCGGGAATAAAACGAATCATTTATGGAGAATAGCCCGGAACTGAAGACGAACGAATATCTAAGAGGGATCGTATTAAACCTTCCCGAAAGCCCCGGCATCTATCAATACCTGAACACCGAAGGGGTAATCATCTACGTAGGCAAAGCCAAGAACCTGAAGCGAAGGGTTTCCTCCTATTTCAACAAAGAGCACGAACCGGGAAAGACAAGGATACTTGTCAGCAAGATCGCCGACATACGCTACATCGTAGTGAACAGCGAAGAGGATGCTCTCCTATTGGAGAACAACCTGATCAAGAAGTATAAGCCACGATACAACGTACTTCTGAAAGACGACAAAACCTACCCTTCCATCTGCATACAGAACGAATACTTCCCGAGGATATTCAAGACGAGGAAGATCATACGCAACGGTTCCTCTTATTACGGACCTTACAGCCACACCCCGTCCATGAATGCAGTGCTCGACCTCATCAAGCACTTGTATCCGCTACGTACCTGCCCCCTCAATCTCTCGCCCGAGAATATCAGTGCCGGTAAGTTCAACGTCTGTCTGGAATATCACATCAAAAACTGTGCAGGCCCCTGTATCGGCAAGCAGACAATAGACGAGTACATGAGGAATATCGGTGAAATCAAGGAAATTCTAAAAGGGAATACACAGGAGATAGAGCGGATGTTGTTCCAGCAGATGCAAGACTTGGCAGCCGAAATGAAGTTTGAAGAGGCGCAAAAGATCAAGGAGAAGTATATGCTGATTGCAAACTACCGTGCCAAGTCGGAAGTGGTAAGCAACATACTGCATAACATCGATGTCTTCTCCATAGAAGAAGATAACGACGAAAAGTCCGCTTTCATCAATTACCTCCACATCACCAACGGTGCCATTAACCAGGCTTTCACCTTCGAATATAAGAAACGGCTGAACGAGACAAAAGAAGAGTTACTCCAATTGGGCATTGTCGAGATGCGCGAACGCTACAAGAGCCTTTCCCGCGAAATCATCGTACCTTTCGAGATAGGTATGGAGTTGAAAGATGTCGTATTCACCATTCCTCAGCGGGGAGACAAGAAGAAGTTATTGGAACTTTCCATCCTGAACGTAAAACAATATAAAGCAGACCGGTTGAAACAGGCGGAAAAACTGAATCCGGAGCAAAGAAGCGTCCGACTGATGAAAGAGATACAGGATGAGTTACATCTGGACCGCTTGCCGATACAGATAGAATGCTTCGATAACTCGAACATCCAAGGTTCCGATCCCGTAGCTGCCTGCGTGGTCTTCAAGAAGGCAAAACCATCTAAAAAGGACTACAGGAAGTATAACATCAAGACAGTGATAGGTGCCGATGATTATGCTTCCATGAAAGAAGTCGTCAGACGCCGTTATCAGCGCGCCATCGAAGAAGAATCCCCCCTGCCCGACCTCCTTATTACCGACGGTGGAAAGGGACAAATGAGCGCAGTAAAAGAGGTAATGGATGAGCTGAACCTGGATATTCCCATTGCAGGACTTGCCAAGGACGGTAAACACCGTACATCAGAGTTACTTTACGGCTTCCCGCCCCAAACCATCGGATTGAAGCAAAACACGCCTCTCTTCAGGCTTTTAACGCAGATACAAGATGAAGTTCACCGCTTCGCCATCACTTTCCATCGCGATAAACGCAGCAAAAGGCAAATCGCTTCTAAATTGGACAGCATAAAAGGCATTGGCGGGAAAACAAAATCTGCCCTTCTGAAAGAGTTCAAGAGTGTGAAGCGCATCAAGGAAGCCTCTCTGGAAGCTCTTGCCGCTGTAACGGGGGAAGCTAAGGCAAAAATCATCAGAGAATACTTCGATACCAAGCCCAAAGAGTTTTAGAGAGACGGGAAATAGCGGTGAAAGCGTAAAATAACGAAGATAACCAAGTGCACAGATTTATTGCATCAGAAATATAGTCTTACCCGAATACAAGCTATCACGAATTTATTCGTAACTTTGCCATCCGGGGAAACCCACCCAATAAACGATTAATAGCGAAAAGAGACATGAGAACAGTCATACAACGCACCAGACACGCCTCCGTTACCATCAACGGGACTTGCAAATCAGCCATAGGCAAAGGGCTCTTGATACTGGTAGGCATCGAAGAAACAGACAGTCAGGAAGATATTGACTGGCTCTGCAAGAAAATCGTCAATCTCCGTATTTTCGACGATGAAAACGGAATAATGAACAAGTCCATACTCGACATTGACGGCGATATTCTGGTGATCAGCCAGTTTACCCTGCACGCCTCCACCAAGAAAGGCAATCGCCCCTCGTACATACGGGCAGCCAAGCCCGAAATATCCGTGCCGTTGTATGAACAGTTTTGCCGAAGCCTGAGTTCTTCATTAGGAAAAGAGATAGGCACCGGCGAATTTGGTGCCGACATGAAAGTAGAACTATTGAACGATGGTCCTGTGACCATCTGCATGGATACCAAAAACAAAGAATGATGACATTAGAAGAAGCCCAATCACAAGTAGACCAGTGGATCAAGAAGTATGGTGTACGCTACTTCAGCGAGCTCACCAATATGGCCGTCCTCACCGAAGAAGTAGGTGAGCTTGCCAGAGTTATGTCCCGGAAATACGGCGACCAATCCTTCAAGGAAGGAGAAAAAGGCAATATCGACGACGAAATAGCGGACGTCCTCTGGGTACTCCTCTGTATTGCCAACCAGACCGGAGTAAACGTTACAGAAGCATTCGCCCGCAATCTGGAGAAGAAGACCCAACGAGATAACAACCGACATATCAATAACCCAAAATTGCATGATCATGGAGAAGAATGAACCTACACAGAGTAAGTATGATGCCGCATTGGCAAAATACAATACCCGGCTGGACGATGCGGAAATAGCCGCAAAAGTAGCCCAACTCATCGCAGAGAAAGTGCTCGGAAACAACACGGAAGAAGTCAAAAAATTCCTGTTTCACTGCATCGACCTCACCACGCTGAACACCACAGACAGCGATGAAAGCGTGATGAAATTCACGCAAAAGGTAAACCAGTTTGACGATGAATTCCCCGACATGGAGAATGTGGCAGCCATCTGCGTCTATCCCTGTTTTGCGGAAATCGTGAAAAGTACCTTAGAGGTGGAAGACGTAAATATAGCTTGCGTATCGGCTGGATTCCCCTCCTCACAGACCTTCACCGAGGTGAAAGTGGCAGAGACCGCAATGGCACTGATGGAAGGCGCAGACGAGATAGACATTGTTATCTCCGTAGGCAAGTTCCTGAGCGGAGACTATGAAAGCGTATGCGAAGAGATACAAGAGCTGAAAGAGGTTTGTAAGGAACATCATCTGAAAGTCATCCTGGAAACAGGCGCTTTGAAAACGGCTTCCAACATCATGAAGGCCTCTATCCTATCCATGTATTCAGGTGCGGATTTCATCAAGACTTCCACCGGAAAACAGCAGCCTGCTGCAACCCCCGAAGCAGCTTACGTAATGTGCCGTGCCATCAAGGAGTATTACGAAACCACTGGTAACAAAGTAGGTTTTAAGCCCGCTGGAGGTATCAATACGGTAAATGATGCGATAATCTATTATACCATCGTCAAGGAAGTGCTCGGCAAGGAATGGCTCGACAACCGTTGGTTCCGCTTAGGTACCAGCCGCTTAGCAAACCTCCTGCTATCTGATATCAAGGGAGAAGAAATGAAGTTCTTTTGAACCTACTAAAATTAAAGGAATTATCGGGAGTTTTGTAAATTGATAAGTTTGTAAATTGATAAGTTTATAAGTTAGCACACTAATGAAAATAACTTAAAAACTCAAAGACTGAAAAACTCAAAAACTTAATCCATTGGCGGAATTAAGATATTACTTTACTCCTGTTTTCTTTATATCATTTTTGCCCATCAGTTCTTTCAGCCATTCGTTAATGGTTTGGTTTATAGAGTATTGCCCTGAAACTAAGGAGCCTGAAAGAGGATATTGAAGATTCAGCCTTATTTTTTGGTCTTTAGTTTCAGTCCAATACGATATAAGTCAAATGATTAAGCTAATCCTGAAGGAACTGAAAGATGAAAAGTAGTATGCAAGAATAGCATGTGTTATGTATCTGGGAGTTTGGAGTGGCTAAAGTTCAGGTTTGTATCGCTAAACCTTAGCTTTGTCATGCCAAACCTTAGCTTTGACCAGATATGCTCCATTACATTACTTGTTATACTCCATTACATCACTTGTTATGAGACATAAGATATAATGTAATTTCAAATTAATTCCCCAACGGGTAATCTTAAAAACTCAAAAGGCTTTTAACTCCTGACAATGCAAAGCGAAGAAATAACTCTTGGACTCCCGATAGTTTCTTCAAACCATCAGTCTAATACTACTTTTCCCTATCCACCACGTAGTCCAAATACGCCATGAGAGCTGTCTTCACATCCGTATTGGGCAAAGTTGCTAACAGGGACGCTGCTCTTTCTTTATATGCCTGCATTGCCTGCATAGCGTATTCAATTCCGCCATGACGCTTGGTAAATTCGATTAAATAGGCGATTTCATCGGGTGTAGCCTCACCGTTCTTCACCTTCACAGCTATCTCTTCGGCACACTTATCTCCTGTCGAGTTCAAAGCATAAAGCACGGGAAGCGTCAACTTACCCTCAAGCATATCATTACCTGTGGGCTTGCCTATCTCCTTACTGTCGTAATAGTCGAAAATATCATCCTTGATTTGGAAACAAATACCAATATATTCACCGAACAGACGGGCAAATTCCGCCTTTTCATCGGTTGCTCCCACCGAAAGGGCACTTGCCTTCGTGCAGGCAGCAAAGAGCGCAGCCGTCTTCTTACGAATCACATCGAAATAGATATCTTCCGAAAAAGAAAGGTTACTTACATTAGAAAGTTGCAGGAGTTCTCCTTCTGCCAGATCTTGTCCAAGACGGGAAACCACATCTATAATGGCACAATTCCTCGTCTTGCCCACCTGTACAAGCGAAGTAGCCAACAGATAGTCGCCCACCAGCACTGCCACCTTATTATTATAGACCTCATTCACCGACAACTGTCCCCGACGTTCGGTGCTCTCATCCACCACATCGTCATGAACCAGACTTGCCGTATGCAGCAATTCAAGAGAAACCGCCGCATGAAGCGTCTCCGGACAAACCGGACCATAAAGTTTGGCTATAAGCAGAAGCAACATCGGACGCATCATCTTTCCATTCTTTTTCCGAATGTGCGAGATTGCTTCGTTCAGTAAAAAGTTGGAACTGGTAAGAGAAGCATCAAACAGCTTCTTAAAGTCGTCCAGTTCGGCTGTTATCGGGTATTTTATAAGTGATGAGTTGTCCATGCAACGCTATTTTCCCACAAAAATAGTAATAAAACAGTTAATACCGTATTTTTTTGTACTTTTACCATGAAAAAAAGGATAAATATATGGATTCAGACAATAAATTGTTTCTTCTCGATGCATACGCATTGATCTATCGCGCCTATTACGCGTTCATCAAAAATCCGCGGATCAACTCCAAAGGATTCAATACGTCAGCCGTTCTGGGCTTTGTGAACACCCTTGAAGAAGTACTCAAAAAAGAAGACCCCAGCCACATCGGTGTCGCCTTCGACCCGGCAGGCCCTACCTTCCGTCACGAGGCCTACGAACAATATAAGGCACAGCGGGAAGAGACTCCGGAAGGCATCCGGCTCTCTGTGCCCATCATCAAGGATATTATCCGTGCCTATCGCATTCCCATCCTCGAGGTAGCGGGCTACGAAGCTGACGACGTCATCGGTACCCTCGCCACTGAAGCGGGAAAACAGGGTATCACCACCTACATGATGACCCCCGACAAAGACTACGGACAACTGGTATCTGAAAACGTGTTCATGTACCGCCCCAAGCACACCGGTGGTTTCGAGGTGATGGGTATAGAAGAAGTGAAAGCCAAGTTCGACATCCAGTCCACCCGGCAAGTCATTGACATGCTCGGACTGATGGGCGATGCCTCCGACAACATTCCTGGCTGTCCTGGCGTCGGAGAGAAAACCGCACAGAAACTGGTCAGCGAATTTGGTAGCATCGAAAACCTATTGGAACATACCGACCAACTGAAAGGTGCCCTGAAAACGAAAGTGGAGAACAACCGCGAAAAGATACTCTTCTCCAAATTCCTTGCAACCATCAAAACAGATGTCCCCATCAAGTTAGACATGAAAGCACTCGTGCGCGAAAAACCAAACGAAGAGGAACTCCGGAGAATTTTCGAAGAAATGGAATTCCGCACGCTCATCGACCGTGTACTGAAAAAAAGTACTCCCCCCTCCCCTACTTCCCAAACCCCTGACCTTTTTTCAGCAGGCCCGCTTTTTGCCCAAAACAATGGTCCAATTCAAGGCGATTTGTTTGCAGAATTTGCGTCCGGCGGGACGGATGAGCCGAAAAATTCAATTCTCGCGCGTTTAGAAACGCTCAACACAGACTATCAACTCATTGATACAGAAGAAAAAAGAGCGAATTTTATTAAAAAGTTGCTTACAACGGAAATTCTCTCAATAGATACAGAAACCACTTCCACCGAACCAATGGAGGCTGAATTGGTGGGAATGAGCTTCAGCGATGCCGAAAACCGAGCTTATTACATCCCGGTTCCGCCCGAACGGGAAGAAGCGTTAAAAATAGTCAATGAGCTTCGCCCCATCTACGAAAATGAGAAATCGCTGAAAGTGGGACAAAACATCAAGTACGACATCCTCGTTCTTCAAAACTACGGAGTAGAAGTGAAAGGCGAACTCTTCGACACAATGCTCGCCCACTATGTACTGCAACCCGAGCTTCGGCACAACATGGATTATCTGGCGGAAATCTACCTGCATTATCAGACCATACACATCGACGAACTGATCGGTCCGAAAGGAAAGAACCAGAAAAGCATGCGCGACCTTCCGCCGGAGGAAGTCTACCGATATGCCTGCGAAGATGCAGACGTAACCCTGAAATTGAAGAATGTACTCGAAAAAGAACTGAAGGCGCAAGGCGTGGAGCACCTCTTCTACGAAATAGAGATGCCGCTCGTGCGCGTACTTGCCAACATGGAGAGTAACGGGGTACGCATAGATACCGAATCCCTGAAACAGACATCCGAACACTTCACCACCCGCCTGAAAGAAATAGAAAAAGAGATCTACGAACTGGCAGGCGAGACATTCAACATCGCTTCCCCCAAACAGGTAGGCGAAGTCCTGTTCGACAAACTGAAGATCACTGACAAGGCAAAGAAGACCAAGACCGGACAGTACGTCACTTCCGAAGAAGTGCTGGAAAGCCTGCGGAACAAGCATGACATCATCGGGAAAATATTAGAGCACCGCGGACTGAAAAAGTTGTTGGGTACCTACATCGATGCCCTTCCCTTGCTGATGAACCCACGCACAGGACACATCCACACCTCTTTCAACCAAGCAGTCACCGCCACCGGACGCCTCAGCTCCAGCAATCCGAACCTGCAGAACATCCCCATACGCGACGAAGACGGTAAGGAGATCCGCAAGGCATTCATTCCTGACGATGATTGCGAGTTCTTCTCCGCCGACTACTCACAGATAGAACTGCGTATCATGGCACACCTGAGCGAAGACAAGAATATGATCGATGCATTCCTCAGCGGATATGACATTCATGCCGCCACGGCTGCCAAGATATATAAGGTAGATATCAAAGACGTCACTTCCGACATGCGCCGCAAAGCCAAAACCGCCAACTTCGGCATCATTTACGGCATCTCCATCTTCGGACTTGCCGAACGTATGAATGTAGACCGCAAAGAGGCTAAAGAACTGATTGACGGATACTTCGAAACCTATCCGAAAGTACGCGAATACATGGACAAGAGCATCCAAGTGGCACGCGAACAGGGCTACGTGGAGACCATCTTCCACCGCAAACGCTTCTTGCCCGACATCAACTCAAGAAACGCAACCGTGCGCGGATATGCCGAACGCAATGCCATCAATGCGCCTATCCAGGGAAGTGCCGCCGATATCATCAAAGTTGCCATGGCACGTATCTACGAGCGCTTCCAAACTTACAATCTGAAAGCAAAGATGATTTTGCAGGTCCATGACGAACTAAATTTCAGCGTTCCAAAGGCTGAAAAAGAGATCGTGCAACAAATTGTAATCGAAGAGATGGAACGCGCATATCGCATGCACGTGCCACTGAAAGCGGATTATGGGTGGGGAAAGAACTGGCTTCAGGCACACTAAACCCTCCTATAACCTTATTTAACTTACAATCAGAAAGCAACCTAAGCATTCCATTCAAAATACAGTTTGCTTAACAGAATATCCGGCAACTTCCCTGCCGGATATTTTTTTGCCACAAATACAGGCAAAAGGACACATCAAAAAGAGAATACTCAGCTGACAATTTGTCTAATTTTATATCATAACTCGTATTTATGTCAAATAAATATGTACCTTTGCGGCGAATTAAATCGCATATTGATAGAAAATAGTAAGATATAACTAAAAAACATATACGGTCATGAAAACAAAAGTATTTTTAAAAACAGCTCTCTTATCAGCAGTAATCCTGTTCGGTAGCATTTCTACTTTCGCAGCCAACAAGAACAACCTTATTTACAATTCGGAAGAGAAAGACGGCGTAATGGTAGGACAGACCGTTTACAAGATGGATGGTAGTACTTTGGCAAACTACATGAAGTACAGCTACAAGTATGACGACCAGCAACGCATGACGGAAAGCGAAACGATGAAGTGGAACAGCATAAAGAACGCTTGGGAGAATGAACTCCGCGTTTGCTACACCTATCAGGGAAAGAGTCTCACGACTACTTATTATAAATGGAACAGTAAACAGAAAGCATATATCCTTGTCCCTGAAATGACAGTTACAATGGATAACCCCAATCTGTAAACAACAACAGATTCTCTCTTAAAGCTCTAACAAACGAACCAACCAAAAACCTTTATATACTGTACACAAAGTGAAAGGAGGTATCTATCAAAGATACCTCCTTTCTTTTATTTATACCGTCGGTCCCGAACCCGCTTTCGAGAAATAGTCAGGTTCCCTGCCAACCTGTCCCATAAAATTGTAACTTTGCAGGATGAAGTTACGAAAAGAGTGTAATTTATTGGAAATGAGCGTAGGTT
>NZ_CAJUHF010000064.1 GCF_910585845.1 uncultured Bacteroides sp. | reverse complement strand
CTAAACTGACGGGCTAATTCTTCGTATCCTTTGTTCTCGCTGAATAGTTACTAACTCCTGTAAACGAAAAAAACGTGTCATTGTATCATTTTACGATACACCACTTCTTTCATATTCCCGATTTATTCCCTACCTTTGCCCCGCTTTTATAGGAAAAGCACAATTCGTTCAATTCGTTACTGGGTTAAACTTTATAACGCTTATGCAAAATTCAGACTGCATCATCGGTGTGGAACATGTATCAAAGCGCTTTGGAGACAAAGTCGTACTGAATGATGTAAATCTTTTTGTCCGTAAGGGCGAATTTGTAACTATCCTGGGGCCTTCCGGCTGTGGCAAGACTACCTTGCTTCGCCTGATAGCCGGTTTTCAGACTGCCTCGGAAGGTATTATCACCATTGGTGGACGTGACATCACCCAAACACCGCCGCACGAACGTCCGGTGAACACGGTCTTCCAGAAGTATGCCCTCTTCCCTCATCTGAATGTATACAACAACATTGCTTTCGGACTGAAGCTCAAGAAAATGCCCGAAGCCACAATTGGTAAGAAGGTGAAACAGGCACTCCGCATGGTAGGCATGACGGACTACGAAGACCGTGACGTCGATTCACTCTCTGGCGGACAACAGCAACGCGTCGCCATCGCCCGCGCCATCGTCAACGAACCGGAAGTACTGCTGCTGGACGAACCCCTTGCCGCCCTCGACCTGAAGATGCGCAAGGACATGCAGATGGAACTGAAAGAGATGCATCAGAAACTGGGCATCACCTTCATCTACGTCACCCACGACCAAGAAGAAGCCCTCACTCTGAGCGACACCATCGTCGTCATGAGTGAAGGACGCATCCAGCAGATAGGCACGCCGACCGACATCTACAACGAGCCTATCAACTCTTTCGTTGCCGACTTCATCGGTGAAAGCAACATCCTGAACGGTATCATGTTGCAAGACAAATCGGTCTCCTTTGCCGGGCATGAGTTTGAATGCGTGGACAAGGGATTCGGAACCAATACCCCTGTCGATGTGGTCATCCGTCCCGAAGACATCTATATTTTCGATCCTTCCCCCGCCGCACAGCTGACCGGGCGTGTCACCTCGTGTATCTTCAAAGGTGTGCACTACGAAATGATGGTGCAAACCGGTGAAGGCTACGAATTTATGGTGCAGGACTACCATAGCTTTGAGGCCGGTCGCGAAGTGGGACTGCTTGTGAAGCCCTTCGACATCCACGTCATGAAGAAGGAACGCACCCGCAACACCTTTACCGGACGGCTGGTGGACAAACAGCATGTGGAGTTCCTCGGATGTACCTTCGAATGCGCGGAAGTGCAGGACATCACTCCGGGCAGTGACGTGTCGGTAGAGATTGATTTCCAGAACGTCATCCTCGAAGACAACGAAGAAGACGGACTACTGACCGGCGAGGTGAAATTCATCCTCTACAAAGGCAACCATTACCATCTCACCGTACTGACGGACTGGGATGAAGATATCTTTGTCGACACCAATGATGTCTGGGACGACGGCGACAGGGTAGGTATCACTATCGCTCCGCAGAACATCCGAGTGTTGCGTCCATCTACTATTGTTGAACCCGTTAATAGGAAAGGAAGTGCTCAGTAATATATCCCGTTTCTTCATGCGCCGCCGGAACTGGACTGTTCCCTACGCCCTGTTTCTTGTCATCTTTGTGGTGATGCCCCTGTTGCTCATTGTGCTCTATGCTTTCACGGACGCCGAAGGGGCGTTCACGTTTGCCAACTTCCGCAAGTTCATGCTGCATCCCGAAGCCATCAATACGTTCATCTACTCTATCGGGATAGCCGTTATTACCACGCTGACTTGCCTCATTTTGGGGTATCCCGCAGCCTATATCCTGAGTCAAAAGCAATTCAATACTTCGCAGACAATGGTGGTCTTGTTTATCCTGCCGATGTGGGTAAACATCCTGATACGTACGCTTGCCACCGTGGCGCTGTTTGACTTCCTCAACCTGCCGTTGGGAGAAGGGGCACTGGTGTTCGGCATGGTCTATAACTTCCTGCCGTTCATGATATACCCCATCTACAACACGTTGCAGAAGATGGACGGCAGTCTGATAGAAGCCGCCCAGGACTTGGGTGCTGCGCCTATGCAGGTGTTCCGCAAGGTAATCCTTCCCCTCTCCATGCCGGGCATCATGAGCGGCGTGGTGATGGTGTTCATGCCTACGGTATCCACCTTTGCCATTGCCGAACTGCTGACAATGAACAACATCAAACTGTTCGGTACCACCGTACAGGAGAGCATCTATAACGGAATGTGGAACTATGGAGCTGCCTTGTCGCTCATCATGCTGCTGCTGATTGGCGTCACTGCCTTGTTTACGAACGAGGACGACAGCACCCAAAATGAAAGCGGAGGTGTGATATGATGACACGTATACTGACCAAAGGATATTTGTGGTTGCTGTTGGCGTTGCTCTATTCGCCGATACTGATTATCATGATTTTCTCCTTCACCGAAGCCAAGGTGTTGGGCAACTGGACCGGATTTTCCACCAAGTTATACAGCTCCCTCTTCACAGGCGGCATGCACCATTCGCTGATCAGTGCCATTTGGAACACGTTTGTCATCGCACTGATTGCGGCTACGGCATCCACCCTGTTAGGAAGTCTGGCAGCCATCGGCATCTTCAACCTGCGCTCACGTACCCGACAGGTGATGAACTTCACCAACGCCATCCCGATGATGAACGCGGATATCATCACGGGAGTATCGTTGTTCCTGCTGTTTGTCAGCTTCGGCATATCGCAGGGCTTCACAACGGTGGTGCTGGCGCATATCACTTTCTGTACGCCCTACGTAGTGCTCAGTGTCATGCCACGCCTGAAAAAGATGAATCAGAATGTCTATGAGGCCGCACTCGACCTGGGTGCCACGCCTTTCCAAGCTTTGCGTAAGATTATCTTCCCCGAAATCCTGCCGGGCATGATAAGTGGATTTATTCTGGCTTTCACCCTGTCCATTGATGATTTTGCAGTCACCATCTTCACCATTGGCAACGAGGGCCTGGAAACGCTTTCCACCTATATTTATGCCGACGCACGTAAAGGAGGGCTTACCCCGGAATTACGCCCGTTGTCGACCATCATCTTTGTAACGGTATTAGTATTGCTAATCGTAATCAACAAAAGAGCTGAACGCTCCAGAAAAGAATAAATGACTCACGTTTCGCAAGCTCAACTTTTGCAGGGAACAAAGGTAACAAGGTGACAAGGGAAAAATGCTTGTCATAAGGTTAAGAGTTATAACCTATACTTTACTCCTTGTATATTTATCAACTGAAACCTTGTAAATTAAGAAATTGAGTTTGCGAAACTTAAATAAATAAGCGAATGAAAAGATTCCTCCCCTTCCTCCTCTGCATCTTCCTGCTCGCCTCCTGCACCGACTCAGGCAAGAAGCGCAGCCACGTATTGAAAGTCTATAACTGGGCCGACTACATCGACGAAGATGTCCTTTCCGAGTTTCCTGCCTGGTACAAAGAGCAGACCGGCGAAGAGATACGCATCATCTACCAGGTCTTTGATATCAATGAGATCATGCTCACCAAAATCGAACGCGGACAAGAAGACTTCGACCTCGTATGCCCCTCGGAATACATCATCGAACGTATGCTGAAGAAGGACCTGCTGCTCCCCATCGAGAGGAACTTCGGCAGTACACCCGACTATATCCCCAATATCTCACCCTACATCCGGAAGGAATTGGAGAAGATCAGCCAACCCGGACGGCATACCAACGATTACGTTGTCCCCTACATGTGGGGCACCGCCGGAATCCTCTATAACCAGAACTTCAAGACCCGTGAAGAAGTCAGCACCTGGGGATGCCTCTGGGATGACGCCAACCAGGGTAAAATCTTGATGAAAGACAGTTATCGCGATGCGTATGGCACTGCCATCATCTATGCACATGCCAGCCAGCTTGCCGATAGCACCATTACTGTAGAGCAACTGATGAATAACAACTCTCCGGAAGCAATCGCCTTGGCAGAACAATACCTGAAAGCCTTGAAACCCAATATCGCCGGTTGGGAAGCCGACTTCGGCAAGGAGATGATGACCAAGAACAAGACGTGGCTCAACCTGACCTGGAGCGGCGATGCGGTTTGGGCTATCGAAGAGGCGGAAGCCGTAGGGGTCAGTCTCGACTACGAAGTTCCCCGCGAGGGAAGCAATATCTGGTATGACGGATGGGCAATCCCTAAATACGCCCGCAACGTGAAGGCTGCCAGCTATTTCATCAACTATCTCTGCCAGCCGGACATTGCTTTGCGCAACATGGACGCCATCGGGTATGTCAGCGCTGTAGCTACTCCCGAAATCATGGAAGCCAAGATAGATTCGACGCTTGAGCAATACTCCGATCTCAGCTATTTCTTCGGTCCCGAAGCAAGTTGCATTCCCATCAATCCGATTCAATATCCCGACCGCAAGGTCGTGGAGCGTTGCGCCATGATACGCGACTTCGGCGACCGCACTGAACTCGTGCTCGAGATGTGGAGCCGCGTCAAGGGAGACAACCTGAATACGGGTATCGTACTTCTTATCTTTGCCGTCTTCGGTGCCTTGTTTGTCTGGATCGTATGGAAACGTATCAGTAACTATAAGCAGAAAAAACGTCACCGCAGACGCAGACGACGCATCCAATATTGACATTATGGAACTTTTTTTCGTTTTATATGCTCCATTTCATGCCAAAAGTACATATCCGCTTCCTTATTTACATGGAATGAATATACAAAAATAATTCCGTCAATAACAAAATATTCAAATATACCCCTATAAACTTTTAATTTAAAACTTGAGCAGTATATATTTAAAAGGAGTGAAAGATTTTGCACTAAAAGTAGAAATAAGATATCCTTTTCAATAAAAGAAAACCAAAACGCAGTATCTTTGCAGCATAATTAAAACAAAAAGAAAGTATCACCCCATTAATATGGTACTAAATGACACAGAAGATTAAATTCACCAAGATGCATGGAGCAGGCAATGACTATATTTATGTAGATACCATCAAATCCCCCATCGAAAGCCCTGACAAACTTTCAGTTGCATGGAGTGCCCGCCACACAGGAATTGGAAGCGACGGACTTGTACTCATCGGCAGTTCAGACAAAGCAGATTTCAGTATGCGTATCTTCAATGCGGACGGTTCGGAGGCCCAGATGTGCGGTAACGCCAGCCGTTGTATCGGGAAATACTTATATGAATATGGCCTAACCTCAAAGACCACAATCACCCTTGATACACTTTCGGGCATCAAAATCTTAAGACTTCACATAGAAGATGGCAAAGTGGATAGTGTCACCGTAGATATGGGAGCTCCTGCCGGCATACATGAACAAATCGTAGAGGCCCAAGGAAAGCAATTCACCGGCACTGTCCTGTCAATGGGAAATCCCCATCTGGTGATCTTCGTAAATGACATAAAGGATATCCACCTTGAAAGCATCGGACCGGAGTTGGAAAACCATCCTTTATTTCCCGACCGGATCAATGTGGAGTTTGCCCAACTGCTTGAGAATGGCAGCATCCGGATGCGGGTATGGGAAAGAGGTTCGGGCATTACACAAGCCTGCGGAACAGGAGCTTGTGCCACCGCTGTAGCCGCCGCCTTCACAGGATGGACAGGAAGAGCTTCAGATATCATCATGGATGGAGGCAGGCTCCACATCGAATGGAACGAAAAGGACGGGCATGTGGCAATGACCGGAGGAGCAACCCGCGTATTTGAAGGAGAAATAGAGATTGATAATGAATCATTCACCACTAAAATAAACGCTTAAAGCAACAAAAAAGTATGGCATTAGTAAATGAGCATTTTTTAAAACTACCGGGAAGTTATTTATTTTCAGACATAGCTAAAAAGGTGAATACTTTCAGGATAACCCATCCCAAACAGGAAATTATCCGCTTGGGAATCGGAGATGTCACCCGACCACTGCCACCTGCCTGCATCGAAGCGATGCACAAGGCAGTGGAAGAGATGGCAAACAGCAAGACATTCCGCGGATATGGTCCTGAACAAGGATACGACTTTCTGATTGAAGCTATCATCAAACATGACTATAGCCCGAGAGGAATCCATTTCAGCCCGACGGAAATTTTCATCAATGATGGAGCCAAAAGCGATACGGGTAACATTGGAGATATTCTCCGCCATGACAACAGCGTAGGAGTGACCGATCCGATCTATCCCGTCTACATAGACAGCAATGTGATGTGCGGTCGTGCAGGTGTACTGGAAGAAGACGGCAAATGGAGCAATGTCACCTATATGCCATGTAGTGCTGAAAACGATTTTGTCCCCGAGATACCGGACAAACGCATCGATATCATCTATCTCTGCTATCCGAATAATCCCACAGGAACCACATTGACCAAAGCCCAACTCAAGAAATGGGTGGATTATGCACTTGCCAACGATACGCTCATCCTGTTTGATGCCGCATACGAAGCATTTATACAAGAGGAGGATGTCCCCCACTCTATCTACGAAATAAAGGGGGCTAAGAAATGTGCCATCGAGTTCCGCAGCTTTTCAAAAACAGCCGGCTTCACCGGAGTACGTTGCGGATATACCGTAGTCCCCAAAGAACTGACCGCCGCCACCCTGACCGGTGAACGTATTGTTCTGAACCGCCTGTGGAACCGTCGTCAATGCACCAAATTCAATGGCACCAGCTATATCACCCAACGGGCAGCCGAAGCCATATATACCCCGGAAGGCAAACGGCAGATAAAAGAGAATATAGATTACTACATGAACAATGCCCGTACAATGAAAGAGGGACTGGAAGCTGCCGGATTGAAAGTCTATGGCGGTGTGAATGCCCCTTACCTCTGGCTGAAAACACCCAATGGTATCGGTTCATGGCGATTCTTTGAGCAAATGTTATATGAGGCCAACGTGGTAGGAACACCCGGAGTAGGATTCGGTCCCAGTGGAGAAGGTTACATCCGCCTGACCGCCTTCGGTAATCATGAAAACTGCGTAGAGGCCATGAGAAGAATCAGGAACTGGCTGGTTTAATCGAATCATAAATAAGTAGTTAAAGCGCGCTATATATACTATACGTCGGACTGATCATCTGCAATTCTTTTAAATTTAAAAAGGTAAAAAGTATGAAAACAAAAAGTGTTAAATTGAAAGCAATGACAATCGCAGTACTATCGGCAATACTTCCCTTCACTGCCTATGCGCAGGACAAAGTGGAAGCATCAGTAGGTGCCGATCTGGTAAGTGGCTACATCTGGCGTGGCACAGATTGCGGAGGAGTAAGCATCCAGCCCAGCATGTCGGTAGGTTATAAGGGGGTGTCATTGGCAGCATGGGGATCCGTAGGACTCGACAAAGAGGATGCCAGGGAAATAGACCTTACATTAGGATATGAAACTGGCGGTTTCAGCGTTGCAGTCACCGACTACTGGTTCTCTTATCATCAGGCAGATGGCGGATATACAGGAAATTATTTCAAGTATGGCTCACACAGTACTGCACATATTTTCGAAGCAACTCTCGGATACGACTTTGGTCCGTTGGCATTAAGCTGGAACACCTACTTCGCTGGAGATGATTACACCAAAGAGAATGGCGATAGAGCTTATTCCACTTATATCGGTGTCAGTGCTCCTTTCAAATTAGGCGGACTGGATTGGTCGGCAGAAGTTGGTTTTACCCCGTGGGAAGGTGCATACGCCGATAAATTCAACATTACCAACCTCACCCTGAGAGCTGACAAAGAGATCCAATTCAATAAGACTTTTGCACTGCCAGTTTTCGCGCAGCTGACGTTCAATCCCCACACGCAAGGAACCTATTTTGCCGTTGGTATCAGTTTTTAACCCAAACAAAACAGACAAATGAATGAGGTACAGGTATACAGGAAAACTATTGCCAACCAATACATCGGATACCTTGCCCATTCCAAAGATCAGAAACCACATAATATTTAAGGTATGAAAAAGATTGAAGCAATTATCCGTAAGACCAAATTCGAGGATGTAAAAGAGGCATTGCTTGAAGCGGACATTGAATGGTTCTCCTACTATGATGTAAGAGGTATAGGAAAATCACGCCAAGCCCGTACCTACCGCGGCGTCATGTACGACACCAGTTCCATTGAACGTATCCTGATTTCCATCGTCGTGCGTGACAAGAATGCGGAAAAGACAGTGCAAGCCATTATCAAAGCTGCGCAGACCGGAGAGATCGGCGATGGACGCATCTTTGTTATCCCCATTGAAGATGCCATCCGCATCCGTACCGCTGAAAGAGGTGACATCGCCCTCTATAATGCTGAACAAGAAAGATAAAACGGCAGCAACAAACCACTCTTAAAGCCAAAGAATACAAGTACAACAAATAAACAAAAAACATTATGGATAAATATAAGAAGTACAGCTTCAGCAAGCTGTGCATAGTCGGTGCTATCCTTATAGCGAGCTGTATGGCCACGGAAATTTCCGCACAGGACACCGTAACGATCAGTGAGATAGCATCCTCGGCAACAACCGTCGCAGAGGAGATAACTACAGAAGAGAGTACTCCTGACGCGATTGATGAATTAGTAAACGGAATCAACACAGTATGGATGCTTCTAGCTGCCATGTTGGTATTCTTCATGCAACCGGGATTCGCATTGGTAGAAGCCGGATTTACACGGACTAAAAATACAGCCAATATCCTAATGAAGAACTTCGTAGACTTCATGTTCGGTTCCCTGCTCTATTGGTTCATCGGTTTCGGACTTATGTTCGGCGTAGGTGACTTCGTAGGGATGCCCCACTTTTTTGACCTCTCATTCTACAACGGGAACGGGCTTCCTACTGAAGGATTCCTGATTTTCCAGACAGTGTTTTGCGCTACAGCCGCCACTATCGTTTCGGGAGCCATGGCAGAGCGTACTAAGTTCTCTATGTATCTGATTTATACTATCTTCATCAGTTTACTGATTTATCCAGTATCAGGTCATTGGACTTGGGGTGGCGGATGGCTAATGAACGGTGAAGAAGGTTCATTCATGATAAGTTTGTTCGGCACTACATTCCACGATTTTGCAGGTTCTACGATAGTTCATTCCGTAGGTGGATGGATTGCACTGGTTGGTGCCGCCATCCTTGGCCCTCGTATCGGCAAGTATGGTAAAGACAGCAAATCTAAAGCCATTCCGGGACATAACCTGACGATAGCAGCTCTCGGAGTATTCATTCTGTGGTTCGGCTGGTTCGGTTTCAACCCAGGTTCACAGTTGGCAGCAGCTTCTACAGCCGATCAAGAAGCTATCTCCCATGTATTTCTCACCACCAATCTTGCCGCTTGTGCCGGTGGTTTCTTTGCCTTGTCAGTCAGCTGGCTGAAATTCAGCAAACCGTCTTTGTCACTTACACTGAATGGTATCTTAGCCGGTTTGGTAGGTATCACGGCAGGTTGCGATGTTGTTTCTCCGTTGGGCGCAGTCATTATTGGTACACTCTGTGGAATTGTAATGATCTTCTCAGTTGAGTTCATTGATAAAGTTCTTAAAATCGACGATCCTGTAGGTGCCTCTTCAGTACATGGGGTCTGCGGCTTCCTTGGCACGGTACTTACCGGACTGTTCTCTACCAGCGAAGGCCTCTTCTACGGTGCAGGTGCAGGCTTTTTCGGTGCTCAGTTATTTGGTGCCCTTGTAGTTGGTATATGGGCAGCAGGCATGGGATTCATCATTTTCAAAGGTCTTAACGCCCTACATGGTCTCCGCGTTCCGAAACGTGTGGAAGAAGAAGGTCTTGACATCTATGAACATGGAGAATCAGCCTATAACCTCTAACATAAATCATAAAGTATAAATCATAAAGTATAAATCATAAATCACAAAGTATTATGTCTAAATTAAGATTCAGAGTAGTTGAAACGGCGTTTAAGAAGAAACCCGTTGCAGTGGCAGCTCCCGCGGAACGTCCGTCGGAATATTATGCCAAATATGTATTCAACAAGGAAAAAATGTTCAGGTATTTGCCCAGCAAGGTATATGCCAAACTGATTGATGTGATTGACAATGGCGCCCCACTGGATCGTAGCATTGCTGACGAAGTAGCAGCCGGCATGAAGAAATGGGCACTCGAAATGGGAGTTACTCACTACACACACTGGTTCCATCCACTCACCGAAGGCACAGCAGAAAAGCATGATGCTTTTATTGAACATGACGGTAAAGGTGGAGTAATGGAAGAATTCACAGGAAAACTTCTCGTTCAGCAAGAACCGGACGCATCCAGTTTCCCTAATGGTGGAATCCGCAACACTTTCGAAGCAAGAGGATATAGTGCATGGGATCCCTCTTCACCGGCATTCATTGTCGATGATACCCTCTGCATTCCGACCATTTTCATTGCATACACTGGCGAATCACTGGATTACAAGGCACCGTTACTGAAAGCCCTACGTGCCGTAGACAAAGCCGCCGTAGACGTATGTCACTATTTCAACCCTGATGTAAAGAAAGTCGTTGCCTACTTGGGATGGGAACAAGAATATTTCCTGATTGACGAAGGACTTTATGCTGCCCGTCCCGATTTATTGATGACCGGACGCACACTCATGGGACATGACAGTGCCAAAAACCAACAACTCGAAGACCATTATTTCGGAGCTATCCCTACTCGTGTAGCCGCCTTCATGAAAGAGCTGGAAATTGAAGCTCTAAAACTCGGTATTCCTGTAAAAACCCGTCACAACGAAGTCGCTCCCAATCAATTTGAGTTGGCTCCTATCTTCGAAGAATGTAATCTGGCAGTAGACCACAATATGCTTATCATGGCAGTGATGCGCAAAGTCGCACGCAATCATGGTTTTCGCGTATTGTTGCACGAAAAACCTTTCAAAGGTGTCAACGGAAGTGGCAAGCACAACAACTGGTCATTGGGAACAGATACTGGCATTGGACTGATGGGACCGGGAAAATTACCTGAAGATAACCTGCGTTTCATCACCTTTATTGTAAATACCTTGATGGCAGTTTACAAACATAACGGATTACTGAAAGCCTCTATCTCCAGTGCAACTAATGCACACCGTTTGGGTGCTAATGAAGCACCTCCCGCAATCATTTCCAGCTTCCTCGGCAAACAATTGTCACAAGTACTGGAACATATAGAAGAGAGCACCAAAGACGATCTTGTAAGCCTCAGTGGCAAACAAGGCATGAAGTTGGATATCCCGCAGATTCCCGAATTGCTTATTGATAACACAGACCGTAACCGTACCAGCCCGTTTGCTTTCACCGGCAATCGTTTTGAGTTCCGTGCTGTAGGCTCTGAGGCCAACTGTGCCTGTGCCATGATTGCACTCAACTCAGCCGTAGCCGAACAATTGGTAGAATTTAAGAAAGACGTAGATGCCCTTATCGAAAAAGGTGAACCGAAAATCTCAGCTATCCTCGAGGTGATCCGCAAATACATCAAGATATGCAAGCCTATACACTTCGACGGCAACGGTTACAGCGAAGAATGGAAAGCCGAAGCTAAAAAGCGTGGTTTGGACTGTGAAACCAGTGTACCTCTCATCTTTGACAATTACCTGAAACCGGAAAGTATAAAGATGTTCGAAACTACCGGTGTGCTGAATCGGAAAGAACTGGAAGCACGGAATGAGGTAAAATGGGAAACATACACCAAGAAGATCCAAATCGAGGCTCGTGTGTTAGGTGATCTGGCAATGAACCATATCATCCCTGTAGCGACACAATATCAAACGGACCTCATCAACAACGTTTATAAGCTGAAGAAACTGTTTGCAGAAGACAAAGCAGCAAAACTGTCAGCCAAGAACCTAGAGCTTATTGAAGAGATTGCCGACCGCACTGCTTTCATTAAGGAGCATGTAGATGCTATGATCGAAGCACGAAAGGTTGCCAACAAGATCGAGAATGAACGTGAAAAAGCCATTGCTTACCACGACACCATCGTACCGGCAATGGAAGAGATCCGTTACCACATCGATAAATTAGAGCTGATCGTTGACAATCAGATGTGGACATTACCCAAATACAGAGAACTTTTGTTCATTAGATAAGTCCGGATTTATAACTGGGTTACAAAGCCCCTATAAGTGGGCTTCAAATTATAAATCTAAAAAATTATCTATTTCTTTTGTTGGTTGTTTTAAGTTTGCAGATAGTCCTTGTTGTGAAATAAGGACTATCTTTATTTATATATGAATCTGGAATAAAAAAATTATCCACTCCTACTTATCCTCTTTTCTCAGAAAAACATACTATCTTTACTCCCCTAATTTAAATCCTATTATGATGAAGAAAATACGCATTCGTTACGCTACGATTTCACTCTTTGTGCTGCTGTTGACAATCATACCGGCATATCTATCTGCACAAACGGTTCTGGAACAAAAAATAAGCAAGATTTCAGCCATCAAGGAAATACGTCCCTTGGAAACCTCCGAGTTTTCGGAGAAGTATGTCACCTACTTCACTCAACCATTAGATCACCGCCATCCGGAAAAGGGCAACTTTCGTCAACGCGTTATCGTTTCTCACGTCGGTTTCGATCGCCCCACAATCATTGTTACCGAAGGTTATGGTGCCTCCTACGCCCTTCACCCTAAATACCGCGAAGAGCTTTCAACAATGTTAAATGCCAACATGATATTCGTAGAATACCGTTATTTTCTGGAATCCACTCCCGAACCCAAAGACTGGCAATATCTCACTGCAGAAAACTCCGCTGATGACCTACACGCCGTCACCACCGCATTCAAAAATATCTATCCGGGTAAATGGATCGCAACGGGTATCAGCAAAGGTGGGCAAACCACTCTTCTCTACCGCACTTTCTATCCGGATGATGTAGATATTTCCGTTCCTTATGTAGCCCCGCTTTGTTATGGAGTGGAAGACGGTCGTCACGAACCATTCCTACGTAACGTCTCTACAAGTGAGCATCGCAAAAAGATCGAGGACTTCCAACTGGAAACATTGAAACGGAAAGCAACCCTACTCCCCCGTTTCGAGAAATACTGTATGGAAAAGAACTACACTTTTAATGTTCCTATTGAAGAAATCTACGATTATTCAGTATTGGAATATTCATTTGCCTTATGGCAATGGGGCACTCCTATCAGTTCTATTCCTGATGCTAACGCTTCTGATGATGACATCTTCAACCACTTGCTCACCATCAGCGAACCGGGTTACTTCACTCCTGACAGCCCGAGCGCTTCCTTTTTCGTACAAGCAGCCCGTGAACTCGGATACTATGGCTACGACATAAAGCCTTTCAAGGAATACCTCACAATCCGATCAAGTAAAGGCTACCTGCACCGCTTGATGCTTCCCAAAGAACTGAAAGACATGAATTTTGATAAAACCCTCAGCAAGAAAATAACAACCTTCTTAAAGAAAAACGACCCCAAAATGATATTCATCTACGGGCAGAACGATCCGTGGACAGCAGCAGGCGTTACGTGGCTGAAAAACAAGAAAAATATCCATGTGTTTATCCAACCCAATGGAAGTCACCTGGCACGTATCAACACATTACCCGAGAAGGAAAAGGAAGAAGCAATGAAACTGATAAATAAGTGGCTGGAAGATAAATGATTATTTATCTTCCAAAATTTCCGCATCTTCAATGTCGTCTACTGATTTCAAAGAAGCATTTGACGCAACTGGTGTTTTCGGTCTTTTGCGTGTAAATGTAAACCAATTCACCAACTCTGAAACTGCATAAACCAAACTTGTGATACCTATCACAATGAATGCCGTGGAACGTACTCCTGTCGGATTGACCACAGCCACCAATCCGGCAAGGAGAATGAGTACCGGAATAATATAAAATCCTGCATGAACCGACATCCAGCGACGGGCAACAGACAGCGATGATATCTGCTGTATACCTCCAAGCACCAGAATAAATCCCAATACAAACGTCAGCAGATCTGCAAAGAAACCGGGCATAATCACCAGCCAAAGACCAAATAAGAAACTGCCCACCCCTTCAATCGGCAGACGTTTCCTTTCAGCAGCACTCATCGTAAAATACCCGATAATACTCAAAAGCGATGGTATCATAAACATCACGCCCACCGTTATGACCAGATAATCACCTGCCTCATTGGGAAACATCACCAATATCAAACCTATGATCAGCGCACATATTGCACGCAAAAAAGAATTATTTACTCCTTTCATACATCTACATTTTTTGCGAAGATACATTTTATCTGCATAATTGCACAAAGAAAATATGGAAAAATCAAACTGTACTTAACCAAGCATTCATATCTTCCGCTATCACCAACCAGTAAAATAGCAAAAGAATAGCAGTTAATACACTAATGGAAATTAAATGTTTTCGATTCATAATTCATCCTTTCTTTTTTATTTTGTTTATTGCACTTCTATAAAACAAAGCAACAAGAAAAATGTTCTGAACTGCACCCCAAAAGTTGGACACAAAACTTTCGGAGTGCAGTTTTTTATGAAGTATAGTTTTGAAGAAAAGCTAAATGTAGTAAGTGAAATTACATGTGGTAAAACCTTGGTCAGCATTTGCCGTGAACGTCATCTTGACAAGCATCAGGTTCGCGGCTGGTTGTCCCGTTACAGGGCCTATGGAGAGGAAGGTCTTCTCACATCAACAAAGGGTTACCACTTTACTTCTGCAGAAAAAGAAAGAATTATTTTGGAACATATCAAGGATGGAGTAACTTTGCAGCAGTTAAGCCTTCGTTACGACGTGAACCGCAACACGATTTTATCGTGGTTGAGAAAGGTTCGGTCGGGAGGCTCGCTATATGACGTAAAACAGCGAGGTCGACCTCCAAAAGCTCCCATGACAAGACCTAAGAAAAGAGACCCACAGACAGAACTAGAGAAGCTTCAGGCAGAAAACCTCCGCGTGAGAGCAGAGAATACGTTGCTAAAAAAAGTAAAGGCCTTAGTCGAGGAACAGAAAGCCCAAGCACGTCTCAATGGGCAAAAACCATCGACGAACTAAGGTCGGAATATCCTCTTGGCTTGTTGTTAAAGCTGAGAAAGATGGCTCGCTCTGTGTTCTATTATCATATGAAGTGCCTGAAAGCGAAGGATAAGTACGCCATGGAGAGAGAAACCATAAGGGCTATTTACCATGAGCATAAAGGTCGCTACGGCTATCGACGTGTGACTGCAGAGATGCGAAACCGTGGGTTTGTCATCAACCATAAGACCGTACAGCGCTTGATGAATGAGATGTGTCTTAAGAGTAGAATCCGTAAAGTACGTTATCGTTCCTACAAAGGAGAGGTCGGAAAGATTGCGCCCAATATACTGGCAAGGAACTTTGTTTCCGAAGCCCCTAACCGCAAATGGGCTACTGATGTGACACAGATAAACATTGGCTCGGTCAAACTTTATCTATCACCGATACTGGATATGTTCAACGGTGAGATTATATCTTATAATATCTCTCGCAGTCCGAATATGGAACAGGTGTACGATATGCTTGACAAGGCTTTTACCAGGTTCGACAGACTTGAGGGGCTTATACTTCACTCTGACCAAAGTTGGCAATACCAGCATTTGGGCTATCGGAAGCGCCTGGCGGAACATCACATTATACAGAGTATGTCCCGTAAAGGGAACTGTCTTGACAATGCCATGATGGAGAACTTCTTTGGTATCATGAAATCTGAACTTCTATATGCAGAAGTGTTTGAATCGCCAGAAAACTTCATAAGAGATTTGGAGGAATATATAGAACAATAAAAGAATTAAGTCCCGCTTAAAAGGAAAGAGCCCGGTGCAATACCGAACTCTTTCAATTAATGGATAATGTTTAACCTGTACAACTTTTTGGGGTCACTTCAAGAGACTTATCAAATCAAAAAAGGAGACAGGACTGAAGGGAACCCAGCACTTGGCAAGGTTACTGAACCGCATTGCGGTCTTCGAAAAAGACAAAAACGAGAATGA
>NZ_CAJUHF010000063.1 GCF_910585845.1 uncultured Bacteroides sp. | reverse complement strand
GACAAAGCTAAGGTTTAGCGACACAAACGTGAACTTTAGCCACTACAAATTTCCGGATACATAACACTTGCTATTCTCGCATACTACTTTTTCATTTTTCAGGTCTTTCAGGATTAGCCTAATCATCTGATTAATAAAATATTGAGCTGAAACTAAAGACCAAAAATCAAGGCTGAGACTTCAGCATCCCCTTTCAGGTTTCTTAGTTTCAGAGCAATGCGCTATAAAACAAGTTATTAGTGAATGACTGAAAGGGCTGAAGGGCAAAAAATGATATAAAAAAAAACAGAAGTAGAGTAATATTTTAATTCCGCCAACAGATAACCAAATACAGATTAAAACCTGCTTAAATTTTAGGCAAAAAGGTTCATTTGCTGGTTAAAACTCTGCTGCTTTGTTTTATAGTTTATTGGTTTTCAAAAATTTAATATTCTATGATTCGCTGAAAGTTACAAGACATCTACGGTATTCCTGTCCTTATCCGTTTCGCTTTGCCGACCCTAAACCAAAAGCGTTGCTCCTCCGTACCTGTTCCGTACCCGCCCATACTTATAGACACGGAGAAAAGAAAAAACAGGACCGAATTTCAGACTATCCGGGCAAACAGTTCCAAATGTTCGTCTACATAACTGGCAATCAGCGCAGTTATCTCCTCTTCACTCTCCAGAAATTCATCTTCCAAATCGTCGAACTCTTCATATTGCTCATACATCGCCATAAACTCATCGTCCGTACGTTCGCGTTCCAAATCCTCGCGATGGGCATCATAGATTTTTTTCGCTTTATACACCAGTTTACTGAAATCTTCCGCCCCCCACAGGCGCATCACCTTGGCAAAGGGATTTCCGAAGATATAACCGCCGTAACCATTCTGTATCAACTGGCAGAAACCACCGTCCATCACCTCTTCGCGAAATAACTGGTAGGCAAGCAACGTATGTTGTTCGCCCGTCAACAACGCCATTGTTTCGGCAGCCGGCTCGCCGCCTATCACCTCTCTATATTTATCAGTGAACACTTGAATAAAAGCATCCATCCCCTCGCCTGCAGCTTTGCGTAAGGCGGCATCCGCAATTTCTATCATATCTTTTTGTATTATTTTATATAACGGTACAAAACTATGAAATAAAATCCAATCCCCCCAAAAAAAGAAGAGAGAAACCGAATCTTCCACACAGAAAAAGAATTTATCGACATCATCCATTGGAGAAACACCTACTTTTGTCCCATTGAAACATTAACTCAAGTTTCGCAAGCGAAACTTAAAACACTATCTGAAAAACCATGAAGAAAAACTACCCTTTATTGCTTGCGCTGCTTTTATGTACCGCGCTTGCACAAGCCCAAAACACACCCGCTTTTCCCGGAGCCGAAGGATTTGCCCGCCACACCGTCAGCGGCGGACGCGGAGGAATCGTATATCACGTCACCAACCTTAACGACAGCGGCGAAGGCTCGTTGCGTGCCGGAATCGACATGAAAGGCGCCCGCACCATCGTGTTCGACGTATCGGGAATCATCGAGTTGCAAAGCCGGTTGGTAATCAAGAACGGCGACCTCACCATCGCCGGACAGACTGCTCCGGGGGATGGCATCTGCATCAAAAACTACCCCCTGCACATCGCCGGATATAAAGAGGAAGAGAAAAAAGACCAGTGCGCCACCAATATCATCATCCGTTTCATCCGCTGCCGCATGGGAGACGAACTGAAATCGGAAGACGACGCCATGTGGGGACGCTACACCTCGAACATCATCATCGACCATTGCAGCATGAGCTGGAGCACGGACGAATGTGCCTCCTTCTACAGCAACAAGAACTTCACCATGCAATGGTGCATCTTGAGCGAGAGCCTCACCAAGTCGATACACGTCAAGGGTAACCACGGCTACGGCGCCATCTGGGGCGGCGAAGGGGCAAGTTTCCATCACAACCTGTTGGCACACCATAGCAGCCGTACCCCACGCCTGGACGGCAGCCGCTCCATCGGCCGGTGGGAAACGGAACTCACCGACCTGCGCAACAACGTGTTTTATAATTGGGGGCCCACGAACGGTGGATATGCCGGAGAGGGCGGACGCTATAACTTCGTGAACAACTACTTCAAGCCGGGACCTTCCACCATCACCAAAAGCAAACTCATCAACCGCATCTTCTCGCCCAACGGTGACGACGGTAGCCAGCAGAACCCGAAAGGAATATGGGGAAGTTTTCACCTCAGCGGCAACTTCTTCGACGGGCAGATCGTGCCTGAGAAGCATAAATCGCTCATTGCCGCTGTCAATGCCGACAACAAAGAAGGCTTGCATCCGGAAGAAAACATCGGCAAAACAAACGAAATCCGCCTGCCAGAAGGCGGCAAAGACGCCATCATCAGCAGTGCGGAATTTAGTGTGGACGCCGTTGGCACCCACACCGCCGCACAAGCCTACGAGAAAGTACTGGCATACGCCGGCGCCAGCCTGAAACGTGACGCTGTAGACGAACGGATCACCTCCGAAACGAAGAACGGGAACTACACCTACCAGGGCAGCAACGGCAGTTCCAACGGCCTGATCGATTCGCAAGCCGACGTCGAAGGCTGGCCGCTGTACAACTGCGAAGAGAAGCCTGCCGATGCCGACAACGACGGTATCCCCGATGCCTGGGCAGCACAATATCTGCCCGTTGGCAAAACCTATCGGGATATAGAACCGACCACCGGCTACTCTTATCTGGAACTTTACATCAACAGCCTCGTGGACGACCTCATGAAGTCTTGCTGCGAGAACAGCGCCCAGTCGCCCACAGCCAACGACTTCGGCCTGCACGGTACCTCTACCGGACTCTCCTCCCCATCCGCCCCATCGGCAGATGCCGTGAGATGCTTCCGGAAAGACGGGCGGATCGTCCTCACAGGACTGTCGGCAGGAGCGCGCATCAGCATCTACGATCTGTCGGGGCATGCCATAGCCTCCTATCAGAGCTTCAGTGAGCAAGCCGAATACCCCCTCACACAGCCCGCCCTCATCAGCGTACAGTCCGGAGGAAAGAAATACAGTTTCAAAAGCCTTCATTAAAAGTATTGTAATGTAGAGATTACAATACACAGAGACACTGTCTCTTATTATTAATTTTTATAAAAAAAGTCAGATAACTCGATTTGCATAAACAAAGAAAAGGAGTAACTTTGCGAACGATTTGAAAAACGAGTTACGTTTTTTTATTTTATATAACTTAAAAAAAGAGCTAATTATGACTTATTCACACGAAGTGGAACACATGTGTGTTGTGAAGAAAGGCCCTAACCACGGACCGGCTCCTATTCCCGAAGAAGGTAAATGGGTAAAAGCTAAAGAAATCGTTGACATCTCTGGTCTGACACACGGTATCGGCTGGTGTGCTCCTCAGCAAGGTGCATGTAAATTAACCCTCAATGTAAAGGAAGGCGTTATCCAGGAAGCTCTGGTTGAGACTATCGGCTGCTCCGGTATGACTCACTCTGCTGCTATGGCATCAGAAATCCTCCCGGGAAAGACCATCCTCGAAGCACTGAACACTGACCTCGTTTGCGACGCTATCAACACAGCTATGCGCGAACTCTTCCTGCAAATCGTTTACGGTCGTACGCAGTCTGCTTTCTCAGAAGGCGGTTTGATGATCGGTGCCGGTCTGGAAGACTTGGGTAAAGGTCTGCGTAGCCAGGTAGGTACTCTGTACGGTACATTGGCAAAGGGTTCCCGTTACTTGGAAATGGCAGAAGGTTATATCAAGACCATCGCTCTCGACAAAGACGACCAGATCTGCGGATACGAGTTTGTTCACCTGGGCAAGTTCATGGATGAGATCAAGAAAGGTACAGACGCCAACGAAGCTTTGAAGAAAGTAACCGGTACTTACGGCCGCTTCACTGCTGAGCAAGGTGCAGTTAAACACATTGACCCACGTCACGAATAATATAAGGAGGAAAGACATTATGATTAGAGAAGTGAAATTTGAAAGCCAAGACCGCCGTATCAAACAGATTCTGGCCGCTCTGAACGCTAACGGTATCAAAGACATCGAAGAAGCTAACGCCATCTGCGAAGCTCATGGTCTGGATCCTTATAAGACTTGTGAAGAAACTCAACCCATCTGCTTTGAGAATGCAAAATGGGCATACGTTGTAGGTTGCGCCATCGCTATCAAGAAAGGTTGCAAGAACGCTGCTGACGCTGCTGAGGCTATCGGTATCGGTTTGCAGGCATTCTGTATTCCGGGTTCTGTAGCCGACGACCGTAAAGTTGGTCTCGGTCACGGTAACCTGGCTGCCATGTTGCTGCGCGAAGAGACTAAGTGTTTCGCTTTCTTGGCCGGTCACGAGTCATTCGCTGCTGCCGAAGGTGCCATCAAGATTGCCGCTAAAGCAGACAAGGTACGTCAGGAGCCTCTGCGTTGTATCCTGAACGGTTTGGGCAAAGACGCTGCACAGATCATCTCTCGTATCAACGGCTTCACATACGTTCAGACTCAGTTCGACTACTACACAGGCGAATTGAAAGTAGTTCGTGAAATCGCATACAGCGATGGTCCCCGTGCCAAAGTGAAATGCTACGGTGCCGATGACGTTCGCGAAGGTGTGGCAATCATGTGGAAAGAAGGCGTAGACGTATCTATCACAGGTAACTCTACCAACCCGACTCGTTTCCAACATCCGGTTGCTGGTACTTACAAGAAGGAGCGTGTATTGGCAGGTAAGCCCTACTTCTCAGTAGCTTCCGGTGGTGGTACAGGCCGTACTCTTCACCCGGATAACATGGCTGCCGGTCCTGCTTCTTACGGTATGACGGACACGATGGGCCGTATGCACTCCGACGCTCAGTTCGCAGGTTCTTCATCAGTTCCCGCTCACGTGGAAATGATGGGCTTCTTAGGAATTGGTAACAACCCGATGGTAGGTTGTACAGTGGCTTGCGCGGTTGACGTGGCTACTGCACTCAGCAAATAATTTATACGTAGATTACGATATGAAATCCCTGTAACTCGATGAGTTATGGGGATTTTTTTATTTTCATACCATCATACGACCTTCAATAAAAATCCCTATATTTGCGACTGTTCAACCATAGTTGCAACCGAATAATAAAATAATTATAACCATATGCATACCCACACTAACAGCAAACGGTTCATACAGACTCTCCTCTATACAAGTCTTCTCGCACTATTCAGTTCATGCACTTCTGACGGCACACCTTTTTCTGTGACTGATACAAACCGTTCATTGGAATATGCAATGGACGGGAAGCATTTGTTCACCTACAATTATGCCGTGGTCTATCCGTCGCAGGGCATAGATACAATCTACAAACGGAGCGGATTCATTCATCCCCTACGAACCTTGGAGGGAGACACGCTGACCAATTGCTCTCCGTCCGACCATTATCACCATTTCGGCATGTGGTATGCCTGGACAAAGGCTACGTTTGAAGGGAAAGAAGTAGACTTCTGGAACTTGTATAAGAAAGAAGGTACGGTCCGCTTCCGCCAATTTATCGAAGTACGCCCCGACGGCTTTTCCGCTTTGCTCGACCATGTAGTATATCCCGATTCCCCGCAAGAAAAAACAGCACTGACAGAACAGTTAAAGGTTCAGATAGGGAAAGCCGGACGACAAGGATATTACATAGAGTATCACACCACGCTGCGTTGCGCCACTTCTTCCCCTATCACATTGGAAAGCTATCGCTATGGGGGCTTCTGCCTCCGCGTGTGCGACAGCTGGAACGGACAGACAGCAGAAATGCTCACCTCCAAAGGCCTCGACCGCGACAAGGCGGACGGAACGCCGGCACGCTGGTGTTACTTTCAGAAGGACACAGGAAAAGATAAAGAATCCGCGAGAGACGATGCCTGCATTCTGATCGTTCCTTATCCCTCCAATCTGAACTATCCGGAGCCGATGAGGGTATGGGATAGTAAAGCCAATAATCTCAAGGGCGACCTGATGTGGAACTTCTCTCCTACCCGACACCAACCGTTCACTTTGTATCCAGACAGAGAACTGCGTCTCTCCTACCGGATCTATGTGCTGGATGAACCTATCGATGCATCCACAGCCGAAGCCCTTGCCCGAGAAGTATCCTGATCTCAACTTTCGCAGGGTACAAAGGTACAAGGGAACGAGGTGACGAGGAGACGAGGAGACAAAAAAAACGAGAAGAAGAGGAGACGGCAGGCAAGAAAGAGTGCTTAGCGCGACACCCTGCCTGATGTATTGCCCTGCATCAGGCTCTCCACTTCTTCCACGGTCACCTGATTGAAATCGCCATACACCGTGTTCTTCAGTGCGGAGGCGGCAAGGGCATATTCCAGTGCTTTCTGGTCATCGTCGGGATAAGTGATAAGACCATAAATCATGCCGCCGACAAAAGCATCTCCTGCCCCTACACGGTCCACTTCGTGCTCTATATCGTAGATACTGGTATGCTTCAGCGTGTTGTCCGAATAGAGTACGGCAGCCAACAGGTTATGATTGGAGGTTATGGAATTGCGCAGTTCCAGGAATGCTTTCCGGCAACGGGGCACATGCGTCACAACTTGACGTCCGAACTCCTCAAAGGCAGGCAGGGAGGCTTCGAAAGATGTATCCGCAGCACTGACTGCCTTGAATCCGACGGGCTGGATACCAAGAATCTCCTTGTATTCCGGTTCGGCACCGAAGATGACATCACTGTATTGTACCAAGGGCTGCATGACTTCGGCTGCCGAACGGCCGTAGTTCCACAGTTTCTTGCGGAAATTCAAGTCGCACGAGATAGTCAGTCCCATGCGGTCGGCCGTCTCAATGGCCTCGCGGCAAGCCTCGGCACCTTCGGGCGAAAGGGCGGCTGCAATGCCCGACCAGTGGAACCAACCTGCATCCGAGAAGATTTTCTCCCAATCGATCATGCCGGGGCGCAAAGTGGCAAAAGAAGAACCTTCGCGGTCATAAACAACATTTGAATTGCGAAAGGCAGCGCCGCTCTCCAGAAAGTAAAGCCCCATGCGCTTGCCTCCGAAGACTATGCCTTCAGTGCCCAAGCCGTTGGCACGAAGCGAGGCGATGCAGGCACGGGCTATGGCGTTATCCGGCAGGCGGGTGACAAATTCGGTAGGAATGCCGAAGCCAGCCAACGATACTGCAACGTTGGCTTCGCTGCCGCCAAAGGTGGCTATCAGCTGGTTAGTCTGTGAGAAACGGAGAAAATCGGGTGCAGTCAGCCTCAGCATGATTTCACCAAAGGTGACTACTTTCTTACAAGTAGATATTTGTTTCTTATTCATTGTATATAATTTATCACAAAAAGAACTAATCGGGAATCAAAATCACATTCGCATTTCGCGAGAGTACAAATTTAAATATAAATCATGATTTATATGTCGGATGAACCTAAAAAAAAGGATTCTCCAGTGAACAATCTCTCATAGCGATTGTTTTCTCTACAAACAAGCAAGAATCGTAAAACCTAAACAACAAAGATTTATGAAGAAATTTATTGCATTAGCAGCATTTATTATGATGAGCGTGGTAACGACCGCCATGTATGCACAAGAGAGCAAAACCGAACAACGCATGAACCGCAAAGCACAGCGGGATGCCGAACGTGCCCGTCAGAAGGCAGAACAACAAGTAGCCGACGCCATCTCGTACGAAGATGCCGTGGCAGCACTGAAAGATAAGCAGTTTGTTTTGGAAGCCGACCAAGTCATGTTCCGTAACGGACAGACGGCTTTTGTAAATGCCAACACCAACTTCGTATTGATGAACCAAGGGCACGGCACCGTACAGGTGGCTTTCAACACCGCCTATCCTGGTCCTAACGGCATCGGCGGCGTAACTGTGGATGGTACCACCTCGGACATGAAGATGACTACCGACAAAAGAGGCAACGTCAACTGCCAGTTCAACATTCAAGGCGTCGGCATCTCGGCACAGATATTCATTACGCTGACCAATGGCGACAATAACGCCACTGTAAACATCAGCCCGAACTTCAATTCCAACAATATGTCATTGAGCGGCAAGTTGGTTCCATTGGAACAATCCAGCATCTTCAAAGGGCGTTCTTGGTAAGGCCCTTGACTATATATATCCTCACTCCGCTGCAAAATCCTCCTTGAAAGGTATTTTGCAGCGGAGTTTTTTTACAGGAAACAGAAACAAGAAGTACCTCAGCATAAAATCAACATAAAATCAGCATAAAATGCCTTGTACTGGATTCAACATAAAATTAGCATAAAAAAGAAACAAGTTCATTTCATTCTGCATTCGGTTTGCACTATCTTTGTAGGCAATATGAGAGAATTTATCATTGCAGACAATCAGGACATCACCAAAGCAGGCATGATGTTCCTACTCAGCAAGCAGAAAGAGACCGCCCTACTGCTGGAAGCGGACAACAAAGGAGAGCTGATCCAACAACTGCGCTTGCATCCGCAGGCGGTAGTCATATTGGATTACACCCTGTTCGACTTTTCCGGAGCGGATGAACTGATTGTCCTGCACGAACGGTTCAAAGAGGTCGACTGGCTGCTCTTTTCGGATGAACTGAGTGTGGAGTTTCTGCGGCAAGTACTGTTCAGCAGCATGTCTTTCGGAGTAGTACTGAAAGACAATTCCAAAGAAGAGATACTGTCCGCATTGCAGTGTGCCGCAAGGAAAGAAAGGTTCATGTGCAACCATGTAAGCAACCTGTTACTGTCCGGCAGTTATTCCCCTGCAGCACGCCCCGCGCCGAAAGACAACCTGCTGACTCCGGCAGAACGTAGCGTACTGAAAGAGATCGCCTTAGGAAAAACCACCAAGGAGATTGCAGCCGAAAGAAATCTCAGCTTCCACACCGTAAACAGCCACCGCAAGAACATATTCCGAAAGTTGGGCGTGAACAATGCCCACGAAGCCACGAAATATGCAATGAAAGCAGGGATTGTGGATCTGGTAGAGTATTATATTTAACCGATCTCCCCACTGCCAATGCATATTCGGGAAGCCTCATCATAGACCACGCCGAATTGCCCCGGAGCGATACCTTGCAGCCTATCGGCAGAGACAATACGATAATCCTCTCCCACTGGAATCAGTTTTCCCTTCATGAACTCCGGCGTATGCCGAATCTTGAAAGTGACATCCACCTCCTCCCCCTTCTGCCAAGGGTTCTCGGTGATGAAATGAAAACCGTGCATCCTGAACTCCCGCCCATATTGCCACTGCGTATCATAACCGCGGGAGACATAAAGCACATTGTCTGCAACGTCCTTACGAACCACAAACCACGGACCACCACTCAGTCCCAATCCCTTCCGCTGACCGATAGTATGAAACCAGTAACCGCGATGCGTGCCCAGTTTCTTACCCGTTTCCCATTCCACAATGTCCCCCTCGCGCTCACCGAGGAAACGACGCACAAAATCATTATAATTGATCTTACCCAAAAAACAAATCCCCTGACTGTCGCGACGGCGGGCAGTAGGCAACCCGGCCGTGCGGGCAATATCCCGTACTTCCCGTTTCATCAGCCCGCCCAAAGGAAACATCAGTTTGGAGACTTGCAGATAGTCTATCTGAGCCAAAAAGTCCGTCTGGTCCTTTACCGGATCGGCTGCTGTACCCAGCCAGACCTTGCCATTCGCATTGACGATGGTGGCATAGTGTCCGGTGGCAGTGAAGTCGAACTCTTTCCCTACTTTCTGCTCGAAACAGCCGAATTTAATGAACCGGTTGCACATCACGTCAGGATTGGGAGTCAGCCCGCAACGTATCTTATCAATCGCATAAGCCGCTACCTGCTCCCAGTATTCCTTCTGCAAGTCAATCATCTCCAAAGGTAAGCCATAGCGCCGGGCAACCGCCGATGCCATCTCCCAGTCCTCTTCGGCCGAACAGTCCATATAATCGGTATCGTCCCTCCCAATCTTGATATAGAAAAGGGAGGGACGATATCCTTGCTCACAAAGGAGATGTACGACAACCGAGCTGTCGACACCTCCTGACAGTAAAACGGCAATATTCATTCTATTGAAAACTAAATCCTATTGAAAACTAAATCTTATGAAAGCCAAATCCTATGAAAACTAAATCTTATCCAATGCCTGAGACAAATCATCCAGCAGATCGTCAATGTGTTCCGTACCGATGGACAGACGGACCGTTCCGGGTTTGATGCCTTGTTCTTCCAGTTCCTGTTCAGTCAACTGCGAATGGGTGGTGGTAGCCGGATGGATGACCAGCGACTTGACATCCGCCACATTGGCCAAGAGTGAGAATATCTGCAAATGATCAATGAAAGCATGTGCTTCCTTCACCCCGCCTTTCACTTCGAAGGTAAAGATGGAACCGGCACCGTTGGGGAAATATTTCTCGTACAAAGCATGGTCCGGATGCTCAGGCAACGACGGATGGTTGACCGCTGCCACCTTAGGATGCTTCTTCAGGAAATCGACTACTTTCAGTGCATTCTCCACATGACGTTCCAAACGGAGGGAGAGCGTCTCAAGGCCTTGCAGCAGGATGAACGCATTGAACGGACTGATCGCTGCACCCGTATCACGGAGCAACACGGCGCGAATGCGAGTCACGTAGGCAGCAGCTCCCGCAGCATCCGTAAAGCGGACACCATGATAGCAAGGCTCCGGCTCCGTCAATTGAGGGAATTTGCCCGAAGCTACCCAATCGAACTTACCACTGTCCACAATTACTCCGCCCAACGATGTGCCATGACCACCAATGAACTTCGTAGCAGAATGAGCCACGATATCCGCCCCATACTCTATCGGACGTATCAGATAAGGAGTTCCGAACGTATTGTCCACAATCAACGGAATACGATGGCGATGGGCTATCTCGGCAACGGCAGCAATGTCTATGATATTAGAATTGGGATTGCCCAGAGTCTCTATGAACAAGGCTTTCGTATTCTCCTGTATCGCCTTCTCGAAGTTGGACAGTTCGGCAGGGTCGACAAAAGTCGTAGTCACCCCGTATGCCGGCAGGGTATGCGCCAGCAGGTTATATGTCCCCCCATAGATGGTTTGGGCAGAGACAATATGGTCTCCGGCACGGGTGATGTTTTCGAAAGCGTAAGCAATGGCGGCAGCACCCGAAGCGACTGCCAGTCCGGCAACTCCGCCTTCCAATGCAGCTACGCGAGCTTCGAACACCCCTTGCGTGGAGTTGGTCAGACGTCCGTAGATGTTCCCCGGATCTTGCAGGCCGAAGCGTGCGGCAGCATGGGCGGAATCACGGAATACGTATGAGGTAGTCTGATAAATGGGCACGGCACGGGCGTCAGTAGCGGGGTCGGGCTGTTCTTGTCCTACATGAAGTTGGAGTGTCTCGAAGTGTAATTTCTTTGTTTCCATTATCGTTGTATTTTTAGAATAAATTGATTGAGTGCAAAGGTAAGGCAATATCCGGAGGCGGGCAATGGCATAAGATAGGGAATTTTATACCACAATTATGGTAGATAAACAAACTATTCGCTAAATTTGCAACGAAAACCAAACGATAGATACAAATGAAAAAAAGAAATATACAGCTTCTCCTATTGGGCATCCTTGCAATGATGGGGCTATTCTCGTGCGGAGTAGACCGCTGGCCGGCATATTATCCCCTGACGGGACGCGACTTATGGATAGATAGTATCATGAGGGAAGAATATCTTTGGTTTGAGGACATTCCCGACTCAAAGGAACTGAACTACTTCCTCTCGCCGGGAGCCTTTCTAGATAAAATCAAGTCGCCGCTCGATAAAGGATATTCACGCGTGGACACGCTGTACGTCGTTCCTCCACCCAGTTTCGGTTTCGACTACAACCTATACCGCATCAGCGGCAACGATACCGCCTATCTCGCTTTGGTCACGTATGTCACTCCCCAGTCTCCTGCCTCGGACATAGGGTTGATGCGGGGCGAGTGGATCATGCAAGTCAACGACGACTTCATCACCAAGAAGACTGAGAAACTGTTGTCCGAAGGCGAAGGCGGGAAACTTTCGATAGGAAGATACCTCCTCAGCGAGACGGAAGAAGGAGAAGAAGAGAGTAGTATCGTGCAGTATCGCGAAGCCCGTTTGCCCGCCCTACGCCCCGTGGAAGATGTCGACATACCTGCCTTCAACATCTACAGCGACGGAATCCGGAACATCGGATACTTGGCATACAACCATTTCAGCAAGGCATCCGGCAACGACCTGTTACACCTCTCCCAACTCTATAAGGAGGAGAACGTGACGGACTTCATCCTCGACCTGCGCTACAACGACGGCGGAGACATGGAGGTTGTGCAACTTCTAGCAAGCCTGCTGGTTCCTTCCGACCGGTTGAACACCCCCTTTGCCACACTGGCATACAGCCAAAAGCAGCAAAGCAAAAACTGTACCCTGACGCTGGACGAACAACTGATTGCCGGAGGAAGCAACCTGAATCTACAGGAAGTCTACATACTGACAAGCAGTACTACCGCAGCCGCTTCCGAGATGCTGATCAACTGCCTGAAACCGCACATGAAAGTCGTCATAGTGGGCAGCACCACCAAAGGCGAGACTGTGGCTACGGAAAGTTTCCCCAGCGACAAGTTCCAGTGGGTGCTCCGTCCCGCAGTGTGCGAAGTATTCAATGCCGAAAACCAAGCTGACTATGCCCAAGGGTTTGCTCCGGACTACGCAGTCAGCCAGTTGCGTGACTTCACCCGAGTATTGCCATTGGGCGACCCTGATGAAGAACTGGTCAGCGCGGCATTAGACATCATCTGTGGCAGCATTGCGCCTTCGGAACCGGCATCGTCATCCGTCTCCGAAAGCGAAATGACCTTGGTGAAAAGCGTGAAAGCCCAACGCACCTTCCGCAACGGGCTTATTATCCGATAAACCGGGCATTTCATGCAGGGAGTTATCTTCTGAAGAACTTGTCGAAGAAAAGGATCTGATAGTCAATGGAGTTATTCCAATACTTTCCGTTGTGGGCTCCAGGGCGGGTGATGAAGTCATGGTCAATTTTCCGCTCCAGCAGTTTCGCATGCAGTGCCTTGTTCACATCCAAGAAAAAGTCCTGCTCGCCGCAGTCGATAATCAGCGCAAGGTCGCCGTTCTGAATCTTGTCCAGCTGCATGATGACGGTATGTGCGTCCCATAAAGCGGGGTCGGACTCATATTCGCCGAGTTGCCGGCTCATCTCCCAATTCTTCGGGAAAGGCCTTATATCTACTCCTCCACTGGTGCTTCCGGCAGCGCCGAACGTATCATGGTGGCGGATTGCGACCCACAACGCGCCATGTCCGCCCATGCTCAGCCCTGTGATGGCACGCGCTTTCTTCTCCGGAACGGTGGCATAATGTTCGTCCGTATACTTCACCAATTCCGAAGAGACAAAAGTCTCATAACGATAGTCGGGATTCTTCGGACTATCCCAATACCAGCTGTTCTTGCCATCGGGGCATACAAAGATGATGCCCTTCTCGTCGGCAATCTTACCCAGATCCGGTTTAATGCCTACCCATGTACGTGCATTTCCGCCGAATCCATGCAACAGATAGACCGTAGGGCAAGCCTCAGCCTTCTTATCCAATGCTTTGTCTGGAAGTACATAGACCACTTGTACCTCCTTCTTCATCGCAGGGCTGTTCACCCTGACCGTATCCACTCGTGCCGCCTGTGCCGCAACCGCAGCAAACAACACCAAAACGTTTAAAAGAAATTGTTTACTTCTCATATTTTTCATTCATTAATACTATCCGTTGCAAAATCAACTGTGGGTCGAGGCCATATCCGAAACATACCAGCTCCGTAGTTTCTCCATACAAAAGTACCTCCGGACAAAAACGAACCTGATACGGAGCAGGTACGGAGCAAATACAAAACAAAAAACGAAGTTGATACGTTTCTAATGTGTCCCCTACATGAATTCTACCCAAAGCCAATTCCACCAACGGGTTAATTATTCATGCAAATAGGTGGCAATATTAGTGATAAAATTCAAGAAAAGTAGTATGTTTACACCGCAAACTATTCAAAAACGATATGGAATTTATTATTATTATTATTTTATTAGTGCTGAACGGCATCTTTGCCATGTATGAGATAGCATTGGTGTCATCCAGCAAGGCACGCCTCGAGACCCTTTATAGCAAAGGAAACCAAAGAGCCAAAGGAGTACTGAAACAACTGGAAGAACCCGAAAAGTTTCTTTCTACCATCCAGATCGGGATTACCCTCATCGGTATCGTGTCCGGAGCATTCGGTGGTGTCGCCATTGCCGACGATGTAGTCCCACTGTTTGCTTCCATTCCGGGATTGGCGCCTTACGCCAAAGACCTCGCCATGATCATGACCGTAGCAATCATCACTTACCTTTCGCTTATCATCGGAGAACTGGTACCCAAATCCATCGCGTTGAGCAATCCGGAACGATATGCCACCCTGCTCAGCCCCGTCATGATTCTGCTGACCAAGGTCTCTTATCCTTTTGTCTGCCTGCTCAGTTTCTCCACCAAAATCATGAATAAACTGATTGGGCTGAACAATGGAGAAGAGCGTCCCATGACGCAAGACGAACTGAAAATGATCCTACATCAAAGTTCGGAACAGGGTGTCATCGACAAAGAAGAGACCGAGATGCTACGGGATGTATTCCGCTTTTCGGACAAACATGCCAACGAACTGATGACCTACCGCCGCGATATCGTTGCACTGCAACCGTCATACACCCACGAAGAAGTGTTGCAAATCATCCGCGAACAGCACTTCAGTAAATATCTGTTGGTTGAAAAGGGGAAAGACGATATTATCGGTGTGGTGTCTGTCAAAGACATAATCCTCATGCTGGGCAACAAGGAGCCGTTTGATTTACGCAGTATAGCCCGCCCTCCCCTGTTCATTCCGGAAAGTTTGTATGCGAAGAAAGTTTTAGAGGTATTCAAGAAGAACAAAAACAAGTTCGGAGTTGTTGTAGATGAGTACGGCAACACGGCAGGTATCATCACCCTGCACGACTTGACGGAAAGCATCTTTGGCGACATCCTTGAAGAGAATGAAACGGAAGAAGAAGAGATCGTCGTCCGGCAGGACGGTTCGATGCTCGTCGAAGCTTCGATGAATATCGGTGATTTCATGGAAGAAATGGACATCCTGAACTACGACGACCTGAAAGGGGAAGATTTCACCACACTGAGCGGGCTCGCCATGTTCCTCATCGGACGGGTACCGAAAGCCGGCAACTTGTTCAACTACAAGAACCTGTACTTCGAGGTGGTGGACATGGACCGTGGACGGGTAGACAAACTGCTTGTCATCAAGAAGGAAGAGGAAGATAGCTAAATTGCACATTATATATTAACTTAAACCATTAAAGCAATGAAAAAAGTAATGATGATTGCAGCCATCGCCGCTGCATTGGTATCCTGCCAATCCAAAGGAACTCAGAACAACAGGATTGAAAACGAAGAAGAGAGCATCGTAGCCATTGCCGAAGACCAAGGCTCCGCCGTAATCGTGTACGAAGGTTTGCTTCCGGCTGCTGACGGTCCGGGCATACGCTATGTATTAAGCGTGGACAGCATAGCCCCCGACAGAGAGAGCGACTACATGCTGGTGATGACCTATCTGGATGCGGAAGGAGACGGAAAGGACAGAAGTTTCACAAGCAAAGGCAAAAAACAGGTCTTCCAAAAGAAAGTGAACGACAAACAAAAGACAATATGCAAACTGACCCCTGACGATGGCGACGATCCCGTCTACTTCGTCGTCCTGAACGACACTACCCTGCGTCTAGTCAACGACAGTTTGCAGGAAGCCACCAGTGGATTTAATTACGACATTATTCAAGTGAAGAGATAATCAGCATTACACTTCACCCTCGAAGAGGTGTATGGAAACCCATCACAGTCATCAGTGCGAATGCCCTGTGGAGAGTTTCCGTACACCTCTTTTTTCATCCCCCGCCCCACAATGAGACGAAAGAAACGGATTATGAGATGCACAAAACAGCATCTGAGAAAAAAGCATCCGGAATAAATACGGCATCTACCGCAGTTTCGGAAGAAAGATGGAAAGTGCCGACGACCGTCCCGACAATGGGATAAAAGACGAGACTTTGCAGTTGGCGGATTTCAAAGTCTATGAGAAAAATACGAACCCTAATCCGGAAGTTCACGATTAGTGATTTGTCCAAATTTTACACTATGATGGGCAATTTTGCAAAACTTTGATTATCAAGACAGTAGAATGAGCATGATTCAGTCCCTGACTCAATGCCATTCAGTCCCTGAGTGAATGCCTTTCAGTCCCTGACTCAATGGGGTTCACTCAAGGACTTATTCTAAAATGTTTTTTTTGTAACGAATATTCTTATTGTGTAGAAAGAAGCCAAGGAGCCTTTTTATGGACAAGTGATTTCGATACATTCGAATATGAAGAGGGGATTTCACAGGCGATAATCCTTGGATTGAAAACTATTTGGATGAATGTGTAAAACGTTCATCTGATATTATTAATCATTTAAAATTAGTAGTGGTGCGATAAAAATCCAACCACTGCGATTAATATATTAGTATTTAGTC
>NZ_CAJUHF010000062.1 GCF_910585845.1 uncultured Bacteroides sp. | reverse complement strand
GCTTGTTTTTCATTAAAAATCGCTTGTTTTTCGTCATTTTTCGTTCGTTTTTTGCTGTTTTTTGCTTGTTTTCCGCTGTTTTTTGATGGAATTTCATCGTTTTTTAGCGAATTTTTGTCGAAAACGGATAGATTTTTGCTGTTTTTTGTCCGTTTTCCGCTGTTTTTTTGATTCGTTTCCACTGTTTTTTTTTGATTCGATTCCTTGTCAACTTGTCATTTGTGGGTTAATTCTATTCTTTTTATCCAGGCGAATCGGAACGAAGGGGAAACCACTTTTATATATAATGAATAATCTCTATCTTTGCCCCGCAAATCATAATTCATCGCATAAATCATCGTGTTGTGAACCTGGTTATCGACATAGGAAATACGTCGGCAAAGCTGGCTATCTTTGATGGGGCGGCACTGCTGGAGGTGGTCTACGATTCCAATCAAACATTGGAGCGTCTGCCTGGACTATGCAGTCGTTACGACATCGAGCAAGCCATCGTGGCGACGGTCATCGACTTGAGTGAAAGCGCATCGGCGCAACTCTCCGCCTTGCGTATCCCCTTGTTCCGTTTGGGGGCAGACACTCCATTGCCCGTGGAAAACCTCTACGAGACACCCGAAACCTTGGGTTACGACCGCATGGCTGCCGTGGTGGGAGCCTGCGAACAGTTTCCGGGTAGAGACCTTCTGGTGATCGATGCCGGCACCTGTATCACCTACGAATTTGTGGATGCTGCCGGAAGATATCACGGCGGAAACATCTCTCCCGGTATGCAGATGCGTTTTCAGGCACTCCACCGCTTTACCAGTCGATTGCCTTTGGTGCAGCGCGAAGGACGCCAACTGTCGATGGGAAAGGATACAGACAGCGCTATTCGAGCAGGAGTGCTGAGAGGTATGGAATATGAAATTTCGGGCTATATACGTGCCCTGAAAGAAAAATATCCTGAACTTTTGGTTTTTTTAACGGGCGGGGATGATTTTTCTTTTGATACGAACGTAAAAAGTATCATCTTTGCAGACAGATTTTTAGTGTTGAAAGGATTGAATCGAATTTTAAACTATAATAATGACAAGGTTTAGACAGACACTTTTGGCGTTCGTGCTCACGATGTTATCGGGAGTTGTCGCCGCTCAAAATAATACAAATTCTCCATATACACGATACGGATACGGACAATTGGCCGATCAAGGATCGGGTAACAGCAAGGGAATGGGAGGCATAGCTTACGGCTTGCGTGACCGTTATCAGATCAATTTCGCGAATCCTGCATCTTATACGGCTGTCGATTCGTTGACGTTTTTGTTTGACGGGGGGATCACTTTGCAGAACTCTAACCTCAGCAACGGAACCGTGAAGATGAATGCCAAGAACTCCAGCTTTGATTATATCAGCATGCAGTTTCGTCTTGCCAAGTGGGGAGCCATGAGTATCGGTATGTTGCCTTACTCCAACATCGGGTACAGTATGTACAGTACTGCGGAAACGGAAGACGGAACCCCCTATGCGGTTACCTATTCCGGAGAAGGAGGGTTGCATCAGCTTTATGTCGGTGCAGGTGTTAAAATTATCAAGAGTCTTTCTGTAGGAGCCAACATCTCATATTTGTGGGGAGACTTGATGCGCACACGGGCACAGTCTTTCTCTTCCAGTACGGATGCAATGCCTCTGACTACCTTCTACGGAACGGAAGTGAGGAGCTATAAACTCGATCTTGGCGCGCAATATACACAGCAGTTTGGCAAGAAGCATGCTGCCACGCTGGGTGTGGTATTCTCTCCCGGACACGACTTACACAATACGTCGTACGTGCAGCAGCAACTGGGAAACTCTTCCACGGGTTACAGCACGTCGCTGAAAGATACCGTGATGACAACGGGCATTCCCATGACTTTGGGTGCCGGAGTAACATATGTATATGATAACCGTTTGACGGTGGGAGTGGATGTGATGTACCAGAAGTGGAGCAACTCCACCTTCATGAACGATCCGGATGCTTTCTGCGATCGAGCAAAGGTTGCCCTCGGTGCTGAGTACATTCCCAACTTGATGGGCAGAAGTTACTTCTCTATCATAAAGTATCGAGTGGGTGCTTACTACTCCAAGCCTTATTATAAGATAGACGGTCAGAGAGCTGCCAACGAGTTTGGCGTGACTGCCGGTTTCGGACTGCCCCTTCCGCGTAGCCGTTCCGTGCTGAGCCTCTCGGCACAATATGTGAAGACCAAGGGGACGGAGACTCGCTTCCTGAATGAAAATACGTTGCGTGTATGCATCGGGGTAACGTTCAATGAACGCTGGTTCTTGAAACGTAGAGTTGAATAAACAAAGTATGATAATATAATAACTAAAAATTAGATACAATGAAGATTAGAACGCTTGCAGCTGTCTTACTCCTTTCGGGTGGGGTGACCAGCGCTTTCGCACAGACTGAAGACTGTAATAAAAACAGTAGTATTTCCCACGAAGCAGTAAAAGGCAATAACTTTAAGGATGCTTATCTTCCTTGGAAAGAAGTGATCAAGGCTTGTCCGATGCTGAAATTTTACACTTATTCCGATGGACAGAAGATCCTCCGTGGACTTTTGACCGAGGTGAAAGACCGTAAGTCTGCCGAATATAAGCAGTATTTCGACGAGTTGATGCAATTGCATGACCAGAAGATGAAGTATATCCCTGAGTTTGCAGCCAAGGGAATGAAGGTAGCAACCGTGGATGCCGCATTGGGTACGAAAGCGCTCGACTACATCGCTTACGCTCCGGCAGTGGATGTCAATCAGGCTTATACTTGGTTCAAACAATCTATTGATGCAGAAAAGGAGAACACGGAAGGAGCTGTTTTGCATTACTTCCTCGATATGTCTCTGAACAAATTGAAAGCTGACAACAATCATAAGGAGCAGTTCATCCAAGATTATCTGACTGCTTCAGATTACGCTGATGCTGCCGTGAATGCTGAGACGAACGCCCAGAAGAAGACTGCTTTGCAGCAAGTGAAAGACAATCTGGTGGCTATGTTTGTCAACAGTGGTACGGCAGACTGCGAATCTTTGCAATCTATCTATGGACCGAAAGTGGAGGCCAACCAGTCTGATTCTGCTTATCTGAAGAAAGCCATCGCCGTGCTGAAGATGATGAAGTGTACGGAAAGCGAAGCATACTTCCAGGCTTCTTACTACATGTATAAGATTAACCCGACGGCTGATGCTGCCACCGGCTGTGGATACATGGCATACAAGAAGGGCGACTATGATACAGCTGTGAAGTATTTTGACGAAGCTTTGAATCTGGAAGGCGACAACGAAAAGAAGGCTCAGATCGCTTATGCGGTAGCTGCTACGCTGTCTCAGGTGAAGAAGTTGTCACAAGCCAAAGGTTATATACAGAAGGCAATCAGCTTTAAGGAGAACTATGGTGACGCATATATCCTGCTGGCACAGCTCTATGCTTCAAGTCCGAATTGGAATGACGAGAGCGCATTGAACAAGTGTACTTATTTCGTCGTTATCGACAAACTGCAGCGCGCAAAGGCTGTAGACCCCTCTGTAGCAGACAAGGCTAACGAACTGATTTCGACATATGCCCGTTATACGCCGAAGGCTGAAGACCTGTTTATGTTGGGTATCAAGGCAGGCGACCGTGTAACCGTAGGCGGTTGGATCGGCGAAAGCACAACTGTTCGATGAGTACTTTAATGTTACCGCAACGAAGTTATCTCCTGTTGGGTAGAATATTGAGCATAACCATTGTCTTAGGGGCAGTGGTTATGCTTCTTTTATTTTCTGCTTGTTCGGGGAACCGCAAGGTGCTGGGAGAGGCCATCACCGAGCGCGATTCGCTGCCCGTGTTGGACACGAAGGGGGTGATGACCCTCATCTCCGATTCCGGCATTACCCGCTACCGCATCAACACGGAAGAGTGGCTGGTCTTCGACCGGAAGAGTCCTTCGTATTGGGCATTCGAACGGGGGATTTTTATGGAGAAGTTTGATTCGGTGTTCAATGTGGAAGCCAGTGTGAAGGCAGATACAGCATATTACTACGACAAGCAGAAGTTGTGGAAATTGATGGGTAACGTAGACATCAGTAATCTGAGAGGAGAGCGTTTTGAGACCGAGTTGCTCTACTGGGATCAAAACAAACATACTATCTACTCCGACAAGTTTATCCGCATCGAACAGCCGGACCGTATCATCATGGGGCATGGCTTCGACTCCAACGAGCAGATGACTATTTACACGATAAGGAAACCGGCAGGCATCTTCTATGTGGACGATGATTCCATGACACCTGCCGACAGCCTGCAGACAGGAGTCGATCAGGCAGGCGGTGTGCAAAAAGACAGTATCAAACCCTAAATTATGGATACCTATATTTATTTATTGATCACCATGCTTTTCTCCGCCTTTTTCTCGGGAATGGAGATCGCTTTTGTTTCTGTGGACAAGCTACGCTTTGAAATGGAGCGTGAGGATGGGTTGTCTTCCCGTATTCTTGCCTATTTTTTCCGTAACTCCAACAACTTCATCTCTACCATGCTGGTGGGCAACAACATCGCGCTGGTCATTTACGGTATCCTCATGGCACAGATCATCAATGCCTACCTGCTGCGGGGACTGATCTCGAACGATTTCATTGAAGTGCTGGTGCAGACCATTATTTCTACCCTGATTATTCTGGTTACGGGAGAGTTTCTGCCCAAGACTTTGTTCAAGATCAATCCCAACCTTGTACTGAAGGTATGCGCTTTCCCGCTGATGATCTGCTACGTCATCCTCTATCCGGTGTCGCAACTCTCTTCCGGTTTGTCCTACCTCTTTCTGCGTCTCTTCGGGATGAAAATCAACAAAGAGGCATCCGAGAAAGCTTTCGGAAAGGTGGATTTGGATTATTTTGTCCAGTCCAGTATAGACAATGCCGAAGATGAAGAGGAACTGGATGCGGAAGTGAAGATTTTTCAGAATGCACTTGATTTCTCCAGTATCAAGATACGCGACTGTATAGTGCCGCGTACGGAGGTGGTTGCAGTGGATCGCACGGCTTCGATGGAAGACCTGAAGAGCCTTTTTGTCGAGTCGGGTATCTCCAAGATTATCGTTTACGACGGCAACATTGACAATGTGGTGGGATATATACACTCTTCCGAGATGTTCCGCAACCCGAAAGACTGGCACGACAATGTGAAGGAAGTTCCCATCGTTCCCGAAACGATGGCAGCACATAAGCTTATGAAGCTGTTCATGCAGCAGAAGAAATCGCTTGCCGTGGTGGTGGATGAATTTGGCGGTACGTCCGGAATAGTTTCGTTGGAGGATCTGGTGGAAGAGATTTTTGGTGATATAGAGGATGAGCACGACAATACATCGTACGTCTGCAAGCAGATTGCCGACGACGAGTATGTGCTTTCGGGTCGGTTGGAAATAGGGAAAGTGAACGAAACATTTAACCTCGATCTGCCGGAAGAGGATGATTATCTGACGGTAGGCGGACTGATTCTGAACCGTTATCAGAGCTTTCCAAAGCTGCATGAAGTGGTGACTGTAGATAAATTTCAGTTCAAGATAATCAAGGTTACGGCTACCAAGATAGAACTGGTGCGTCTGAAAGTTACAGAAAAGAGAAATTAAAGAGGCTGGATGAGAAACTTTTTTGGGAATTTTTAAACAGATTCTTTGCATTTTTTGTATCTTCGTGCGCTAAATTGAATTTTAAGAAAATAATAATAAACAAATAAATCTTATAAACTAAAATGGCAACATTACAAAACATTCGGTCTAAAGGACCCTTATTGGTGATTGTAATTGGTTTGGCGTTGTTTGCTTTCATTGCTGGAGATGCATGGAAAGTGTTGCAGCCGCACCAGTCACATGACGTAGGAGAGGTGGACGGAGAGGCGCTTTCCGTGCAAGATTATCAGAAGTTGATAGAAGAGTACACGGAAGTGATAAAGTTCTCCAGAGGCTCAAGCGCGCTTACTGACGAAGAAAACAACCAGATAAAGGATGAAGTTTGGCGGAACTATGTCAACAACAAGCTGATAGAGAACGAAGCCAAGAAATTGGGTTTGGTCGTTTCCAAAGCTGAAATTCAAGCTATCATCGACGCAGGTGTGCATCCTATGCTGCAACAGACTCCGTTCCGCAATCCGCAGACCGGAGCTTTCGACAAGGATATGTTGAAGAAGTTCCTCGTGGATTATTCTAAGATGAGCGGAATGCAGATGCCGGCTCAGTATACTGAATATTATGAATCATTGTATAAGTTTTGGTCTTTCTTGGAGAAACAACTGATACAGACCCGTCTTGCCGAGAAGTACAGAGCTTTGGTTACCAAGTCTTTCTTGGCTAACTCGGTAAACGCTCAGAACGCTTTCGACGCAAGAGTAGACCAGGCTGATTTGTTGCTGGCTGCCATTCCTTATTCTGCTGTGGCGGATTCTGCTGTGGTGATCAAGGACTCTGAACTGAAAGATGCTTATGCTAAAAAGAAAGAGCAGTTCAAACAGTATGTGGAAACCCGCAATATCAAGTTCATTGATGTGGAAGTGACTGCAAGTCCCGAAGATAGAGAAGACATTCAGAAAGATGTGACTGAGTATACAGAGCAGCTTGCCGGCGAACCGGGCGATTATGCTATGTTGGTTCGTGCCGCCGGTTCGGATGTTCCTTATGTAGACTTGTTCTGCACCACTAAGGCTTTGCCTGCTGATGTGGTTGCCCGTTTGGATTCAGTTTCTGTAGGTGGTGTGTATGGACCTTACTACAACGCTTCTGACAATACGATCAACTCATTTAAGAAAGTTGCTGTAGCCTCTATGGCTGATTCCGTTCAGTACAGACAGATTCAGGTCATGGCTGAGGATGCTGCCAAGACAGCTGCTCTGGCAGACAGTATCTATACAGCTATCAAGGGTGGTGCGGACTTTGTAGAAATCGCAAAGAAGTACGGGCAGACTGGTGAAGCCACTTGGATCTCTTCTGCTAATTATGAAGGTGCACAGTTGGATGGCGAGAACCTGAAATATGTGAATACCATCAATACGACAGGCAAGAACGAAATGGTCAACCTGAACTTGGCGCAAGCGAACGTCATTCTGCAGGTGATGGACAAGAAGGATGTTACGACTAAATATAAAGTGGCGGTCATTAAACGTCCTGTAGTGTTCAGTAAAGAGACTTATAGCAAGGTGTACAATAAATTCAGCAGCTTCATCTCTGCCAATCCCGATCTGGAGAAGCTGATGGCAAATGCGGAAGATGCAGGTTACAAGTTGCTTGACAGAAACGATTTGTACAGTTCTGAGCATGGCATCGGTGGTATCAGAGGTACGAAAGAAGCTTTGAGATGGGCATTCTCTGCCAAGGTGGGTGAAGTTTCAGGCTTGTATGAGTGCGGTGAAAGCGACCACATGTTGGTAGTGGGTGTTTCTGCTATTATTCCTGAAGGATACCGTCCGTTTGCTTTGGTGAAAGATGAATTGAGAATGGAGTTGCTTCGCGATAAGAAGGCTGAAAAGATCATGGCTGACATGAAAGCAGCCGGTGCAACGACGTTCGACCAGTATAAAGCGATGGAAGAGGCTGTGAGCGATTCTGTGAAGCATGTCACTTTTGCCGCTCCTGCTTATGTGCCGGCATTGCGTTCCAGCGAGCCGTTGGTTGGTGCATATGCCTCCGTTGGTGAGTTGAATAAGTTGAGTTCTCCGATTAAGGGAAATGGCGGTGTGTTTGTGTTGCAGCCTTACGCTAAGGAAAAGCTGAATGACACTTTCGAGAAGGATACTGAAGAGGCATCATTGCAGAATCGTTATGCACGTATGGCAAGCCAGTTCATCAATGATTTGTATCTGAAGGCCGACGTGAAGGATGAACGTTATTTGTTCTTCTAAAAAATTGTTATGACTTTGTTGAAAATCCCTTCCGGGTATTGTCCTTACAGAAGATATCTTTGGAAGGTACTGGAATATTTTTTTTGATTTTTGTTTTTTTGTACAAATTGTGAAATTTGTGTTTAAATGGAATTTTATTTTTTGATTGTGAAAGCCGTCTGATGTGATATCAGGCGGCTTTTCTATTTGTATGGTGGCATTTTCTACGTATGTAATTGTCTTTATGCAACTTTATTCCTACCTTTGCAACTATAAACAGGAAAGTATTGATAGCAATGATGCCGAAACAAGCTCTTTTAGGAATGACGCTCTCCGAGCTGCAACAGGTGGTAAGGAGGCTGGATATGCCCAGATTTGCTGCCAAGCAGATCGCTTCGTGGCTGTATGATAAGAAAGTAAGTTCCATTGATGAGATGACAAACTTGTCATTGAAACATCGGGAGCTGCTAAAGGAGGTCTGTGAAGTGGGAGCAGAATGTCCCGTGGAAGCCATGCGCTCGGTAGATGGTACGGTGAAATATTTGTATCGGGCAGGTGAGAAACATTTTGTAGAAGCAGTTTATATTCCTGATGAAGAGCGTGCTACGCTTTGTGTCTCTTCTCAGGTGGGATGCAAAATGAATTGTAAGTTCTGCATGACCGGCAAGCAAGGTTTTACGGCAAATCTGACTGCCAACCAGATCATCAATCAGATTAATTCCCTTCCTGAACATGATAAATTGACGAACGTGGTGATGATGGGAATGGGAGAACCTTTGGATAACTTGGATGAAGTGCTGAAGGCTTTGGAGATCATGACTGCCCCCTATGGATATGGTTGGAGTCCCAAGCGGATTACACTTTCTACTGTCGGCTTGCGCAAAGGACTTCGCCGTTTTATAGAAGAGTCGGAGTGCCATTTGGCTGTCAGCCTGCATTCGCCCGTCGCCATGCAGCGGCGCGAACTGATGCCTGCCGAGAAGGCGTTTTCCATTACTGAGATTGTGGATCTGTTGAGAAACTATGATTTTAGCAAGCAGCGTAGGCTGTCTTTCGAATATATTGTCTTCAAGGGTGTGAACGATTCGTTGCTTTACGCCAAGGAGTTGTTGAAACTTTTGCGTGGTATGGATTGTCGTATCAATCTGATCCGCTTCCATGCCATACCGGGAGTAGACTTGGAAGGGACGGACATGGAAGCGATAACTAGATTCCGTGATTATCTGACTTCTCACGGTTTGTTCACTACGATAAGGGCTTCGCGTGGAGAGGACATATTTGCTGCCTGCGGGATGCTTTCTACTGCCAAGCAGGAAGAAAATAAACAATTATTAATATAAATTATTGATTATGCTTCAGTTGGCATACGATTAATTCGTAGTTTTGTAGAAACATTAATTGGTAGATTTATGAAAAAGCAACTGTTTTTTTTGAGTTTGGCTTTCATGGCATTGGTCTTTTCCGCTTGTAGTGGTGGTAAGAAAGGTGTGTTTGGAGCGACCTCCAGCGGTCGTGCGTACGAAATATTGGTAGTGGTGGATCCCGGAATGTGGGAGCGTCCTGCCGGTAGGGCTCTTTTTGATGTACTCGATACAGATGTTCCGGGGCTTCCCCAATCCGAACGTTCTTTCCGCATGATGTACACCGCACCGGCTAATTATGATGCTACGTTGAAGTTGATCCGTAATATCATCATTGCCGACGTACAGGATATTTATACCCATCCCAAATTCAAGTATGCCAAGGATGTATATGCTGCTCCACAGACCATCCTGACTATACAGGCGCCTGATGAAGCCTCTTTCGAAACGTTTGTATCGGAAAACAAGCAGGTGATTATCGACTTCTTTACCCGCGCTGAAATGAACCGTCAGATCGTTATGCTGGAAAAGAAACATAACGACTATGTGGCTACCAAAGTAAAGAGCATGTTCGACTGTGATGTATGGGTGCCGGTTGAACTTTCCTCCACCAAGCAAGGTGAGGATTTCTTTTGGGCAGGCATGAATGCTGCTACTGCTGATCAGAACTTTGTCATCTATTCCTTCCCTTATACAGACAAGAATACGTTCACCAAGGAATATTTCGTGCAGAAGCGTGATTCGTTTATGAAAGCCAATATCCCCGGTGCACAAGAAGGTATGTACATGATGACTGATTCGCTGATGACCGATGTACGCCCTCTGACCATACAGGGAGAATATGCCTTGGAAGCACGCGGGCTGTGGCGCATGAAGGGCGATTTCATGGGCGGACCGTACGTTTCGCACATGCGTTTGGATCAGGTAAATCAACGGATTATCGTGGTGGAAGCCTTTATATACTCTCCGGATAAGATGAAACGTAATCTGATGCGCCAGATGGAAGCATCTCTCTATACCTTGAGACTTCCCGGCGATAAAAGGACAGAAGCGGAAATCCCGTTGAGTGCTACAAAAGAACAGGTGGCTGAAGAAGAGTAAACATGAAGTAACCGAGTGGAAGGGGTGTTTTGAACCTTCGGCTGAAAGGTTGGCATGATGGTTTCGATGTGATATAATAGGATACATATAAATTAGAAGATAATTGATTTAAAATGGAAGATAATAAAATAAGAGTCGGCATTACCCAAGGAGACATAAATGGCGTGGGCTATGAGGTTATTCTGAAGACATTCTCCGATCCTACCATGTTGGAGTTGTGCACTCCTGTGATTTATGGTTCACCCAAGGTAGCGGCTTATCATCGTAAAGCACTGGATCTGCCTACCAATTTCAGCATTGTGGGTTCTGCTGCGGAAGCAGCCTCCAACCGTCTGAGTGTAGTGAACTGCACGGACGACGAAGTGAAGGTGGAGTTCTCTAAAGCCGATCCGGAGGCAGGGAAGGCTGCACTGGGCGCATTGGAAAAGGCAATCGAAGAATATCGTGATGGATTGATTGATGTGATTGTCACAGCTCCTATCAATAAGCATACCATTCAGTCGGAAACGTTTTCATTCCCCGGTCATACGGAATACATAGAGGAGAGATTGGGTAATGGAGCCAAGTCGCTGATGATATTGATGAAGGAAGATTTCCGGGTGGCATTGGTGACTGGGCACATTCCCGTCAGCCAAATCGCGTCGACAATAACGAAAGAGTTGATACAGGAGAAACTTGCTATTTTCAACCAGTCATTGAAACAGGACTTTGCTATATGTGCACCACGTATCGCCGTGCTTTCGCTGAATCCTCATGCCGGCGATGAAGGGTTGTTGGGAAAAGAGGAGGAAGAGATCATTATCCCGGCACTGAAGGAGATGGCTGCCCAAGGGATCTTGTGCTATGGTCCGTATCCTGCTGACGGTTTTATGGGGGCGGGTAGTTTCACGCATTTTGATGGTGTGCTTGCCATGTATCATGATCAGGGGCTGGCTCCGTTCAAGGCATTGGCTATGGACGAAGGCGTGAACTATACTGCCGGTTTGCCCGTGGTACGTACTTCGCCGGCTCACGGTACTGCATACGACATTGCAGGTAAAGGAGTGGCAAGTGAAGATTCGTTCCGTCAGGCGATTTATGTGGCTATCGATGTATTCCGCAACCGGATGCGTGATAAGGAGATGCGTGCTAATCCCTTGCGGAAACAATATTACGAAAAGCGCGACGACAGCGATAAGTTGAAACTTGATAGTGTGGAAGAAGATTTGTAGTATATTTGTAGCATGACAAAGGCGGAAATACAACAAGTGAAATTACGTTTTGGCATCATAGGTAACAATGATGTATTGATGCGTGCGATAGATGTGGCTATTCAGGTGGCTCCTACCGACTTGTCTGTACTGATTACTGGCGAAAGCGGTGTGGGTAAGGAGAGTTTCCCGCAAATCATTCACCAGTACAGCAGGCGGAAGCATGGACAGTACATTGCTGTGAACTGCGGTGCCATTCCCGAAGGAACCATTGATTCTGAACTGTTCGGTCATGAGAAAGGGGCGTTTACCGGTGCCATTGGCGAACGGAAAGGGTACTTTGGCGAAGCGGACGGTGGAACCATCTTTCTGGACGAAGTGGGAGAGCTGCCATTGCCTACGCAAGCGCGTCTGTTGCGTGTGCTTGAAAGTGGTGAGTTTATCAAAGTGGGATCATCGAAAGTACAGAAGACGAATGTGCGTATTGTTGCCGCTACCAATGTAAACCTGACGCAGGCCATTTCGGAAGGACGCTTTAGGGAAGATTTGTATTACCGTTTGAATACTGTTCCCATTCAAGTACCTCCTTTGCGCGAGCGTGGGGAGGATATTTATCTCTTGTTCCGTAAGTTCGCATCAGATTTTGCGGAAAAGTATCGTATGCCTGCCATCCAGCTGACTGATGATGCAAGGCAAATGTTGCTTGCTTATCAGTGGCCCGGCAATGTGCGGCAGTTGAAGAATATCACAGAGCAGATTTCCATCATTGAGACCAATCGTGAAATCAATGCTGCTATCCTGAAAGGGTATTTGCCTAATCAGAATAACATGCAGCGGCTTCCGGCATTATTGGGTGGAAAAGAACACAAGAGTTTTGAGAGCGAGCGGGAAATCTTGTATCAAGTACTTTTTGATATGCGCCAGGATGTGACGGAACTGAAGAAACTGGTGCATGAGATTATGTCCGAACGTGGGAATAATGCTGCTCAGGCTGCTGTGTCTGCCGCTTATTACACACAATCGCCTGCGGTGGTGACTCCGGTGGTTCCGAGCATTCCCACCATTATCCATCCTTCTGTGAAACCTTCACATACGGTGGATGATGATATACAAGATACGGAAGAATATGTAGAAGAGTCTCTCTCACTGGATGATGTAGAGAAAGAGATGATACGGAAAGCTTTGGAAAAGCATCATGGCAAGCGCAAGAGTGCGGCTATGGACTTGAATATTTCCGAGCGTACCCTATACAGAAAGATTAAAGAATATGGATTGGATTAAAAAGATTGCTCCGGCTGTTCTGTTGTCGGGCTTGTTCCTGATAGTGGGTTCGTGTAGTTTTAAAATGAGTCTTGCACCGATCAGTTCGATTGACTATTCGAAGGTAAAGACGATCTCAATAGCTGACTTCCAGAATCGTGCAGAGTATGTTTATGCTCCGTTGGCTACTCAGTTTAACCAAGATCTGAAAGATTTGTTTATGCGCCAGACACGTCTGTCGCTGGTCAATAGCAATGCTGACTTGGAAATAGACGGAGAAATCGTCGGCTACAATCAGTATAATGAAGCTGTGGATGCAAGCGGGTACTCTTCAAAGGTGAAAGTGACTTTGACCGTGAAGGTCTCCTTTGTGAACAATACAGATCATAAGGATGACTTTACCGACCAACAATTTTCCGCATTCCAGACTTACGACTCTTCCCTGTTGTTGACCGATGTGCAGGATGACCTGATATCGAAGATGGTGAAAGACATCACGGAACAGATTTTTAATGCAACTGTAGCTAACTGGTAATAGTTAAGAGATGACGTCGGTACTTTTGCAACAATGGATACAGCATCCCGAGGCGTTGAACCGGGATACCCTATATGAGCTTCGCACGCTGATAGCCCGTTATCCTTATTTCCAATCTTTGCGTTTGCTTTATCTTAAGAACCTTTATTTGCTGCATGACAGCAGTTTCGGGGCAGAATTACGTAAGTCAGTACTATATGTGTCGGATCAGAGTGTCTTGTTTTATCTGATAGAAGGAGACAAGTATGCGCTTCATCCGTATGCTTCCGTTTGTGACGGTGAGCGAGATTTGGATAAGGAGCCGAGCATTGACCGTACGCTTTCGCTGATAGATGCCTTCCTCTCTACTGTTCCGGAAGAACATTCACAACAGACGGAACTGGATTACGTCGTGGACTATACTTCTTATCTGACACAGGAGAATGAAGTGACAAATGATGTGGAAGAAACGTCATCGGAAATGGCAGAAGAGGCACCTAAACTACGTGGGCAAGACCTGATTGATGTTTTCCTTAGTCGGGATGAAACACCGGTAACTTCTGAAGAGACAGTTTGTCCGGCAGAGGTGGAAGTAGAGCAAGACGAAAGTGAAGAAGAGTCGGAAGAAGAAGAAAGTGATGAGGAAACCCCTTCAAAAACCGTTTCCGACGAGCTGGATGATAGCTGTTTTACTGAAACTTTGGCTAAAATTTACATTAAGCAGCACCGATATGACAAGGCTCTTGAAATTATTAAAAAATTAAGTTTGAATTATCCAAAAAAAAATGCTTACTTTGCAGACCAAATCAGATTTTTGGAGAAATTGATTATTAACGCTAAATCAAAATAATAAAATGTACTATTTCTTATTAGTTATCTTAATGGTGATTGCATCCTTGTTCATGTGTTTCATTGTATTGATTCAAAACTCTAAAGGAGGCGGTCTGGCGTCGGGTTTTTCTTCTTCCAACCAGATTATGGGTGTACGCAAGACTACTGACTTCCTGGAAAAGGCTACATGGAGTTTGGCTGCATTCATGGTTGTAATGAGTATCGCTGCCGCTTATGCCATTCCTAGTGCTTCAAGCAAAGGAGGCGATGTGATTATGGAACAGGCACAGCAGGAAGAGAAAACCAATCCGTATAACATTCCGACAGGAACGACTGCTCCGGCAACGGAAACCCCTACTGAAACATCCGATTCTGTGGAATGATAGGGATATTACTGACTTTATAAGTTGCTCGTCATATATGGGTGGGCAATGTTCTTAGAGGCGTGGATTACATCGGACAGCACGGATAATGCAGATTCGTGAAGGCTGTGTAATCCGCGTCTCTTTTTTCATTCAAGTAAGAGCCTGTTTTTGAATAAAAATCATCTCGAACAAAAATCATCTTGAATAAAATACAAACAAGCTCTAAGGAGGTGGATGTAACTTGCATATATTTATTAATCTTATTATACTAAAAACAAAATGACTACTACAGACAAACTTCATCAGACATTGCGCGACTCTGCAGGAATGCGCTGGATGGTACTCTTGTTTTTGGCTTTTGCCATGTTTTGTTCATATATCTTTATGGACATTCTTTCGCCTATCAAGGATTTGATGCAATCTACCCGTGGCTGGGATTCTACTGCATTCGGAACCATGCAGGGTTCTGAGACTTTCCTTAATGTATTTGTTTTCTTCCTTATTTTTGCCGGTATCATTCTGGACAAGATGGGAGTACGCTTTACGGCAGTGTTTTCGGGAGCAGTGATGCTTGTGGGTGCGACAATCAACTGGTATGCCGTGACGGAAGCATTTCAAGGGAGTGGATTGGAGACTTGGTTTACTAATAACCTGAATTATATTCCCGGCTTTGACGAATTGGGAATTTCTCCTTTTTATAGAGGCATGCCTGCATCGGCCAAATTTGCTGCTGTAGGCTTTATGATATTCGGCTGCGGTGTTGAGATGGCTGGTATCACCGTTTCACGCGGAATCGTGAAGTGGTTCAAAGGTCGTGAAATGGCACTTGCCATGGGTTCTGAGATGGCACTTGCCCGTTTGGGAGTAGCTACCTGTATGATCTTCTCTCCGATGTTTGCCAAATTGGGTGGTGTGATCGATGTATCCCGTTCGGTGGCATTCGGTGTGGTGTTGTTGTTCATTGCGCTTATCATGTTTATTGTCTATTTCTTTATGGATAAGAAACTGGATGAACAGACTGGCGAGGCTGAAGAGAAAGATGATCCGTTTAAAATCAGTGACCTCGGTACCATTCTCTCCAGTGGAGGATTTTGGGTAGTGGCACTTTTGTGTGTGCTTTATTATTCTGCTATTTTCCCTTTCCAGAAGTATGCGGTAAATATGTTGCAGTGTAATCTGGTGTTTACAGAAGTTCCTGCCGATTCTTTCTGGGCTTCTAATGCAGTGGTTGCCATTCAGTATTGTATCATGTTGATAGTAGCTGCTGCTGCTTTTGCGAGCAACTTCTCCAAAAAGACTAATATGAAGTACGGATTGTTGGTAGTAGCTGGTGTGGCATTGGTTGTGTTCTGTTATATGGGGTATATGCGTCAGAGTGCCGAGACGGTGTTTGCTGTCTTCCCGTTGCTGGCTGTAGGCATCACGCCGATATTAGGTAACTATGTGGACCATAAAGGCAAGGCGGCTTCGATGTTAGTGATTGGTTCGGTGCTTCTCATCGTGTGCCACCTGACATTTGCTTTTGTGTTGCCGCAGTTCAAGGAGAATGCCGTAGGAGGTATTTTCATCGCTTATCTCACTATCTTGGTACTTGGAGCCAGCTTCTCGTTGGTACCTGCTTCCTTGTGGCCGAGTGTACCTAAGCTGGTGGATGCCAAAATCATCGGAAGTGCCTACGCTTTGATTTTCTGGATTCAGAATATCGGTTTGTGGCTGTTCCCGTTGCTGATAGGCAAGGTGCTCGACAAGACTAATCCTCAGTTGGTGGAGGACTTGAAGAATGGAGTGATTACGCCTGAAGAAGCTGCCATATCATACGATTATACGGCTCCTTTGGTGATGCTTGCTTGTCTGGGTGTTGCTGCTTTGATCTTAGGATTCGTGCTGAAAGTAGTGGACCGCAAAAAGGGACTTGGCTTGGAAGAACCTAATATAAAAGAATAAGCGTGTGTACGCCATTTGCAATAACAACTTCTAAGAAAGATGAATAAAGACGTTACGGAAGTTCCCGAAGGTAAGATTAGTCTGCTGGACGCGGTTCCGGTTCGTTGCAGCCATATTACAACAGAGTGGGATGGGGATTGCGTTGTCATTTCCTATCCCCGGTTTAAACGTAAATGGATGCGCCGTCTATTGTTGCCTAAAGGCATGTCACCCGATATTCATGTACATTTGGAGGAGCATGGTAGTGCTGTCTGGAACCTGATAGATGGGCAACGTACGGTGCGGGAGATTGTTTCTCTGCTTGCTGAACATTTTCATCCTGACGAGGATTATGCCTCGCGTGTCACTACTTATATGATGCAATTGCAGAGGGACAATTTTGTCAAGTTGAAGATTGAAGCCTGAAGAATGTGTATGCAAGAACTGTCTTATGTCTCACTCATAACAAATAATGTAATGTCTCATAAGAAGTCAAATGAGGCATGTAAGTAAAGACATACTAAAACACTATAAAATAGCGTGTAGCTCAATGAATTACACGCTATTTGCTTTTTATAGGCTCATGTTTTCTATGTACTTATTATGCCCTTTTTCACGGCTTTTTTGCTACATAGGGATAGTCATTTAATTCCTTTACTTTGAATCAAGCGGCATACTTTCTCATA
>NZ_CAJUHF010000061.1 GCF_910585845.1 uncultured Bacteroides sp. | reverse complement strand
TCACCGTCCGATTGGACAGATAAAATATTCACTAATTTAATTCAACCAACAGGTTAAATATTAACAAGTTTTCAAACACTTTATACCGTACCTTTTGTATTCTCGCGGAAAATAGCGAATTTTGCCCCTACAAAAGATAATCACTTAAGTTTCGCATGCGAAACTTAAAATAACCACTTAAAAAGCTTACGATATGAAAACAGCTTTAATATCAGGCATCACGGGGCAGGACGGCTCTTTCCTTGCCGAGTTCCTGCTGCAAAAAGGGTATGAGGTGCACGGTATCCTTCGCCGCTCTTCATCCTTCAATACCGGTCGCATCGAGCACCTCTATTTCGACGAATGGGTGCGCGACATGAAGCAGAAGCGTACCATCAACCTGCACTACGGCGACATGACGGACAGCAGCTCGCTCATCCGCATCATACAGCAAGTGCAACCGGACGAAATATACAACCTCGCCGCACAAAGCCACGTCAAAGTCTCGTTCGATGTCCCCGAATATACCGCCGAAACCGATGCCATCGGTACACTGCGCATACTGGAGGCCGTCCGCATCCTCGGCATGGAGAAGAAGACGAAAATCTATCAGGCATCCACTTCCGAACTGTACGGAAAGGTGCAGGAGATTCCCCAAAACGAAAACACCCCCTTCTACCCCCGCAGCCCCTACGGCGTGGCGAAGCAATACGGCTTCTGGATTACGAAGAACTACCGCGAAAGCTACGGGATGTTTGCCGTGAACGGCATCCTCTTCAACCACGAGAGCGAACGCCGAGGCGAAACCTTCGTCACCCGGAAGATAACGCTTGCCGCCGCACGCATCGCACAGGGATTCCAAGACAAGCTCTACTTAGGCAACCTGGACGCGCGGCGCGACTGGGGATATGCCAGAGACTACGTGGAGTGCATGTGGCTCATCCTACAACATGACACTCCGGAGGACTTCGTGATCGCCACCGGCGAGATGCATACCGTACGCGAATTTGCCACGCTCGCCTTCCGGGAAGCAGGCATCGAACTGCGTTGGGAGGGCGAAGGCGTCAACGAAAAGGGCATCGACACGGCAAGCGGGAAAGTCCTTATCGAAGTAGACCCGAAATATTTCCGCCCCGCCGAAGTGGAACAATTGCTGGGCGACCCGACCAAAGCCAAGACCCTGCTGGGCTGGAACCCCAGACAAACCGGCTTCGAGGAGTTGGTAAAAATCATGACTGAACACGACATGAAGTTCGTGAGAAAGCTCCATGTAACCGAATAACTCCCGATATATCACACAATCTAACAAGAAACAAAACTGAAAAAAATGTTGGACAAAAACGCCAAAATATTCGTAGCCGGGCATCGTGGATTGGTAGGCTCGGCCATCTGGAAGAACCTGCAAGACAAAGGATATACCCACCTCATCGGACGGACCCACCAGGAACTCGACTTACTGGACGCCGTGGCCGTCCGCCGCTTCTTCGACGAAGAACAACCGGAATACGTGTTCCTTGCCGCCGCCTTCGTAGGCGGTATCATGGCAAACAGTATCTATCGTGCCGACTTCATCTACAAGAACCTGCAAATACAGCAAAACGTCATCGGCGAAAGCTTCCGCCATCAGGTGAAGAAACTGCTTTTCCTGGGCAGCACCTGCATCTATCCCCGCGACGCGGAACAGCCCATGAAGGAGGATGTGCTGCTCACCTCCCCGCTGGAGTACACCAACGAACCGTATGCCATCGCCAAAATCGCCGGACTGAAGATGTGCGAGAGTTTCAACCTACAGTATGGCACCAACTACATTGCCGTGATGCCTACCAACCTCTACGGTCCGAACGACAACTTCGACCTGGAACGCAGCCACGTCCTGCCCGCCATGATACGCAAGATACACCTCGCCCACTGCCTGCAACAAGGGGATTGGAGTGCCGTAGCGACCGACCTGAACCGCCGTCCCGTAGAGGGCGTCGACGGTAACAGCACTCGGGAAGAGATACTTGACGTCCTCGGCAAGTACGGCATCGGTACGGACGAAGTGAGACTGTGGGGCACGGGAACCCCGCTACGCGAATTTCTCTGGAGCGAAGAGATGGCGGATGCCTGTGTCTTCGTCATGGAACATGTCGACTTCAAGGATACTTTCAAACCGGGAGACAAGGAGATACGCAACTGCCACATCAACATCGGCACCGGCAAGGAGATCTCTATCCGCCAACTCGCCGAACTGATAGTGGACACCGTAGGCTATCGGGGACGACTGGCCTTCGACAGCAGCAAACCGGACGGAACCATGAGAAAACTCACCGACCCCTCCAAACTGCATGCCCTGGGCTGGCACCACAAGATAGAAATCGAAGAAGGCGTACAGCGCATGTATCAATGGTACTTAAGTTGAGAAGGGAAAAAGAAAAAGAGAAGAAAAAGAGAAAGAGAAAAGAAAGAAGAGAGAATGAAGAAGGGAAAACGAAGAGATGAGAAGGGAGAGTTAAAGTGATAACTCCTGTAAACGAAAAGCCGTGTGCACTTCCCGCTTTTTCCGGTCAAAAATTTGCTTTCTTTCAATAAAGCCTTATATTTGCACAATTATCAGCGAAATGTGCAACAAAATGCATTTTGCCGAAATAAGCTTATGTCGACCGGAACAACGGTCGACAAGCGCATAACCTAATTTTTAATAGATATAGATACTCTTATTATCATGGAACAAAGTTTTATCGCCTATATTGAGAATAGTATTAAGAAAAACTGGGATCTGGACGCCCTCACCGACTATAACGGTGCCACTCTGCAATACAAAGACGTAGCCCGAAAGATAGAAAAAATACACCTGCTCTTCGAAGCAAGCGGCATCAAGAAAGGCGATAAAATAGCCATCTGCGGACGAAACAGTTCGCACTGGGGAGTCACTTTCCTTGCCACACTGACCTACGGCGCCGTAGTGGTGCCCATCTTGCACGAGTTCAAGGCGGACAACGTGCACAACATCGTCAATCATTCCGAAGCGAAACTGCTCTTCGTCGGCGACCAAGTGTGGGAAAACCTCAACGAAGCCGCCATGCCCCTGCTGGAGGGCATCATCCTGGTGACAGACTTCTCCATCCTTGTATCGCGCAGCGAAAAGTTGGACTATGCCCGCGAACACCTCAACGAACTGTTCGGCAGGAAATATCCCAAGAACTTCCGCAAGGAACACATCGCATATCATAAAGACCAACCCGAAGAGCTGGCTGCCATCAACTATACTTCCGGCACGACAAGTTATTCCAAAGGCGTGATGCTGCCCTACCGCAGCCTGTGGTCCAACACCGCATTTGCTTTCGAAGTCCTGCCGCTGAAAGCCGGCGACAAGGTCATCTCCATGCTTCCGATGGCACACATGTACGGACTGGCTTTCGAGTTCCTCTACGAATTTGCCGTCGGTTGCCAGATCTACTTCCTCACCCGTATGCCAAGCCCGAAGATCATCTTCCAGGCATTCTCCGAAGTGAAACCCCATCTGGTAGTTGCCGTCCCGCTCATCATTGAGAAGATCATCAAGAAGAACGTACTGCCGAAACTGGAGACACCTGCTATGAAGCTGTTGCTGAAAGTGCCCATCATCAACGACAAGATAAAGGCCACCGTACGCGAAAACGTAATCAATGCCTTCGGAGGACGCTTCGCAGAGGTCATCGTGGGAGGTGCGGCATTCAATCAGGAGGTAGAACAGTTCCTGCACATGATTGACTTCCCCTATACGGTGGGTTACGGAATGACCGAATGCGGTCCCATCATCTGCTACGAAGACTGGTCGCGCTTCAAACCGGGCTCTTGCGGAAAGGCGGCTCCACGCATGGAAGTGAAAGTCCTCTCGCCCGACCCGGAGAACATTCCCGGCGAAATCGTATGCCGCGGACCGAACGTGATGCTGGGATACTATAAGAACGAAGAAGCCACACGGGAAACCATAGATGCCGACGGATGGCTGCACACAGGCGACCTCGCCCTGATGGATGCCGAAGGGAATATCACCATCAAAGGACGCAGCAAGAACATGTTGCTCGGTGCCAACGGACAGAACATCTATCCTGAAGAGATAGAAGACAAACTGAACAACATGCCTTATGTGGCAGAAAGCATCATCGTGCAGCAGAACGAGAAACTGGTCGGATTGGTTTATCCCGACTTCGACGACGCCTTTGCCCACGGACTGAAGACCGAAGACCTCGAACGTGTCATGGAAGAAAACCGTGTCGCACTGAATCAGACCCTGCCAGCCTACTGTCAGGTGCAGAAGATGAAGATATATCCTGAGGAGTTTGAGAAGACGCCGAAACGCTCGATCAAACGGTTCTTGTATCAAGAGGCTAAGGGATAAAAACTCTATAAAGAACAAACAAGAACGAATGAGACGATTAACTTCATCTTTAGCCGCATTATTGATTGCGGCAGGAACTCTCTCTGCACAAACCACAAGGGAAGAACCAGCACCGACAGGAAAGAAAGAGAAAAGCCATGCAGGAATCAACCTGTCTTTATGGAAGAACATAGCGACGCAGCCGACAGATACCGTAGGCTCCACATGCCTGAACCTGGGGCTTTTCTCGGCGATGAACCGCCTGAACGGTTTAGGTGTCAATCTGCTGGCAGGAGTAGTACGGCAGGACATGAACGGCGTGCAAGCCGCAGGACTTGCCAATCTCACGGGCGGAAGCATGCGGGGCGTACAGGTAGCAGGCATCAGCAACGTAAACGGAGACCATCTCGCAGGTGTGTCATTGTCCGGTCTGGTCGGTATCACAGGCAACCATGCACAGGGTGTCATCTTCTCCGGACTGACCAACATCACCGGCAATAGAACCGGCGGTATCATCATAGGCGGACTGCTGAACATCACCGGAGGACACTCTTCGGGCGTGCACCTTGCGGGACTGGCAAACCTCTCGGGAGAGAATTTCAACGGTGCCACCCTCTCCGGACTGCTGAACATTGCCGGTGCGAACATGCAGGGCATACAGGTCAGCGGATTGGGAAACATCAGCGGAGAGACCATGCGCGGCATACAAATAGCCGGACTGGGCAACGTGACAGGAGGCACTGCCATCGGCGCACAGATAGCTCCCCTCAATGTGACAAAGGACGGGAAAGGCTTGCAAATCGGATTATTCAACTATTATAAAGGTAATTTCGACGGGTTCCAGTTAGGTCTGGTGAATGCCAACCCCGACACCAGAGTGCAATTGATGTTGTTCGGGGGAAACCGGACGAAGTTGAATGTGGGAGCGCGTTTCAAGAACAGGCTGTTCTATACGATTCTGGGAGGCGGAACGCACTACCTGGACTTCAGTGACAAATTTTCGGCCTCTTTCTTCTATCGCGCCGGATTGGAGTTGCCCTTATACAAACAGTTGTTCGTCAGTGGCGACTTGGGATTCCAGCATATCGAGAACTTCAAAAACAAAGACCACGGTTTTCCGGCACGTCTCTATGCCTTGCAAGCACGCGTAAATCTGGAATATCGCCTGACCGACCGGCTGGGAGTGTTCGTGACGGGAGGTTACGGAGGAAGCCGCTACTACAACCGGGGAGTGACTTACGACAAAGGCGTCATCCTCGAAGGAGGAGTGGTCTTATTCAAATACTAAAAGACAGTGTGAACTACATTGACAGTGTGGACAATGTGGACTACATTGACAGTATGCCAGAACCCACCACAGATTACGTAGATTAACACAGATTATCATTAAGAGCCTGTTTAGATTTCTTTTGAAGAAAAATTAAACAGGCTCTTAAAGTTGCAGAAAATCAACCGGATAATCTACGTAATCTGCGTAATCTGTGTAATCTGCGATAATCTGTAATAATCTGTGGTGAAACCCAGCTTCGACATACTCCTATGCAGTTCAATTCTTCTCCTTGATGAATCCTGTCCTGTATGCCACCAGCAGTTTCTTCAAGTCCTGTATCTGCGTCACCAAGTCGCGCCCCATGTCTGTATCTTTCACCATCATGCGTTGTGAGTTGAACTCAATGACGAAAGTGGTAGACTTGATATCCTGCCCCTCCTCTATCGCCTTCTGACGGCTCTGGAAAGGTTCGTGCTGCACCAGCTGCAATCCGTGCGAATGATACACCAGCGTATATCCGGCAATGCCCGTCTCCGGCTGGTAGGCTTTCGAAAATCCGCCGTCAATCACCAGCAGTTTGCCGTCCGCCTTGATGGGTTTCTCGCCCTTGATGGTCTTCACCGGCACATGGCCGTTGATGATATGCGAATGGAGGCTCACGATGCCAAACTCTGCCAGAATCTGGTCGCAGATATCTTCGCGGTTGCGCAACGAATAGTAATGCCCCTTGGTCTCCTTCGACAGTTCCTTGTCGCCGATAAAGTAGCGTTCAAAGGTCGCCATCTTATCTTTGTCGAACGACGGTGCATCCGGTCCGCACCACATATACCATACATAGTCCAGTGCGAAGCTCTTCTCTTCCGTACCGTCTTCATCAAAGTATGCCGTACGGATCAGCTGGTCTGTCTTGCGCAGCAGTTTCTGCCCCCAGTACTCTTTCTTGCCGATGCGTACGTGCTTGAAACTGCCGTCCTCATTCAGGGGCATGGATGCGTGATAGAGCAGATTGTCGTTGCACACCAGGTACATCCCGCCATACGTGAAGAGGCAACGCATGTGCTTCTTCAGTTTCTCGCTGTTCATGAACGAAGCGTGTATCTTGTCCATCAGCTCCCTCTCCTCGTCCGACAGGCGATACGGGTCGGAGGGGTCGATGGTGGGGAAGTTCGTGTCGCGCAAGGGATACTCTTTTCCCTCGTATGTGAAGATGCCTCGCTCGAAGTCTATCTTATCCAGCAGCTTCCGGTTCTGCATGCCGAAATCCGGACGACGGTCTATGATCTCTGCCTCCAGCTTGAACTGTATCACCGTAATAGCCTTGTGCATCTGTGTGATGAGGCGCAGCGTCTTCTCATTGTAGCTGCCGTCGGCAAAGTTCATCTTGGGCGCAAATATCGTGCATGGGTCATCGGCATAGGTATCCATCGCAAAGGTAGCGAGCGGCAACAGGTTGATGCCATACCCGTCTTCCAGCGTGGCCAGATTGGCGTAACGCATCGACATGCGGATGACATTCGCAATGCAGGCGTCATTGCCCGATGCCGCTCCCATCCACAGAATGTCATGGTTTCCCCACTGGATGTCGAAGTTATGATAGTTGCAAAGCGTGTCCATGATGATGTGCGCACCCGGTCCGCGGTCGTAGATATCGCCCACGATGTGCAGGGAGTCGATCGTCAGCCGTTGGATAAGGTTGCACATGGCTATGATGAAGTCGTCTGCCCGCTTGGTGGAGATGATCGTGCTGATGATCACATTGATATAGGCATGCTTGTTGGGCTCTATGGTCGATTCGTGCAGCAACTCCTGAATGATGTATGAGAACTCTGCCGGCAATGCTTTCCGCACCTTCGAGCGGGTGTATTTGGAAGAGACGTTCTGGCAGACCTTCACCAGTTGGTTGAGCGTGATCAGATACCAGTCGTCCAGGTCGGCTTCGCTCTCCTTCACCAGCTGTAGCTTCTCCTCAGGATAGTAGATCAGCGTACATATCTCTTTCTTCTCGCTCTCGCGCAAGGTATGCCCGAAGATTTCATTCACTTTACGCTTCACCGCACCCGAAGCGTTCTTCAACACATGCTGGAAGGCTTCATACTCACCGTGTATATCGGTCAGAAAATGTTCCGTACCCTTCGGAAGGTTCAGGATGGCCTCCAAATTGATAATTTCTGTACTGGCATCAGCAATCGTCGGAAAACTGCGTGACAGCAACTGCAAATAACGCAAGTCGCTCATGATGCTTTCAGGAGTTATATTACTATTCATAACTTATAATTTGCGAACCGGACGCATCAGCAGCGCCCCATTCTAATTTCTTATTCCAAACATGCCGATATTCCAAACATGCCGAGACGCTTATGCCTCAACTTATGAAAAACATCAGCAACACCTGTGCGATAATCACCCGAAGGAACATGCACAACGGATAGACCGTAGCGTAAGCCACCGAAGAGTTATCACCGGGGATGGTATCGTTGGCGTAGTTCAGTGCCATCGGATTGGCCATGCTTCCGCACAACATCCCCGCCACCGAACCGAAATCGATCTTCATCCAACGGAAAGCCACGATTCCCACCAGCAGCACCGGAAGCACCGTCAGCGTGAAACCGGTCGCAATCCACAACAAGCCCTCCGGACAGAACACCGTGTCGAAGAAATGGACACCTGCATCCAGCCCCAGACAGGCCAGATAGAGCGACAGTCCCAAGGCACGAAGCATCAGATTGGCGCTGCGGGTTGTGTAGGTCACCATGTGCATCCTCGGTCCGAACGTACCGATAAGGATACCGACAATGATCGGTCCTCCTGCCAGTCCCAACTTCACCGGAGTACTGACACCGGGTATGGCTATCGGAATAGCCCCCAACGCCAACCCGAGTATGATACCTACGAATACGGCAACCAGGTTGGGTTCTTTCAGGCTCTTCACGGCATTGCCCAATACTTTCTCCACGTTCTGTATGGCTGCCGCCTCCCCTACCACCGTCAGGCGGTCGCCCAGTTGCAGGGTAAGCTCCGCCGTGGCAAGCAGCAGGACGCCGCTACGGTATACACGGCTGATATTGATGCCGTAGTGATTGCGCAGATGGAGCGAACCGAGCTTCTTGCCGTTCAATTCCGGACGCGTCACTACGATGCGTTGCGAAATCAGTTGGCTGTCAATGGCATTCCAGTCGATGTCCTCCTTGTTCCAGTCCGTATTTTCCTGTTCGCCAAAAAGCACCGTCAGTGCCGGCACGTCCTTCTCGGAAGTAACCACCAGCAGGCGGTCGCCCTCTTTCAGTACCTTCTCCGAAGTGGGAATGCTGACATTACCGTCGCGCCACAGGCGGGAGATCACGAACTTGGGATAGCTTAACTGTGCTATGTCCTTCACGCTCATATTAAAGATGGCAGGATTATGCACCTGAAAAGCGACGATATACGGCTTGTTGACATTATCCTTCTCTTTCACCTCCAAGTCTTTCGCACGAACCAGCAGTTTCCGTATCAGCAGAATGGCCAGAATCACGCCTAACACACCCAAGGGATATGTCACGGCGCATCCCAGTGCCGGAGTGCTTGCCTCAAGTCCCATCTGCTTCAAGGTTTGTTGCGCGGCGCCCAGTGCGGGAGTATTCGTGGTGGCTCCACACAGGATGCCCACCATGTCGGGCAAGGAAATTCCCAGTGTATAACTGCCCAGCAGGGTCATCAGCGTGCCCGTCACGACCACCCCCATTGCCAGCATATTCAGTTGCACTCCCCCCGTCCTGAACGAACTGAAAAAGCCGGGTCCCACCTGCAAGCCCAATGCATATACAAACAGCACCAGACCGAAACTTTCAGCATAGTTCAGCATCTGCGGGTCTACGGAAAGACCGAAATGTCCGGCAATGATTCCGGCAAAAAAGACGAACGTCACTCCCAGCGATATGCCGCAGATGCGTATCTTCCCCAGTCCCAGACCGATAGCCGATATCAACGATAGCACCACAACCGCCTGCATGGCGGAGTGTTCAACAAACAAACTGTACAACCAATTCAAAGCGTTCACGTTTTACAATTTCAAATGACAAATATACAAAGTATTTCTAAAAGCCACACAAAAAAAGCGGCCATCTTCATTAGATAACCGCTTTGCACTTCGTACACCCTCAGGGATTCGAACCCTGGACCCACTGATTAAGAGTCAGTTGCTCTACCAACTGAGCTAAGAGTGCATTCCATTTTTTGTTGCCTTCAACTGTAGTGGATACGAGAATCGAACTCGTATTGCATGCGTGAGAGGCATGTGTCCTAACCGTTAGACGAATCCACCAAGTCTTTGCGGAAGCGGGGGGATTCGAACCCCCGGTACGGTAACCCGTACGTCAGTTTAGCAAACTGGTGGTTTCAGCCACTCACCCACACTTCCTTAAATCTGCATTGTTTCTCAAATGCGGTGCAAATGTATGGCAAACTTTTGGACTATGCAAATCTTTCGGGCATATTTTTTCTACTTTTTTTCGTCAAAAGATGTAACAGACTATAAGTCAAAAGATAATAAAAATCCATCGGCGGGATTAAACAGATAAAAAGATTCTCCTCCCAACCTAAGCTTTAGCATGCCAGAGCTTAGGTTTAGCGTGTCAAAGCTTAGGTTTAGCGGCGTGAACGTGAACTTCAGATGCTCCGAAACAGAAAAGACAACAGACGGAAACAGAAAAACAGTAGGCAGAAACAGAAAAACAGCAAGCAACGGTACTTGATTTAGAATTAAATCTTTTATACCTTTGCTCGCATTAAACAGTCATCTATATCGGCCAACAATTATGGATACATTATTAAAAGAAACCGTGGACACCATTGTCAACTCCCGTTATCCGGGCATGTCATCCGAGGGCAGAAAGCTGCTGAAAGAGGTTTTGGTGCGCAAAGAGATAGAAAAAGGCGAGATTCTGTTTGAAGAAGGGCAAGTCTGCCACCATCTGGTTTTCGTGGGCAAAGGCATGATGCGACAGTTCTACTACAAGAACGGAAAGGATGTCACCGAGCACTTCTCGTACGAAGGATGTACCCTCATCTGCATAGAAAGCACCCTCAAGCAAGAGCCTACGCGCCTGATGGCCGAAGCGCTGGAAGCCAGCATCGTCTATCTGCTTCCTTACGAGAAGCTCATGAGGCTGACTGAGGTTTCGTGGGAAATCAACATGTTCTACCGCAAGGTGCTGGAACACTCGCTGATCGTATCGCAGGTGAAAGCCGACTCCTGGCGGTTCGAGACGGCACGCGAACGCTACAATATGCTGCTGCATGCCCATCCCGAAATCATCAAGAGAGCGCCATTGTCGCATATCGCCTCTTACCTGCTGATGACTCCCGAGACGCTGAGCCGCGTGCGGGCGGGAATATAAGCGGGGGCGTCCTATTGTTTGCGGTATTCCTTGGGCGACATGCCCGTGTGGTGCTTGAAGTATTTCCCGAAGAAGGACTGGTTGGCGAAATGAAGTTCTTCGGCTATCTCTTGTATGCTCAGTTCGGAAGATTTCAGCAGTGCCTTAGCCTCCAGGACCACAAGACTGTCGATCCACTCTCCGGCTGTCTTTCCGCTGACTTCCTTCACGGCGGTGGAAAGGTGTTTGGCGGTCAGGAACATCTTGTCGGCATAGTAGGCGACGCTGCGTTCCACCTTATATGATTCGGAAATCGTACGGATGAAACGCTCGAACAGCTCTTCTTTACGCGTTTTCGCTTTCCGTACAGTAGGTGTGTTGCCCTGGTAGATGCCATATATCTCGTGGAAGAGTGAAAGGATCAGCCCTTGCGTGATCTCCTTGCGGAAAGGATTGTCTTTCAACTTCACCTTCTTCTGAAGGAAGGAGTAATACTCTTGCACGGCTACCATCTCTTCCGGCTTAAGTCGTACGCACGGCTGCTCCTTTATCATGAAAAAGAACGGAAACAACTGTTGTATCGTGGGGAGCACATCGTCGATGAACTGGCCGGAGACCACTATAAAAATTCCCGTAAAATCATCCGAACGTTCTACCTGCTGCAAGATCTGTTCGGGCAGGGTGATCACAAGAACGCCTTCGGTCAGTTCGTGCTCACGCAGGTTAATGCGTATCCGGCAATTCCCTTTCAGGCAAAGCGTCAGGCAAGAGGCATTCAGGCGGGTGGGATACCCAAACAAAGGGATGTCACCTATATTGTCGAATATGGCAAAGTCGTTTCCGATAAAATCCATCGCCGGAAAGCGGCGGATAGTCGCTATGTCTACGTTCTTTATACTTTTCATCTCCTTTTCTTTTTCGGGAGCAAAATTACATAATATTTCTTTGAAATCCCTTCGAATAATCTTAAAAAAAAGAGAAAGAGAACATTTTAGCGTTAGTTACATTTTACCACTTACCTATATTTTACCGCTACTTAATTCTACGGTTACTTACGTTTTACCGTCAAGTAATTCTACGGTTACCTATATTTTACCGTTAGGTAATTCTACTGTTCTTTCATCTGCTCCTGCTCAATCCTGTTTCAGAGGTTTGCGTGCAGATTCCCATCATTTGCCAAATATGGCTTTCAGGGTAATCTGCACGAACCGATGTCATGATGCGGTATCCTCCTCCGCGGGCTAATTCATGATTTTGAAACCAATGAAAAAGGTGCGCGGCTGGGTAGGTCCGTAGAAGTAGCCGGAGTCGCGGAATTCCCCTTTGTCCAGGTCTTTCTGGAAGCTGTTGAAGAGGTTTTGCACGCCGGCATTGAGTTGCAGTTTAATGTGGTCGTGCAGGACAAACGTATAATTAAGTTTCAGATTGAGGTCGAAGAAATCGGGAGTGCTCTCCATACGGTCTTTCTCGATGTTGCAGAAAGCCCCCTCCGGTGCGTCTACCGGTGCGTAATGGGGCACGATCATCTCGCCGGTATATACGCCCGACAAAGAGAAATCGAAGTTCTTCAGGGGTGCGGAAGAGAAAGTGAAATAACCGTAATAGTCCGGTGTGCGTGTCATGCGGCGGGTGGTCAGCTCTTCGCCGTCTACCTCTGTCCATACTTCCGGCTGCGTATAACGGCTGCGTTGTGCCGTGAAGCCCAGTTGGAACTGCGCTTCCTTGCCGTGGGCAATCTTGGCATCCAGATTGGCACCATACACACGTGCGCCATTTCCGTTGCGACGCTCCTTTATCAGGTCTCCGTTCTCATTCTTCCCGATGTCTTCCAACACGAAAACGTGCCGCAAATCGGTATAGAATCCCTCCAACAGGATATTCGCCTGCCAGTGTCCCAGCTTCGTACTCCAATCTACGGAACCACTGTAACTATTGGAACGTTCCTCACGCAGATTGTCCGCCAGCTTAATCTGAACGCCCTCTCCGCCGACTGCCGTCACGTGCAAATCTTCGTCGTATGCTTGGGGCGCACGGAATCCGGTGGAGTACGTCAGGCGTGCCTGAAAGTCCTCACTCGGCTTATAGAGCAGGTTGACGCGGGGACTGAAAATCAGCTTTTCTATCAGGTTATGCTTGTCCAGACGCACACCTGCCAACAGGGTAAGCATGCGCATCTTCCACTCGTTCTGCACAAAAGTACTGGCTATGCGCACGTCCTGCTTCATATCGCGATGATAGCCGGTCATGACATCATGCAAAGAGTTGTTCTGATATTCCACGCCTCCGGTGAAAGTGGCCGGAGCAAACAAGCAATTATCCATATTGCCCACATACATGCCACCGGCAACCCAAGTCAGGTCATTGGTCTTGCCGTAGGCATTCATGTCCTGCTGCGCACCGTAGTAGCTGTTCCGGTCCGTATGCTGTATGGAGCCATAAAGAGAGATCTTATGCTTGTATTCGCGCCAGAACAGGTCGTAGCTTGCCCCACCGCTATTGATGACGTGCCTGGTCTGCTCCGTGATATCCGATTCGTGGGGTTGGAAGTCAAACTTATTGCCGCCACGGCGGAACTCATTCGTAGTATGGTACTCCAGATTGATACGGCTGAAATGCGTGGGACGATAATAGGCACGAAAGCCAAAAGTATTCATATTGAGTTTGCCGAGCTCGGAGAATCCGTCATCGTCACGGTCGTAAGGATTACGGTTGCGATAGCTTTCATACAGGGCAATACCGTATGAGTTGTCCTTTGCCACCAGCGAGACATTACCGCCCATATATTGCTCCCACGACTTTCCGTCCATGCAAGAGAGCATGCTCGACACCTGGAAAGAGTTGCTGATAGGATCTTTCGTGATAATGTTGATTGTTCCACCCACTGCATTTGCCCCGAACAAGGCAGAACCACCGCCACGCACGACTTCCACCCGCTCTATCATATTGACAGGTATCTGTTCCAGTCCATACACCCCGCTAAGTGCACTGATGACAGGACGGCTATTGATCAGTATCTGAGAGTAAGGCCCTTCCAAACCATTGATTCTCACCTGTGGAAAGCCGCAGTTCTGGCAATTATTCTCCACCCGCAACCCCGACTGGTAATTAAGCGTTTTTGCAAGGTCGGTAGAATTCACCATCTCAAAGAGTTTGGTGCTCATCACATTCACAACTACCGGCGCTTCTTTCCGACTCACCTCATTGCGATTGGCAGACACGACGACTTCATCCGTCATGAAACTCTCTTCAACCATCTGAAAGTGGATGACCGCAGTGAAGTCCTTGTGCACTGTCACTTCTTTTTCTTGGGTCTTATAGCCTACAGCCGACACACGAAGCGTATATTTTCCGGCAGGCAACTTGCGGAACTCAAACTGCCCTTCTTCGTTAGAGACTGTCCCCTGCCCGTTTTCTTTGATCAACACAGTTGCATAGGGGATATTTTCTTCACTTCCCGCCACAATTACATGGCCGGAAATCATGTTGCCTTCCTTGATAGGATTTACGGCATAGAGGCTGATGCAAGCCACGGCAAGCACCAGCACAAATATATATTTCTTCATTAATTTGCGCTCAAAAAAAATAGAAAATTACAATTAGATTAGAGAGGTTGTTCAAGAAAGAACAAAATGCAGAATGTAATATACAGAATACTAAATGCAGCATACAGAATACAGAATACAGAATACAGAATACAGAATGCAAACCACAAACCGCAAACCGCAAAATGCAAACCGCAAAATACAAAATACATCCTTACTATGCTGCAAGTGCAGGCGGAGCACGAAGAGAAATAACTTGTTTTACTTCTCCCTTCACCAAGGGAGTTATACGCTCTGTTCCCAATACGGCCAACAGTGTCCGCATGGGATGTAAATTCTCATATTCTTCAACTTCCGGAGCATGGAAGGTCGATAAACGGCCTATAACGACGAGTTCCGTCTTAGAGTGTATGTGCTTGTCATGGAAAGGATGCGAATGCACAATAATCACTCTGTTGACATAATGAACATGGGTAAAAGCCGTGATACTTGCCTGATATGCTACAAACAGCACCAGCAAACACACTGCACCGATAACTCTCTTTACCCTTTTTCCCATGTCTCCTTGTCTATCTATAAAAATAATGATTATCCGCGTTTCTCTTTTAACGATACCGGATAGAAAAATCCGAATATCCTATTCCGGAAATCCGTGTGCAAAGATAATAATTATTTTTCCACTTTTCCAAACAAGCATTCATAATCACGTTTGGCGGCAGGTATTGTCCATTCCTCCGGAACAAATTTCCACTGTCCCAAAGCACGCGGTTCAATCAGCCCTTTCTTTTCGATATACTGCATCAGATAGTAGCGCAGATCTTTATCTGTAGAAGAAAGAATACGGTCTTTCAGTTCATCCTGAGGAATACCCGCACCTTTAGTCAATAGCTCTCCACCACCATTGCCACGATACGAATTCAAGGCAACTCTGTACATCCTGTCCATCTCGAAGGGAGTACCATCGGCCATACTGACAATAGTCACCTTTTCACCTTGGGGCTTAGTGACGTCTACCGTATAAATAATTCCGGCTGCCGAATCAAAGTTATAACTAAAGTTCTGGAAGGAAGCCCGTTCGCCGTCTCCTTTGCGGGGCTGTCTACGAAGTAAAAGCAAGTGATCCTCCGGAGATTTCATCTGGTTTGTCCACAAGCCATACGACATTTCCAGCAGGCCCTTTACTTCCTTACCAGACAATCGCATCGTGTAGAGCATATTCTCATACTTATACAGGTTGAACATATCGCTGACCGAAACATCTCCCTCCCTGATCTCCGTATCATAAGACAATGGAGCTGCAAAGGATATTTCCGCTCCACTAATCTCCAGTTGCAATGTATGAATCAAATCCACAAATGCTGACGAACCGAAGTAAGCCTGCCGTGTAGAAATAGTTTGAGCAAAACGACCTATCTTTTTAGATACAAAGTTACGCACGACATCAAACTGAGAAGAGAAATGGCTCATGAATTCTTCACTTGCATCATAGTCTTTCATCTCAGTCAACGCTCCCTGAATCTGTTTATCCACGACTTTCCCATGACGCAGTTTCAGGGTAACGTCCGCATTGGCAACCACAAGTCCTTTATTTGCAGGATTCATAATCAGCACTGAGTCTCCCGCCACATTCTCAATCTTCTTCAACTCACGGGCATGGTCGTGCCCCATCAAGACAATATCAAATCCGGGGACTTTGCGCGCCACTTCCAGCGATGCGTTATCACGATACTTACCTCCCATCAACTGCAATTCCTGCCCAGAATGAAAAATACCTATCACCAGATCCGGTTTCTCCTTTTCCTGAATGACCTTCATCCATCTACGGGCGGTTTCTTCCATATCATCAAAGCGCAGCCCTTTCCATAATTTCTCCGGCAACCATACAGGAATGGCAGGAGTAATCATGCCCATCACAGCAATCTTCACTCCGTCGCGTTCCAGCATTTGATAAGGCTTGAAATGTGTTTGTCCAGTAGCCACGTCCACTATATTAGCACCTAAAATGGGAAATTTACAGTCACCTGCCCAACGATCGAATACGGTACGTCCGGTTTCCACATCGTGATTTCCCACATTTCCCACGTCATATTTCATGAAATTCAGCATTTCCGCTGCCAAATGCGGAGAAACAGTATCAATATAGTTATAATAATAGACACATGGCTGACCTTGCAGAATATCGCCATTATCCAACAGCAGGAGATTATCCTTATATTCTTCCCGTTCTTTCTGTATAAAGGTATGTATCCGCGCCAGACTTCCTTCCGCCCCTCGACGAAGCATAAAGTCATAAGGATAATAGTTTCCATGTATGTCACTGGTTTCAACTATCTTCAGTTTCACAGATTTATCCTGGGCAGATGCCACTCCTATTCCTAACAATAATGCTCCTATAAAGACACAAATATTTTTAGAGATGCAACTATTTTTAGAGATGCAACTATTTTTAGAGACATAATTATTTCTAGAAACACAATTATTTCTAGAAGCACAAATACTTTTCATCGTAAACAAATTAATTAATAGAAGAGTCTGTTTAAATTTTACTTATTTCCTCAATTGTCAAACCAGTAATATCAGAAATCATACTGTCGTCCAATCCTCTCATCTTCATTTTCCGGGCATTTTCTATGCGTTCTTCTGTACGACCTTTTGCAAGGCCTTCTTCACGTCCCTCTGCAAGGCCTTCTTCACGACCTTTCGCAAGACCTTCCGCACGTTCCGTACGTATATTATCACGAAGAATGACAATATTATCCAAATGTCGGTAATAAGCATCCAGTTCTTCTTTTGACATACGGGTAAGTTTCAATTGTTCTCGTGCCTGTCCTAATCCTGGAGCCGTAGCCGAATCAGGAATATCACCGGTATTCAGATAATACATCCACTCTTCAAGAGGACTTTTAGCAACCCGATTGAAGTCATTCACTTTCAGAATATAATATTCCGGATACAACTGACTTACATGGTCTACGTTAAAGGTCTGTCTCTGGAAAGGAGTCAACTCTAACAAATCACCTTCGTGTATTCCCCGGAACTCAGTCTTACCATGATAAACAACATCTTTACCATGTCCCAAAGAGAAATAGACAATATTGATGCTGTACACTTTTCGTACATTATCATAACCTTCGCCGCGATTGATATATTCGGTCACCAGCTTTGAAGCACCAAAAAGCATACGTTGAAAATAGGTATATTCACTATTATTCTGAACCTCTATCAAAAAGAGTTCCCCATGGGAATTCTCGGCAAGCATATCCACACGATTGTACTTATCAAATTCATCTTCCTGATTGCTTTCGCTTTCCAGAAGCTTCTGAATTGTAATTTTCTCTTTTAAAAGAGTTGTCAAGAACCCTTCTAAAACACCAAAATTAGCCTTATTACGCAGTAAGCGCTTCATTGCCCAATCAAAACGAATATAATTACCCACCATAAACGACCTTCCTTTCTCTTATTTCACATTTTATCACAGCAAATGTAGATAAAAACTATGAGATTATTTGCAGACAAGATAAAGAAAGTGCTTTTCTTCTAAGGAAATGCGGGAAAATCAGATTATAGATAGTTTTGAATTCATAGAACAACCTGTTGGCGGAATTAAAATAGCGCATATTTAACTCTGCCAATAGGCTTTTCA
>NZ_CAJUHF010000060.1 GCF_910585845.1 uncultured Bacteroides sp. | reverse complement strand
TTTAAAGTTACTAATTTTCAGGGACTTTTGCAAGAAATAACTAATTAAAAATCAACAATATAACCGACAAAATTCAATTTTTGTCATCTACTAAAGTTTTTTGCATTACATTTTCATTGAATTTCCACGCTTTTGAACCTGTTCATATCTGCCGATAGCAACATCATCCACTTCGCGAACAGCCTTGCTGTACTCGCTATTGGATAGATTTTCTTTCTTGTCTGCTGTGAATACGAGGAAAGTTCCGATAGCTCTGTAATCCTCCTTGTCTTTGCCAAAGGCTTCCATCACACTTTTGATGGTCTTTGATTCCTCTCGGCTGAAGATGCTGCGATATGTATCCTTGGCAAAACTGATGATTGAATCGACAGCTTTTCTGAAAGTACCATTACTTTGCATTAGGATTTTTGTAAATATCCTCAGCATCTTGTCTCTCCACGAAAGACGGTCTTTCAAATTGCGAATCTCATCATCCTTTTTAAGTACAGCATTGCGAACGGCACTCTCCATCTGCTGTGCAACTGATTTCTTATAGTCTTCGAGCTTGGCGGTTTCAGCCTGTGTCCGTTTGCGTTCTTCGGCTATAGCTTCGCGTGCTTCCGCCAAATCAAGTTTCAAGTCCTCAATATCGCCTTTTAGAGCTTTGGACTTTCCTGTAGCCCAATCAGCAACAGCACCGAGCAATTGACTTCCTTTCTCCTTGTTCAGTTTGGATCGTTTATCACTGATGGCCTTGTCGAGCATTTCATTCTGCTTCTCTTTTTGCAGGGCTTCATCACGTAGGGCTTGTGTTATACTCTCTGCTTCCAAAACCTCCTGCTCGGCAACCTTCACCTGATACTCTTTGTATCGCCTTACGGCATCCAAATTACGGAGTTCGGATTTCTGTCTTTCAAGGATGAAGTCGTTACGTTCAAAATGCTCCTTGCCAGTCTCGGCTTTGGATTGTCCTCGCTCCATTTCAAGAATCTCGGATGCCAATGTCTGCATTTCCATCATGTCATCATCATTGAGTTTGCAACTCTTTCCTGTTTATCGGTTGTTTCAACTATGTCAACCTGAGCTTCTCGCGTCTACTGCGGCAGATACGCACTTTGCATATCGAATGTCTTTTGGGAGCCACCCGCCGCCATATCTGTTGGCAACTCTTTGCCGACACTTTCCTGATGGTGATTGCCGCATTCCTTCTGTCCGTCTTGCTGATGAACGACCTGATGGCTGCCTTCAATGCGACGGTCGCTGCAAAGTTGTCGTTCGCATATCTTTTTTCCGGTCAGGTCTTTCCGGTTCTCCTGCTGTTTGTGGTTGTATTTTCGGTGATACCGGCGCAATACATGAGTCGGAAAATACGCACACTGTCCGAGAGCAGTTACCGGAGTTTCTTTACCGGACGTAAGAAACAGCGGATCGTTGCTACGCTGGTTACCCTGCAGTTCGTTATTTCTATGTGCCTGCTGAGTGCCTTTATGGTCATCCGCAGCCAGATGGGTTTGATAGAGCAGGAGGGGAGCCGCTACAAAGGAATCATAGAGTTGGGCATGGATGACTCCGTCCTTCCCGTGCACTCTCCTTTGCAGATGTGGGCGGAAGAGATCAGGCGGACGGACGGAGTAGAGCATGTTGCCTTCTCGCGGTCGGGACTTTATCCGATGAGCGTGGCTGTACCCCGTCAAGAGGGTACGGACAAGGACCTGCTGATGTTGGAACTCTACGAGAACGGCATGGATTTCCTGTCCATATATCATCTTGAGTTACTGGACGCCGGACAGACCACCGGCATGTTGGCGCACATTCCCGTGCCGGTGGTGGTGAATGAAGCGTTCGTCCGCTATCTCGTTCCTACAGACGAAGCCCCGACGGGACAGCCTGTCTCCAAATATGTTTCCGGCATGGACATGGATGGAACGATTGTCGGAGTCGTGAAAGACTTCAAGAAGTATTCGCTCACCGACAACGTTTCGCCGATGAGGATGCTTCTCCGCGACACGCCGCAACAGGACTACACTACGTTGACGATAAAGATAGATGAAAAGTTCCGCACGGCGGCAATCCGTTGTCTCCGCGAACTTTGGGAGAAGCGGTACCCCGATATTCCGTTCGAGTATAAAGAACCTTACCGGATATTGATGTCAAGCAATCAGGAAGTGGCCGATTTCTCCCGCCTTCTGCTGATGTATGCTTCTATCAGCCTGTTCCTTACCCTGTTCGGTCTGTTCGGCATCACGTATTATGCCATCCGCCAGCGGATTCGTGAGATAGGGATTCGTAAGATCCACGGTGCTTCTTTCCGGCAGATCCTGTGGCTCGTCAACCGTCCGTTCATACGCTATATAGGCATTGCTTTCGTGCTGACTGTCCCTGTGGTCTGCTATGCGATGGAGGGTTGGCTACAGCAGTTTGCCTATCGCGTGCATCCGGAAATCATCCACTTCCTGTTCCCGCTACTGTTTACTGTCGGCATCACCCTATTCACGGTATGCCTCAATAGCTATCGGGCGGCAAGAAACAACCCTGTAGATAGCATCAAACAGGAATGATCGTATCCCGGTTGATATCCAGGACCAAGGCACCGAAATCAATCATCGCATTGAATAAGGCAATGCGGGAGTAGGAATAAACGTCGTCTGCCGGGATATCACGCTCCTTCAGCGTGCCCTGTTCCAACAGCCAGGCACGCTTTGTCCCTTTCAGGAGGGGAGTCGCAGGGGTGTACCAGGCTCCCCCTTTTTCTAATGCCACGTTGGCAATGGAAGTATCCGTCAGAAGACGGTTTCTGACAATCAGCACGTCATCCTGATTCCCACGAAGGGAATATAATGCCTCCAATTCACTCCGGTCCGCGCTCTTGTAACGGTAGTCTGCCGTATCGGCACGTACCAACCGGAGCGACTGCACCTGCCTCATTCGGTAAGGCGAAAAAGTGACTTCACGTATTTCCCTGTCGTACACGATGCGGCATTTCTGTATTCCGTCTGCCGGACACTCTGCTACGTACTTCCGGATATCCAGCTGTTCCGAGACGCCAAAAACTGCTTTCCGCGTCTCGTTCAGTCTCCGGTTGTGATGGCTAAGATGCTGCAATTCACCGTCGCGCACCTGTATGGTTTCAATAAATCGGCACATATACTTTCTGTTTCATTTCTTCATATTCGCTGCGGGCATCGCTCTTGAAGGTGATGCCTCCGCCACTTTTGAAATAGAATCCATCGGGTTGCTGCTCCACAAAACGGATCATCACGGCACTGTCCAGGCGGCTTCCGTCGAAGTAGCCGGTAATGCCCGTGTAGAAACCGCGCTCGTATCCTTCGGCTTCACGGATAATCTGCATCGTCTTCGGCTTGGGCGCACCGGTGATGGAGCCGGCAGGCAACATGCTGAAAAGGATGTCGCCCAAGCGGGATTCATATCTCTCGGGCAGTTTGCCGCATATCTCCGAACTGGTTTGCAGGATAGGGCCTCGGTTGGTGTGTATGACGTCGACATAACGGTAGTGTTTGACCCTGACGTGGGAAGCCACGATGCTCAGGTCGTTCCTAATCAGATCCACAATCGTGGCGTGTTCTGCCGCCTCTTTCTCATCTTCCAGCAGTGTGCGCCGGGCGTCGGGCAGGGTAGCGTCAATCGTTCCTTTCATGGGATAGGAGGAGATAATCCCGTCGGTTATCCGGACGAAAATCTCCGGCGAGAACACGACAAACCGTCCCTTCATCCATAGTTTATACAGGGCACGGGAGTGGAAATAGAGGTCTTCCAAGGTCAGATTGGTGTGTACCGGAGTACGCGACGTCAGGTTTGTGAGGAAACTGTTTCCCGCAAGGATGTTCTTTTTGACGTGTCCGAACGCATGTTCGTACGTCTCGAAGGGGATGGGGCCGGGACACCATACGATTTGCTTCGGCAACGCTCGCGGTTGCAGGGGGCGTCCGCTGCTTTCGTTCGTAAATCCATTCAGGTTGTACAGTAGTTCCGCAGAAGAGATCTCCTTTACTTCTTCCACGTAAATCTGTTCCTGTAAGTAGTCTATCAGAAAGACAAACGGCGTTGCGTTGCCAGCCAGGGCATTCATGCGTTGTGTTGCCTCCTGTTTATTATATAATTTCATAGTTCCCATAAAAAAAGACTGCCTTTTTCCGGAGGCAGTCTTTCTTTTATTTATCTGATTTATAGAGAATCTTTATTTAATTATGCCCAATTCGCGGAAGCATTTCGTCAACTTCTCAACGGCATAGTCCACTTGCTCTTTAGTGTGGGTAGCCATCAGCGCTACGCGTACCAACGTATCTTGCGGAGCACATGCGGGCGGAATCACCGGATTGATAAAGATACCTTCGTCGAACGCCATCTTGGTTACCACAAACGTTTTCTCAGCATCACGCACATACAACGGTATGATAGGGGACTCTGTCTCGCCGATTTCGAAACCTGCATCGCGGAATTTCTTCAAGGCATAGTTAGTGATGTCCCACAAACGTTGCTGACGTTCCGGTTCGTTCATGATAATGTGCAGGGCTTCGCGGGCAGCAGCCGTAGCGGCAGGCGTATTACTTGCCTGGAAGATATAGGAACGTGCATTGTGGCGCAACCAGTTGATGACGGAAGAATCTCCTGCCACAAACCCACCGATAGAAGCTAATGACTTGCTGAAAGTACCCATAATCAGGTCAATGTCCTTAGTTACTCCGAAGTGGTCGCATACTCCGCGACCTTGTCTTCCGAAGACACCCAAGCCATGTGCCTCGTCTACCATGATGCTGGCGTTATATTTCTTCTTCAGACGTACGATCTCCGGCAAGTTGGCAAGGTCGCCTTCCATAGAGAACACACTGTCCACCACGATCAGCTTGATAGCATCCGGCTCGCATCTTTGGAGTTCCTTCTCCAGTTCAGCCATATCATTGTGCTTATACTTCAACTGTGTAGAGAAAGAAAGACGGCGGCCGTCCACAATAGAAGCGTGTACGCGGTCGTCACAGATGATATAATCGTTGCGTCCTGTCAGTTGGGGAATGACTCCTTCGTTCACCGTAAACCCGGTGGAGAAGCAAAGAGCTTCATCTTTTCCTACGAACTCTGCCAATTCCTTTTCCAGCTCTACGTGTATATCAAGAGTTCCGTTCAGCAAACGGGAGCCGGCACAACCGGTACCATACTTATCTGTAGCAGCTTTGGCAGCATCTATGATTCTTTTATCGTAAGTCAGTCCCGTATAGGCATTCGAGCCGAACATCAGGACTTTTTTTCCATCCATCAACACCTCAGTATCCTGATGGCTGTCGATCGTACGGAAATAGGGATATACGCCCATTGCCATGTATTGTTGCGGCAAGTCGTATTTCGCTAATTTGTCTTGTAGTAATCCCATGAAATCTCTATTAATAGTATGAAATATTTAATTCTTAATTATAATCCTTTTAAAAACAGGGGGCAAAGATAGCAAAATATGTTTTTATATGTTCTTTTTCTGATAAAAAAATATACCTCGTTATGCATTAACGTTCACTCCATGCCTGAAAATTCAAGTATTTGTATTATTTTTGCCATTCGAATAATTGCATAGTGAAATTACCTTGCATGGACGCAGAAAAAAAGAAAATATCATTCATCGTGAACCCGAAATCCGGCACCCAGAGCAAAGAACACATCCTTCACCTGCTCGATGAGAAGCTGGACCGTATGAAGTTTCTTTCGGAAATAGTATATACGGAATATGCCGGGCATGCCATCGAAATCGCCGCACAAAAGGCGAAGGAGAACGAATTTGCCGTAGTGGCAATCGGCGGAGACGGCACGATCAACGAAATAGCCCGTTCGCTGGTGCACACAAAGACGGCACTGGGAATCATTCCCTGCGGTTCGGGGAACGGATTGGCACGCCATCTGCAAATCCCGATGGACTCCAAACGGGCGATTGAAATCATCAACGGAGGAGTGCTGGATGTCATCGACTACGGAAAGATCAATGATGTGCCTTTCTTCTGTACGTGTGGAGTGGGCTTCGATGCTTTCGTCAGCCTGAAGTTTGCAAAAGCGGGCAGGAGAGGACCCCTCACTTATTTGGAAAAGACCCTACTGGAAAGCCTGAAGTACCAACCTGAAACCTACGAGCTGGAGACGGAAGACGGCACTTTGAAGTATAAAGCGTTCCTCATAGCCTGCGGCAACGCCTCGCAATATGGCAACAATGCCTACATTGCCCCGCAGGCAACCCTGACGGACGGACTGCTGGATGTGACGATATTGGAACCTTTCACCGTGCTGGATGTACCTTCGCTCTCCTTCCAGTTGTTCAACAAGACGATAGACCAGAACAGTCGCATCAAAACTTTCCGTTGCCGGAAGTTGCGCATTCATCGCACTAAACCGGGAGTGGTACACTTTGACGGAGACCCGATGATGATGGGAGAGGATATTGAGGTAAAAGTGTTCAAGGAAGAACTACAGGTCATCGTTCCGCCTTATGCCGAGAAGGATTCTTCGAACGTATTGCAACGGGCGCAAGACTACATCAACGGACTGAAACAGATCAATGAAGCCATCGTGGAAGATATCGCTCAAAAGAACAAGATGATATTGGACAAGAGCAGAGAGCAGATCAACAAGAGCAAGGAACAGATTAAGAAGTTAACGAAAATCTAAGAAACTGTTTTAATTTTCTTTTTTAAAGGTTCCCTCAGCCCTTTCTGAGTTTATTTTCGGTCTTTTTATCTGTTTCCCTTCGTCACATAGCCCGCTATGCTCCTCTTGAAAACAGATAAAAATCCGCAAAAATAACTCTCAGAAGGAAGCTGAAAGAAAATCAAAACAGTTTCTAAGTTTTTTATAAAATAAATCTGTATTTTTGCAAACCGATAACAGAAGTGACGTACTTTGAGAACGGCACGGACTGAATAATGAATTGTAACTTATTAAATCATTCATAAAAAAGATGTTTAGAACACATACCTGCGGGGAACTTCGTATCTCCGATGTCAACAAGCAAGTAACGCTGGCAGGTTGGGTGCAACGCAGCCGCAAGATGGGAGGCATGACTTTCGTAGACCTCCGCGACCGCTATGGCATCACCCAGTTAGTCTTCAACGAAGAAGTGGACGCGGCACTCTGCGAAAATGCCAACCACTTAGGCCGTGAATTTGTCATCCAGATCACCGGAACAGTAAACGAGCGTTTCAGCAAGAATGCGAACATTCCGACCGGAGACATTGAAATCATTGTGTCGGAACTGAAGGTGCTGAACGCAGCGCAAACCCCTCCTTTCACCATCGAAGACAATACGGATGGCGGCGACGATATCCGTATGAAATTCCGTTATCTGGACCTGCGCCGTCCTTCCGTACGCAAAAACCTGGAGCTTCGCCATAAAATGACGATCGAAGTACGCCAGTACTTGGACAGCCAAGGTTTCATTGAAGTGGAAACTCCCGTACTGGTAGGCTCTACCCCCGAAGGCGCCCGCGATTTCGTTGTGCCCTCGCGCATGAATCCGGGACAGTTTTACGCGCTTCCGCAAAGCCCACAGACCTTGAAGCAGTTGCTAATGGTTTCCGGCTTCGACCGTTACTTCCAGATCGCGAAATGTTTCCGCGATGAAGACCTTCGTGCCGACCGTCAACCGGAGTTTACACAGATAGACTGCGAAATGTCTTTCGTAGAGCAGGATGACATCATCAACCTGTTTGAGGGCATGACCAAATACCTTTTCAAGAAAATACGCGGAATAGAACTGGAAGGTGAGTTCCAGCGCATGCCGTGGGCGGACGCCATGAAGTATTATGGTAGCGACAAACCCGACTTGCGCTTCGGCATGAAGTTCGTGGAACTGATGGATATCCTGAAAGGTTACGGTTTCTCCGTATTTGATAACGCTGCATACATCGGCGGTATCTGCGCAGAAGGTGCGGCACACTACACCCGCAAGCAGCTGGATGCCCTGACAGAGTTTGTAAAGAGACCGCAAATCGGTGCAAAAGGCATGGTATATGCGCGTATCGAAGCCGACGGAACAGTGAAATCGAGCGTCGACAAGTTCTATACGCAGGAAGTACTGCAAAAGATGAAAGAGGCCTTCGGTGCCAAACTCGGCGACCTTATCCTGATATTGAGCGGCGACGATGCGATGAAGACGCGCAAGCAACTCTGCGAACTCCGTCTGGAGATGGGTAACCAATTAGGATTGCGCGACAAGAATACGTTCGCATGCCTGTGGATAGTCGATTTCCCGATGTTTGAATGGAGCGAACAGGAAAACCGCCTGATGGCTATGCACCATCCTTTCACGCATCCGAAAGATGAAGACATCGCCCTGCTGGATACCGATCCTGCTGCTGTGCGTGCCGATGCGTATGATATGGTCATCAATGGTGTGGAAGTTGGTGGCGGTTCCATCCGTATCCACGATCCGAAATTGCAGGCAAAGATGTTCGAAATCCTGGGCTTCACTCCTGAGAAAGCGGAGGAACAGTTCGGCTTCCTGATGAATGCGTTCAAATATGGTGCGCCTCCTCACGGCGGATTGGCTTACGGATTGGACCGTTGGGTATCTCTCTTCGCCGGTCTGGACAGCATCCGCGACTGTATCGCATTCCCCAAGAATAACAGCGGTCGCGATGTGATGCTGGATGCTCCGTCCGTATTGGATCAATCCCAGTTGGACGAATTGAATCTGGTCGTTGATATAAAGGAATAAGTAAATATCCTGCTGTGAGAGAGTCCAGACGCATCCTCCGCTTTGCGATAATCGGCACACTGAATGCGCTGATTACGGCTGTAGTCATCTGGATGATGATGGATGTGCTGAACGTGGACTATATGTTCTCGAATATCACAGCATACGTCATTGCGCAGACCCATAACTTTATATGGTGCAAGCACTGGATATTTCCTTTGGATAAAGAGAAGAAGGGTAACACTTGGAAACAGGTGTTACTCTTTTCTATTGCCTTCGGGATGGCGTACATGGCGCAATTCCTGTTTTTGGTGATGCTGGTAGAAGGGGTGCATTGCAATGAATATCTTGCCCAGTTCTTGGGATTATTCATCTATGGAGGGGTAAACTTTATGATGAATAAGAAAGTGACTTTCGCTTCGTAAACTGATAAAATTTGTCTCACGGGACGAATATTTTCGTCTCGTAAGCCGGTGGAATTCGTCTCATGGGACGGATTTTTTTGTCTCACGAGACGAAATTATCCGTCCCGTGAGACGATTTTTTCTTAGTCGAGGAAGCGTTTCGTCAGTCCTCCATATTCGTCGATACGCCTGTCGCGCAGGAAAGGCCACCAACGACGGACATTCTCCGAACGTTCCATATCTATTTCCACTACCATATTTTCCGGACGGTCGTTTCCTGCTTGTGCCAGCATCTCGCCCTGCGGTCCGGCAACAAAACTATTGCCCCAGAACAGAATCCCATTCGTCTGCATCGACGGGTCGGGTTCGTGTCCTACGCGGTTGACCGATATGACCGGCAATCCGTTGGCTACGGCGTGAGCCCGTTGCGAAATGATCCAAGCATTGAGCTGGCGGGCTTTTTCTTCATCGGTATCCGTGCTTTCCCAACCGATGGCAGTGGGATATATCAGCAGTTCGGCGCCTTTCAGAGCCATGAGGCGGGCTGCTTCCGGATACCACTGGTCCCAGCAGACCAGCACACCCAGTTTCCCAATGGAAGTCTGGATCGGTTCAAATCCGATATCGCCGGGAGTGAAATAGAACTTTTCATAATAGGCAGGATCATCCGGAATGTGCATTTTGCGGTACTTACCGGCAATGCTTCCGTCCCGATCGAAAACGACTGCCGTGTTATGATAGATTCCCGGAGCACGCTTCTCGAATAGGGAAGTTACCAATACGATCTTATTAGCGGCAGCCAGTTCCGAATAAAACCCGGTGGAAGGTCCGGGAATCGTCTCCGCCAAATCGAACAGATTCGTGTTTTCGGTCTGGCAGAAATACAAGGAATTGTGCAACTCCTGCAACACGACCAGCTGTGCACCATGTGCGGCACATGCTGCTATGCTCTCGGCAAGATTCATCAGATTGGTGCGAAGATCCGACGTGTTGGCTTGCTGGATAATACCGACTTTTATTTTTCTCATATCTCTTTTCTTCTTATTTATATTCTCAATCAAATTATCATTCTCTCAACCTAATACGCCTGTAGGGTATTGCATCGTTACGCAATGCAGTGAACCGTGCTGTCTGATCAATGCCCGGCAGTCGATTCCGATAATCTCATGGTTCGGAAAAGCCTCTTGCAGGACTTCCTTGGCACGGGCGTCATTTTCCTGTTGACAGTAAGTAGGGTAAAGTACTGCGCTATTCATAATCAGGAAGTTGGCGTATGTGGCAGGAAGGCGTTCTCCATCTTCTTCAATCCTATCTGCCATGGGCAAAGGCAGCAGGCGATAAGGCGCCCCATCTGCGGTGCGGAAAGTTTTCAGTTGCTCTTCCATCCGGCGAAGAGCCTCGTAATGCTCGTCCTGCGTATCCGTGCATTGCACATAAGCGATGGTGTTCGGAGAACAGAAGCGTGCGAGCGTATCCACATGACTGTCCGTATCGTCTCCGGCCAGATATCCATGATCCAGCCAAAGCACACGTTGCAGGCGGAATTCGGAACAAAGGTACGCCTCTATTTCATCACGGTTCATCTGTCCGTTGCGGTTGGGCGAGAGCAGGCATTGGGAAGTGGTAAGCAATGTCCCTTGCCCGTCACTCTCGATAGAGCCTCCTTCGAGCACAAAACCAAGGCGGTTGACATAACGCCCATGCATGACACCTGCCTCAATCGCCTGGCGGGTAATCAGATTGTCCTTGTCGGAAGCAAATTTCAGTCCCCAACCATTGAACGTAAAATCAAGGAGGGATGGCGTTCCTTCATCAAGCAAGGTGATTGCACCGTGGTCGCGCGCCCAAGTGTCATTGGTCTGGCACTTCAGGAAGCGGACATTGGCCATATTGACAGTCGCTGAGATTTGCTTTCTGACTTCATCCGGTTCGGGAGTCACAATGAGGAGGATTTCGCGTTCCGCTATTTCGCGGGCAATCGCCGTAAAACATGAGCATACCTCGGCAAGCATATAGTTCCAATCGGTATGGGCATGAGGCCAAGTCAGCTGCACGCCGCTTTGCAACGCCCATTCGGCAGGAAGGGTGTTCTTTGATTCTTTATAGTCTGTCATCTTTCAATGTAATAATTCAAACATAAGTGATGAATAGGCAAACGCAAGCTATCAGGGCTTAACCTCCTTAGGCTTCCGGTCGAAGAATGGGTTCTTGGACGATGCGCTGACCGGAATGGCATACACAGATTTGCAACCGGGAAGCCATCCCAACCGTTGTGCGGCAAGTCCTGCGGAGAACATGACGCGCGTGTCCACGCGCAGATCGGCCGCAGTAGCGCATGCTGACCCGATGGCAATTCCTACATCTACGGAATTGACGGCACACGGCACTCCTTCCGGTCTGCCCGCACATGTGGGATATCCGCAGTGTCCGCAGTTCAGTCCTTGCGCCTGCTCGCGCGTACCTATTATAATGACACACTCTGCCTGCAATATATTTTCCGCATCGCGCAGAAAGAATTTCATCCCATGTTCCTCCACCATAGCAATCATCTTGTCCGACAATACCTTCAAACTGTCGTCGGAAATCATCGCAATTTCAATAATATCAACACCTTTACCCTTCGGGGCGGTACGGGCTGCGGTCATCATTTGCCTTGCCACATTCAACACATGTTCGTGTCGGCATGTACGTTCGTTCTGTATCATAACTTTCACTTTTACTAAAATTGATAGCAAAGATACTTATTTCGGCCAATAATTCACCGTTTTCTCAAAATTCCTTTCTATATTTGCTTGCAAATGGAGACCGATACTATACTACAAATAGATGACGCATGCATCGCTTTCGGAGAGGATATACTTTTCTCCGGCTTTTGCTTACAACTGCATGAGGAAGAAATCGCCTGTATTTCCGGTCAGTCGGGAAGGGGAAAAAGTTCTTTGCTGAATGCCATCCTGGGCTTTATCCCTCTCAGAACCGGACGTATCATTGTCAACAACATTCTGCTGGAGAAAGCAACCATCGACCAGGTACGCCGCCAAGTGGCATGGATACCGCAAGAGCTATCACTCCCTTCCGAATGGGTGAAAGAGATGGTTCAGCTTCCGTTCGGACTGAAAGCGAACCGGAGCACTCCCTTTTCAGTCGACAAGCTCTTCGAATACTTTTCCGAATTGGGACTGGAGGAGGAATTGTATGACAAGCGTGTGAATGAAATCTCCGGCGGACAGCGTCAACGCATCATGATTGCCGTAGCCGCCATGCTGCAGAAGCCACTGCTGATAGTAGACGAACCGACATCGGCATTGGACCCGGACTCCGCAGACAAAGTGCTCGCTTTCTTTCGGAAACAAATGAGAAAGGGGAGTGCCATCCTTGCCGTTTCTCATGACCAAAGTTTCGCACAGGGATGTAACCAGATGATAACCTTATAATAAAAGCAATTAGCCTTGTAATAAAGGCAATTAACCTTGCAATAAAAGCCATTTGAAAGTGGAAACAATTGATATCTCATATGCCAGTTTAGCTATCGGATTGCTCTTGCTGATCATTCCGTTGTTCTACTTGTGGAAGTTCAAGACCGGACTGTTATGGGTCACCGTCATTGGTGTCGCGCGCATGATCGTACAGCTTTTCTTTATCGGCGTCTATCTGAAATACCTGTTCCTATGGAACAACCCCTGGATAAATTTCCTATGGGTCATCATCATGATATTCGTTGCTTCCCAAACCGCACTGGCGCGTACCCAACTGAAACGGAAAGTCCTGTTCATTCCCATTTCCGTAGGTTTCTTATGTAGTGTGGTCTGCGTAGGTATGTATTTCATTGCCGTTGTATTGCAACTGGAGAATGTATTCAGCGCGCAATATTTCATACCGATATTTGGTATACTGATGGGAAATATGCTATCCAGCAACGTCGTAGCCCTGAATGCATATTACAGCGGACTGAAACGGGAACAGCAGCTCTACCGCTATTTGCTTGGCAACGGCGCGACAAGGGCAGAAGCACAAGCGCCCTTTATCAAGCAGGCGATCATCAAATCGTTCAGCCCACTGATTGCAAACATTGCTGTAATGGGATTGGTAGCCCTTCCCGGCACCATGATCGGGCAAATTCTGGGGGGTAGCAGCCCGAACATAGCCATCAAATACCAGATGATGATTATGGTGATAACCTTCACGGCATCCATGCTTTCGCTGATGATCACTATTTCGCTGGCTTCCCGCAAGTCATTCGATGCCAGCGGAAAGCTGCTGGAAGTGATGAGAGAGAAGAGAGAAAGGAACATTTTATACTAAAAATCGTAAAACAACCCTGTTCCTTTAGTATGTTTTTCGTATATTTGCACCGAAATTTTCTATATATATAATGAAAATTAAGGAAATAGTAAGCGCCCTTGAACGGTTCGCGCCTCTGCCATTGCAAGACGGATTTGATAATGCCGGTTTGCAAATCGGATTGACAGAGACGGAAGCAACAGGGGCTTTGTTGTGTCTTGACGTTACTGAAGCCGTACTGGACGAAGCGATAGCATTAGGGTACAATCTCATCATATCCCACCACCCGCTGATATTCAAAGGATACAAATCCATCACAGGCAGGGACTATGTAGAACGTTGTATCCTGAAAGCGATAAAGAACGATATCGTGATTTATTCCGCACACACCAATTTGGACAATGCGCCGGGTGGGGTGAATTTCAAAATGGCAGAGAAAATAGGATTGAGCAACGTACGTGTGTTGGAACCTAAAGAAAATGCTTTGTTGAAATTGGTAACCTTTGTTCCGGTCAGCCATGTGGAGAGTGTCCGGAAAGCATTATTTGCAGCTGGATGTGGCTGTATAGGAAACTACGACGCATGTAGCTATAATGTAGAAGGCGAGGGGACTTTCCGTGCCCAGGCAGGTTGCCGTCCGTTTTGTGGAGATATCGGAAATCTGCATACGGAGAAGGAAACGCGTATAGAAACTATACTACCTGCCTATAAAAAGGCGGAAGCCATCAGAGCTTTGTCAAGTGTTCATCCCTATGAGGAACCGGTATTTGATGTGTATCCCCTTCAGAACAATTGGATGCAAGCAGGAGCGGGAGTCATCGGTGAGCTGGAAACTCCAGAAACGGAATTGGAGTTTTTGAAACACATTAAGAAGACTTTTGAAGTGAAATGCCTGAGGCATAACAAACTGAATGGACGCGAGATACAGACTGTTGCCTTGTGTGGAGGAGCCGGAGCTTTTCTGATGCCGCTTGCCATACGGAGTGGCGCAGACGTGTTCATCACTGGAGAAATCAAGTATCACGATTATTTCGGCCATGATACGGATATCCTCCTGGCAGAGATCGGACACTACGAGAGTGAGCAATATACAAAAGAAATATTCTATACAATAATCCGGGAGTTGTTTCCAAGCCTTGCCCTGAAACAGTGCAAAGCAAACACCAACCCCATAAAATATCTATAAATAAAATGGCTAAAGAAGCAAAAAAAGACCCGCAGGAATTGACTGTGGAACAGAAATTGAAAGCACTGTTCCAATTGCAGACCATGTTATCTAAGATTGATGAAATCAAGACGTTAAGAGGTGAACTTCCGTTGGAAGTGCAAGACTTGGAGGATGAAATAGCCGGTCTGAGCACACGCATTGAAAGGATTAAGGCAGAAGTCGCTGAGCTTAAATCTGCCATCGCTACCAAGAAGGTGGAAATCGAAACATCTAAAGCTTCTATTGCAAAATATAAAGATCAGCAAGAGAACGTACGTAACAACCGTGAATACGATTTCCTGAGCAAAGAGATCGAATTCCAAACTCTTGAAATGGAACTCTGCGAAAAGAGAATTAGAGAGTTTACCGCACAGGAGCAGGAGAAATCCGAAGAAGCTGCAAAGAGCACAGTAGCTCTGGAAGAAAGACAAAAAGACTTGGATACCAAGAAGAACGAGTTGGATGAAATCATCTCCGAAACCAAGCAGGAAGAAGAAAAGTTGAGAGACAAAGCCAAAGATCTCGAAACAAAAATCGAACCGCGTCTGCTCCAGTCTTTCAAACGTATCCGCAAGAACTCTCGTAACGGATTGGGTATCGTATACGTACAACGTGATGCTTGTGGTGGATGTTTTAATAAAATCCCGCCTCAAAGACAGTTGGATATCCGTTCCCGTAAGAAAATCATCGTTTGCGAATATTGCGGACGTATCATGATCGACCCGGAATTGGCAGGTGTAACCCTCGAACACAAGGAAGAAGTAAAGGAAAAACCAACCAGAAGAAGAAAACTCACAGAATAATATTAATATCTGTAGTTCTCCAATAGAACCGTTCCTGCAAGTATCCTCACACTATTTGCGGGAACGGTTTATTGATATTATAAAGTAAGGAAAATACAGTTACTGCCTCATTCATAACGAATCCTGATCGCGTGTATCGGGTTCTAATCTTATAAAAGTTGATAATCAGGGATATCTGGCAAGAACATATAACTGTTATTTTCATAATTTATGCGGCAACAGTAATGTTGAATCCCGTTGCTTACCACCAGATAATCCACTTTTAATACCATATTGTAACGGGTGATCTGATCGAACACGGCTTGCGTGATTTCTATGTCCGGAGCTTTATATTCCACAATCATTTGTGCTGTCAGATTACGTCGGTAAAGTACAGTATCACAGCGCTTTTTAGTACCATTCAATTGCAGCTGCACTTCATTTGCCATCAACGCTTGCGGATATCCTTTATAATCCAATAAGAAATGTACAAAATGCTGGCGTACCCATTCTTCCGGTGTGAGTGCTACATAACGACGGCGTATCACATCGAAAATAACGCTCTTTCCATCCTTTCTCGTTACTTTAGCCTCAAATACAGGTAAATTTAATGATAACATAATAACAGATATGTAATTGCAAAAATCAAGAAAATGCTACTGGTTTAATTTCGTGATTTTACTTTTTATTGTATTTTTGTAAGTTAGATAATCGTTTCCTCTATTTAGGAACAAATTTAATGAAATCTTATGAAAACAAAGCAAGAAATCGTGACTAACTGGTTGCCTCGGTATACAAAACGTTCTCTGAAAGACTTCGGAGAATATATCTTGTTGACCAATTTCAATAAATATGTCGATATTTTCGCAGAGAAATTCAATGTGCCCGTTCTTGGAAAAGATGCTAATATGACATCCGCTTCAGCAGAAGGCATGACCATTATTAATTTTGGTATGGGTAGCCCTAACGCTGCCATTATCATGGATTTATTAAGTGCCATCCATCCAAAAGCTTGTCTGTTTTTGGGCAAATGCGGTGGCATCGACAAGAAAAATCGGATAGGGGATCTTATCCTTCCTATTGCTGCCATACGTGGTGAAGGAACTTCCAATGACTACTTTCCCCCGGAGGTACCGGCACTTCCGGCATTTATGTTGCAACGTGCAGTTTCATCTTCCATTCGCGACCATGCTCGCGACTATTGGACAGGGACGGTATATACCACCAACCGGCGTATTTGGGAGCATGACGAAGATTTTAAAGAGTATCTTAAGAAGACCCGTGCCATGGCGGTTGATATGGAAACCGCGACTCTGTTCAGTTGTGGCTTTGCCAATCATATTCCAACAGGTGCGCTTCTATTGGTTTCCGACCAGCCTATGATCCCCGAAGGGGTAAAAACCGATAAAAGCGACAATATGGTCACTCAAAAGTATGTAGCGGAACATGTTGAAATAGGAATCGCTTCCTTGCGTATGATTATCGATGAGAAAAAAACCGTAAAACATTTGAAATTCGACTGGTAAGAACAGAATATGGCAAAACAAGAAATCACTTATGATGACATCGTCAAGGAGTTGAGAGCGAAGCAATACCGTCCCATATACTATCTTATGGGCGAAGAACCTTACTATATTGATCTTATCGCCGATTACATCACAGACAACATCCTGACCGAAACGGAAAAGGAATTCAATCTTACTGTTGTGTACGGCGCAGATGTAGATATAGCCACTGTCATTAATGCCGCCAAACGTTATCCAATGATGTCCGAACACCAAGTGGTAGTGGTAAAAGAAGCACAGAACATTCGTAACATGGAAGAGCTTTCTTTCTATCTGCAAAAACCTTTGCCCTCTACTATATTGGTAATATGTCATAAGCATGGTGTATTGGATAGACGAAAAAAATTGGCTGCTGAGATTGAAAGATGCGGCATTTTGTTCGAGTCAAAGAAAGTAAAAGATGCCCAACTGCCGGCTTTCATCACTTCTTATATGAAACGCAAAGGTATTGATATGGATCCTAAAGCCACTGCTATGTTGGCAGATTTTGTCGGAGCCGATCTAAGCCGTCTCACCGGAGAACTGGAAAAGTTGATTATCACACTTCCAAAAGGATATACAAGAGTCACCCCAGAACAGATAGAAAAGAATATCGGAATCAGTAAAGATTACAATAACTTCGAATTACGCAGTGCTATTGTTGAAAAAGACATTCTGAAGGCGAATAAAATAATAAAATATTTTGAGGAAAATCCAAAGACAAACCCTATACAGATGACTTTATCCTTACTCTTCAGCTTCTTTTCAAATCTTATGTTAGCCTATTATGCACCGGAAAAGTCAGAGCAAGGCATTGCCAATATGTTGGGATTAAAAACTCCCTGGCAAGCGAAAGATTATATGACTGCCATGCGCCGATATAGTGGAGTAAAGACAATGCAAATCATTGGTGAAATCCGATATGCGGATGCAAAATCTAAAGGAGTAGGCGGAAGTTCTTCTCTGAGTGACGGGGATATCCTCCGCGAATTAGTATTTAAAATCTTACACTGATTTATATAAAAACCAATACTTCTATAACAGATGACCTATTAAAAGAAAGATAGGTCATCTGTCACTTTTCATCGATTCCCATAAAGGATACGGCTTATCTTTTATATATACCCATTGGCTGAATTGAATTGAAATCACACCTCATATCTTATATCTCATAACAAGTAATGTTATAGGGCATAACAAATAATGTTATGGAGCATAAGAAGTAATGTTATGATGTCTTTCATTACTTCTTATTTTTTTAAGTACATGACAAAAATTTGAAAACATCGAATTTTGGGGTATAAGTCGGA
>NZ_CAJUHF010000059.1 GCF_910585845.1 uncultured Bacteroides sp. | reverse complement strand
TAGTAGTCATGTACACAAACTTCTATCTGATCAAAGCTAAGGTTTAGCATGACAAAGCTAAGGTCTGGCATGACAAAGCTAAGGTTTAGCGACACAAACGTGAACATTTTTCGAGCCACGACAATACCGATTTTCTTGCTTCATCCTGCTTGCTTTGTGCGATGGCTCCCCTGATGGCAAATCCTTTTTCTACCATAGCCCTTTTACATGCATTGGCTATGTACTTTTCCGTGCCCGAAAGCCCACTCCCCTCATGAGTGCAAAACGGTATGATCATCTTACCAGCCCAGCTATGTTTTTCTATAAACGTATAAACAGGCATCGGCATATCACCCCACCAGTTCGGATAACCGATAAACACGATATCATAATCTGCCACGGCAATGTCTTCTTTAACAAGAGGACGCGCTCCCGCCTATGAATTGTTTCTTATTCATAATCTCCATTTATTGGTTTTGGTTGCAAAATTAAGCGGAACAGACCGAACAGAAATTAAATGTATTACAGATTGAATTACCTTAATTACTGTTTATATAGCCTGATGCATTGACAGATAGCCGGAAAGCATTATTTTTGCATTGCCAATCATTTATATATGTTACTAATATAAACCGGAAACATTCATGGAGAAGAATATATCTCATATAGAAACTATTGCCGAATATAACAACCTACTCGACATGGAAACCCGACATCCCCTGGTCAGCGTCATCGATCTGTCGAAAGCTAATCCTATGCGGCATTCACGCTACACATTCAGTTTCTATACTATATTTTTAAAAGAAGTGAAATGCGGTGATATGATCTACGGACGACAGTATTACGACTATCAGGAAGGAACAGTCGTATGTATCGCACCAGGGCAGGTCATTGGCATTGAAGACAACGGCGAAGTTTTTCAACCCAAAGGATGGGCATTGTGCTTCCATCCCGACCTGATTCGCGGCACGTCCCTCGGCAGTCATATCAAGGAATACACCTACTTCTCGTATGAAGTCAACGAAGCATTACACCTCTCACTAAAAGAACGAGAAATATTCATTGACTGCCTCCATAAAATCAGCCACGAACTGAGACACGCCATCGACCGCTTAAGCCGCCGACTCATCTCCACCAATATCGAATTACTCTTAGATTATTGCCTGCGCTTCTACGAGCGGCAATTCATCACGCGCGAACACGTAAACAACGACATACTGACCCGTTTCGAATCACTACTCGACAACTATTTCGAAAGCGGAAAAGCCAAGCATGAAGGACTTCCTACCGTCAAACTGTGTGCCTCCGAACTATGCCTTTCAGCCAATTACTTCGGCGACCTGATAAAAAAGGAGACTGGAAAGACTGCACAGGAACACATTCAGTTCAAACTGATAGACATTGCCAAAGAAAGAGTGCTGGATCCGAAGTATTCCATCGCACAAGTGGCCTACGAACTGGGCTTTCAATATCCGCAACATTTCACCCGATTGTTCAAGAAAGTAACAGGCATGGTACCGAACGAATACAGGGAGAAATCCTCTAAGATAACGTATGACAAAGAGATATATACCTAAAAAAAATCAAAAAATGAAAGAGTTTTTCCCTTTTAAGTGTTTGATATGATAATTCACTGTATATTTGTCAACCATTTAACATTAATAGAAAGTAATGAACGAAACAAAGAAACTCATTCAACAAATAACTGAAGGCATACAAGATAAAAAAGGAAAGAAAATTGTTATTGCAGATCTTTCTAATATAAGCGATACTATCTGCAATTTTCTCGTCATTTGCCAAGGGAACTCTCCCAGCCAAGTAACCGCCATTGTAGAATCCGTGAAAGAATTTGCCCGCAAAGGAGCAGATTGCAAACCGTTTGCAATAGACGGCCTACGCAATGCCGAATGGGTAGCCATGGATTATTCCGATGTACTGGTTCACGTGTTTCTGCCCGAAGCAAGAGAATTCTATAATCTGGAACACCTTTGGGCCGATGCCAAATTAACTCAAATTCCTGATATTGATTAATAAGCCTTATGGATAATAGAAACAATAACGCAAACAAAAAGCCCAATAAAGTGAATATGCCCAAGTTCAATCTGAACTGGCTGTATATGATCATAACCATGATGCTTTTAGGACTGTGGTTCACCAATGAAAACACCACAAATAGTAAAATGGTATCTTACGACGAATTCCAGCAATACGTGCGTAATGGCTATACAAGCAAGATTATCGGTTATGATGACAATTCGGTAGAAGCATACATCAAGCCTCAATATGTGAAAAACGTATTTCAGGCAGACTCCAACCGTGTCGGAAAGAATCCGATGATCACCACCGAAGCCCCTTCACGCGAAAGTCTGGGCGACTTTTTGGAAAAAGAGAAAAGTGAACAGCATTTCGACGGTTCTATCAATTATGAGAAGAAAAGAAATTATTTCGGCATTATCATGTGGCAAATTCTGCCTATCGCAGTGCTGATCGGTTTTTGGCTTTTCATGTCAAGACGTCTGAGTGGTGGCGGAGGAGCAGGTGGCGGCAGCATATTCAATGTAGGCAAGTCGCGTGCACAGTTGTTTGAAAAAGGTACTCCGGTGAAAGTTACGTTCAAAGATGTCGCCGGTCTTGCCGAAGCCAAACAGGAAGTGGAAGAGATTGTAGAATTTCTGAAACAACCGCAGAAGTATACCGACTTGGGAGGCAAGATACCTAAAGGAGCATTGCTGGTAGGTCCTCCGGGAACTGGTAAAACACTGCTTGCCAAAGCTGTAGCGGGCGAAGCGAATGTACCGTTCTTCTCATTGGCAGGTTCAGACTTCGTCGAAATGTTTGTCGGTGTAGGTGCTTCGCGTGTACGCGACCTGTTCCGTCAGGCAAAGGAAAAGGCTCCTTGCATTGTGTTCATCGATGAAATTGATGCAGTGGGTCGTGCCCGTGCCAAAGCTGCTGCAATGGGAGGTAATGATGAACGCGAAAATACATTGAACCAATTGTTAACCGAAATGGACGGTTTCGGTTCCAACAGTGGAGTAATCATTCTGGCAGCAACCAACCGTGTAGATGTTCTTGACAAGGCTTTGTTGCGTGCCGGACGTTTCGACCGACAAATCCATGTAGACTTGCCCGACCTTAACGAACGCAAAGAAGTATTCGGCGTACACCTCCGCCCCATCAAGATAGATGATACGGTAGATGTAGACCTGCTGTCACGTCAGACACCGGGATTCTCAGGTGCCGATATAGCCAATGTCTGCAACGAAGCCGCACTGATTGCCGCACGTCACGGAAAGAAGTTCGTAGGCAAACAAGATTTCCTTGATGCCGTAGACCGTATCGTGGGTGGTCTGGAGAAGAAAACGAAGATTACAACTGAAGCAGAGCGCCGTTCTATCGCTATCCACGAAGCCGGACACGCTTCTATATCCTGGTTATTGGAATATGCCAACCCGCTGATCAAGGTAACTATCGTACCGCGCGGACGCGCATTAGGTGCAGCATGGTACCTGCCCGAAGAGCGTCAGATTACGACTAAAGAGCAAATGCTTGATGAAATGTGTGCCACACTGGGCGGACGCGCCGCCGAAGACTTGTTCTTGGGACGCATCTCAACGGGTGCAATGAACGACCTTGAGCGTGTAACCAAACAAGCATACGGCATGATTGCTTACTTAGGCATGAGCGAGAAGTTGCCAAACTTATGTTATTACAACAACGATGAGTACTCTTTCAACCGACCTTACAGCGAAAAGACTGCCGAACTGATTGACGAAGAGGTGAAGAAAATGGTGAATGAGCAGTATGAACGTGCCAAACAGATATTGTCCGAACATAAGGAAGGACACAATAAACTGGCACAATTGCTGATTGACAAGGAAGTTATCTTTGCTGAAGATGTGGAAGCGATCTTCGGAAAGCGCCCTTGGGCTTCCCGATCTGAAGAGATCAGTGCCAACAAGCAATCGGAAGAGCTGAAACAACTGGAAGAAGAGACTGCCCAAGCAGCAACGGAAAGCGAGAAAGAAGTAAAGGCGGAAGAAGAAAACAATGTGAAAGGATAAGAAAGTACCTGTGATATACGTGTGCCTCGCTAAGCAAGGCACACCCAAACAAGAACAGGACATCCGTCTTAAAGATATTATAGAATCCAAATAAACGGAATAACCGTGAAAAACAATTTTATACAACGCGCCATAACAGGTGTGTTATTCGTAGCAGTATTGGTGGGCTGCATCCTGTGCAGCCCCCTTTCATTCGGTATCTTATTTGCCATTATCGGCGCACTGAGCGTGCATGAATTTTCCCATCTGATCAACCAAAAGGGCGAAGCAGAAATCAACAAAATGATTACGGCATTGGGAGGGGCCTATCTCTTCTTGGCTGTAATGGGATTCTGCCAGTCTACTATTGGGGCAGAAGTGTTCCTACCCTATCTGGCATTATTGCTTTATCTGATGATTACGGAGTTGTATCTGAAGAAGAAAAATCCAATCGGAAACTGGGCGTTTTCCATGTTGAGCCAACTATATGTAGCCTTGCCGTTTGCACTACTCAATGTATTGGCATTCCAATATAATCCGACAGTAAGCAGTGTGACCTACAATCCTATCCTGCCGTTGTCCATATTCGTGTTCATCTGGTTGAGCGACACGGGGGCGTATTGTGTAGGTTCGTTGATTGGCAAGCACCGTCTGTTTGAACGTATATCTCCCAAGAAGTCATGGGAAGGAAGTATTGGTGGCGGTATTTTTGCTATTGCCTCTGCATTCGTGTTCGCACATTATTTCCCGTTCCTCTCTGTACTGCAATGGGCAGGGTTAGCACTAGTGGTTGTCATTTTCGGAACATGGGGAGATTTGACCGAATCACTCATGAAACGTCAATTGGGAATCAAGGACTCAGGAAATATTTTGCCGGGACACGGTGGTATGCTCGACCGCTTCGATAGTGCTTTGATGGCAATTCCGGCGGCAGTAGTTTACTTATATATATTGACGCTGATCTAAAATAGATATCAATGTTGATTAAAAAAGGAAAGGAGTTATCAGTGGGGAAACCCCTCCGATAACTCCTTAATAAACTATCGACTGAATAACTCCTGATAACTCCTTCCTAAATTCTAAATCCTCGCTTATCTCAACTGCATTTTCGAGAAATCGTAATCAGAAATCGCTTTTGTTACATTATCTGTCTGCTTCTCAAAGACGACTTCAACTTCATTGTTCACCTCGGAATTCAACTTCAGCTTGATACCTTTTGTTTCGGAAGTTATATTCAGCTCTTTCAAATTGAAAGAAACCAAGCCGGGCGCACGAACGCCGCTCAAGTCATCATAGTTATTGTAACGAAGCTCCAAATGGATATATCCATCCTCTTCAACAGCTTCATCCAAAGGATTTACTGCCGTTTCCGAACGCTGCACCAGGCTGATACGATGCTTTGTATCAGGCTTTGACGGCAGATTTTGCATAAATATAATATTCATATAGCCGCCGCTGATGGTGATGTCGCCTTTAAAGATATAAACCGGATCATTACCATATTCCGCCTCGTTTTCATCCGTCAAGGCTTCCACACTCTTTGTCAGGGCATGCCAGATTCTCTCTATCTTCACAGCATGATCATACTCTCCATAGTTGTCGGAGATAGGATTGAATACGGTTATCAGACGCTGTCCGTCTACCGGTTCATACCAGCCCATGTTGGTGTTGATGGGCCATAGCGTTCCCCAAGTGTCACTGTCCAGATAGAAAGCATTCCCTGTCACACGCACAGTTGCCCAATTAGGATAAGAAAAATCGCCGATAGAATATCCATCAGAATCGTCACACGACTGCAAGAATGGCAATACAGCCAGACACATCGCCATAAATAGCCAATTTAATTTTCTCATAATCAAAGTCTTTTTCATTTTATTAGTTAAACTTCATTTTTATATTCTGACCATAAAATGCAAAAAAACGGATTATACTGCATTGGCTTTATACCTTTTAACTATTTTATGAATTACGAATATTTATCCGAAAGCTTGCATAAAAAAGTCAACTTCCCCTCACTTCTTAACTCTTAAAATTCCATATCCGTACACTCTGCTTATGCCTTTTTCACTTTCGCAACAGACGCACCATCTCTTGCGCCGCACGTTTCGGAGCACCTGCATCACCCAAGCGCGAAGCCATGTAGTCGTAACCATCGAGCATCTGACGGCGGTACACCTTATTATATAATATACGTTCGAGTTCGGCACGGATCTGCCCGACAGTCATTGTGTCGGCAACTAACTCTTTCACAACTTCGCGATCGGCAATGAGATTCACCAAAGATATATATCGCACCTTCAGTATATGGCGCCGGAGGAAAGAGATCACCTTTCCTATCGGTGTATGATAGCATACAGCCTGCGGTACACGGAACAGAGCAGTCTCCAAGGTCGCCGTTCCTGAGGTGACCAAAGCCGCTTCGGCTTGCTGTAACAAGCGGTAGGTCTGCCCGAAAAGAATCTTCACCTTTGCATCGCCTATATATTTCCGGTAATAGTCGGGAGTGATGCCGGGAGCACCGGCCAAAACCAGTTGATATTCCGGAAAAGCAGATGCAGCACGAAGCATATCCGGCAGGTTATCCTTGATTTCCTGCTTTCGACTGCCTGCCAGCAAGGCGATAATAGGTTTAGGCTCCAAGTTGTTTTCGTGTACAAAGTCCTCATATATTTCGGGATGTCCGGCACGAAAAGCAGTTACTTCATCCACGGTAGGATTACCGATGTAGTGTATCGGGTAGTGGTGTTTTCCTTCGAAAAATTCCACTTCAAACGGCAAGATAGAGAAGAGTTCGTCTACATCGCGCTTGATATTCTTGATGCGGTACTCCTTCCATACCCATATCTTCGGCGAAATGTAATAGTAGACGGGGATTGGCGTCTTGGCATGCAGATATTGGGCTATGTTGAGATTAAATCCCGGATAATCCACCAATATAACGACATCCGGTTGCCAAGCCACAATGTCTTCTTTGCAACGTTTCATATTGGCGAAGATGGTGCGCAAATGCAGAAGAACCGGAATGAATCCCATGTATGCCAACTCTTTATAGTGCTTCACCAACGTTCCACCTACCGCTGCCATCAGGTCGCCCCCGAAAAACCGGAATTCTGCCTGCGGGTCTTCCACCTTCAGGGCGGACATCAGATGGGATGCATGCAAATCGCCGGAAGCCTCACCGGCTATCAAATAATACTTCATAAAACTGAAAAATTATGAAGTCTAGAGTAAAAAAAGGGAAGTAAAAAAATTGCCGAACAGCAAGTTTCCACTCTCGATTCTCCACTCTCAACTCCTGTTAGAACCATGTTTTCAGTTCGTCAATTAGTTCGTATGCCGTAACATCAACCTTCACCGGAGTAATGGCTACATATCCGTTGTCGAGTGCCCAATGGTCATTCTTCTCATTATCGGGGTCGGTATTTCTGAATTCTCCAGTCAGCCAGTAGTAATGTGAGTCTCCACGGTGTGCGAAGTTCTCCCATTCATTGATCCACTGCCCTTCGGACTGCGTGCAGATCTTTACTCCCTTCAGTTCTTTCGTGTCGGGAAAATTCACATTCAGACAAGTCAACGGGGGAAGCCCTTTCTCCAAAACCTTGCGTACAATATCGCGGATGTAGGGTCCGGCAGGTTCAAAGTCGGCATTCGGTTCGTGACTGCAAAGGGAGAATCCGATGGAAGGCACTCCTTTCAGGCAACCTTCAATCACGACTCCCATCGTACCGGAGTAGTGGACGTTTACAGCCGAATTATCTCCATGATTGATGCCACCGACTACCAAGTCAGGTTTGCGGTCGAGCACGGTATGAAAGGCAAGTTTAACGCAATCCACCGGAGTGCCGGAACATTTGTAAGTCGTCACTCCTACATCCTTACGCACCAATTGGTAGTGAATCGGCTCAGTCACAGTCATTGCTCCCGCACTGCCTGAACGGGGTGCATCAGGTGCCATCACTACAATCTCGCCCAACGGACGGAGATATTTTACCAACTCACTAATACCTTTCGCAATGATGCCGTCATCATTGGAAATCAATATCAAAGGCTTCTGATTTTCCATAATCTATGTTCATCTTGTTTTTCTTCTGCAAAAATAGGAAAAATGGAAAGATTACGTACCTGGATAAACCATAATTACTGTAAAAGATGCGATCTTATCCGGCACATAATCCTATCTTAAGACATCATAGGAAAATAAAGAAACGCCCCGCCATCCGTATTATTGCCGCAGACGGCAAAGCTCAAAACAAATCTTAATCTTCTGCAAGCGAGGCAAAAAAGGCATCTCAATTCAATATTATTACGTATATTTGTGACCTAAACAAGAGAATGACGAAAGCGCCCCGAAAGAGCCGAAAGAAATTCCGACGGCTTGAAGTTATTAACAAAACAGGCGACTTATCAACAGTTTTTGCAATCTTTCTCTTTTTTAGTAGGCACAATACGGAATTATCACTTATTTCGCTGCCACTAAACACTAAGAATATGGGAAAAATTATTGCTTTGGCAAATCAAAAAGGTGGTGTAGGAAAAACAACGACTACGATTAACCTCGCAGCTTCCCTTGCCACGCTGGAAAAGAAAGTGCTCGTAGTAGATGCAGATCCACAGGCAAATGCCTCCTCCGGACTGGGTGTTGACATCAAGCAGGCCGAATGCACAATCTACGAATGCATTGTCGAACAGGCTGACGTACGCGAGGCTATCCACGACACGGAGATTGATACACTGAAAGTGATATCCTCCCACATCAACTTGGTAGGTGCCGAAATAGAGATGCTCAACCTGAAAAACAGAGAGAAGATCTTGAAAGAAGTACTCGCTCCCCTGAAGGAGGAGTTCGATTATATCCTGATAGACTGCTCTCCGTCGCTGGGTCTGATCACCATCAACGCACTCACCGCAGCCGATTCGGTGATAATCCCCGTACAAGCAGAATATTTTGCACTGGAAGGTATCAGCAAACTGCTGAATACCATCAAAATCATCAAGTCGAAACTAAATCCGGCACTCGAAATTGAAGGTTTCCTGTTGACCATGTACGACTCGCGCCTGCGCCAGGCTAACCAGATTTACGACGAAGTGAAACGCCATTTCCAAGAATTGGTGTTCAATACCGTCATCCAACGCAACGTCAAACTAAGCGAAGCTCCAAGCTACGGGCTGCCCACCATTCTGTATGACGCAGATTCCACCGGAGCCAAAAACCACATGGCGCTTGCCAAAGAACTGATAAGCCGTAACAACTAACTAATAAACAAAGAACTATGGCACAAAAAAGAAATGTATTAGGACGCGGACTGGACGCACTGCTCTCCATGGACGAAGTGCAGACCGAAGGCTCCTCTTCCATCAATGAAATAGAACTGTCGAAAATCTCAGTCAACCCCAACCAGCCACGTCGGGAGTTTGACGAGACTGCCCTTCAGGAGCTTGCCGACTCTATTGCCGAAATAGGCATCATACAGCCCGTCACCCTCCGCCAACTGGCAGACGACGAATATCAGATCATTGCCGGAGAAAGACGTTTCCGCGCCTCACTGATGGCAGGACTGAAAAGTATCCCCGCCTATATCCGCACTGCCGATGATGAGAATGTCATGGAAATGGCACTCATCGAAAACATCCAACGCGAAGACCTGAACTCCGTGGAAATAGCACTCGCCTACCAGCACTTGCTTGAGCAATACGGCCTCACGCAGGAACGCCTCAGCGAACGTGTAGGCAAGAAACGGACCACCATAGCCAACTACCTACGACTGCTGAAGCTACCTGCTCCCATACAGATAGCTCTGCAAAACAAGCAGATAGACATGGGACATGCCCGCGCACTCGTCACCCTTGGCGACCCCAAGTTGCAGGTGAAGATCTTCGAAGAAATCATCGAACAAGGATACTCCGTACGCAAGGTGGAGGAAATCGTGAAATCGCTGAGCGAAGGCGAAGCCGTGAAAAGCGGCGGACGAAAGATCGCTCCAAAACGCGCCAAGCTGCCGGAAGAATTCAACATGCTCAAGCAGCAACTGTCCGGCTTTTTCAACGCCAAAGTGCAACTGACCTGTTCGGAGAAAGGCAAAGGAAAGATCAGCATACCGTTCAACAATGAAGAGGAACTGGAACGTATTATCGGCATACTTGATACTTTGAAGAAATAAATGACGAAAGAATACAGAACATATCAATGGTGCATAGCCCTGCTACTCTGCTTCATGCAGGCAGCAGGGATTGCCTTGTATGGACAGGACCGTCCGCGCGCCGCCGCCAAACGGCAACAAAAGCAACTGCAGGCCGACTCTCTGCAAAGGCTTATGCCTATATCGGCAGACAGCCTGAACCCGCAAGCCTCCTCACGCCTGCAACCGGACACTGCTGCCGACTCGCTCGCCATGGCAGACAGCATAGCTGCCGAAAACAAAAAACACTTGTTGGAAATGACCTCAAACCCCATACCGCAAACCACACCTGTATCCACGGACAGCCTGCATGAAGTCATCAACAAGAAAGTCTTCATCCCCAATCCGACCAAAGCAACTTGGCTCGCACTCGTAATTCCCGGAGGAGGGCAAATCTACAACCGTAAATACTGGAAACTCCCCATCATCTACGGAGGATTTGCCGGTTGCGCCTACGCACTGACATGGAACAGCAACATGTACAAAGACTATATGCAAGCCTACAAAGACGCTTCCAACGAAAACTGGGAAGCAAGCAGCATCAATAATCTTCTGCCTCCCGGATACATAGACCGCGTCTCAAAAAGCCAACTGACGGAGACCTTGCGGAAGCGAAAAGATACCTACCGGCGATACCGCGACCTGAGTATCTTCGCTTTCATAGGCGTCTACCTATTCTCCGTGATCGACGCCTATGTCGATGCCGAACTGTCCAACTTCGACATCACCCCGGATCTTAGCATGAGAATAGAGCCTGCCGTCATCAACAATTCATATCAGGGATACAACACCGGCATCTCCAACAAGTCTGTCGGGCTGCAATGCAGTTTCCGCTTTTAATAACCCAACCTGTTAGAATAAAGAAGAATCGCAAATGAAAAAGAAATCTGTCAATATGAAAAAGTTTATAACCACTCCACTCTTGTTTTGCCTGGCACTTTTCGGCTTCCATGCCCAAGCACAAGAAAGTGTTGACGTGCTCATACGCAACAACGGGACCGAGCGGCAAGAAAGCATCGAACTCCCCCAAAGCATGACCTACCCGCTGGACAGCCTGCTCAGCGACTGGAAAGCTAGAAATTATATCGACCTAAGCAAAGATTGCAGCACTTCCACCGAAAATCCGTTCTTCAACGATTCGGTCTACATCGATCGCCTCGGGCGCATTCCTGCCGTAATGGAAATGCCTTACAACGAAATCGTGCGCAAATTTATCGACATGTACACTGGACGTCTGCGCAACAACGTAGCATTCATGCTGAGTGCCTGCAACTTCTACATGCCCATCTTTGAAGAAGCACTGGATGCCTACGCCCTGCCGCTCGAACTCAAATACCTGCCCATCATCGAATCCGCCCTTAACCCCTCGGCAAGGTCGCGTGTAGGTGCCTCCGGATTGTGGCAATTCATGCTCGCTACCGGAAAGATGTACGGCCTGGAAAGCAACAGCCTCGTCGACGAACGCTATGACCCAATAAAGTCCACTTGGGCAGCCGCACGCTATCTGAAAGACTTGTATGACATCTATCGGGATTGGAACCTAGTCATCGCCGCCTACAACTGCGGACCGGGAACTATCAACAAAGCCATACGCCGCGCCGGTGGGAAAACCGATTATTGGGAAATCTATAACTTCCTACCTAAGGAAACACGGGGATATGTGCCCGCATTCATCGCCGCCAACTACGCAATGACCTACTACTGCAAGCACAACATCTGCCCGATGGAGACCAGCATTCCTAATGCTACCGACACTGTGCAGGTGACCAAGAACCTGCACTTTGAACAGCTTGTCGACCTCTGCGGCGTCAATCTGGAAGAGTTGAAAAGTCTCAACCCACAATACAAAAAGAACATTATCCCCGGAGAAAGCAAACCGCAAACCCTCCGCCTGCCCTTGAAGTACATCAGCACATTCATTGATCAGCAAGATACCATCTACTCCCATCGTGCCGACGAACTGTTCAAAAATCGCCGGACAGTGGGTATTCCTACAACACGCCGCACCACAACAGGTAGCGGAAACCTGACATATCATAAGATCCGCAGCGGCGAAACGCTGGGTTCAATCGCCCGACGCTACGGCGTCACCGTCAAGCAACTTCAGAGCTGGAACGGACTGCGTAACACCAACATTTCTGCCGGAAAACGACTGAAGATATATAAATAAGCGGTAAACGCTTGCACGGTATCGAAAATTAGCTACTTTTGCAATAACAGAACAAAATAAGGAGAACAGGTTATGGAAGAGAATGTCAGCCAGAAAAACAAAGAGCTTGTCGAAGAAGAAATGATAGAACAGGCTTTCCAGCAACTGTTGAACGACTATCTGGCAACCAAACACCGCAAGCGTGTCGAAATCATTACAAAGGCATTCAATTTTGCCAACCAGGCACACAAAGGTATCAAACGCCGCTCAGGCGAGCCCTATATCATGCACCCGATTGCCGTGGCAAAGATTGTATGCACCGAAATCGGCCTGGGATCTACATCTATCTGTGCCGCCCTGCTGCATGATGTAGTAGAAGATACAGACTATACCGTAGAGGATATTGAGAATATCTTCGGTCCGAAAATCGCCCAAATCGTGGACGGTCTGACCAAAATATCCGGCGGAATCTTCGGCGACCGCGCCTCGGCACAAGCAGAGAACTTCAAGAAACTGTTGCTGACCATGTCCGATGACATACGCGTGATCCTCATAAAAATAGCAGACCGCCTGCACAATATGCGTACGTTAGGCTCCATGCTTCCCAACAAGCAGTATAAGATTGCAGGCGAGACCCTATACATCTATGCCCCGCTTGCCAACCGCCTCGGACTCTACAAAATAAAGACCGAACTGGAAAACCTGAGTTTCAAATACGAACACCCTGAAGAGTATCAGGAAATAGAAGAGAAACTGGCTGCCACAGCTACCGAACGCGACAAGGTGTTCAAGGAATTCACCGCCCCCATCCGTGCCCAACTGGACAAGATGGGAATGAAATACCGCATTCTTGCACGCGTCAAGTCCATCTATTCCATTTGGAACAAGATGCAAACCAAGCACGTTCCTTTCGAAGAAATCTACGACCTGCTTGCCGTACGCATCATCTTCGAACCACGCAACATGGACGAAGAACTAAACGACTGCTTCGACATCTACGTCTCCATCTCCAAAATATACAAACCGCACCCCGACCGATTGCGCGACTGGGTGAGCCATCCCAAAGCAAACGGCTATCAAGCGTTGCACGTCACCCTCATGGGAAACAACGGCCAGTGGATCGAAGTACAGATCCGCAGCGAACGTATGAATGATGTTGCCGAACAGGGATTTGCCGCACACTGGAAATACAAAGAAGGAGGCGGAAGTGAAGATGAAGGCGAGCTGGACAAATGGCTGCGCACCATCAAGGAGATTTTGGAAGACCCGCAACCGGACGCCATAGACTTCCTTGATACCATCAAATTGAACCTGTTTGCCTCGGAAATATTCGTATTCACCCCCAAAGGAGAAATCAAGACCATGCCGCAGAATGCTACGGCGCTGGACTTTGCCTTCTCCCTGCACACCGACATCGGTAGTCATTGCATCGGCGCCAAAGTGAACCATAAACTCGTCCCCCTGAGCCACAAGTTGCAAAGCGGTGACCAAGTTGAAGTGCTGACTTCCAAGTCGCAACGTGTACAGCCGGAATGGGAAGTGTTTGCCACAACCGCTCGTGCCCGTGCAAAAATCGCCGCTATCCTGCGTAAAGAGCAAAGAATCCATCAGAAAGAGGGCGAAAACCTCCTAAACGAGTTCTTCCAAAAAGAAGAGTTCCGTCCGGACGATGCACTGGTAGATAAACTGGTAAAGGCGCATAACATGAAAAACCGGGACGAACTGTTCGTCGCCATCGGCAGCAAGAAAATCATATTGGGTGACTTGGACAAAAACGCCCTGAAAGAAAAACAAGGAACCAACTGGAAGAAATTCCTCACCTTTTCGTTCGGTGGCAACAAAGATAACAAAGAAAACACAGGAGAAAAGGCATCACAGGAAAAAGAGAAAATCAATACGAAACAGATCCTGAAACTAACGGAAGAAAACATCCAGAAAAAATACATCATGGCAGAATGTTGTCATCCCATACCCGGCGATGACGTATTGGGTTACTTGGACGACAACGACCGAATCATCATTCACAAGCGCCAATGCCCTGTTGCCGCACGCCTGAAGAGCAGTTACGGTAATCGCATTCTCGCCACGGAATGGGATACCCACAAGGAACTCTCTTTCCTGGTAGACATATATGTAAAAGGTATAGATGCCGTGGGATTGCTGAACGAAGTCACTCAAGTCATCTCCCGACAACTGAACGTAAACATCCGCAAACTGTCCATCGAAACGACAGACGGAATCTTTGAAGGTAAAATCCAATTGTACGTACATGATGTGGACGATGTAAAAACCATTTGTAACAACCTGAAACAAATACAGAACATCAAGCAAGTAACTCGTGTAGAAGCATAAATAACAAAAAAAGATACACTATATGTTCAACTCAAAAAAAGGAACTGACGATAAAGTCAGTAATAAACTTACCACCCTTTCCAGCCAAAGTCTCATTAAGGGTGACTGTTCCATCGACGGCGACATGCGTATTGACGGAACCATAGAAGGAAATATCCAATGCAGCGGAAAAATAGTAATCGGTCCCGAAGGAAGAGTAAACGGCAATATCACTTGCACGCACGCCTGCCTGCACGGCACCATTATCGGTGATGCCTACGTGAAAGAAGAGCTTACACTGAAAGCCAACTGCGTGATGCAAGGCAATATCTATACTTCTAAACTGGAAATAGAATCACAAGCCAAATTCAACGGAAGCTGCAAAACCAACGATATGAATCAGGAAGTAAAACTTCTGGAAGCCCCCGCCAAGAAATAGGCAAAAGATATATATTTTCACTACATTTCCCCCCTGTCTCCATAGGAAGGACCGTTTCTGAATATATTCCTAAAACTCTCTATCCGCACCTAAAAGACAGGAGGGAAATGTTCATCCATTCTAATTGCAAACATAAGCATTCATTTAATCCGCAAATTCATTTGTTTAATTCCTGAATATCTTTCTTCAGCTCCTCTACTTGATCGTAAGTGAATCCGTCAAGTGCTTTCTTCATGTTCATCAACTCTTCGCGAATGGACTTCAACCGATCGACAACTTCAAAATTGCGAAGTGTATTCTCCTTATTGTCCTTCATCCGCTGACGCGCACCGGGCAACGTCATACCGCGTTCCTTCACCAGATGATAAATCAATTTTACCACTTCAATATCCTCCCTGCGATATTGGCGCACTCCCCGACTGCCTTTCTTCGGAGAGAGCTGCGGAAACTCTTTCTCCCAAAAACGCAACAGAGACTCGTTGACATCAAACATCTGCGCCACCTCACTAATGGAGTAATACAATTTCATATTCTTATCAGTATTCATCATGACAAATCTTGCTTTCTTTCGCAAATTTAGATTTCTTTTTTCAAACCGTCACACAAGGATGAAAATAAATCACCAAGATTTCTTCAGAACGACATGTTTTGTCGTCCAACCGCCTTATATTTGCCTATAGAAAACGTCAATAAATAGAAGATATGGGTAGAAAATTAGAAGGACTGCAACGAATGTTGGTTATCATCAATAAATTGAAAGGCTGCCGGCAATACATTTCACGCGAAGAACTCGAACTCTACGTCTCACGTCGCATGGAGGAGCGAGACGGTACTCCTGTCGATCTGCGTACCCTGCAACGCGACTTTAACGAAATAAAAGAGTTGTTCGGCATCTGTATCCGTTTCGACAAGAAGCAAAACGGTTACTACATCGAGGAAGAAGATGAATGGAAGGAGGAACAGTACGACCGTCTTCTGCTAAACTTCGATTTACTGAATGCCATTGACAGTACCTCCAACCTACCTACATACGTATTGGCGGAACATCATCGCCCGATGGATTGCAAATGTCTTACTACACTGATAAAAGCCATCAAATTCTCCCATCCGGTAAGTTTCAACTATATATATGTGCGCGAAGGAGGCAAGACACGCGAGAAGAAAGTCCTTCCCCACTACCTGAAAGAAGACCAGCAAAGATGGTATCTTCTTGCCTATGACGACAATATACTGAAAACGTTCAGTGCCGAATGTATCCGCGACCTCCGAATCCACTACGAAGAGACCTTCAAGCGAGACATGGGTATTGACGTTACGGAACTGTTCAAGGACAGTTATGGCATTTGGAACCAAGCTGACATCCCTGTGGAAGAAATCGAACTGAGCTATGATGCTTTGGATGGCAGTTTCTTGAAGTCAGTTCCTCTTCATCATTCGCAAGAAATACTTGTCGACACCGATGAAGAATTTCGCATCCGCTTGCGTCTGCGTATCACTAATGACTTCGTAATGGCGCTACTATCACGCAGCCGTTCACTAACAGTCATCCGTCCGCTACATTTGCGCGAACGGGTGAGGAAAGTTTATGAGGAAGCGTTGAAAAGAAATACACAACCATAAATTGTTTTTCCTAAAATAATAACCATCAAAACATAGAAAAATCATGAGCAACCATTCTCACCAGGACAAGAATAATCTCTTGAAAGGAATAGGTACACTTTGCATTTTTATCATCTTTGGATATTATATTTATCAAGATGCCATGAACAGAATGAAGTTGGGAAAAAGTCTAAATGAAAATGCTACTCCGCCGCAACGTGAGTTCAGTCGTGAGTCATCCCAATTACAATGCTCACCTGCCATACATGAAAATGCGGCTGATAAAAATGTAACAAGAAAAATGCAATATGCAGTATCCAATAACTCGAACGATTATGATACTTTCAACGAACATCTGGATGAATATCTTGCAGACCCTGAAGATGAAATCACCTATCCGCCCGAAATCTATGATGCACTGATAGATGATGAATAAGAGTTGATGACAACAAGAAGAATTGATGACTAAGAAAATACAATATCTCCATTTGAGTTTGATAATCAATAAACTTTTTGTAGTTTTGCAAAGTTCAAACCCAACTGGTTAGGACATACATAGTTTATTGATGAAAGTGTAGCTTTTATCCTTGTGTTGGAAATCTGGTAAATTTCATAAAATGCAATAGGAAAGCAATCACGCTCATCACTTGTCTGTATATACTTATCCAAGCTATATACATTACAAGTGTGGGGATATTGTTTATCTTGCATTTAGGTTTACCAGAACCTCCAACACGATAAATGATGTGACTCCACACTTTTCTTTTTATAATAAGCTGCCATAAGAAGGAGTCAAATGGCATATTCAAATCTACAATACCATGGGAGAAGGGAAATATTTAAATCTTTGGAAAGGGGAATTATCCTTTATTCTGTCTGCTATCGAAAAAGGAGGAGCAGAAAAAAAATTATCTTCAGAAGAATTTCAACATAGTGGAAACAGAAAAGTTTCCGGATATACCTTCCGGCTTGATATTAGTAATGGAAACGTACCTGAAAAATCAAATACAGCAGTAGCCCGTGATCTAAAGAAAACACTTGATGACAGCCGCAAATTTAGAGAAATAGCTCAGAATAAAAAGATTACGATTCGAATGGGAGTAGAATTCATTTTAATCGTAAGAGTACACGAATTATAGCATCAAACTGTATAATTCTTTATTTACCATCTATTTAATCAATAAAAATTCTAATAACATGAAAGATTCTACAAATTTCATTCTACGCATTGAAAATACAGAGAGTAACACTAATAGAAGTCTAAAAATCGTAAGTAATAGTGATTTAGAGTCACTTGAGCAGTATGACATGATAGAAAAAATTATCGACTCTGTATCTATAAAAGTCCTTTCAAAGTCAATAGATCTTATTGATATGCCAAATACAAAATTATATCTATACCAACCAATTGAAATAGATAAAGATCTATTCTTAAGACTATTGGAAGACAGAGATCTTATCGAAGCAAAAAGTAGCATCATGTCTTGCTTAGATGAACTATCTGACGAAAAAAAACAAAGGATATTAGATGAATTAATGTCTCAATATATCAAATAATCACCTCCAAAAACAAGATGTATTATGAACAATAACCTAGAACAAATTTTAGCAAAAGCAGCATTCCATGAAATTAAACAGAAGTCTAACGCCAATAAAAAGGATAAAGACGAAACTTATGTAATCAATTTGTGTGATAAAATATTAAATGAGGCTGCATCGCGCCAACACCGATTTGACTTCTTAAAAGGAGATACAGGAGTAAAACTACCGGTTGACGCGTATTATGAAAATTATCAATTAGTTATAGAATATAACGAGAAGCAACACACGGAATCTGTAAAACTATTCGACAATAAAAAGACCGTAAGTGGAGTAACAAGAGATATCCAACGACGCATTTACGACGAACGGCGCAAAGAAGTTCTTCCTAAACATGGAATAGAATTGATTGTCTTTTCTTATGACGATTTTGATTTTGATAATAGAAAGAGAATCAAACGTAATCAAGAAAAAGACCTGGAAATTGTAAGGGAAAAATTGAAAAAATTCATCACCCCCCAAAAAATATAAGACCTCAAAATAACAAGTAATGTAATGCCACATAACAAGTAATGTAATGAGGCATAACATTATTTGTTATGTGGCATTACATTACTTGTTATGAGACATAAGATATATATGGAGAGAGGGCATATCGATAAAATCACATTTTTCTTATTTATGTGTTACACACAAATGTAGTTATAGGTAGGGGGGGCTACCCTCCTATTATTATAAAATGTGTGTGTAACAAGCCTTAAGAAAAA
>NZ_CAJUHF010000058.1 GCF_910585845.1 uncultured Bacteroides sp. | reverse complement strand
TCAAATTAGCCACTATAAGATTATTATTGAGGAAAATTTAAACAGGCTCTTAATAACAAGACACAATGAGAAAATTTTTACTTTTAGGAATTTGCGTATCCTTCCTCCTACCCGCCATCGCACAAGCGCAGCAGGTACGTTCGTCCTATTTCATGGAAGGCAGTAACTACCGCATGTCTCTGAATCCCTCTTTCCAACCGACAAAAGGTTTTGTGAACCTTCCTGGTATTGGAGGTACTTCAACCGAGTTATCCACCAACTCTGTTGGTATGCACGACCTCTTCGAGGTCTTCGCCTCTGATGACGATTACTACAACAGTGATAAATTCTACAATAGCCTGAAAAATATGAATGAAGCAAACATTCATGCCAGCACCAACATCCTATCGATGGGAGCATATAAAGGAAAAGGATTCTGGACATTCAATATCGGAACACGAGTTGATGCAGAAGGCAATATACCCAAAAGCATGTTCGACTACCTGAGAGCAGGCGATCCTAACTATTGGGATACCAATTTTGACATCCGCGATGAAAAGTTGCGTGTCAATGCCTATATTGAAATAGGAGGCGGCTACTCGAGTGCCATCAATGAGCGGCTGACCGTAGGCGGTAGAGCCAAACTTTTGTTAGGTGCAGGAAATATCGGACTGACCATCAACAACCTGTCTCTCAGCAAAAACAATATGGGTAACGGTTTCCAAATCATCTCCGATGCCTATCTGGAGAGTTCGGTCAAAGGAGTGGAACTGGAAGAGACTAACGGATATGTCACCGACCTAGAATACAATAAATTCGGTGTCAGCGGCTATGGTGCAGGCTTCGATTTGGGAGCAAACTACAAACTGACGGACAAGCTCACTCTTTCTGCCTCCTTATTGGATCTGGGCTTCATTGCCTGGAGCAAATCAGGTACTCAAATAGCAGAATCGGACAAGAACACCACTCTCACTCCCGGCAGCGACTATAGCATGGAGGATGCGGAAAACGTCATAGATTTTGAGCTCTATGGTCTGCAGAAAAAAGAAAACAAGGCACGTACCACTTCCCTCTCGCCAACATTGGTACTGGGAGGCGAATACGCTTTCTTCAACAATGAACTCAGCGTAGGCTTGTTGTCAACCACCCGTTTCGGAAAACTGCATAACCACTCCGAACTGACGTTATCTGCCAACTATCGTCCCAATACCTTTATCAACGCCTCACTGACCTACTCCATGTTGCAGGGAGGAGATACTTTTGGTTTTGTAATCAGAATCGGTCAACTGATGCTGGGCACAGACTACATGTATCTCGGAAAGAACTCCAACCACGCAAATGCTTTCGTAGGTCTTTCCATTCCTTTGGGGAAGAAAAAAGAGTGATACGCCCGAAGGAGACGAACCGCTGACGGCAAAAGTGAGTATATCAAACAAATCCCATCATAAATTACGCAGATTAGTAAGGATTATCCGATCTGATGATTCAGAATCAAAAAAGAAATCCGTGCTAATCTGCGTAATTTGTAGTGAGCTATGCATACCGCAGCATCCATAGCCTACGATTACTTTATCGTCACCATTGTTGCCCCAAATCCATATTCCTGGAAAGAAGCATCCTGATGCCTATAGGTAGGATATTTACGCTTCAGTTCATCCAATATCGCCTTGCGAAGCACACCGTCCCCCTTGCCATGAATTAAGACAATGCGCTGTTCGCGTTTGTTCCTATACTGCTCCAGTACTTCCCTGAACTTATCGAGCTGATAGTTCAAGATCTCACTGTTGCTCATTCCCCGAATGTCATCCAGAAGCTCACCGATATGAAGGTCTATCTCGACGATGCCATTCTGCCCACCGCGCTTCACGACAGACTGGGGTTTCGGCTTATCTACCACACTCTTCTGAAGCAACGCCGCCTGCAACTCCTCGGCGGAAACATAAACCTGCTTGGCTGGAACATCATTCTTCACCACATCATAGATCAGGGAAGGTGTCTCAAAGAACTCCGACTCCTGAAAGGTGTGCAACTTATAGAACTTGACCGTGTCTATGCGCAACTCCACACTGACTGCCGGCTTCAGCGCAAAAGAACGCCCGTCCTTGAAAGCAACGAACTGTACAGCCACATGTTCGCGGTCATTCAGTTCCGCCTTCTCAAATTCCTCAAGCAAGAATTTGGTGTTCGGTTCTATCAGCCCGTTGGAGCGGACATTCCATGCCTTGCCCTCCGCACAGAGATAGGTGTAGTATAGATAATAATTGCTATCATTCACCAAATACGCCTCGAAAGGTGTGGTGCTGACCGCCTTGATATCTTCCGGAACGAATGCCAGAAATACATTCAGCACATCTCCGCCACGCATCTCCGGCTGGCGGTAGACAGAAGGTTTAGGCGCAACCACGTTCCGCGGTTTCGCCTCTTCCTGAACAGAACCTGAAGACCTTGCCGGACTCTCTTCCGTTTTTTTCGCAGCAGGTTTCGACGTCGGTCTTACCATATTATAATTATCCGTATCAATCACCACACACTCGCGCACCGCCATCGGGATATCAAAACCGTCGGCATCTTCCACCAGCACGATGTCTTTTCCCTGAAATCCTTTCACGATTCCTCCGCCGATTTCGTTGAGGAAACGCACTTTATCACCTATCTTCATCGTTCTATTCTTTTTTTTAGTATTTGACAAATAAGTATTTACGTCCGGCATAGCAAAGCCCGACCGCCCGCAAAGATACGGCAACTCCATAAAAAAAGATAGAAAAAAACAATAAATATCCGTACCTTTGCACCTCATAAACCAAGTTTATCATGAAAGAAGATCCAAAACATATCCGTATCAGCGAGTATAACTATCCCCTGCCCGACGAGCGTATCGCCAAGTTCCCTTTACCCATGCGCGATCAGTCCAAGCTACTAGTGTACCGTCATGGAGAGGTATCCGAGGATATCTTTACTTCATTACCCTCCTACCTGCCTGCCCGAAGCCTGATGGTATTCAACAACACGAAAGTGATTCAGGCAAGACTGCACTTCCGTAAAGAGACTGGTGCACTGATCGAAGTATTCTGTCTGGAGCCTGCCGAACCGAACGACTATGCACTGAACTTCCAGCAAACCGAGCATGCCGCCTGGCTGTGCATGATAGGCAATCTAAAGAAATGGAAAGAGGGAACCCTGAAACGGAAAATGACTGTAAAAGGACGCACCATCACATTGACCGCCACCCGAGGCGAATGTCACGGAACCAGCCATTGGATAGACTTCCGCTGGGACGACACGGCAATCACCTTTGCCGACATACTGGAGGTGTTTGGCGAACTCCCCATCCCGCCCTATCTGAACCGCAAGACACAGGAGAGCGACAAGGAGACTTACCAGACCATCTACTCGAAGATAAAAGGCTCTGTAGCAGCACCTACCGCAGGATTGCATTTCACCTCCCGCGTACTAGACGACCTGAAACAGCTGGGTGTAGAACTGGAAGAGTTGACACTGCACGTTGGTGCCGGTACCTTCAAGCCCGTCAAGAGCGAGGAGATAGAGGGACACGAAATGCACACGGAATACATCTCCGTCTTACGAACCACCATAGAAAAGCTGATAGCCCACGACGGGAAGGCGATAGCCGTAGGCACTACATCCGTCAGGACATTGGAAAGTCTATACCACATCGGTGTTACTCTGCTGAAAAATCCTCATGCCACAGAAGAAGAGTTACGCGTGCGGCAATGGCAACCCTATGAAACTGCCGAAGAAACAGCCGACATCAGCTCCACACACTCCCTGAAAGCCATACTCGACTATCTGGAACGCAATCATCTGGAAACCTTGCACACCAGTACACAAATCATTATCGCTCCGGGATACGACTACAAAATCGTTGTTGCCATAGTCACCAACTTCCATCAGCCGCAAAGCACGCTCCTGCTGCTCGTATCAGCCTTTGTGAAAGGGGACTGGAAAAAGATATACGACTATGCCCTGAGCCACGATTTCCGTTTCCTGAGTTACGGAGATTCTTCATTACTAATACCCTAAAACGATGAACAAAGACAACAACCAAGAAATGTTTCCCCTTGTGGACGAGCAAGGGAATATCACTGGCGCGGCTACCCGCGGCGAATGCCACAACGGCAGCAAACTGCTACACCCCGTGGTGCACCTGCATGTGTTCAACTCGCAAGGTGAGCTGTACCTGCAAAAGCGTCCGGACTGGAAAGACATACAACCCGGTAAATGGGACACCTCCGTAGGCGGGCATGTAGACTTAGGGGAAAGTGTGGAAATGGCATTGAGGCGTGAAGTACGCGAAGAACTTGGCATCACTGAGTTCACGCCTGAGTCTGTCACCCATTACATCTTCGAGTCCAGCCGCGAGAGAGAACTCGTCTTCGTACACAAGACTACATACGACGGCGAAATATGCCCCAGCGACGAACTGGACGGCGGACGCTTCTGGACCATAGCAGAGCTTAAGGAAAATATGGGCAAAGGCGTATTTACCCCCAACTTTGAAGGAGAGATAGGAAAGCTCATAGCATTGGAGGAGTGAAAGAGGATAGCCATACGTTCATCCCCTCCACATCAGCCGCATAGGATACAAACAAAAAGGGAGGTATGTCGGCACTCACCACAATGGTAAGAATTGCCTATGACATACCTCCCTTATTCTATATAAAGGTACCGACTTATTTAGCCAGATCCTCTATCACTTTCATGATCTTCTGACCGATTTCCTCAGCCGCTTCCTGAGTAGAAGCCTCGCTGTACACGCGGATGATCGGCTCGGTATTGCTCTTGCGCAAGTGCACCCACTTGTCGGCAAAGTCAATCTTCACTCCGTCGATGTCATTGATTTCCTCATTCTTATACAGCTCTTTCACTTTGGCAAGAATGGCATCAACATCCGTATCGGGTGTCAGGTCTACGCGGTTCTTCGCCATAAAGTAAGCGGGATAGGTGGCACGCAACTCGCTCACCTTCTTGCCCTCGTGTGCCAGATGGCTCAGGAACAGGGCGATACCAACCAAAGCATCGCGTCCGTAGTGGCTTGCCGGATAGATGACTCCGCCATTACCTTCACCGCCGATGACGGCACCCACTTCTTTCATCTTGGTCGTCACATTCACTTCGCCTACAGCAGATGCAAAGTATTCTTTGCCGTGCTTGCGAGTCACATCGCGCAGTGCACGCGTAGAGCTGAGATTAGACACGGTGTTGCCCGGCGTATGTTTCAGTACATAATCTGCCACAGTAACCAATGTGTACTCCTCGCCATACATCTTCCCGTCCTCGCAAATCATAGCCAGACGGTCTACATCAGGGTCGACCACAAAAGCCACATCGGCCTTTCCACCCTTCATCAGGTTCATGATGTCACCCAGGTTCTTCTCCAACGGTTCAGGGTTATGCTGGAAGTTTCCCGTCGGTTCGCAATACAGTTTTTCTACATGCTTCACGCCCAAACGCTCCAGCAGTTCCGGCAAGATGATGCCGCCGACGGAGTTCACACAGTCGATGGCTACACGGAAATCGGCTTTGCGGATAGCTTCCACATCCACCAGGTCGAGTGCCAGCACGCTGTCTATATGTTTCTGATTATAAGTCAAGTCCTTGCGGTAAGAGCCCAATTTGTCTACTTCGGCATATTCGAACTCTTCGGCTGCTGCGATGCGGAGCACTTCGTTGCCTTCGGCAGCATTAAGAAACTCGCCATGCTCGTTCAGCAGTTTCAAGGCGTTCCACTGTTTGGGATTGTGTGAGGCAGTCAAGATGATGCCACCGGAAGCGCCTTCCATGGTCACAGCCAGCTCGGTGGTCGGCGTAGAAGCCAGGTCGATGTCCACTACGTCCCACCCCATCCCCATCAGGGTGCCTACAACTACGTTTTTCACCATTTCACCCGAGATGCGAGCGTCGCGTCCTACTACAATCTTATTACTTTTCACAGTAGACGTTTTGCGGATAAGCGTCGCATACGCAGACGTAAACTTCACAATGTCAAGTGGATTCAGACCTTCGCCTGCCACACCGCCAATGGTTCCGCGGATTCCAGAGATAGATTTGATTAGAGTCATTAAGTTATCAATAATTTAAAGATTAATGATTGAAAGATTATTATTTCAAGATTACTTGTAAATTTGATACTTACGAATATCGTAGTAATAAGGATATACTTGCTGTTGGGCCGAATTGTGTCCCATCTTCGAAGGAACAATCAGCTTCACATGTGCTCCGTCGCGCACATAGACCAACGGCACCAACCAACCGGCTGGAACAGAAGGACCATAATAGGTATACATGAATCCTTGTGTGAACTGACCGGCAATCGAGGAGCTCGTCACCCGATAGTTAAACTCGTCCACCACTTCCGCATACGCCAAGTTGGACATGGTCACCATCTGGTCCATCAAGCTATATTCCATGAAGCGAACCAATATCTTGTCGTTGGGCTTCACCGTATCGGCTGGATTATCGGAACCTTTCTTCACAATCTGCATGTAGACGCCACTTGCCAGTTGCACATACTCATTCTTGGAGACATCCGTCATCGAGTCGTTCCTGTAAAATTCAGTTTGGGATATCACAGTGATGCTGCTGTCTCTGATAAACGCCTTGATGGCATCTCTCTCTTCGTCCAGCATCTCTGCATAGGTCTTAGTGTTGTCGCAAGCCTGGAAAGCCATACCGCACGCCAACACAGCTAAAAAGAACAATGTAAGTTTCTTCATCCTCTTTTATTTAGTAATTTTGTACAAAAGTATTCTATTTCAACGAAAGTCGGAAAGCTCCGCAAAGAAACTTCGTATCTTTTAACCTTTGCACTTCACTTTTTTTATCCTTTCGCATTCAGCAATGGTTTGAAATCCTCCAACGCGCGTTCCAGTACTTTTCGGGCTTCGTCTATTGTGCCGTAAAACTCACCTCCGGAAGCATTCAGATGCCCGCCCCCGTTGAAATATTCGGAAGCAAGACGGTTGCAGGGGAATGTGCCTACCGAACGTAATGAAACCTTGATCATCGGTTTCTCGGTGTCTTCGCGCAGGAAACAGGAGAAAACAACATTCTTTATGCTCAAAGGAATATTTACAAATCCTTCGCTGTCTCCCCGAATGTAGCTGAAGCGTTTCTGCTCGTCCTTGGTCAGCGTAATCAGGGCGGCATGGTGGTCGGGATAGACCTTCATCTGCGAAAGGATGTGTCCCATCAGGCGCAGACGGCTTTCGGAGTAGGTGTTGTAGACTTTTCGGTAGATTTCGTCCTTATCGATGCCTTTGGAGAGCAGTTCGCTGATGATAAAGTAAATCTCCCGGTTGTTGGAATTGTAGGTGAAGCCACCGGTATCAGTCATCATACCGGTGTAAATGCATTCTGCCCCTTGCTTGGTGATTTCGTTGAAGTAACCCATGCGACATATCAGCCGGAATACAAGCTCGGAGGTGGAAGAGATGTTGGGATGCGAGATAATGATGTCGCAGAATTCTTCCGGATAAAGGTGATGGTCTACCAATATTTTCTTTCCCTTGGCAGCTCTCACGGCATCTGCCATAGCGTCGATGCGGCTCAGTGCATTAAAGTCTAAACAACAAATGATCTCTGCTTCGGCTATCAGCTTATCGGCAAACTCCTTATAGCGGTCGTAAAGCAACACATCCTTGCTGCCCGGCATCCATTTCAGGAAATCGGGAAAAGCATTCGGAACAATGATGTTTGCCGTCTTCTCCTGCGAATTAAAGAAGTGCCACAGTCCTAACGACGAACCGATGGCATCGCCATCCGGGGCCACATGTGCCACGATTACTATCTTCTCCGCATGTCCCAGCCATTTGGAAAAGCGGTCTATCTTAGCTTGGTCTATTACTTTGGTCAACATACGCGTTTACGGATTTAGGTATCTCGTCCAAACCAGGGCGCATAAATGCAGCCTGCTGCTTCGGTCATACCAAATTGAAAGGGCAAAAGTACAAAAAAGTTCGGTAGTTGGCAGTAAATATCACAGGATTTATTCGATATTCACCCCATATTCTCCATACGCCAACTCCATACTTTCTCCAAGTCTATAAGCATGGAGAAGGTATGGAGTTGATACGGAGTTGGTATGGAGTAGGTATGCTATCGGGCATGTTCCTCATATCCCGCCAAGTTGTATGAGACCGGAACCGTACTGTTCCCTACGCGGTAGATGCCGAATTTGAAGTAATAGCCTTCTTCGTCATTCCGCCCGATCAGGATTTTTTCCTTGTCCACGATATGGCGTTCGATGTCCTTTCCGTCCTGGCGGTAAGTCATGGTCACATCAAGCATTCCGAGGCTGAGTATAGTCTCTTTCTCCTTGCCGTAACGGATCCAGTCGATGTCGACCTTGAAGGTCACCCAACACGCTTTCGGGAAATCATCGAACGGCATCTTATAGGCTATCGTAGAGGCCTTGTAGGTGGAAGCGACCGGGCGCAGGACTTTCGCTGTTGCCGGATTGGCATTGCAGCGATCGGTCTTGTCGGTCAACCATTTGCGGTCGGAATTGGCTTTGATGTAGAAGTAACCTTGCGAGAAACCGAAAGCAAGCGGGGGATATCCGCCCTGCTCTATCAGCCACCCGTTGGGCTTTCCCGCCTTATAGACGGTCTTTCCCTGCGCATTGGTCGCGGCCACTTTCTCGTAACCCATGTTCTTCTTGAAAATCATCTTCTTTTCCAATTCAAGGAACTCTTCCACACTAAGCCGCGTCACTTTACCGTCCGGATCGGACACAAGTGTCCGGCTCGGCATGCCGTGCCACTGGGCGAAAATGGTGGAGACATCCTTGGCAAGACTCCGGGGGATATAAACAGAGAATGTATAGCTCATCGACGAACCTTGCGGGCAACTGCCCTTGCCGTAATGGTATACGGTCTTCATTTTCTGGGCATTGGGGTACTCGCTGGCCGGATAGTTTCGGAAGTCATTGGACACGGCATAGCAGTAGCTAAGCTCGGCACGGCCTTTGGTTTCTCCTTCGGCATAGCCTTCCAGCGTATTGTCATCCTGTTTCAGTTCGAAACGGTAAGAAGGGCGGCCACGGAACGGTAGGGAGTGATCCAAACAAATGGTGTGTGGTTTATTGGTTCCGACGGCCACCCAACGACCGTCAATTATTTGATTCGCACGGGCAGAATCCGCCTGTACGTTTACACGTTCTTTTAAGGGTGTTAAGTTATCCGACTGTGCACGAACCGGAACTGCCGTTGTCAACGGAAGAAAGCAAAGGGGGAGTAATGCTATTTTTTTCATTCTATATTCTATATTCGATGATTCGATGTTTAGAGATGATTCGATGTTTAGAGATGTAAAAACACGCTTCATTCAGGCAGGGGCACCATCGGTCGACGGCCATAATTCAGTTTCAAGCCTTTCTGATAAGCCTCAGGACCATGCAGGTCTTTGATATCCATTTCGCCCAGGTTGACCAGGATGCCGCGTGCCATCAGTCCGGCGTCTTCATTTTGGAGGCGAGGCAGGGTTTCGGCAGCCTTCTTCAGTTCGGGCAGGAAGGGACGGATGCAGTCGCGCATGGCAGGATCGAGGGAGAGGCATTCCAGCGAGGAGTAACCTATCTTCCGGTCTTCCTCCTGCACCGGAGTGACGAGGCGGGCAACGCCTTCGTGTGCTTTGCCCAAATAGGCAACGGCATAAGCGGCTTCGGCTGAGATGTAGGGGTTTTCGTCTTGCAGCAGTGCCAGCAGGGTTTGCGGACAGTTCTCCACCTGATTCTCCCGTGCCAGTTTGGCATATCCCACTGCTCCCCAGAATCTCATTTCCGGCAAGGCGCTGACAATGGCTTTCTCCAGTATAGGAAGCGAAGATGACGTAGCTGTTCCAGCTGTTTCTACCAGCGCATATAGTTCGTCCAGGGGATATTTCTCCTTGCGCACTTTCTCGTAAAGGATATGCCCTACACGCGAATTGGGCAGGAAGAAGCCCAAATCTACGGTCTCACGGACATGTTCAGACAAAGCTTGACGCATTTTAGAGAGAGTTTCCGCATATTCGGGAGCAGCCGAAAGGTCGTGCAATTCATCCGGATCGTTCTTCAGGTCGAAAAGCATTTCTGCCGGATGGGCCTCGAAGGTCAGTTTCCAGTCCGGATTGGTATTATGTCCGCCCAGTACCAGTTTGTCCCATGCCTTGTTGGAGGGCATTCCCCACTGATAGTAGTTGCGCAAGGCAAACTGGCGGTAGGGGATGTAGCTACGTATGTATTTATACCGCCCATCAGTGACGGCACGCACCGGCATGAAGTGGTGCAGCTGGTTGGCAGCCAATGCAAATTGCATTTCCCTCTTCTCCTTGCTCGCATATTTGCCGAACAGGGCTTTTCCTTGCATCTGCTTGGAAGGCTTGACACCCGAAAGGCTGAGCACGGTCGGTCCCAAGTCCGTAAAGTTGACCAGTCCATATTCTTTGCCTACGGCATTGTTTGCCAGATGCTTCCATTTCGGCGGGAAATAAGCAATCAGGGGCACTCGCAGCCCGCTCTCATACAGATAGCCTTTTCCGCGTGGAACGCAACCGCCATGATCACTGAAGAAGAAGATGATCGTGTTCTCCTCCAGCCCTTTCTCTTTCAGGTCTTTCAGGAAGAAACCCAACCAAGTATCTACATCCTGTACCGCCTCAAGATGTCCGGCATAGTCGGAACGCATCTCCGGCAGGTCGGGCACGTAGGAGGGCAACGAGAGCAACGCCGGATAGATTCCCTCCTTGGTGTAATCTCTGCGCCCATCGGTGTGGAAGGTACGGATGCGTCCCATGTGCGAAGTCACGGTATTGAATACGGCAAAGAAGGGTTGGTCTTTCCCGCGTTTCGGACTGTTGTAAGAAGCCTTTTTGTCACACTCGTCCCAGCAACTCTTATTGTCTGTGGTCGAATTGTAGTGTGTCTTGCTGTTGTTGGTGCAATAATATCCGGCTTCGCGTAGCCTTTGCGGGAAGAAGATATCGGCAGGTGTGTCGTAAGGCACGGGGTGCACATCCATCCCGTAAGTACTCGAGTAGCAGCCTGTGATAAGTGACGAGCGGGCAGCCGAACTTTGAGGGGCCACAGACCAGGCATTCATGAACTGTATGCCGCGGGTGGCAAGAGAATCTGCATTCGGTGTATGTACTCCTTTATTGCCATAGCAACCGAACTCGTAAGCACTGGTATCTTCGAAAGTCAGCCAAAGGATATTGGGCCGTTCGCCTTTCTTATCAGTTGCTTCCACACGGGCAGAATAGAAGCCGCAAAAAGCGGTACACATCAGTAAGGGTAAGTGTTTCATACGCTACTTATTTAAGGGAATTAGTTTTCTGCCGCGAAAGTAAGGTATTCGCACTTGTCAAGGCCTTTTTTATGTACAAAAGTGTACCAATATTGTTCTGTACAATGATTTTTCTACAAAAATTGCATCCATTCAACAATATTGTGATGCGTATAAACGTATGTACACCATATATTATATAAAAGTCCGTTCATAATCAGCTGAAAAGAAGTACCTTTGAGACCTAAAATCTATCTACAAAACAAAGATGAGAAACATATTTTTTACCGTATTACTATTTTCCACAACGCTCTTGTCCGGACAAGTGCGTAATGTGAGTGAGACCCCATCAAACAACTTATTGCACAATGAAGCCATCGGACTATTGACAGAGTGGATGGATGCTTTCCTGAACTATCAGTGCGACCATCCTGACCCAGCCCTTAATGGCGGCATCTTGTGTCCGGCATGTGCCCGCATGCATGGGCGTATCGGTGATGCCGTACTCCCCTTGATGTATCTGGCGGACAAGACTGGAAACCCCAAATACCTGAACGGAGCCAAACAGCTGATGGCATGGATGGAGAATGTACATCGTCCGGACGGTTCCTGGATGAACGACGTGCACGTCTCGGACTGGAACGGTACGACGGTCTTTGCCTCCATAGCTCTCTACGAAGCGTTACGACATCATGGCCACTTGTTAGACGACTCCACCCGAAACCATTGGAAGCAACAATTGTTGCAAGCCGGAGAGTTCATGATGAAGAACCCGTTCATCTACAGCCGCAAACGCGAAGGTATGCGGAACATGAACGTGAATTATTCCGCTTCGGCGACCTACGCCCTTTATGCCATCGGCGAATGGTTCGACCGTCCCGACTTCAAGCAAGAAGCCCAAGAGATAGCTGCCGGACTGAAGAGTTACTTCACAAAAAACGAAGGCTTCCTGTATGGTGAAGGACCGAACATCTATTCGCCCACCCCGAACGGATGTTTTCCGATAGACTTGCTCTATAATGTAGAGGAATCGCTGCCCAACATGGCCTATTATGCTACGATGGCAGGCGACAAGGAGTTGCTGTCACTCGTAGAACGTTCCATGAGCACCCATCTGGAATTTATGCTACCCGACGGAGCGTGGGACAACAGTTGGGGAACCCGAAGTTTCAAATGGACCTATTGGGGCGGACGCACAAGCGACGGATTCATGGGAGGCTACTACGCACTGGCAACCCGTCATCCGGAATATGTGGAAGCCATCCTGCGCAATGTCCGGCTACTGAAGAAAGCCACCTGTAACGGACTTCTTCACGGCGGCATGCATTATTCCGCTTCCGGTATCCCGCCTTGCATCCACCACACCTTCGGACATGCCAAGGCATTGGCTTCTTTCCTCGACCTACCTCTTGTGCAGACTGCCGCTTCGGGCACGCTACCACGCGATGCCGCCTACGGCACCAAGTACTTCAAGGACATTCACACCTGGCTACTCTCTTACGGAGACTGGCGCTCCACATTGACCGGATATGACGCAGAATATAAAGTGAAAGGCACACATCCGATGGGAGGCGCTCTCTCGATGTTGTGGCACGCCCAGGCAGGACCGGTCTTTGCCGCAACCATGAACAAATATACGCTGATCGAAGCACCCAACATGCAAAGCAACACCCGCAAGTACCTGACCGGAGGCACTCCGCGAATGGAGTTGGTGCAGGAAGGAGTTACCTACAGCAATCTGGACGACCTGCATACAGACATCACCTGTCATACCGAAAAGAAATCCTGCACGTTCACCGTGCACACACATTTAGTAGATCTCAACCAGCAGGCACCGCCGCAGGGAGAGACTGCCCTGACCCTGAATTACACCTATTCGGAACAGGGCGTCGGCATACGCATGGAGCAATGTGGAGAAGGGATTCGGTTGATACTCCCCGTCATTGCTTCTCCGGAAGAAAAAGTCGAGTTCTCCTCCCGCAAGCTATGCATCGAAAGGAACGGAGGAACGCTATATATCACCTGCGAAGAGGGCAACATGGAAGTGGGTCCTACCGATGAAGACGGAAGAGTCTTCAACCCTGTTCCGGGCTTTGCATTTATACCTTTGCAAATATCACCAGACGTTAAGGAGAAGAAAATTCATATAAATATATCCTTCCGTTGATATTTTTTTTGTTTATTTGCCCCGTAACAGATTATAGCTATGACAATAAGAATAAAACAGTTCCTTTTTGTGCTTTGGGCCAGCCTGTTTTCTTATGTAATGGATGCCAGCACAACTGACAATATCCATTTCACTCATCTTGGATTGGTGGAAGGTTTATCGCACTGCACGATTCTCGACATCGTTCAGGACCAAGGTGGCAATCTATGGTTTGCGACGTATGATGGCGTAAACAAGTACGACGGTTACAACTTTACGGTGTACCGCCATCAGCACACGAATCCCCACAGCATAGCCAGCGACATATCCAATTGCCTCGCCATCGACGATGAAAACAGGATATGGGTAGGAACACGCGAAGGACTGTCTCTCTACACACCCCGCAAGGATGTCTTCTCCAACTATTATTATAAGAATAAAGGATTCAACGTTGCCGTCAACAGTATACTCCCCCTACAAAAAGACCTGCTGATGTTGGGTACTGCGGAAGGCATATTGCTTTTCGATGCCCAAAGGGAGTGTTTCCTGAACGACACTCTGCCCACAACCCTGCACAGGATGAGGCCTACGGCACTGATGAAGCAGGGAGACCTTGTGTATATCGGCACCAACAACGGTCTCTATACCTACACTTTGCAAAACGGCATTCTGAGTAAACTGGTAGACATGCCCGCCAATGTACGGATACATGCTTTGCTGTGCCGGATGTTCGACCAGATATGGATGGCGACCGAAGGCGACGGACTGTATCTATACAACATCCAGTCGAAAACGTTGAAAAACTATCGTTACGAAGACAAACAGTCCGGCTTGAATTCGAACTACGTACGCTCTCTGGCACTGGATACCGAAAACCATCTGTGGGTAGGAACTTACGGAGGACTGAACATCTATAAAGACGGTATAGACAAGTTTTCTTCGCTGAAAAGCTCGGAGATGCAAGAAGGCAGCCTATCGCAGAACTCGGTGCGATGCATCTTCAAAGATTCGCAGGGAGGCATGTGGCTGGGCACTTATTGGGGAGGGCTGAATTACTACCACCCGCTGTGCAACCGGTTTCAACGCATCAAGCACATTCCTTTCCTGAACTCACTGAGCGACAACGTAGTGAGTTGTATCGTAGAAGACAAGCAACACAACCTATGGATAGGGACAAGCAACGGCGGACTGAACTTCTATGACGATAAATCGCAGACATATAAAAGTTACTTGTTCAATTCCAGCGGGCTGAACGTTCCTTTCAAGGATATCAAGACAGTGTATGTGGACGAACTGCACAACAAAGTGTACGTGGGTGCCCATGCCGGAGGAATGATGGTATTGGACAGGAGATCGGGACACGTGGAGTACTACAACCGACAGAACAGCGACATTCCAAGCAACAACATCTATTCCATCATCTCTGATGATAACAATGGACTTTGGATTGTTTCGTTGGAGTATCTGCTACACTTCGACATCAACAAGCGCAGCTTCAGAATCGTAGACAAGAACAACGACAGGCACGAAGGGCAACAATACAACCGTACCCTGTTCTGCGACTCGAAAAAGCGCCTGTGGATAGGTGGAGAAATGGGTATTGCTGTCTTCAACCAAACGGGTAACAGCTTACAGCGTAATACAGATTTCAACATATCTTCCAACTTGGAACAGGTGTTCGCCCACTGTTTCTACGAATCATCCTCCGGAAGCATCTGGATCGGAACACGTAACGGACTTTTCGCCCTGCAAGAGGGGAACGACAGCCCAGTGCAATACACCACAGCAAACGGATTGCCAAGCAATGTCATCTATGGCATTATGGAAGATGCCTACGGGCGTCTGTGGATAAGTACCAACCAAGGATTGAGTTGCATGTCACCGGAAAATGGAAGATTCCGCAACTTCACTATCCAGGACGGGCTGCAAGGCAATCAGTTCAATGCCGGCTCCTACTGCCGAAAAGAGAACGGATATATGCTGTTCGGTGGCGTCAACGGTATCACTCTGTTCCGCCCAGAGACTCTGGTGGACAATCCTTATACGCCCAAACCGGTCATCAACAAACTGTTTGTCTATAATAAAGAGGTACTTCCGGACGATGAAACAAACATCCTGACAGAAAGCATCGAGTACACAGACCATATCACGTTGTCGTCTTCGCAGAACTCTTTTGCCATCTCTTTCATCGTATCCAACTACATTGCCGGAAAGCACAACACCTTCGCCTACAAACTGAAGGGATATGACAATGAGTGGTATAAACTGAACGACACCGGTCCGGTGTCCTACTCCAACCTGCCGGCGGGCGACTATACCTTCTACGTCAAGGCGGCAAACAACGACGGCAAGTGGAACGAAGCCCCTGCTACGCTGTACATCCGCATATTGCCGGTCTGGTATTGCACTTGGTGGGCACTCGTTTTGTTTGCCTTATCGTTCATCGTTCTGTCGGTAGTCATCATTCGTTTCTTTTGGCAGCGTAAAAGCATGCAGGCAGAAATCCGTATGGAGCGGATGGATAAAGAGAAACAGGAAGAGATCAGCCAGATGAAAATCCGCTTCTACATCAATATTTCGCACGAGTTGCGTACTCCACTGACGCTGATCGTCGGTCCCTTGCAGGAGCTTATCAGCCGTGTCAGCGGCCATTGGGAGCAGAGCCAGTTACAATACATCCAGCGAAACACCAACCGCCTGTTACATCTCGTCAACCAACAGATGGATTACCGACGGGCGGAATTAGGCATCTTCGAACTCAGACCGTCATACTCCAATGCGTATAAGCGGGTAATGAGCAGCTTCCTCAATTATGAGAGCCTGGCGAAAAAGAAGGATATAGACTATAACCTTTATACCGAGCTGCAGGACGAGGAGATGCTGTTCGATGCAAACTATCTGGATCTGATTGTCAATAATCTGCTGTCCAACGCTTTCAAGTACACGGAGGTTGGTGAGAGCATCACGATGAAGCTCTATAAAGAAGGGAATGAACTGGTATTGCAAGTGGCCGACACCGGCATCGGCATTCCGAAAGAGAAGCAGAAAAAGATTTTTGAACGGTTCTATCAGGTAGAAAACGGATGCGAAGGAAGCGGCATCGGCTTGTCGTTGGTACAGCGGCTTGTAGAACTGCACCACGGACGGATTGCCCTGCAAAGTGAGGTCGGTAAAGGCTCTACTTTCTCTATTTACCTCCCGCAGAACGAGGAGGCATACACGTCAGAAGAATTGCGAGGAGGCGAAGAGGATGCAGAAAAACAAAAGGTATATTCGACCAATGCGCACAACGTCTATATTGACGACGAAAAAGAGCAGGACGAAGAGGATATCGCTACGGCTACTCAAAACAAACGCGGAACCATACTGATCGTGGAAGACAGCAAGGAATTGAGGCAATTTTTGGCAGGCGGATTGTCATCTCTATTCGGAGTGCTTGAAGCGGAGAACGGACAAAAGGCGCTGGACATCATAAAAGAACATGAGGTAGACCTGATCATCACGGACGTCATGATGCCTGTCATGGATGGTGTGAAGCTGTGTAAGCTGGTGAAGCAGAACTTACGCACGTGCCATATACCGGTCTATATGCTATCGGCAAAGGCGGACGTGAAGTATCAACTGGAAGGCTTGCACGTGGGAGCCGACGACTACATCGCCAAACCCTTCTCCATCGAAGTGCTGAAAGCCAAGATTCTGAACATGCTGCGTACACGCTACCGCATCTTCGAGCACTACTCCAAGGTGACGGAAGTGGAACCCGAAAAACTGACGAGCAACACGATGGATGAGGAACTGTTGCGAAAAGCCATTGCCGTAGTGGAGAAGAATATGGATAACGTGGAATTCTCTACAGAACAGTTTGCACGGGAGATGAACATGAGCCGCTCCAACCTCCATCTGAAGCTGAAAGCAATAACCGGAAAGTCGGCTATCGACTTCATCCACAAGATACGTTTCAACCGGGCATGCCAATTGTTGAAGGAGGGAAAATACACGGTTGCGGAAATCAGTTTCATGGTGGGCTACAACACGCCTTCCTATTTTGCAGCACGATTTAAGAAGTACATCGGTTGCCTGCCCACCGAGTATGGAAAGAATAAGTCATGAGCGACAATACGTGATGAGCGACAATAAACGACGAGTGACAAAGGACGAATAGCAAATTGAATTACGAGTGACAAGTGACAAGAGATAAGAGAAATAAACGAATATGAAAATACATATTGCCTTCTTCGGAATAACATTCCTGCTTTTAGCTACCTCATGCAGACAGCCGGACAGCTACCGGTTGTCGGTATCCCAAGAGTATAGCGTGCGGAAAGAAGACCGTTCCATCGACCTTTTCAGGCTGGTGAACCGGAACGGCATGACAATCAAAGTGACGAACTATGCCGCCTCGCTGACCGATGTTTCCGTGCCCGACCGACATGGAAAGTTCGCTCATGTCGTGCTGGGCTTCGACAGCGTAGAGAGCTACTTGGGGAGACATCCCAAACTGGGCGCGACCGTAGGCCGCTATGCCAACCGCATCCGGAATGCCCGCTTCTGCCTCGACGGCACGACCTATCAACTGGAGAAGAACAATAAAGAGCATTCCATCCACGGAGGTAGCCGGGGATTCAACCTCCAGTTGTTCGACACAGACACATTCTACACGCAGAAGGACACGGCAGCCGTTGTCTTCAAGTACCGAAGTCCCCATCAGGAAGGAGGTTTTCCCGGCAATCTGGATGTCTCCGTCGCTTACAAGCTGACTAACCGGAATGAAATTATAATAGAATACACCGCCGTAACGGACCGCCCCACAGTGGTCAACCTGACCAACCACAGCTACTTCAATCTGTCGGGCTGTACCACCCCCGTATTGCAGCACACCTATATGCTTTGGGCAGATTCCATCACCCGGAACGATTCCATCGGCATTCCCACCGGTGAACTCCTCCCCGTGGCAGGAACCGAATATGACTTCACTTCTCCCCTGTCGGCAAAGGCGAGAGTGGACAGCATGGGCAAAGGCTACGACATCAACTACAAACTGAGGAAGTCGTCCGGCACGCCTTCCCTCGAACTGGCTGCCGTTGTTACCGACTCCGTATCCGGCAGGGTGCTGAAAGCATACACCACCGAACCGGGCATGCAGTTCTACATCCCCAACTCGAACATGGACTACCTCACGGGACATGATGGCAGGCGATACGGACAATACTACGGTTTCTGCCTGGAGATGCAGCACTTCCCCGACTCGCCCAACCATCCGCAGTTCCCGCCGACAAGCCTGTATCCAGGAGAGACTTACCGACAAACCACTGTCTACAAGTTTGAGACCATCGGTGAGTAACGTCAAATGTATATTCATCTCTTAATGCAAGTATGGCTTGATTTTATGCTATCGGGCAAGGTTATATCAAAATTACTTTGTCCGAGCAGATAGTTTTCGAAAGTTTTAGCTTCTATCTTATTGATAAGAACATCTTTCGTCCAACCGAATTTCTTGGTAGCCAATATATAAAATTGCCGTTGTCGTGTTTCCTTGCACTTCGTAAGAATGACGATATGTTTCGACCAGCTAATGAGGATGTGTCAAAACTCCTTTTGTTTGAGAAAATCCCCCTGCTACAAATAGGTGTGGCAGGGGGATTCTTTCAATTTGGGCATTATGACACACCCTCAATTCATTAGACTGGTATTCAGCATAAAAACGTGCCATGTCCCACATATTACGGACTCCAAAACCTTTTATTCCCGGAAATTCCTTCTGTATGTCCCATGAAAGGTTTTCCACAACGGATTTTCCCCAACCTAATACCCTTACGCC
>NZ_CAJUHF010000057.1 GCF_910585845.1 uncultured Bacteroides sp. | reverse complement strand
GTGGGTGGGTAGAACTATTTGTTCAACTTCCACTCACAACCGTTCTTACCATCTTTGATTTCGAAACCGAGAGCTGTAAGTTCGTTGCGGATTTTATCGCTGGTGGCCCAGTCTTTGTTGGCTTTTGCCTTCATGCGTTGTTCCAGCAACATGTCTACCACTTTACCGAAGGCGGCTTCACGCTCTTCGTTCGAATTGTTCTCCTCTTTCAGTCCCAGAATGTCGAAGCAGAAGAGGTGGAAGGTCTCTTTCAGTTCGTTCAGGTCTTCGGCATTGATGGTGTCGTTGCCGGCAAGGATATTGTTTATCATCCGGGTGCTGTCGAAGAGGTGGGCAATGACGATCGGTGTGTTCAGGTCGTCGTTCATAGCCTCGTAGCAGTTCGTACGCAGTGCTTTGACGTCTACGCTCGAAGTGGCGGAAGGAGTGATTCTTTCCAGTCCGCTGACGGCGTCCATCAGTCGTGACAAACCCTTTTCGGCGGCTTGTAGGGCTTCGTTACTGAAGTCTACGGTGCTACGGTAGTGGGCTTGCAGGATGAAGAAGCGGATAGTCATCGGGCTGTAGGCTTGTGTCAGTAGTTTGTGGCTTCCTCTGAAGAATTCGTCGAGGTTGATGAAGTTACCGTACGATTTGCCCATCTTCTGTCCGTTGATGGTGATCATGTTGTTGTGCATCCAGTAGTGCACCATGTCATCGCCTTGTGAGGCTACCGATTGGGCGATTTCGCATTCGTGGTGGGGGAAGATGAGGTCCATTCCTCCGCCGTGTATGTCGAATTGTTCGCCGAGGTATTTCTTTCCCATAGCCGTACATTCGCAATGCCATCCGGGGAATCCGTCGCTCCACGGAGAGGGCCAACGCATGATGTGCTCCGGTTGGGCGCGTTTCCAAAGGGCGAAGTCGGCGGGATTACGCTTTTCGGCTTGTCCGTCCAACTCGCGGGTCGTGTTCAGCACGTCGTCCAGGTTACGGCCGGAGAGTTTGCCGTAGTGATGGTCTTTATTATACTTCTCTACATCGAAGTAGACGGAGCCTTCGCTTTCGTAAGCATAACCGTTTTCCAGTATGTCTTTGACAAGTTGGATCTGCTCGATGATGTGTCCCGAGGCATGTGGTTCGATGCTGGGCGGAAGCACATTGAGGGCTTCCATTGCCTTATGGTAGCGGTTCACGTAATATTGCACGACCTCCATCGGCTCCATCTGTTCCAGACGGGCTTTCTTGGCAATCTTATCTTCGCCTTCGTCTGCATCGTGTTCCAGATGGCCTACATCGGTGATGTTACGTACGTAGCGCACTTTGTATCCCAGGTGAGTGAGATAACGGAAAAGCAGGTCGAAGGTGATGGCTGGGCGTGCATGTCCCAAGTGGGCATCGCCATAGACGGTAGGGCCGCATACATACATCCCTACGTGCGGAGCGTGCAGAGGCACGAATAGCTCCTTTCTCCTATCTAAGGTGTTGTAAATCGTCAGTTGATGTTCCATAATGTTTTATTTTTAAGTCTTTTAAGAGCACAAAGTTACAACAATTTCATAAGATAATGGTTCCTTTCATCCTTTTTATTGATGATCGTCGGGAGACGAAGTTGTTATCGGAAGTATTTAGAGCCTGTTTAAATTTTCCTCAAAAGGAACTCAAAAGAAGGCTGAACAAAATTTAAACAGGCTCTAATTCCGCCGATGGTATAGCAATTCTCTTTTTCCTTTATTACTTTTGTACCGGCTTTTTCAGTTTAGGTTTGCATAAATCATAAGGATATGAAATCGAAGAGACGTGTATTGCTTGGCATGAGTGGCGGCACCGATAGCTCTGTGGCTGCCATGCTGTTGCAGGAATCCGGTTATGAAGTAATCGGGGTGACTTTCCGTTTCTACGATTCGGAAGGCATTGAGGAGAATCTGGAGGACGCCCGCACGCTTGCTTCCCGTCTGAATATCCCGCATATCACGGTTGATGTCCGCCCCTTGTTCCGCGACCGCATAGTCACGTACTTCATCAACGAATACCTCTCTGCCCGTACTCCCGTGCCCTGCACGCTTTGCAACAATGAGTTCAAATGGCCTTTGCTGGCGAAGATTGCCGATGAGAAGGAGATTTATTGGATTGCGACAGGGCACTATGTGCGAAAGGTCTTTCGAGACGGCTCCTATTATCTTGCTCCCGCAGCCGACCGCGACAAGGACCAGTCCTTCTTCCTGTGGGGATTACAGCAAGAGATACTGGAGCGCATGCTTCTCCCGCTGGGCGATCTGACGAAGAGTGAAGTCCGTTCATACGCCGCCGAAAGGGGATTCCAACGGGCGGCAACAAAGAAAGATAGCATGGGTGTCTGTTTCTGTCCGATGGACTACCGCTCTTTTCTGCGTCGTGAAGTACCTCAGAAACTTCTGCCCGGAAAAGGACGTTTCCTCGATGAAAGTGGAAGATTCTTGGGTTGGCACGAAGGTTATCCCTTTTACACGATAGGGCAGCGTAGGGGACTGGGTATTCAGTTGAACCGCGCTGTGTTCGTGAAGGAGATCAGGAAAGCGACGAACGAAGTGGTGCTTGCCTCACTCCCGTCGCTGTATAAAAACGAGATGGAGCTGGAACACTGGAGTGCCGCCGACGAATCCCGTTTGTTTCGGGGAGATGACTTGATTGTCAAGATACGCTATCGCAAGCAGGCAAACCGTTGCACTGTCAGCCGTGTAGGCAGAGACCGCCTGCATGTGGCTCTGCATGAACCGCTCGAGGCGATAGCTTCCGGTCAGGCGGCAGCGTTTTATGATGAAGAGGGGTTGTTACTCGGCGGAGGTATCATCGTATGATGCATTGGGTATTATTACTACCGATTCCAAAAAACGCATAAGTGTTTATGTAAGATGAAATTTACGAAACAATTGATATTAAATTGCTATTCTATCCTCTTGTATTTTCCCCCTCTTCCAAAGGGAAAATTGTTGTGTTCTTACGGTCAGCCTTCTCTGTTCAACTCCAACATTTCCTCCAGATACTGTCTGGTGTTGCTCAGTCGTGGTATCTTATGCTGCCCGCCCAACTTTCCTTTCTGTGCCAACCAGTCGTGAAACAAGTTCTTGCGTGCGATGACCACCTCCAGCGGTTGCAATGCAAGGTCGTTTTGCCTTTTGGCTTCGTAGTCGGAATTTACCTCCTTCAGCGTGTTGTCCAGTACCTTTGCAAACCTCTCCAAACTGTCCGGCATCTGTGCAAACTCTATCAGCCACTGATGGCGGCATTTGGCTTTGGCATCCATGAACACGGGTGCGGCGGAATAGTCCGTAATCAATGCTCCGGTTGCTTCGCACGCCTTTGCCAATCCCTTCTCGGCATTGTCCACAATCAACTCTTCGCCAAAGGCATTGATGAAATGCTTCGTACGTCCGGTAATGACGAACTTGTATGGGGCTTTCTGCGTAAACTTCACCGTATCCCCGATCATGTAGCGCCACAAACCGGCTGAGGTGGAGATCACCATTGCATAATTCTTCTCCGTCTCCACTTCTTCCAAACAATAAATACGCGGGTTCTCCATGCCCACATCTTCCAGCGGAATGAATTCATAGAAGATGCCATAGTCGATCATTAGCAACAGCGACGGGTCGGCCGGATCATTCTGTGTGCCGAAGTATCCTTCGGAAGCGTTGTATGTCTCCACATAGTGCATCTTGGAAGAGCGGATCACATCTTTATATTGTTCGCGATAGGGAGTGAAGGCGACACCTCCGTGGAAGAAGACCTCCAAATTGGGCCAGATCTCTTCCAATGACTGCTTGCCAGTCTTCTCCAGAATATGTTTGATAAGCACCAGCATCCACGAAGGAACCCCCGACAGGTTGGTGACATTCTGTGCAATGGTACTGTCGGCAATAGCTTTCATCTTGCTCTCGAAGTCGCCCATGAGCGCAATCTCCTTGCTTGGGACGCGGATGTGATTCACTAAAGGATTGACATTTTGTATCAGGATGGCAGAAAGGTCGCCCACTAGCCCGTTCCTGGTATTGAGATTCGGGCTGTGGCTGCCGCCCAGTATCAGCCCTTTGCCGGAGAAAAACCGGCTTTCAGGATTTTGCCCTAAGTAGATGGCTACAGCATCCTTACCTCCCTGATAGTGAGTATCGTGCAACGACTCCTTGCTGACAGGCAAGAACTTGCTTTTGTCGTTGGTCGTACCCGAAGACTTGGCAAACCACTGTATCTCCGTCGGCCAGATCAGGTTCTGTTCTCCGGCACGCAGACGTTCCACGTACGGTTTCACCTCTTCGTATGTTTGTATGGGAAGCCGCTTCCTGAAATCCTCGTATGTACGTATGCTCTTATAGTCATATTTCTTGCCCCATTCCGTATTCTCCGCCATGCGCAACAGGCGCAACAGCACTTTATGCTGCAATTCTCCTGCACGGCAGGCATATAAATTGATTTCTTTCAGTCGAGGGGCAAAATACACCTTATTCAGTAATGCTGTGATAATACTCATCTCTCTTGCTTAAAAAAAAAGATTTTTATCGCGCAAAATTAATCTTATTTATCGGCTTCTCTATCTTTTTTCTCTTTTTTTTCTACCTTTACGTCCTAAAGAACAATAATTCAGACAAAAGTGTTATGAGAATCGGTATTTTGACTTCGGGAGGAGATTGTCCGGGCATCAATGCCACCATTCGCGGGGTATGCAAGACGGCAATCAATCATTATGGGATGGAAGTGGTAGGTATTCATAGCGGCTTTCAGGGCCTGCTGACCAAAGATGTGGAATCGTTCACTGACAAGTCTTTATCCGGACTGCTGAATCTGGGCGGAACGATGCTCGGCACTTCGCGCGAGAAGCCTTTCAAGAAGAACGGCGTTGTCTCCGGTGTCAACAAACCGGCACTGATGGAACAGAACATCCGCGAACTGGGATTGGATTGCATCGTCTGCATTGGCGGCAATGGTACGCAGAAGACCGCAGCCAAGATGGCGGCAATGGGGCTGAATGTCGTCTCCGTGCCCAAAACCATCGATAACGACATTTGGGGAACGGATTTCTCCTTCGGTTTCGATTCAGCTGTCAGCATAGCTACCGATGCCATCGACCGCCTGCATTCCACCGCCAGTTCACACAAGCGTGTGATGGTGATTGAAGTAATGGGGCACAAAGCCGGTTGGATAGCGCTCTACTCGGGCATGGCAGGTGGGGGAGATGTCATTCTGATACCTGAAATCCCTTATAACATCCACAGCATAGGTGAAACGATACTGAACCGTCTGAAGAAGGGCAAACCCTATTCCATCGTAGTCGTTGCCGAGGGCATACAGACCGACGGACACAAACGTGCCGCCGAGTACATCGCCCAGGAGATTGAATACGAGACTGGCATCGAAACCCGTGAGACTGTGCTTGGTTATATCCAGCGCGGTGGTTCGCCTACACCTTTCGACCGTAACCTTTCCACCCGCATGGGCGGCCATGCCACCGAATTGATTGCCAACGGGCAGTTCGGCAGGATGATTACGTTGAAGGGAAATGAAATCTCTTCCGCTCCTCTGGAAGAGGTGGCAGGCAAACTGAAACTGGTGACCGAAGACAATGACCTCGTAGTGCAGGGGCGGAGAATGGGGATTTGCTTTGGGTGAATGGCTTGCTTCGGATGAGGGATTTGATTAAAGAGATTTCCTTTTAAGGGGCTATCGGGAGAATCCGGAGAAATAGAAGGAGTTATTGCTGATAGTCTTGTTTAGTTGAGGCTGTTGTTTAATCGCAAACTTTATATAGTTGAGAATTGAGAGCTGGGAGTTAAGAGTTAAATGCATTGTTATTAAGTGCATCATTGGTTAAGAAGGTGTATCAAAACTCCTTTTTTTGAAAAAATCATCCCTGCTGCAAATAGCTGTGACAGGGATAATTCTTTCAATTTGGGCATTATGATACACCCTTTCGCTTTTAACTATCACTTAATAAAGACTCTTCATTCTCAACTCGCAACTATATAAAGACTCTCGGTTTAATAGGAGCTATTTTTGTTAGTGAGGAACTTCTGTATTGTCCTTTGATTCAGATATTGCACAATACATATCACTATAGACGCAGGAATAGCATATAACAGAGATGTACTGAACGCTAAATCTTTCTCAAGAATAAGAAATAGTGTAAAGATGATGCAAAGGACAGTTCCCAATGCCAAGTATCCGGCTTTTCCCCAGCTGTAAGGGATGGGGAAGAAAAATAAGCCTCCTATTACGCATGCCATACAAACGGCACCTACCAGTGAACACTCACTGTCGTTGATATAGAGAACAGTGAACAAGATAACCACTATGGGTGGGGCAATAATTTTTAGAAGTTTCTTCATAGTGTTTGTTATATTGAATATGATCTTCATATGTTAAAAATAAATGTACCAGTAGAATAAACTTTGAACTCCTTTTTGGTAACCAGTATCGTTGTCGAATATTATTATATTGAGTAACCTTTTGCAAATCGTTTATCCTTGAATTGCCTGCAAGGAATACCAGACAAGCAGGATGCTTAAAACAAAGTGTATGGAGGCTTTGATGATTTTCTTCTTCCTTTCCGGGATATCCTTTGATTGATAAATCAGGATAGTTACGGTTATGCTGTATGCTAGAATAAGAATTGAGAGTATGTTTGCGCTATAAGTGACAAATGTACTTCTCATCCAAATACCGAATTTCAGGTATAGGTAGTTTTCGATGAACCAGGTGCTTATGCCCCAGTATCATCTGCTATCCGTTTGCTAGTCCGAATGGCAAGTGCTTATTGTGCTGCAAATACACTCTTCCGCATCGTTTGTGGCTATCTGTCCTTGTTCTTTAATCATTTGGATTTCTTCCCTGAAATCTTTGTCACTCTTGAGCTTCTTCAATGCCATTTGCGCTGCATTCTGTTGCGATTCTTTCTTAGAATATCCGGTACCTTTGCCGGCTGATATACTTTCGATGCGCACTTCCGTATGGAACATCGGGTTATAGTCCTCGTCGAGGAATTGTTCGATCAGTTCAAAGGAGACCTCCATTTTATTCTTTTGGCTCCATTCGATTAGTTTCGACTTGAAGTTGACCTCTTTGCGTGACATCTTGTCCAGGTCGATGTACTTCTTGAATATCTTTTCCTCCATGAAACGCTTGCAACGTTCGTATCCCTGATCCAAGTAGATGGCGCCGATAAACGCTTCGAATGCGTTGCCGTACATGTAGCTGTTGTGTGAGGAAGAACGGGTGGAATATTTCACGAGTTTGTCCAGTCCGATTTCCACTGCCAGTTTGTTCAGTGTTTCCCGTTGCACGATTTTAGAACGCGTGTTGGTGAGGAAACCCTCGCGGCGTCCCTCAAAATGCTTGTAGACGATATCTCCTACGATGGCATCGAGTATGGCATCGCCCAAAAACTCCAGTCGTTCATTGTTCAGCGGACGACCCTTTTCCGACCGGATGGATGTGGATTTGTGCAACAGTGCCTGCTGGTAAATCTGGATGTTGCGGGGGAAGAACCCCAATATCTTATAAAAACAAAGATAAGACTCTCTATCCTTGTAGAATAGGAGCCTTATCTTGTCTATTTGATTACGTAACACGACTGATTAATCTGCGTATTTCTTGAAGATAATACATGCATTATGACCACCGAATCCAAAAGTGTTGGACAAGGCTGCGTTCACTTCACGCTTTTGCGCTTTGTTGAACGTCAAATTCAGGTCATAGTCGATGTTTTCGTCATTATCACCCTCTTCGTGATTGATGGTCGGAGGTACGATACCATTCTTGATGGCAAGGATGCTGGCGATGGATTCTACCGCACCGGCGGCACCCAGTAAGTGACCCGTCATGGACTTTGTCGAACTGATGTTCAACTTATACGCGTGCTCGCCAAATACGTCCTTGATGGCTTTTACTTCCGATATATCACCTACAGGAGTAGATGTACCGTGAACGTTGATGTAATCTATCTCCTCGGGTTTCATCTCAGCGTCTTCCAGTGCATTCATCATCACCAATTTGGCTCCTAATCCTTCCGGATGTGAAGCTGTTAGGTGGTGTGCATCGGCAGACATTCCTACGCCGGCTACTTCTGCATAGATTTTTGCACCACGTGCTTTGGCGTGCTCCAGTTCTTCGAGAACCAAGCAACCGCCACCTTCACCCATTACGAAACCGTCGCGGCTTGCGCTGAACGGACGAGATGCCGTCTGCGGAGAGTCGTTGCGGGTGGACAAAGCGTGCATTGCATTGAAACCGCCTACACCGCAAGCTGCGATGGCAGCTTCCGAACCACCGGTCACGATGGCATTTGCCTTACCCAAACGGATGAGGTTGAATGCATCGGCAATGGCGTTCGTTGATGTGGCGCATGCAGAACATGTCGCGTAGTTGGGACCATGAAAACCGTACATGATGGAAATCTGTCCGGCAGCGATGTCCGAAATCATCTTGGGGATGAAGAACGGATTGAACTTGGGACCGTTTTCCTTGTTGGTAGCATAGTTTCCAGCTTCTTCCTCAAATGTATGGATACCACCAATACCGGCGCCGAAGATGACACCGATTCTGTTTAAGTCCTCATTTTCGACGTCAAGGCCAGAGTCTGCAACCGCTTCTTTGGCTACCACGATGGCGAACTGTGTGTATCGATCCATTTTGCGGGCTTCTTTGCGGTCGATGTATTGGGTTGCTTCGAAGCCTTTGACTTCGCAAGCAAATTGGGTCTTGAAAAGGGAAGCGTCGAAATGAGTAATAGGTCCTGCTCCACTAACCCCATTCACTAAGTTTTCCCAAAATTCGGAAACACTGTTGCCAATAGGAGTAATGGCGCCGAGACCTGTTACTACAACTCTTTTTAATTCCATATTAAATTGATGGATAAGATTACTTAGCGTGTTCTTCGATGTAAGAAATGGCGTTGCCTACAGTACCAATCTTCTCAGCTTGGTCATCGGGAATTGAGATGCCGAATTCTTTTTCGAATTCCATGATAAGTTCTACAGTGTCAAGAGAATCTGCTCCCAGATCGTTTGTGAAGCTTGCTTCGTTAGTAACTTCTGATTCTTCAACGCCTAATTTATCAACGATGATCGCTTTCACTCTTGATGCAATTTCAGACATAACTTTAAGTTTTTAATTAATAATAAATAGTTTTTTTCTTTAATTTTGCGTGGCAAAGGAATAAATATTTATCGTTACTCGCAAATATTTGAGGAAATAAATGCACCATTTTGCACATTTTTTACGGTTTTGTGCACAAAAAGCAGGTTTTATGAAGAAAAATATCGCTATTTTGGCATCGGGAAGTGGTACGAATGCGGAGAATATCATCCGTTATTTTCAGGTAAAAAAGTCAGCTTCCGTGGCTTTGGTACTGACGAACCGGAGGGATGCCTTTGTATTGGAACGTGCTCGCGGATTGGGAGTACCTTATTGTTTTTTCCCGAAGGATGAGTGGGAGCATGGGGGCGCGATTTTGTCTGTGTTGGAAGAGCATGGGGTGGATTTTGTGGTTTTGGCAGGTTTTCTGGCGCGTGTGCCGGAGGCTATCTTGCATGTTTATCCAGGCAGAATCATAAATATTCATCCTTCGTTGTTGCCCAAGTTTGGTGGAAAGGGAATGTATGGCAACCGTGTGCATGAGGCGGTTCTTGCTGCGGGGGAGGTCGAAAGTGGCATTACCATACATTATATTAATGAGCACTATGACGAAGGGGATGTGATCCGGCAGGTGAGATGTCCGGTTTTGCCGGAAGATACACCGGAGGAACTGGCGTGTCGCATTCATGCATTGGAGTACGAAGTCTATCCGGAGGTGATAGAGCAGTTGTTGTCCGAAATAGGTTGAATGGTTCCTGCGGTCTATCCGATTTATATCAGAATCATGTCAGGGGGATATTTTCTCCGCATTATGGGTTATGATGAAAGAATCAGACTGAAGGCTTCCTTTTCTCTTCGTAACGGATAGTCTCCTCGCAGTTGTTCAAACAGTTCGGGGGCTGTCTTCAAGGCCTCGCTGTCTCTTCGGGGGTCGTACATTTGCAGGTAAGCGTCCGCTGTGGAGCGTGCTGTAAGCAGAGGATTCGCTGGGGCGGGCGGAGTGATGTGGTAGTCGGCTTGTATGCCGAAGTATTTGCAAAGCGCGTCCAGCGACATGCGTGTGGCATTGGCTTTTCCGTCTGCCGAATAGCCGGCAATGTGCGGGGTGCCGATGAACACCTTATTTAATAAGGAGAGATTGATGTCCGGTTCGTTTTCCCATACGTCGATTATGGCGTCGGAGATTTGTCCGGTTTCGAGTGCCTTGAGCAGGGCTTCGGTCTTGATTACTTCGCCTCGGGAGGTATTGATAATGACCGGTTGTCGTTTCAGTAAGCGGAAGAATGCATCGTCGGCCAGGTGGAAAGTCTTGTATCTTCCTTCTTTGCACAAGGGTACGTGGAAGGTCAGTATGTCGCACTCTTCTGCCAGAAGCTTTAGCGGACTGAAACGGCTGGTTCCTTCTTGGTCTTCCCTTGGGAGGTCGTTCAGTAATACTTTCATCCCCAGTCCGTGTGCTACATCCGCTACTTTACTTCCCACGTTGCCTACTCCCACAATTCCGATGGTCGTTTCTGACAGGCGTTTACCTTTCTGCTGTTCCAAAAGCAGCAGGGCGGATTGCAGGTATTGGGCGACGGAAGCGGAATTGCATCCGGGAGCATTGGTCCAGGTGATGCCTGCCTGGCGGCAGTATGCGGTATCTATGTGATCGAATCCGATGGTGGCGGTGGCGATGAACCGGACGCGGCTTCCTTCCAGCAGTTCGCGGTTGCAGCGTGTGCGGGTGCGTATGATGAGTGCGTCGGCGTCTTTCACTATATCCGGAGTGAAGTCTTTGCCGGGGGCATAGATTACTTCGTCGGCTATCTGTTCGATAGCTTCTTTTATATAAGGTATTTTGTTGTCAACGATAACTTTCATTTTGCTGTCTTATTAGGTCTTCTTTTTTGTTCAGATACAGCCTTTCTTCTCTTTACGGGCGGATGATTTTCCATTCGCCAATGGTACGTGTGGCACTGTCGAAGTTTATTCCGACCTTGATCACTTGTCTGTTGTCCATTTGATAGGGGATGGCGTATTGTTTGCTGTCAATCTGTGCCAAAGCCTCTTCGGGTGTTCCGTCGTATTTGAATTCGAAGACGTAAATGGCATCTTGTAGCTTCAAGACGACATCCGCACGGCCTATGGCACTTTTCACTTCTACATCTACGTATTGTCCCATCAGGCGGAAAAGCAGATAGAAGATGGTTTGATAGTGCTTTTCTGTCTTGTTTTCCAGATCGTGGGGGATGGATGCGAAGAATGCACGGGTACGTTCCAGGCAACTTTCGATGTCGCCTTTCATCAGGTCGCGCAGGAAAGAGACTGCGTAGAATGTATTTTCCCGTGGGAAACGGTGCACGTACATAGGCAACAGGGATTCAGTGAAACCATAGCGGACTTCGTTGTTGGGGTAAGCAAGGTTATAGATGCGGAAAGTGGGGTCATAGCCTTTTATGGTCAGATAACCGCTTTGGTAAAGTACCGGAATGGGGTCGGTTATCTGGTCGGTGGGCGAATCAAACTGCTCGTCGGTGGCTGTTAGTCCGTCCAGGTTGCGTACATCGAAATCAGTTTGGCGAAGGAGGTCGAGCAAGAAAGTGGGTGTTCCTGTGGAGAACCAATAGTTTTTGTATTCTTTGGCATCAAAAGCGTTGAATAGGCTGAAAGGGTTGTAAATGTCCGGACCACCGCTACTGAAATGATAACCATCGTATTGATGTTTAAGGTGTGCGCATGCTTCTTCGTATGTTTCGTTGTTTGCTTCCGCCATCTGCTCAATGTCGGGTTTCAATTGTGTCAACAATTCTTCTTCTGTGATGCCGCAAAGTGCACTGAAGTCATCGCGCATGCTGATGTTTTTTAAATTGTTCAGCTCGCTGAAAATACTCAGTTGGCTGAACTTACTGATACCCGTGATGAAAAAGAAACGAAGGTATTGTCCCAGTCCTTTGATGGGGCTGAAAAAGTCGCGCACGATACCTCTTAGCTCGTTTTGCAAGGCAGGGTCGCTATTGCTATCAAACATGGGGGAGTCATATTCGTCCACTAACAGTACTATCTGCTTTCCGGTTTTCTGATAGGCGCATTTGATGATATTGCTTAGACGTACGCTGAAGAATGTGTCTGAAGCAGGACAACCGTATTCTTCTTCCCATTGTTTCAGATGCCAGTTGATGGCGGCACGCAGATAGTCGGCAGTCAGATACTTACTGATGCTGAAGTCGATATGCAATACCGGGAAGGTAGCCCATTCCTGTTCCAGATGTTCCATAGCCAGTCCCTTGAACAATTCTTTCTTTCCTTGAAAATAAGCCTCCAGTGTGGATATGAGTAGGCTCTTGCCGAAACGGCGGGGACGGCTGAGGAAATAGATTTGGTCGGTATGCGTTAATCGGTAAATCAATTCCGTTTTGTCTACATATACGCAACCACGATTGCGCAACTGTTCAAAATGTTGTATTCCTATCGGATACCTGCGGGCATTCACTTCCATATCTGACTTTTGTTTGTTGTTACGACTTTATGCAAAGATACATTTATTTTGCAAGAAACATGTAATATGGTTTCCTTTAATTTCGGAAAAACTGTGATCGGAAGAGGGATAAGAGTCACTAGAGTGTCTATTAAAACAGCACAGTTTGAGGGGTGTGTCTACTGATTCAGTAGGGAATTTATAACACCGTCTACTGTTTTAGTTAATGAAAAGAAAAAAGTATCTAGTGAAATCAGGAAAAGATATATGTCATAACAAGTAATGTAATGGAGTATAACAAGTAATGTAATGGAGCATAACAAGTAATGTAATGGAGCATAACAAGTAATGTAATGGAACATAACAAATAATGTAATGATGAGTTTCTTCGAACTAAAATAACAATCAAAATAAGTACCATATTCCATCCCTCACATCTTTCACCAATTTGTTAGTTGTATAATACACAAATGTTTATGGTGAAACATCTTGTAGAAGAACTATGATCCCCAAAAAACTGACTTACAAGAAAACGTTCTCCCTTAAAACATCGGAGGGAAAGAAGACTTTCTACGGGCATATTATCGAAACACTTATCTGAAATGACGCAAAGCTTGTTTAAGGTAGAGCGGGGGTGTTCACAAAAGCAACAAACTGTTTGGCAGTATGCTAAATAATGCCTAATTTTGTCAAGTTGTACAAATGTGCCTACCTGACAGTATAGGCATGACCGTTTGTAGAAACAGGTAAAAAAACAGTTATAAGGAATGAAGCGTATCCATATCATCACACCTGTAAAGGATTCCATCGAGCTTACCTTGCAGACGATAGATGCCATTATGGCATCAAACTTGAGAACCCCTTTTACTTATACCGTTTACAACGATTTCAGTACGGAGGAGAATACGTCCCGGCTGCGTGAGGCTTCCGGCAGGTTGGGGTTCGAACTGGTAAACCTTGCGGAAATCACCGATCATCCTTCACCCAATTATCTATTGGTGTTGCAGATGGCACAGGAACGTGCAGTTGCCGAAGAGGCGGGGCTTGCGATTGTGGAGTCTGATGTTATCGTGAAAAGCGATACCTTGCAGTCGCTGTTCGATGGTGCTTCGGAAAGAAAAGATTGCGGTATTGCTGCTGCTGTCACTGTGGATGAAAATGGAGATATCAACTATCCCTATCTGTTTGCCAAAGGGCGCGAAAATTCAGTTTTTCCCGAACAGAAACACTGTAGCTTTTGCTGTTCGCTTCTGACTTTGGATTTTCTCCGTTCTTTCAACTTCCATCAGTTGAATCCCGAAAAGAATTGGCACGATGTGACCATTTCCCACCAATCACTGAAAGAGGGTTTCCGTAATTATCTCTTCACTACGCTTCCTGTGTGGCATCGCCCGCATAGTAGTCGCCCGTGGAAACAACTGAAATATAAAAATCCGCTGAAGTACTATTGGCTGAAATATACAAAGGGGTTGGATAAAATCTGAAAATGGGTTTGTAATCGGTTTGGTAAGGGAAACCGTGAGTGCGGCTTCTTGTGTGTTTTTTGTATATATATTAAATATTTGTATATTTGTTGCGAATATTGTCGTTTCGACTTTTAAGAAACGGCATAGCTTGAAAAGCCAAGAAAAAAAATGTTATGATAAAAAAGCAGGGGCTGATAACCGCCATATATCGTTTTTTTCATCCATGTGTATTGACTGTCCATCCTGATTATGAGAATCTGGAAGATTTTGTCAAGTCATTGCCCGCACGCTTTCAGAATGGTGAAGGAACTGTGATTCACAAGGGGCGAAATGAACTGAGAAAGATGGAATATGGAGGGCAAATTTATGTAGTGAAGTCGTTTCACCGACCTAATCTGGTAAACCGTTTTATTTATGGAGTCTTTCGCGCGTCGAAAGCCAAGCGTTCCTATCTGTATGCCAGACGTTTTTTGGAAATAGGCGTCGGTACTCCTCAGCCTGTAGCGTGGATGGATGAGCGTGTCGGTCTGTTGTTCGGTAGGAGTTATTACGTCAGTTGCTTGTCCGATTGTCCTTACGTATATTCCGATTTGTTTAATCGGCAGATAGATTATTCCGAAGAGGTAGTACGTGCCATCGGACGTACTACGGCAGTCTTGCACGAAAACGGTTATGCACACAAAGACTATGGTCGTGGGAATATTCTTTTCCGGAAGCAGGAAGATGATACAATCAAAATAGAAATAGTAGACCTGAACCGGATGCATATAGGACACGTGAACATAAAAGCCGGATGCAAGAACTTCGAACGTCTGCCTGCTACCCCGCAGATGCATCGTTGTATGGCCGAAGAATATGCCAAGTTGCGTGGCTTTGATGTTGAAAAGTGTTATGAACTGATGGCGGCTTATCGGAGCACGCAGGACGGAAAAATTGATGGCCTTTACTAAAGATTTGAATGACATGAATGTTGTTGCTGTTGTTGTTACGTATAATCGACTGAAGCTATTGAAACGGAATATCGCCTGTTTGCGGCAAAACGTTCCGGTTTCTTCCATCGTGGTGGTAAATAATGGAAGTACGGACGGGACTGCCGAATGGCTGAAAACACAAGACGACCTTGTGGTATTGGAACAGGAGAATGTAGGTGGTGCTGGCGGTTTTTATACAGGAATAGAACATGCCTATCGGATGGGTGCTGAATGGGTATGGTGTATGGACGACGATGTCTTTCCTCGTGCCGACTGTTTGGAAAAACTGTTGGCGGAGTCCGGACGTGCAGATATTGGTGTGCTTGCGCCCCGCAGACTGCTGGAAGGAAAAGTATTCACGAATGATTTTCAGGAGTATAATCTGACCAATCCATTCTCTTCCATGTATGGTAGGAAGTTGGCGAAACAAGTGGTGACTGCTCCCGTCGAAATTAAAGGAACTGCATTCGAAGGTCCCCTCATACACCGTAAAACAATTGAGAAAGTGGGACTTCCTAATCGCGAACTTTTTATATTTTGCGATGATACGGACTACTGTCTGCGCATTGTGCGTGCAGGCTTTAAGATTATATACGTTCCTACAGCCTTGATGGACAAAGAGAAGTTCTTTTCGAACGACAGTTGGAGCGAACGTAACAAAAAGAAAAAATGGAAACGATTCTATCAGATACGTAATTCCACTTATCTCAATCATCGTTACGGACGTAATGCAGCTGTCAGGTATCTTCGCGGTTTCAACGGAGTGATGGGATATATTGTGACGGCTTTGTTTACCATTCCGTTTTCCGATGCTTGGCAATGGCATGACATCCCCAATTTGTGGCAGGCGTATCGTGACGGAATACACGAAAGACTTGGAATCATGAAGCATAAATAAACTATAGATTATGAATTTGTATCTGTTTAAAAAAATATTTCTTGCTCTTGCCGAAAGTTATAAAGCCTTTCGTCAGACACCGTCTCCACGCCTGATAATGACCATGCTGGTCAAGAATGAAGAGGATGTGCTGGAAGAAAATCTCATGTTTCATAAGGCGATGGGAGTGGATGGTTTCATCATTACTGATAATAATTCGACGGACCGTACTGTGGATATAATCCGTAAATATATAGAAAAGGGATGGGTGAAAGAGTTCATTGCTGAGACTGCTACCAATTATGAACAAAAAGCGTGGGTGGATCGCATGATATGGAAAGCCAAAAATGTATATGGTGCTGATTGGGTGATAAATGCCGATGCGGATGAGTTGTGGTATTCTCCTTCCGGCAATCTTAAGACGGAACTTTCGGTTACTCATGCCAATGTGTTGGAATGTGAGGTAGCAAGTGTTTATCCAGAGGAAGAAAAGCCTTTCTGGCAATGGGATAAGATGGTTAAGTCTGTTCCTGAACCGGAGTTGTATGGTCTGTCACGCTACTCCTTGTTCGAACGTCAAAATAAGAAAGTCATTCATCGGACAACTTGTTATCTTCAGATTTCCATGGGCAATCATAAAGTTGCCATGTTTCCTAAATGGTCTGAACAGGCTAAAGTACGTGTCTACCATTATAATATACGTGGAAAGAGGCACTTTATGGATAAAATGATTAATGGTGGTAAACAGCTGGAACAACATAACAGCAAACATGGTGGTGTTCATTGGCGTTATTTCTATCAACTATACAAGGAAGGCAAATTAGAGGCACAATATGATCGTGTCATCGGTAAACCTGCTTTTGACCGTCTTTATAAGGACGGATTTATCTTTACGGATACCGCTATATCAGATTTCTTCAAGAAGAACATAATATGTTGAGATTGCGCTTAAGTCCTGTTTTCTTTTTCCCACAGGTCTAATGCGGCCATTATTGTGTCGTCCATATCGGCATATGTGTATTGTGCAAGTCTGCCGCCAAACAATACGTTATTTGTTTGCTTCGCCAGTGCCTGATATTTTTCAAATATTAGCGTATTTGTCTCGTCGTTGATGGGGTAATAAGGCTCTTTCCCTTTTTCAAAATTGTCCGGATATTCATAGGTGATGACAGTAGAGGGTTGTTGCCCGTATTCGAAATGTTTATGTTCGATAATGCGGGTATAGGGAGTCTCCCTATCGGTATAGTTCACCACTGCATTTCCTTGGAAGTTTTCCATACCCTTAAGTGTTTTATGCTCGAAGTACAGACTGCGATACTCTAAAGGTCCATAGCAGTAATCGAAATATTCATCAATGCATCCGGTATAAAGAATCCGCTCTGTCAATCCGTCAAGATAATCACGGTACTCCAGATAATTGGTTTCTGTTCTTACTTCGATCCCCTTCAATAAATTGTTTATCAATGCATTGTATCCTCCTACAGGAATGCCTTGATAAGCGTCGTTAAAATAATTGTTATCAAAAATAAAGCGGAAAGGAATACGTTTGATGATGAATGCCGGAAGTTGTGTTGCCGGACGTCCCCATTGTTTTTCCGTGTATCCTTTGATCAATTGTTGGTAGATATCTTCTCCACACAATTTTAGGGCTTGCTCTTCTAAGTTACGGGCAGTTGTTATATGTTCATATTTTTTGCATTGTTCTTTTATTTTGGCTTTAGCTTCATCAGGAGTACTTACGCCCCATAGCTGATGAAATGTATTCATGTTGAAAGGCAGGTTGTATAACTTTCCTTTGTAATTGGCTATGGGTGAATTGGTATATCGGTTGAATTCGGTAAGGCTGTTCACATATTGCCATACCTTTTTATTATCTGTATGGAATATATGTGCGCCATATTTGTGTACATGTATCCCTTCTATTTCTTCACAGTAGATGTTGCCTCCAGTGTGTTGGCGTTTCTCTACGACTAAACAATGTTTTCCGGCTTTTTGGGCTTCATGGGCAAATACTGCTCCGAATAAACCACTGCCTACAATGAGGTAATCATACTGTTTCATTCTCAGTTGTTGTTATGTTTGGGATTATTCGCAAAGATAAATCAAAAAAGTTCAGGATGCAAAATATAGGGGTGGGCTTGTGCGGAAAAAGAACAATATTCGCGCGTTAAAAAGGTTATTTACTCTTTATTTATGAAATATTTCGTAAGAAATGAACAACGTATTAAAATATAGTGTACTTTTGTAAACATTATAACCAACCTAACCATATTTTAGAAATCTTCTAATGAAGCATGCTTATTTAATTATAGCACATAATGAATACTCGATATTGAAGAGTCTTTTGGCGATGCTCGATGATGAAAGGAATGATATTTATCTTTTTATTGATCGTCGTTCGAGAATGTTGCGCAAAAAAATGCGGGACTATCAAATGTCACATGCAGGATTTTATATCATACAAGATTCAATTAAACTTTATTGGGGAGATATCAGTTTGGTTGAGGCTGAGTTTATCTTGATGGAGACTGCGTTAAAACATGGTAGTTATTTGTACTATCATCTTTTGTCGGGTGCTGATCTGCCAATAAAGAGTCAGGACTATATTCATGATTTCTTTCAGCGTAATGCAGGAAAGGAATTTGTTGGATATTGGCAGAGTACGGAACATCAGAAGGATCTGGACCGTAAAGTCTCACGTTATTATTTGTTTACTAAAAGTTTGCGTCCTAATGATAAGTGGCATGCTTTCACTATGCCCTTCTACAATTTGGTGTTGATTTTCCAGAAGTTGATACGTTTTCGCAGGAAAAGTGAGATTGGCTTTCAGAAAGGTTCTCAATGGTTCAGTATAACCGATGATTTCTGCCGATATATAGTAAAGGAAAAGGCTTTTGTACTGAAACGCTTTAAGTACACGTTGTGTCCTGACGAGATATTTGTGCAAACCATTTTGTGGAATTCACCTTTTAAAGGGAATATCTATCGTCTTGATAACAATAATGGGGGCAATATGCGTCTGATAGATTGGACGAGGGGAGCACCTTATGTATGGCGTCAGCAAAATTATGAGGAGCTGCTTCAGGCAGAACAGCTTTTTGCCCGTAAGTTCAGTTCTGAGCATATGGAAGTGGTGGAGTTAATTAGAAAAAAGTTTAGGAATGGGTAAATGATGCCAAAAAAAGAGATATTATTTATAATTGAGAATTTACGTGGTGGTGGAGCCGAAAAAGTTTTGTTGGACTTGCTCAGGAGATTTGATTATTCCCTCTATCATGTTTCTCTTTTGATAGCTTATCCTGATGGAGTATATAAGAATGATATTCCAAAAGAAGTTGAACTTATTTCTTTGTACAAGAGAAATCATACGTTTTGCCGCAAGGCTTTTCGTTATTATAAAAGATATAACGGCTTCTCTTTTTTGCTTAAGTATCAGCTCCGAAAACGGATAAACGGTTCTTATGATATCGTTATATCCTTTTTAGAAGGGCGTGCTTTGCTTTTGCACAGCTTGATAAAA
>NZ_CAJUHF010000056.1 GCF_910585845.1 uncultured Bacteroides sp. | reverse complement strand
AGAAAAACATCACAAAAACAGCTATAACACACTGACAAATAAACATTTGCACACAATTTCTCAAAAACAAGCAACACAAACACATCCATATATATATATAAAGAAAAAGAGAAAGAAAGAAAAATACTTCTTCTACAGAAAAAGAAGAAGAAGAAAAAGAAAAGGCGGAAAATACCGTGAACGACCGGAACGCCCCGTCCGACACCCCTCCCCCACGAGCAGCAGTTGAAAGGACGCCGTATCTACAGCAGGGGTCCCCTCCCCGACAACGCCCCCCACATCCCGACGGCCACTCCCAATGAAACGACTGCCTGCAACGCCAGGAACCGGAGTACGGATAAAAAAACACCGCATTTGTGTCCGATTTCCGTGGGGTTTGCCGGACAGATGCGGGGCAATGTTCCGGAAAAGCCCAGGGCAATCGAACACAAACCCCACGGGAATCGAATACAAAGCCCAGGGCAATCCGGCAATTTGGAATTTAGAGTTAACGCCAATCAACCCCTTCATGAATAAATAGAGACGTGTTATTTGCCTTATTCTGTACTCACTTTCAATTCTTTGTTGTATCTTTGCATCGAAATGAAACAAACTGTCATCTTATTGCTACTGGTCGTCTTGTGTGCCTTCGGAACAAGGGCGCAACAGACCGACTCCATCCGCATCAGCCTGCTGACCTGCGGTGCGGGAAATGAAATATATTCGCTCTTCGGGCATACCGCCATACGCTACGAAGATCCGGAACACCACATCGACGCTGTCTTCAACTACGGCATGTTCAGTTTCAACACCCCGAACTTCATTCTGCGCTTCACCTTAGGTGAGACCGACTATCAGTTAGGGGTCAACAGCTACGAGCACTTTGCCGCCGAATACGCTTTTTTAGGGCGCGACGTTCGCCAGCAGGTACTCAACCTCACTCCGCAGGAAAAAAAACGTCTGTTCGCCCTACTCGAAGAGAACTACCGCCCCGAAAACCGCGTGTACCGCTATAATTTCTTCTACGACAACTGTGCCACCCGCCCACGGGATATCATAGAAAAGGCAGTGGACGGCTCGCTGCTGTACAGTGCCGACATGGATGTGCCGGTCGAGGGACTTTCGTTCCGACAACTGCTACACCAGTACACCGAAAGTCATTCTTGGGCACGTTTCGGCATGGATCTCTGCATGGGCGTCCAGGCAGACAGACCCATCAACCGACGAGAGGAGATGTTTGTACCTTTCTGCCTGCAAGGCCATTTCCAAAACGCCTGCATCATAGACCGCGAGGGGCAGCAACGTCCGTTGGTCAGCGAAGAAGCCACGTTGGTGCCTATCGAAGGAGAGGATGCCGATGGGAAATCTGAAGGAATCACTCCCCTGCAGGCCGCGTCGCTACTATTGGCCATCGTAGCCGCAGCCACGTTCTTCGGCGTGCGGAAGCGGAAGACACTTTGGGGGCTTGACCTCTTGCTGTTTTTCTGCGCCGGAACGGCGGGATGCATACTGGCTTTCCTCGCCCTCTTCTCGCAACATCCGGCAGTAAGCCCAAATTATATGCTATTTGTGTTCCATCCCCTGCACCTTTTCGCCCTTCCGTGGATGCTGAAAAAGGTGATAAATCAGAAAAAAAGCAGGTATATGGTGATAAATCTTGCCGTTTTAACACTTTTTATATCGCTTTGGGCGTTTATACCGCAGAGATTTAACTTTGCTGTATTACCTTTGGCACTTTGTTTGTTCATACGTTCAGCAAGCAATCTTATTTTGGCACAGAAAAGAAATAAATGAAAAAAGGACTGATAACCTCCATACTTGCCCTGACCTTCAGCGGTCTACAAGCGCAACCGTTACCCGCCACCCCCAAGTTGGTGGTGACGTTGACCATCGACCAGTTGCGCACCGATTATATGGAAGCGTTTTCATCTTTATACGGAGAGAAAGGCTTCAAAAGGCTGATGCGCGAAGGCAGAGTGTTCCGGCAGACGGTATTTCCGTTCACCGGCACCGACCGTGCGTCTGCCATAGCCACCATCTACAGCGGTACCACGCCATCAATGAACGGCATCATATCGCAAAAATGGATGGACGTAAGCACGCTCCGCCCCATTAGCTGCGTGGACGACCCCGCTTTTATGGGCAACTTCACCGATGAAAATTCATCGCCCTCGCAGTTGCTGACCTCCACCGTAGCCGACGAGCTGAAGATTGCCACGCGCAACCGGGGATTGGTCTATGCCATCGCCCCCTCAAGGGATGCCGCCATCCTCTCTGCCGGACACTGTGGCAACGGCGCCTTCTGGCTGAACGAGAATACCGGGAAGTGGTGCAGCACCACCTATTACAGCGAGTTCCCTTGGTGGATGAGTCAGTACAACGACCGTAAATCGCCCGACTACCGCATCCGGGACATGGTGTGGGAACCCATACACCCTGTCGGAAGTTATACCTTCCTGCCCGAATGGAGGGATCAGGCGTTCAAATACAAATTCGACAGCGAGCGGATCAACCGCTACCGCAGACTGATAGCCAGCCCCTTCGTCAACGATGAGGTAAACATGCTTGTCGAAGAGTTGCTGGAGAAGAGCAATATCGCCAAGGACGAAGTGCCCGACCTACTAGCACTGACCTACTACGCCGGCAACTACAACCATAAGAGTACCCAAGAGTGCGCTATGGAAATGCAGGATACCTACGCCCGACTGGATCGGAGCATAGCCGCGCTCATCGATCTCATCGACCGCAAGGTGGGTCTGCAAAACGTACTCTTCTGCATCGCTTCCACCGGATACACCGATGCCGAAGCCCCCGACTTGTCGCTCTATCGCATCCCGGGAGGAGAGTTCCACCCCAACCGCTGCGCCACGCTGTTGAACATGTATCTCATGGCTACCTACGGCGAAGGGCAGTATGTGGAGACGCATCACAACGGACAGATTTACCTGAATCATAAACTGATAGAAAACAAGCAGCTCGACCTGGCCGAGATGCAGGACAAGTCGGCTGACTTCCTGATACAATTCAGTGGCGTAAACGAAGCCTATTCCGCCCACCGCCTGCTGCAAGGGACATGGTCACCGCAAATAGAACTTGTACGGAATGCCTTCCACCGCAAACGTTCGGGCGACCTGCTGATAGACGTGTTGCCGGGCTGGACCATCGTCGAAGAGAACAATGCCAACAACCGAGTAGTGCGACATGCCGACATCCCTGCCCCGCTCATCTTCATGGGAGGAGGAGTGAAAGCCGAAACCATCAAGATGCCCGTAGACGTCACACACATAGCCCCCACCCTCTCGGGTGTCATGAGGATAAGGGCGCCGAATGCGTGCAAGGGAAAGGCGATAAGCCTCTCTACCGCTTTCTCTCCCACAGGAAAGGGAGAATAGGAATAGCCCGTACAAGCTCTTCCTGATGATAAACAATTCTAATTCAGCAAATAATAAAAATAGATATACAATGGGATTTAATGAATTTTTAAGCTCGATCTTCGGCAATAAATCCTCACGAGACATGAAGGAGATTCAGCCGTGGGTGGACAAAATCAAGGCAGCCTATCCGGAAGTCGCCAAATTAGACAACGACGCCCTGCGCGCCCGCACTGAAGAACTGAAAGCCTACATCCGCAACTCGGCAAGCGAACAACGCGCCAAAGTGGAGGAACTGAAAGCCGGCATCGAGAACATCGAACTGGAGAAACGCGAAGAGATATTCGCACAGATTGACAAGATAGAAAAGGAGATTCTCGAAATTTACGAGAAAGCCTTGGACGAGGTGCTGCCCGTAGCCTTCTCCATCGTGAAGGATACCGCACGCCGATTCGCAGAGAACGAAGAGATAGTAGTGACCGCCACCGATTTCGACCGCCATCTTGCCGCCACGAAGGACTTTGTGCGCATAGAGGGCGACAAAGCCATTTATCAGAACCACTGGCTCGCCGGAGGTAACGAAGTGACATGGAACATGGTGCACTATGACGTGCAGCTCTTTGGTGGCGTGGTGCTTCACAAAGGCAAGATAGCCGAAATGGCAACCGGTGAAGGTAAGACCCTCGTGGCCACCCTGCCGGTATTCCTCAACGCACTGACCGGAAACGGTGTGCATGTAGTCACCGTGAACGACTATCTGTCGAAGCGTGACTCCGAGTGGATGGGACCGCTCTACATGTTCCACGGTCTGAGCGTGGACTGCATAGACAAGCATCAGCCCAACTCCGACGCCCGCAGGCAGGCTTACCTGGCGGACATCACTTTCGGTACGAACAATGAGTTCGGCTTCGACTACCTGCGCGACAACATGGCCATCAGCCCCAAAGACCTCGTGCAACGCCAACACAACTACGCCATCGTCGATGAGGTGGACTCAGTGTTGATTGACGATGCCCGTACGCCGCTGATCATCTCCGGTCCTGTGCCGAAGGGTGAAGACCAGCTGTTCGAGCAACTACGCCCGCTGGTAGAGCGACTGGTGGAAGCGCAGAAGAAACTGGCCACGCAATACCTTGCCGATGCCAAACGTCTCATCGCATCCGATGACAAGAAGGAGCAGGAAGAGGGATTCCTCGCTTTGTTCCGTAGCCATAAGGCACTGCCCAAGAACAAACCGCTGATCAAGTTCCTGAGCGAACAGGGAATCAAGGCGGGCATGCTGAAGACAGAAGAAATTTACATGGAGCAGAACAACAAGCGGATGCATGAGGCCACCGACCCGCTGTACTTCGTCATCGACGAGAAGCTGAACAGCGTGGACCTGACCGATAAAGGTGTCGACCTTATCACCGGCAATGCGGAAGATCCGACCCTGTTCGTCTTGCCCGACATCGCTTCACAGCTCTCCGAACTGGAGAACGAAAAGCAACTGACGGACGAGGAACGTCTGGCGAAGAAGGATGCCCTGCTCACCAACTATGCCATCAAGTCGGAACGTGTACACACCATCAATCAATTACTGAAGGCGTACACCATGTTCGAGAAGAACGACGAGTATGTGGTCATCGACGGACAAGTAAAGATCGTGGACGAGCAGACAGGTCGTATCATGGAAGGACGCCGCTACTCCGACGGTCTGCATCAGGCCATCGAAGCCAAGGAGAACGTCAAAGTGGAAGCCGCCACGCAGACCTTCGCCACCATCACGCTACAGAACTACTTCCGTATGTATCATAAACTGTCGGGCATGACAGGTACTGCAGAAACGGAAGCTGGCGAATTCTGGGACATCTACAAGCTGGATGTAGTGGTCATCCCGACCAACCGCCCCATCGCCCGCAAAGACATGAACGACCGCGTCTATAAAACGAAACGCGAGAAATATAAAGCAGTCATTGAAGAGGTAGAACAGCTGGTAGAAGCCGGACGCCCCGTACTGGTGGGTACCACCTCAGTGGAGATCTCCGAAATGCTGAGCAGAATGTTGACCATGCGTCATATCGAACACAACGTGCTGAACGCCAAGCTGCACCAGAAAGAGGCAGACATCGTGGCAAAGGCCGGTTTGCGCGGTACGGTGACCATCGCAACCAACATGGCAGGACGTGGTACGGATATCAAGCTGAGTCCCGAAGTAAAAGCTGCGGGCGGTCTGGCCATCATCGGTACGGAACGCCACGAATCACGACGTGTAGACCGCCAGTTGCGCGGTCGTTCCGGTCGTCAGGGAGACCCAGGTTCGTCTGTGTTCTTCGTATCACTCGAGGATGACCTGATGCGTCTGTTCTCTTCTGACCGTATCGCCAGCGTAATGGACCGTCTCGGATTCAAGGAGGGTGAGATGATTGAGCACAAGATGATTTCCAACTCTATCGAACGTGCACAGAAGAAGGTGGAAGAAAACAACTTCGGCATCCGTAAGCGTTTGCTGGAATACGACGACGTGATGAACAAGCAGCGTACCGTAGTATATACCAAGCGCCGCCACGCCCTGATGGGTGAACGCATCGGCATGGATATCGTCAACATGATATGGGACCGTGTAGCCGCCGCCGTCGAAGCCCCCGGCTACGAGGATTGCAAGATGGAATTCCTGCAGACCCTCGCCATGGAGGTTCCCTTCAGCGAAGAGCAATTCCGCAACGACAAGAAGGAGAGACTCACCGAAGAGGCTTTCAACATCGCCATGGATCAGTTCAAACGCAAGACCGAACGGATGGCACAAATCGCTTATCCGGTTATCAAGCAGGTGTATGAAGCGCAGGGACACATGTACGAGAACATCCTTATCCCCATCACCGACGGCAAGAGGATGTACAACATCTCCTGCAACCTGAAGACGGCTTACGAAAGCGAATGCAAGGAAGTGGTGAAGTCTTTCGAAAAGTCTATCTTACTGCACGTCATCGACGAGGCTTGGAAAGAGAATTTGCGCGAATTGGACGAACTGAAGCATTCCGTACAGAATGCCAGCTATGAGCAAAAGGATCCGTTGTTGATCTATAAGTTGGAGTCCGTGAACCTGTTTGATGCGATGGTGGAGAAGATCAATAACCAGACCATATCCATCCTGATGCGCGGACAGATCCCGATGCCGGAGCCACAGGAGATACGCCAAGCTGCTCCCGAACAGAAGCAGGACATGAGCAAGTATCGCGAACAAAAGCAGAACCTGAACGATCCGCACCAGCAGGAAGCCGCCCAGCACGATACGCGGGAAGCCAAGCGTGAACCGGTACGTGCGGAAAAGACCGTGGGACGCAACGATCCCTGCCCCTGTGGAAGCGGTAAGAAATACAAGAACTGCCACGGAAAGAACATGTAAAAGGGCAGGCTGAACAGGACATTGTTCCTGTTTCAGCCTTCACATAAGGCTTGTTTAGGTTCGGTTTGGATGCTTTGGGAGTGTATTCGAGTAACTCTCAAACAATGTTTGAAACAGAATATAAATCAGCTCTAATAAAAGCCTCAAACGGTTAAAAACTGTTTGAGGCTTTTATATATCCATGCAAAAGTGTACTTTTGTTATCTCTTCATAAAGAAAATGCTTATGACCAAATATACCCATTATCTATTGCTATTCTGCGCCTTCCTGTTTGGCGGCTGCCAAAGTGTGGAACCTCTTTCGATAGACTATATGCTGCCGGCGGAAGTCAGCTTTCCCTCCAACCTCAGACGGGCTGCCGTAGTGAACAACATGCCTCCCGTTCCAGACAACCACTTGATCATAGAAGAGAGCAAGGACAAATCCAAAAACCAAACGGAGATGGCACGCAAAACAGGATATTTCAACGGAAATGCCCGAATCGCTCTAGAGTCGTTGGCAGAAACACTCGCCGAAGAAAAGTACTTTGACGAAGTAATTATCTGCGACTCTGCCCTCCGCACCGACGACAAAGTGCAGCGCGAAACTGCCCTCAGCCGGGAGGAAGTAGAAACACTGACCGAGAGTTTGGATGTGGATTTCCTGATCGCACTGGAGAATGTGCAGATACGCTCCTTACGCAAAATAGAATTTTTGCCAGAATGGAGATTGTACACAGGCACACTGGATGTGAAAGTATATCCCACTGTAAAAGTGTATATCCCCCGTCGTAACGGTCCGATGGTAACCATCAATGCGCAAGACAGCATCTTTTGGGATTACACAAGCTCCAACATGGCGCAGGCAGGCTCAAAGCTCATCTCCGACGAAGAGATGCTGAAGGAGGCGTCCGACTTTGCCGGTACGGTTCCCGTAAAACAGCTGTTGCCCTATTGGACGACTGCACAACGCTACCTCTTCACCGGAGGTTCGGTGAACATGCGCGACGCTGCCGTCTTCGTGAGAGAGAACGATTGGGAACAAGCTATCGAACTGTGGAAGCAAACGTATGAGAAGAAGAAAAAGGGAAAGCAGAAAATGTATGCGGCATGCAACATAGCATTGGGATATGAAATGCTGGACAGCATCTCCAACGCAGAAGAATGGGCACTGAAAGCTCAGACAGTGGCGTATGAAATCGACAAGATAGAGGAGATGAAAGACAAGGCTTCTGTAGACGCCATCGACGTTCCCAATTACCTGGCTGTAACCCGATATCTGACTGCTTTGCAAGAACGAAAGGCGGGAATGCCGCGGCTGAAAGCACAAATGGAAAGATTTCAGAATGATTTTTAGCCAAATGATGCAGAGATTATCGTTTTTTTTATACCTTTGAAAATTCAATAAGAAAGAGTATCTATTATGAAACTGAGTCAAGCATCATTATCGCTCCTTGAGACGACGATCAGACAAGCAGTCAGCAAGTACACGTGCAACTGCCAGCAAACCATTGTGACCGATATACATCTGCAAGCCAACCAGACCTCCGGCGAACTAACCTTGTTCGACGATGATGACAACGAAATGGCAAGCACCGTCATCGAAGAATGGGTGGCATACGAGAACAACGATTTCTATGGAAGTGTAGAGCGCAAGCTCTCCAGCCTACTCAACAGTATGAAAAACAAAGGAGAGTTTGACAAAGTAGCGATCCTGATGCCGTACTCGTTCGTCTTGGTGGATGACGAGAAAGAGACCGTTGCCGAACTTCTGTTGATGGATGACGATACGTTGCTCGTGAACGAAGAGCTGCTGAAAGGTTTGGATGAAGAACTGGATGCTTTCTTGAAAAAACTGCTGGAATAGTAAAGGCAATATAAAGAATAATCCCGCACCGTCTCCCCCAAAAAGACGATGCGGGATTTTTCATGGAAAAGAACGTACCTTGTAGCAAACTGATATCTCTACAGCTGACAAAAAAGCTATTTCTCATGAAAAGGATGTTTCGGAAGAAATGTTCAACCTGCCAAAATAAAAGGAGAAAAAGGCTATACTAATCATATAAATCAGGCACGAATTTCACGGGACTGCACAGATTTTCGTTCATTCATCCGTGTATTCCGTGAAATTCGTGCCTAAAAGGAAGCAGAAGGCATGTCTTGACATACCCTCTTTTTCTTTACGCCTTCTTCAATGCCGCAATGCTCTCTTTCAGCGATTTGATGATACTCTCTGCATCCGCCTGTTTCTTACGTTCCATCTCGATGACGGCGGCGGGGGCATTGTTCACAAACTTCTCGTTGCTGAGTTTCTTCATCACGCCTTGCAAGAAACCTTCCTTATGCTTCAGTTCGGCTTCCATACGGGCTATTTCAGCTTCTACATCAATCAGGTTACCCAAGGGAACGGCATATTCCGTAGTACCTACCATGAAAGAGGCGGCGCCATCGGCTTTGGCTTCCACCGGAGTAATTGCCAAGAGGTTACACATCTTCGCAATCACCGCATCGAACGCAGCAACCGGGTTTTCACCGATAACCTGCAATTCGAGCGCTTCCTTCTGTGCGATATTTTTCTGCAAGCGGATGGAACGGATGCTACTGATAACTTCCTTGACCGTCTCGAACGCCTGTGCCACTGATTCATCCACTTGTGAGGAGATGGACAACGGGCTTACCATCAGGCTTTCGCCTTCTTTGCGGTCTACAATGTGCTGCCACAACTCTTCGGTGATGAACGGCATGAAGGGATGGAGCAGGTGGAGCAGGTTGTCGAAGAAACCGATAGTCGTGTCATACACCTGCTTGCTGATGGGCTGGCCGAATGCCGGCTTGATCATCTCCAAATACCAAGAAGAGAACTCGTCCCAGAACAGTTTATAAACTGCCATCAACGCTTCGCTCAGGCGGTACTTGCCGAACAGGTCGGCCACTTCGGCGGCTACTGCATTCTGCTTGGCCTCAAACCAGCGCATAGCCAATTGTGATGCCTCTGGCACGGGCACCTCTGCACTGACTTCCCAACCTTTAACCAAACGGAAAGCATTCCATATCTTATTGTTGAAGTTACGTCCCTGTTCGCACAGCGCATCGTCGAAGAGGATGTCGTTTCCGGCAGGAGCCGAAAGCATCATACCCATACGTACACCGTCGGCACCGTACTTCTCTATCAGATCCAGCGGGTCGGGAGAGTTACCGAGCGACTTGGACATCTTACGTCCCAGTTTGTCGCGGACAATACCCGTAAAATATACGTTCTTGAACGGCATCTTACCCTCGTACTCATAGCCTGCCATAATCATACGGGCTACCCAGAAGAAGATGATATCCGGTCCGGTCACCAGGTCGCTTGTGGGATAGTAGTAATTGATTTCTTCATTGCCCGGATTGTTGATACCGTCGAACAATGAGATAGGCCACAACCAAGAGGAGAACCAAGTATCCAGACAATCCTCGTCCTGACGAAGGTCGTTCAGAGTCAGCGCTTCATTGCCGGTCTTCTCCTTTGCCAGCTGCAACGCCTCTTCGGGAGTGGTAGCCACGACATAACCGCCTTCGGGCAGGAAATAGGCAGGTATGCGGTGTCCCCACCACAACTGACGGCTGATACACCAGTCCTTGATGTTCTCCAACCAGTTCTTATAAGTGTTTTTGTATTTCGAGGGATAGAACTTCAGTTCATCGTTCATCACCGGCGGCAGAGCCATGTCGGCAAAGTGCTGCATCTTCAAGAACCACTGCATGGAGAGCTTCGGCTCGATGGGCACATTGGTGCGTTCGCTGCAACCTACCTTATTAACATAGGCTTCCACCTTCTCCAGCAGACCGGCGGCAGCGAGGTCTTTCTCTATCTGCTCGCGCACGTCGAAACGATCCATGCCGATATAGAGACCGGCTGCTTCGCTAAGGGTTCCGTTATCGTTGAAGATATCGATAGAGGGCAGATTATACTTCTCGCCCAGCATGTAGTCGTTCACATCGTGGGCGGGGGTGACCTTCAAACAGCCTGTACCGAACTCGATGTCCACATAGTCGTCCTCGATGACGGGAATGACACGCCCTACTAGCGGAACAATCACTTTCTTTCCCTTCAGCCAAGTGTTCTTCACGTCGTTCGGGTTGATGCACATGGCAGTATCGCCCATGATGGTTTCGGGACGGGTGGTAGCGACTACCGCATAACGCTTGCCGTCGGCATCACGGTGTACCACTTCGCCTTCGGCTCCGGTCTCACCGGACATATCGTCGTCTGCCACGTAGTATTTCAGATAGTAGAGTTTGCTGTGCTCTTCCTTGTAGATGACTTCCTCATCGCTAAGGGCAGTCAGTGCCTTGGGATCCCAGTTCACCATACGGACACCCCGGTAAATCAGACCTTTGTTGTACAAGTCCACAAAGACCTTAAGTACGCTTTCACTGCGTTTGTCGTCCATCGTAAAGGCAGTTCGATCCCAGTCGCAGGAAGCGCCCAGCTTGCGGAGCTGCTTCAGGATGATGCCGCCATGCTCGTCGGTCCACTCCCACGCATGCTTCAGGAACTCTTCGCGGGTCAGGTCTGTTTTCTTGATGCCCTGTGCGGCAAGTTTGTTCACTACCTTAGCCTCGGTAGCAATGGAGGCATGGTCGGTGCCCGGTACCCAACAGGCATTTTTGCCTTCCATGCGGGCGCGGCGTATCAGGATATCTTGTATGGTATTATTAAGCATGTGTCCCATGTGCAACACACCGGTGACGTTGGGGGGCGGAATGACGACGGTGTAAGGCTCACGACCATCGGGTTTCGAACTGAATAATTTGTGGTCCAACCAATACTGGTACCACTTTCCTTCCACGTCAGCGGGGTTGTACTTACTTGCTAATTCCATGTTTCTAAAATCTCTATAAATTAATTTATTGCGAATAATGGGCGCAAAATTAATGAATTAAAATTTAAATCTATATTTTTGCTGCGACAAAACCGTATAGAAAATGAAAGGAAAGCTGAAAATCCGGTATGTCCTGTTGGTCGTATGTCTGCTTGCCATATGGGCGACACAGCTTCTGCCGGGCTGGGGAGAGGGGTATGCACGGTTCGTATATCCGGTGGTTTCGGGAGTGCTCTCTTCATTCTCCAGGCTGCTGCACTTCGCTGTGGGCGACCTGTTCATCTTCCTCAGTCTCATCGGGCTGTTCCTCTACCCGCTATGGACACGTCACCTACACACACGCTATCCATCAAAGCAACAACAGCAGCAGAAGAAAAAGGAGGAGAAAGAGAAAAAAGAGAAAGAGAAGGAGAAGGAGGAGAAAAAGAAGAAATGGAAGCAGATTCTACTGAACGAAGCGGAATACTTGCTTTGGATTTACGTCTGGTTCTACCTGGCATGGGGACTGAACTACTCCCAAAAGGATTTTTACGGTCGGACGAGCATTCCTTATACAGCCTATACGCCTGAAGTCTTCCAACAATTCGTTGATGATTATATCGAACAGCTGAATGCTTCTTATACCAACATTACCGCCATAGACGAACCGCTGGTTTGCCGGGAAAGCGTGCAAGGTTATCGCCAAATCTGCGACACACTGGGAATACACCGTCCGCCCCGCCTCTCTCCACGAGTAAAAACCATGCTCTTCACCCCGTTCATCTCGATGGTAGGCGTCACAGGAAGCATGGGACCTTTCTTCTGCGAATTTACACTGAACGGCGATTTGCTTCCGTCACAATATCCTGCCACCTACGCTCACGAGCTGGCGCATCTGCTGGGCATCACCAGCGAAGCGGAAGCGAACTTCTATGCCTATCAGGTCTGTACCCGTTCGCAGGTTCAAGCCATCCGTTTCAGCGGGTATCTCTCCATCCTGTCGCACGTGCTGGGCAACGCCCGCCAACTGATGGAAGAAGAGGAATACACCGTCCTCACCGACCGCATCCGCCCAGAAATAAAGACGCTCTACGCGCAGAACCGCGCCTACTGGTTGGAAAAATACAGTCCGCTCATCGGCAGCATACAAGACTTCATCTATGACCTCTATCTGAAAGGAAACCGGATTCAAAGCGGCCGCAAGAACTATTCGGAAGTGATAGGACTGCTGATTTCGTATGAGGAGGCAAAGAGAAGAGGATACCGTATCAGCAAAAACCTGCCGGATTAAGAACCTATTCCCACATAAAAGCCATACCTTTGCATGTAAATTCATTCCTAATCATTAACAAGACATACAAACTATGCATACAAGACAAGAACAGATGGAAGCCTTCGGCCGCTTCCTCGACATCCTCGACGAACTTCGCGAGAAATGTCCTTGGGACCGTAAACAGACCAACGACAGCCTGCGCCCCAATACCATCGAAGAGACTTATGAACTCTGTGACGCCCTGATGCGCGATGACAAGAACGACATCTGCAAGGAACTGGGCGACGTGCTGCTGCATGTTGCTTTTTATGCCAAGATCGGCGCAGAAAAAGACGATTTCGACATGAAGGACGTGTGCGACCGCCTCTGCGAGAAACTGATATTCCGTCATCCTCACGTATTCGGCGATGTAAAGGCAGAAACAGCCGGACAGGTTTCCGAGAACTGGGAGCAGCTGAAACTGAAAGAGAAAGACGGCAATAAAACGGTATTGAGCGGTGTACCCGCCGCCCTACCCTCACTGATCAAGGCTTACCGCATTCAAGACAAGGCACGCAACGTAGGTTTCGACTGGGAAGAACGCGAGCAGGTCTGGGAGAAAGTGAAAGAAGAGATCCGTGAGTTCCAAGACGAGGTTGCCAATATGGACAAGGATAGAGCAGAAGCCGAATTCGGCGACGTACTATTCAGCCTGATCAACGCCGCCCGACTCTATAAGATCAACCCGGATAATGCTCTGGAACGCACGAACCAGAAATTCATACGCCGTTTCAACTATTTGGAAGCACACACCATCAAAGAAGGCAAGAACCTGCACGACATGACGCTGGAAGAAATGGACAAACTATGGAACGAGGCTAAAAAACTGGAAGCATACGGAAACACGAGAACGGACTCGTGAGATAAAAAAATTCCTTTCGTGAGACGAAAAAAATGATCTCACGAGAGGAATTTTTTCATCTCATGAGACGAATTTAATTGTCTCATGGGACGAAAATGGGCAGGTAACGACAATCGTTATCCGATTTGCTTCTCCCGCCGACATATTCTATTTTTTATTTCCTTGTTGCTTCTGAGGTCCTTCGCCCTTCTTGTTGTGCATACCTTTCAGCAGCTCACGGTTAAAGCGCATCTCTGCATGCAGCACCTTGTATATCTTCTTACTTGACAGAATCTTTTTGAATTTCTCAAAATAGTTCTTCTCCAGACGATTGGTGGCAATACGGGCGTCATACACGCCTTCCAAAATCTCGGTATATTGCGCTTCGGTAGTCTTTTTGTCCTTTCCTTTGCGAAGCAGTTTCCACGCTTCGTCGTTCAATTGCTTCTTGCGATCCTGCAATTCAAAGTAAATAGGAAAGAACTTAGCGGCTTCTTCCTTGGTCAGTCCGGCTTTCTCCGTGATATATGCTTTCTGCTTGGCACGGAATTCTTCGGGAGTCAAATGCTCGTTGCATCCATCCACCGCCCACGATAAGGGTGCAAAACCGCACATTAGAATAAGTAAAACAATCAGTTTCTTCATTTTCCTCTCAATACTATTAAGTTGATCGCACTCACATTATTCCATAGCGGCATCTGTGAGATAGACATACAGCGAATAATCTTCCAACATGGAGTTTTCCAGCACCGCACTGATATATTCGTCCGAAACCGTTTCAGTATCTGTGTCGTCCATCGCCATCCGGTCGGCAGAAGGGACGCGGTCAACAGAAGCGACACGGATAATCAAAGCCGCACCTACGAACATGGCAGCCATATATAGCCACGGCTTGATCCTCTCCCATCTCGTTGGTTCTCTCTTGACAAATGCAGGGGTCTCCTTTTCCGGAAGTTGACTCATAACCTCTGAAGCAAGATTTTCGAAGTATCCGTCAGGTACACGGAAGACATTTTCCTTACCTACTCTCTTCAAGATGTTATCTTCTTCTTTCATAAGCTTTTTTCCTTTCTGTTAGTTTAGACTACATTTCTTAGGAAAGGTTTAATCCTCCCCCTCCAAAAACTTTTCGATTTTCTTAACGGCATGATGGTACGAAGCCTTCAGCGCACCGACGGACGTACCGAAGATGTCGGACATCTCTTCATATTTCATTTCCTGATAATACTTTAGATTGAATACCATCCGCTGCTTTTCGGGTAATGTCAGCAGGGCTTTCTGCAAAGCCAACTGCACATGGTCGCCCGAAAAATAGGGATCACTTTCCAACTTCTGAAGCACTGAGGCTTCTTCATCATCAATGGAAACGATGGCAATGGCATGCTGTTTATTCAGGAAAGTCAAGCATTCATTCAAGGCTATGCGGTAGAGCCATGTGGAAAGTTTCGCATCTCCGCGAAAATAGTCTATATTCGTCCAAGCCTTGATGAAAGTGTTCTGCAAAAGGTCGTTTGCGTCTTCGTGAGAAAGCACCATGCGGCGGATCTGCCAATACAGTTGTTCGCTATATTGCGCAACAATCAGTTCAAATCCTTCTTTTTGCGTGCTTTCTTCTTGCAGGAGTTCCAGAACTTCGTGTTCATTATAGGAAGAATTCATAGGCTCTGTTCCGCTCGTTTATTTAATTACCACTTTCCGCACGACACTCCCGATCTTGAATATGTAATAACCTTTAGGCAAATTCACCTGAACCGTGGCATCTGCAGAATCGATGCGTATAGTAGTGAGTTTGACGCCTACAATGTTGTAGACCTCCATCCGGGCACCGGGTTCAGCGTTCTGCACGCGCACCTGATTATCAGCCGAAACGGTCAGCACAATAGCCGAAGACGGCTGCTCCTTTTGCGCCGTTTCCTGCTTCCGACCGTCCTGCGCCCATATTGCGGACTGTGACGAAAAAGTAAACAAAAAGAAGATACAATAGAGTAACTTTCCCATCTATAAGCCTATATCTTTTGATTATTCCGTACAAATATACGGCATTCAGTCCGATAAAACAAAGAACAGGAAAAAAAATTGTTTTGAAAGTATGACTTTTCATTATATCTCCACACAAAGCGTCTCCTTAGCCAACACCGTTTCCGGAAAAACCGACGACGCCTCTTCGAACAGGACCGTTTCATCTTCATAGCGGGCGGAGAAATGTCCGATAAGCAGTTTCTTCACTCCTGCCGCTTTCGCCAATTCTCCTGCCTGGAGGGCTGTAGTATGAAAAGTCTCCCGGGCGCGGATCAGATTCTCATGGGCAAAAGTAGCTTCGTGGAACAACAAATCCACTCCTTCAATCAGTCCGGCTATCTCCGGCATATAGATCGTATCCGAACAGTAAGCATAACTTCGTGGCAAGTCCGCAGGACGGGTCAGGACGGAATTGGGGATAGTCTCACCTTCGGGCGTCACATAATCCGCCCCGTTCTTAATCCTGTTCAGTTCATATACCGGAACTTCATAAAAGTCAATCATCTCACGAATGATGTGGTTAGGACGGCGTTTCTCTCTAAACAAGAAACCGCAGCAAGGCATACGGTGGCGCAAAGGTATCGTAGTGACTGTCAGCGAACGGTCTTCATAAATCATTCCGGAAGTCTTCGTATCAAATTCATGGAAAAGCACCTTGTACGTCATCTGTCGACAGAAGAAATCCAGCGTCGGAGCCATCAGCGCCTCCAATCCTTTGGGAGAATAGATATGCAGTTCCGCAGTACGCCCCAACAAGTTCAATGTCGAAATCAATCCCCACAACCCGAAACAGTGATCACCATGCAGGTGGGAAATGAAAATATGATTCAACCGAGAGAATTTCAATCTGGATTTACGAAACTGCAATTGTGCACCTTCGCCGCAATCTATCATATAGAGTTTACCCCGCACATTCACCACTTGCGAAGAAGCGAAATGACGGGTAGTGGGCAGTGCAGAACCGCAACCCAAGATGTGTAGCTCAAACTTTTCCATGATCAATCTCTACTAACCTCTCTCTTCACGGAGTTACAACAGCGACTTTATATCCGACACCTCAAAAGAAAACTCCATGCTCTCACCGGAAGTATTACCCGTATACTTGTAACACAAACTTTTGTCGCACTTCACGCATGTCTCCAAAAAAATCCTCACAGCCGGTTCCGCATTCAAAGTACTTCTGACGTTCTGTTTCATTGCATCCGAATTTTCTTTCAACACTGCCATATCGACCAATTCTTCATCAATCGTATAGTGATAAACAACCTGGTCACCTTCAATAGTCAGTCTGTCAAGCGTAGTAACTTCATCTACCTGCATGGGGCAAGATAAGTTGGTAATGTTCACTTGTTCTTCCAACTTCTTCTGGTCACTCTTCTCGACGGTGGAATCTGCATTTACGATACCTTTCAGATCCTGGGTAGTCAGATAACACTCCACTTCTTTTCCGGACGTTTTACCTTTGTAGACAAACTTGATTCCTGAATTGGCATTGACCACCAAGTCTAACATTTGTTTCAACTCTTTCGCGGGATTACTGAACATAGCAGATACTACCGACTTCATTGATTCCGAATTTTTCTCCCAAGCATCCAAGTTGACATAATCTTCGTTCACCAACATGGTATATTGCACATCTGTTCCATCAAAAGCGATATTTGATATTTCACCTGCCGCACCTATATTTATAGGACATTGTTTGGCAACTACCTCTACCACCAATTTCAGTTTTGACTTCTGGCTACATCCGGTCAGTAACAACAACGACAAACAGATGAGCAGTACACTCTTTCCAAACTTTCCAATAATGTTTTGCATGACAATAAAATTTAAATGTTCATATATCTAAGACATCCCAAGCAGCCGTTCCCGAATATCACCCTACAAATATAAATGAAAATCATGAGAATCTCATACCGACAGGATAAAGAATATATTTTTCTTTAGAGGAAAGATAAACATTTATGCAAAAACGATTCCTCTATTCCACAAAATTCGGCACGTATAAAGTAAAAAGCTTGTTTAAATTATATTCGGCCTTCTTTTGAGAGTTATTTTTGAGAATTATTTTTGAGGACGTTTTTGAGGACGTTTTTTCTGTTCTTATGAGAAGCATAGCGGGCTATGTAATGAATAAAAAGAGGAAAACAGACCGAAAAGAAACTCAAAAGAGGCTGGATAAAAACTTTTTGAGGAAAAATTAAACAGGCTCCAAAACGAAAGGGCACCTGTTCTTACAACAAGTGCCCTCTTCCATATGTGTAATAAGTATAAACTAGTATTCTTATTTCTTCTCAGCTTCCATTTGCTCCTTCAAAGCAGCCAAAGCATCGATGTCACCCAAAGTAGTGGAAGCAGCCTGGTTCTGGATAGACGGAGTGTCTTCTCTCTTACCAGCATTTGCTTTCTTGCTTGCAGCTTTCTTTTCAGCTCTCTCTTCTGCCTTTGCAACATCTTCGAAGATACGGCTGTGAGAAAGGATGATGCGTTTTGCATCTTTGTTGAACTCGATAACCTTGAATGACAGTTTCTCATCCATCTGAGCTTGAGAACCGTCTTCCTTAACCAAGTGCTTTGGAGTAGCAAAGCCTTCTACGCCGTAAGGCAAAGAAACGACTGCACCCTTATCCAGCATTTCGATGATCGTACCTTCGTGTACAGAACCTACAGTAAATACAGTTTCGAATACATCCCAAGGATTCTCTTCGAGTTGCTTGTGACCGAGGCTCAAACGACGGTTTTCTTTATCGATCTCCAATACCTGAACTTCGATGTCGGCACCGATCTGAGTAAATTCAGAAGGATGTTTCACCTTCTTCGTCCAAGACAGGTCAGAGATGTGGATCAAGCCGTCAACACCTTCTTCGATTTCAACGAATACACCGAAGTTAGTGAAGTTGCGTACTTTTGCAGTGTGCTTAGAACCTATAGGATACTTCTCTTCGATAGTCTCCCACGGATCTTGCTTCAGCTGCTTGATACCCAAAGACATCTTGCGCTCTTCGCGATCCAAAGTCAGGACTACAGCTTCTACTTCGTCACCAACCTTCATGAAGTCTTGTGCAGAACGCAGGTGCTGTGACCAAGACATTTCAGATACGTGGATCAGACCTTCAACGCCCGGAGCGATTTCGATGAATGCACCGTAGTCAGCCATAACGACTACTTTACCTTTCACTCTGTCACCTACCTTCAGGTCAGCATCCAAAGCTTCCCAAGGATGCGGAGTAAGCTGCTTCAGACCCAAAGCGATACGCTTCTTCTCATCATCGAAGTCGAGGATAACAACGTTGAGTTTTTGGTCGAGTTCAACCACTTCTTTCGGATCGCTTACACGTCCCCAAGAGAGGTCTGTGATGTGGATCAAACCGTCTACGCCACCCAAGTCGATGAATACACCGTATGACGTAATATTCTTAACGGTACCCTCAAGCACTTGTCCTTTTTCGAGTTTACCGATAATTTCCTTCTTCTGTTGTTCCAGTTCAGCTTCGATAAGAGCTTTGTGAGAAACAACCACGTTTTTGAATTCCTGGTTGATCTTAACAACTTTGAATTCCATTGTTTTGCCAACGAATACATCGTAGTCGCGGATAGGCTTCACATCGATCTGAGAACCCGGCAAGAAAGCTTCGATACCGAATACGTCTACGATCATACCACCCTTCGTGCGGCACTTGATGTAACCCTTGATAATTTCTTCGTTCTCCAAAGCAGCGTTTACACGATCCCAAGAGCGGGTAGCGCGTGCTTTACGGTGAGACAGAACCAGCTGTCCTTTTTTGTCCTCCTGATTCTCGATGTATACTTCTACCGTATCACCTACTTTCAAGTCCGGATTGTAGCGGAATTCATTCAAAGGAATGATACCGTCTGATTTGTAACCGATGTTCACAACAACTTCGCGTTTGTTCATTGCGATTACAGTTCCGTCAACCACCTCACGGTCGTTAACTTTGTTAAGCGTGCTGTCGTAAGCCTTTTCCAACTCTTCGTGGCTAACGCCTGCGAAAGTTTCGCCATTTTCATAAGCATCCCAGTTGAAGTCCTCAACAGGAGCTACATTCTTTAAGTTTTCCATTAAGTTAATTAAATCGTTTAATAATTAATTGAGTGAGACATTATATTGCTCATAAAAATCGGCGCAAAGATAGAAGTATTTTCTTGAACTACAAAAAGTTCAGTCTTTTATTTCATGCTATTTGCATATTCGGACCGCATAAAAGCATAGAAAATCAAGTCCCGGTCATTTCTGAAAGAACCCCAAAAACGGACTTATCCCCAATTACTACCTGCATTTTCGGTTCTTCGTCACTTTTGGGGCAGTAAAATATACTAAACACCTTTATCTATA
>NZ_CAJUHF010000055.1 GCF_910585845.1 uncultured Bacteroides sp. | reverse complement strand
CTTGAAAATTAGATGTTTAACAGCATAAATTTAAATTTTGTCATCTACTAAAATTTTTGCAACAAAAAAGAAGAAACATTTATGGCAAAAGACATGTTCAAAAAATACATCTGGATAGTGAACAAGCTATACACTACCGGAGGCATTTCTTACAAGGAATTAGCGAAAGCATGGGAAAACAGCATACAGAACGATGAAGGAAGCACCATTCCCAAACGCACATTCGATGATTACCGAAACGCGATAGAGAACACATTCGACCTCAATATCTCGTGTGATGCTTCGGATGGCTATAAATACAAGCTATGCGATGCCGAAAGCCTGCGGAAAGACACCGTGAAAAGTTGGCTGTTAAACTCATTCGCCGTGAACAACTGCATACAGGAAAGCCGCAGATTGAAACAAAGAATCCTCTTTGAGCGGATTCCTTCGGGAAACGAATCGTTGATGCGCATCATCCAAGCCATGCAAGAAAACAAGACCATCCGCCTGACTTATCAAAGTTTCCATCATAGCCAACCGTCCACTTTTCCGGCAGAACCTTATTGCGTCAAAGTCTTCAAACAACGCTGGTATATGGTTGCCCACAATCCTGAAAAGAATTGCATTGGCATTTATGCCCTCGACCGCATACAGCGGCTGGAACTGACGGATGAAACTTTCACTTTTCCCGAAACTTTTGATGCCGAAGCCTATTTCCGAGACAGCTACGGCATCATGGTAACTCCCGAAGAGTTGGACGTCGAAACGATACGCATCAAAGTGTCGGACAAGAACAACAAACGTAAATATCTTCGGCTGTTGCCGCTGCACCATTCGCAAGAAGAGACTGAAAAGCATTCGGACTACTCCGTCTTTACTTACCGCCTCTACCCCACTTACGACTTTTTCCAGGAAATCCTTTCACACGGCGGAGAAGTCGAGGTACTGTCTCCAGAGTGGGTACACAAAGAATTTAAAGAATTGATAGAAGATATGCTCAGACAATATTTGCCATAAATAACCATATCTCCGAATTACTCTTTTTCTTCCTCCTGCGGAATACGGATAGAGGTATACAATTCCAATATGGCAGCTACCGTCAGACAAACGATCCATTCGTTGCCATGAGTGAATAGCATAAAAGCACCGGTAAGCACCAGCAGCAAAGCTCCGAAAATCTGCTGGCGGCGAAGGCGCTTCACTGTGGTTTTAGTACTTCGGGAAGGGGAATTGACCTGCGCCAATGCCACCATCGTGGCACCGACTGTATATATATAAGGTGCAAACTCCCAACCAGTGATATACACGGCAGAACCAAACAGCACCATTACGGCACCAACTACAAACAAGGCAGGTATCAAGGATTTCATTCTTCAAGATCTTTTTCAAACACATAAATATCTTCATCGGGCTTCTTCATCAGGTATTTCTCACGCGCAATGCGCTCAATAGCTCCCGAATCCACAGCCAACTCATTCAGCCGCTCCGTATTTTGTTCATATTCTGCCCGATATTTTTCAATCTCAGCATTCAAATGGCTGATCTCACGAGCAAACCCTAAACGACGCACAATACTGTTCTCGTCAAGGAAGCCGACAATCACGGCAAATACAGCAAGCGTAATCAAATACTTATTCTTGCTGACAAAGGTCCAAAGCGTCGCCAATCTATTCATTGATAAACAATTTAATAAATGAAAGTATCTATAAACAGCAGAAGCCGGAGTCAGCTTCTCGCTACAAAGATAAGGGGAATAAGTGAGAAAATTCCTTTTTTTTTGTACATTTGCACAAATTGTAATGGACAAGAATATCCCAAATCATGGAAAACTATATTGTATCAGCACGAAAGTACCGTCCTGCCACCTTCGATTCGGTAGTAGGACAACGTGCCCTGACTACCACCCTAAAGAATGCCATTGCCACCGGCAAACTGGCACATGCCTACTTGTTTTGTGGTCCACGCGGCGTAGGAAAAACAACTTGCGCCCGCATATTCGCCAAGACGATCAACTGCATGAGCCCTACTCCCGACGGAGAGGCATGCAATCAATGTGAATCATGCACGGCTTTCAACGAACAACGGTCGTACAATATCCATGAATTGGACGCCGCGTCCAACAACTCGGTAGATGACATCCGCCAATTGGTGGAACAAGTACGCATTCCGCCCCAGATAGGAAGATACAAGGTGTACATCATTGACGAGGTGCACATGTTGTCTGCATCTGCTTTCAATGCTTTCCTGAAAACATTGGAAGAACCGCCCCGCCATGCCATCTTCATCCTCGCCACCACGGAAAAGCATAAGATTCTGCCAACGATTCTTTCGCGCTGCCAGATATATGACTTCAACCGCATCAGTACGGAAGACACGGTGGCGCACCTGGCTTACGTTGCCTCGAAAGAAGGTATCAGCGCTGAACCGGAAGCACTGAATGTTATCGCTTTGAAAGCTGACGGAGGTATGCGTGACGCCTTGTCCATATTCGACCAAGTAGTCAGTTTCACCGGCGGGCACATCAGTTACCAAAGCGTAATTGAAAATCTGAACGTGCTGGATTATGAGTATTATTTCCGACTGACAGAACACTTTTTAGCCAACCAGGTAAGTGATGCCCTGTTGCTGCTAAACGATGTTCTGAACAAGGGATTCGATGCCAACCATTTTATAACAGGGTTGTCTTCACATTTCCGCGACCTGTTGGTAAGCAAAGATCCGGCTACCCTGCCCCTGCTTGAAGTAGGAGCCAGCATACGCGAACGTTATCAGGCACAGGCACAAAAATGCCCGTTGCCCTTCCTTTACCGTGCCATGAAGCTTTGTAACGACTGCGACTTGAACTATCGTGCAAGCAAAAACAAGCGTCTGCTGATGGAGCTTACCCTGATACAAGTGGCGCAGCTTACCGCCGAAAATGACGATGTAAGTGGTGGGCGTAGCCCTAAACAAGTCATAAAACCCATATCTTCACAACCTGCTTCTGTTCAACAGGCGCAGGCTACAGTCGGTACAAACCCATCAAGTCCTGCGCAGCAGACAGCTGCTTCGCAGAAGGTCTCTACGCCATCGCAATCACAGCAAACGAATCCGCAAGCAGCCCAACGCCCCATTCCCAACACCGTGTTAATGGCACAGGGAAAAGAGGAAAAGAAAATACCGGTCATGAAAATGGGTGGTTTGGGCATCTCTATCAAGCGCCCGCAGGGCGATGAAGGACAAAAGCAAATGCCCGAAGCTACCGCCGAGCAAAGAAATGCGCAACAACCGGAAGAAGATTTCATCTTCAACGAGAAGGACGTAAACTACTATTGGCAAGAATATGCCGGAAGACTCCCCAAAGAGCAGGTTGCTTTGGCTAAGCGCATGCAGGTGATTCATCTGACAATGACAGATGCTGTCACTTTTGAGGTTGTAGTGGAAAATGATATTGCTGCCAAAGAATTCATTGAATTAACACCGACTCTACAAGACTATCTGCGCAAACGACTCAAAAACAGCAAAGCTACCATGAAGGTCCGCATCAGTGCCCCCAACGAGAAAGTACGTGCCTATAGCCGAGTGGAGAAATTCCAGATGATGGCACAAAAAAACAGCGCACTATTACAACTGAAAGATGAATTCGGGCTTGAATTTTATTAAAAGTATAGAGAGAATAGGAATTATCGGGAGCCCAAAGGAGTTAGTCGAGAGTCAGAAGGAGTTAGTCGGGAGTTATCGGCCGATACTTTTGTTTAAAGGAGGGGGAAAGAGGGAGTTAAAGTTAAAGCTTTGAGTTCCCTTGCAAACGATCAGCCGGTTACTCAAAATAGAAGGTTAGCACAATCATGCGGGAAGTAATCTTATCAACCGACTGTGTGAACTTCAACAGCGACTGATCGGTAAGGTCCTTACGCTCTTTCTTTATCAGATTGGACAATCCGAAACAAAACTTTAGTTCAGGAATCAACTTAAAATAAGGTAAATAGAAATCGCAGCCCAAACCGACTTCCACATAGCAGTCAAAAGGCTTCACCAACAAAGCTCCTTGCTTCTTCACGCTAAAATCATACGTAGGGGCAATACCTGCCATCAGGTAAGGACGGTAGTTATTAAAACGTTCGGCAGCAAATTTTAAATCGACCGGAACAGAAAGATAAGCGGACTTCATCGATTGCGCATATTCTTCCCCACTCTCCTGCTCGCGAAACACGACTTTCTTATCACCAAAATGCAACGTCGGCACAAAACGCAAAGAGAGGAACTGGTTTAAATAAAGCTCACTCAGCACGCCGACCGTGAATCCGGGCGAATATTCCGGAACATCCGCAAACCAGCTTTGCCCATCTTCCGTCACATAGCCGGTATTCACCAATTTATAATCTTGCAAATGGATACCAGCCAAAAAGCCATAATGCCACTTCCGCTGATCGACGTACGGGCGATTCTGCACCTTACGCTTCTGTGCCGAGGCACCGAAAGCAAGGAGTAAAGACAGGATTATCAGACAAATGCGTTTCACAACCATAAAAACGACAAAAGAGGCATTTTATTGCATTCGCTTTTTACATTCCTCCTTTCATTATTTAGACGTCATATAAATTAATAGATTTTAGGCATGATTGATAACAACCAATTAAGAAAACCACTATTTTTGTCAGGTAAATTAGTACTAATAATTTAAAATTTGAAGAAAAATGGCTTACGTAATCAGTGACAGTTGTGTTGCTTGTGGCACTTGTATCGACGAATGTCCGGTAGGAGCAATCTCAGAAGGTGATATCTATTCTATCGATCCTGAAGCTTGCACAGAGTGTGGTACTTGTGCTGATGTTTGTCCGTCTGAAGCAATTCACCCGGCAGAATAATAACAACAACAGGAAAAAGAAACAAAAGCCCGGTCTCAAATTCTTGAGATCGGGCTTTTATTTTGACTTTTCAATACAAGCAGCCGTAGTTTGTTTCGAGGCCAATCCGAAAAATCGGAAGAAATCGTAATAATTCCAACGCCGGAAAAGTTTATTTTGTCTCACGAGACGGATAAATTCGTCCCGTAAGCTGAAAATTTTCATCTCATGGGATCATTTTTTTTGTCCCACGAGACGAAATCATCCGTCTCGTGAGACAAATTTTGCAATCTATTTTCTTGGGCTAATTCCTTACTTCAGCTTTGCCAACGCCTCTTTGATGCGACGGATAGCTTCCACTATATTCTCATCGCTTGTAGCATAACTCATACGAATGCATTCAGGAGCACCGAATGAAGTTCCACCCACGCAAGCCACATGAGCAACCTCCAGCAGGTACATTGCCAAGTCATCCGAGTTTTCGATCTTACGGTCACCAGCCGACTTGCCAAAGAAGGAATCGCACTTCGGGAACAGGTAGAAAGCTCCTTGAGGCACATTCACTTCAAATCCGGGCACTTCTTTCGCCAATTTCACAATCAAGTCGCGACGACGCTCAAACGCACGGCGCATCTCTTCTACCGGAACCTGTGTACCTGTGTAAGCTACCTCGGCTGCTTTCTGCGATACAGAACAAGGACCGGAAGTATATTGTCCCTGAAGTTTGTTGCACGCCTTCACCAACCATTCCGGACCGGCAACGAAACCGATACGCCAGCCTGTCATGGCATACGCCTTAGAGACACCGTTCACGATCACTGTACGCTCTTTCATGTCAGGGAACTGGGCTATGCTCTGATGCTTGCCTACATAGTTGATATGCTCATAGATCTCATCGGCAATGACAACCACCTGCGGATGCTTAGCCAATACGTCAGCCAGTCCTCTCAACTCTTCCTGCGTATAAACAGAACCGGTCGGATTGGAAGGCGAACAAAGGATCAAAGCTTTGGTCTTCGGAGTGATGGCCGCCTCCAGTTGTGCAGGGGTAATCTTGAAATCCTGCTCAATGCCTGCCGAAACAATCACCGGAGTTCCTTCTGCCAGCTTTACCATTTCCGGATAACTAACCCAGTAGGGAGCAGGCACAATCACTTCGTCACCCGGATTCACCAGTACCAATATGGCATTGCAAACCGACTGCTTGGCACCGTTAGCACATGAGATTTGTGCGGCTGTATATTCCAGACCGTTTTCCTTTTTCAATTTCTCCACGATTGCATTACGCAAAGCCGGATATCCCGGAACCGGAGAATAACGAGAGAAGTTATCATCTATCGCTTTCTTCGCAGCCTCCTTGATATGGTCGGGAGTATTGAAATCGGGTTCTCCTACACTCAGGTTAATTACGTCAACGCCTTGAGCTTTCAGCTCGGCACTTTTTTGCGACATAGCCAGCGTCGCCGATGGCGACAAACTGTTCAAACGATCTGATAATTGATTCATTTTTCTATCTATTTTATGGTTATTGCATAAATTAAACTAAACTGCAAGATTTCTCTTTTTGATGTCGGGAGCAAATTTATTTATTGAAATGCAACATGTGTCCCATGCGTTCTTTCTTTGTGCGCAGATAGCGTTCATTATATGGATTGGGGGTCGTCTCGATGGAAACATTTTCAGTAATCTCCAGTCCATACGCCTCCAGTCCGACACGCTTCACCGGATTGTTCGTCAACAGCCTCATCTTGCGCACACCCAGTTCACGCAGAATCTGGGCACCCACACCGTAATCACGCTCATCGGCAAGATGTCCTAGGCAAATATTGGCATCCACCGTGTCCATTCCGTCTTCCTGCAACTTATAAGCCTTCATCTTCTCCATCAGTCCGATGCCACGGCCTTCTTGGTTCAGGTAGACAACCACTCCCTTACCGACTTCTTCAATCATTTCCATCGCCCGATGCAACTGTTCGCCACAATCGCAACGCATAGAACCGAAGATATCGCCCGTAGCACAGGAAGAGTGCACACGCACCAATATCGGTTCGTCTTCTTCCCATGTACCTTTGAACAGTGCCACATGCTCCAAGCCATTCGATTTCTGCTTGAATGGAATCAAACGGAAATGTCCGTGTTCGGTAGGCATATCTACCTCCACTCCTTTCTCCACAATAGATTCTTGCTTCAAGCGATAGGCTATCATGTCGCGGATAGAAATCAGTTTCAGATTATACTCATCTGCCATTTTTCTTAATTCGGGCAGACGTGCCATCGTACCGTCCTCGTTCATGATCTCCATAAGCGCACCTGCGGGATAGAGCCCAGCCAGACGTGCCATGTCGATAGTAGCTTCCGTATGTCCGGCACGGCGCAGGACTCCTTTTTCCTGGGCATACAGAGGATTGATATGTCCTGGACGTCCGAAAGTGGCAGGAGTAGATGCAGGATCGGCAAGCGCCTTGATGGTGGCAGCGCGGTCGGTAGCAGAGACCCCGGTTGAGCAGCCTTCCAGCTTATCGATAGTAACCGTGAAAGGGGTTCCCAAAACAGAAGTATTGTCACTCACCTGATGCGGCAAATCCAACTCTTTGCAACGGGAAACGGTTATCGGCGCACAGAGTACGCCACGTGCGTGCTTCAACATGAAGTTCACTTTTTCCGGAGTAATCATCTCCGCGGCAATAATCAGGTCGCCTTCGTTTTCGCGGTCTTCATCGTCCACCACAATCACAAAGTTACCGGCCTTGAAGTCTTCAATCGCCTCTTCTATTGTATTCAATTTCACTTTTTCCATTCTGGATTCTCCTTCAAATATTTAGGTTATTTCAGATTAGTTTCTATGATCTGTCGGATTTCGTCATCGGTTTTGATGATTCTCTCCAGGTCTTTGCCCAACCGCACACGGAACATCCAAATACGGAAGTAGAAGAACAGACCTACCGGCAACACCACTCCGCACGCCAGATTCAGCCATGAATGGTTGAAAGGACGCAAATGGGCATGCACGGAAATGATGGGATAGGTGTTCAATGCATTCAGCAAATAAACAGAGCGGGTGTTGGACATCTCTTCCACCAATGTTTCGAGGCGCTCGTTTATCTGTTCTATATCCTTTTCGCCACTCGGCTCTTGCATCCACAGTTTCAGATAATTGGGTACGCGTTTCAATGCATTGTTTTCCATATAGATGCGGCAGTCGTCCGTCAGTGCCTGCAAGTCGCCGGGCAGACGGGCATAGTCGGGATCGTGTATGACCACTTCCTTGCGGAACAAGTGGCGGACGCTACGGATTCCCAATACCTTCTTGAACCAATTGACATAAGCATCGGCATTCAGCACTACCGAGTCATTGTTCGACTTATAAGTGAGGAACATTCCCAACGGAGCCAATATAGCGGTACTGGTCCACATACCCGTCCATACAATCCACTGTCCGTCACGTGCCATCTTAAAGCCTGTATTATTAATGATGTAATAGATGATAAATATGAGCACCGATACGACAACCGGCATTCCCAATCCTCCCTTACGGATAATGCCCCCCAACGGAGCACCGATGAAGAAGAATATAAGGCATGCCACAGAAAGTGTCAGTTTCTCATGCCACGAGGTCATGTGGCGACGCAAGCTGGTATCCGTCTGCGAAACACTGTAGCTCTTGAAACTCCAGTCACTCCCCACACTTCCGGCACGGCTGACAGCGGCAGTGATGATCTTTTGTTTCTGTGCCAGGGTAGCCGCATTGAACAGGCTGTCCACATCATAATCGGTCAAAGAGGCTTCCTGTATCTTAAGCGTGTCGGCTTTCTTCAGTTCAGCAGTTATCTTATAGGTACCGTTCATGGCTTCGTTGAAGTAACTGCGGCCCACACTATCGTTCTGTACGCTCATGGAGTCGATGCCCGCCTGAAGCATCTTCATATTCTTGCTCATGGACTGATTGCTCATGATACCGGCATCCACCATATTGAAGTCTGAATCAAACTCAATGATGGCATGTTTCTCGCGAAACGCTTCACGGCGATAAGGCACGTTCTTCTGGTTCATGTTCTGCGACTTCAGGTTCTCGAACTGTTCGCCGTCATACAGATGCAAGTACAGGTGTTGCTTGTCCGCAGTCATCTCCAGTCTGCCGGAGTCCGACTTGATGATTTGCGCATTCTCAAAGCCTTTCTCAAAATTGTAGATCAGTACGTCATAAAGCATACCTGTCTTCCGGTTCTTATGCTTGACATAAAGGTTATAGCCGTCTATCTCGTCGTAGAAGACGCCTTCGGGAATATCCAACTCCGGTGACTTCTGCTTCATAGAGATAATCAGCGTATAGAGTTTGGTGTATGCTTCCGGACCGATCACATTCTGAAAATAGAAGGAGACCCCGCTGATGAAAATAATAAAAACGATCAGCGGACGCATGATTTTAAGCAAGGAGATGCCTGCCGCTTTCATGGCAAGCAACTCAAAACGTTCGCCGAAATTACCAAAAGTGATAAGGGCTGCCAACAGAACAGCCAACGGCAATGAAACCGGCACCAGCGTAAGTGCGGAATAAAAGAAGAATTTAGCAAGGACACTTATCTCCAATCCTTTTCCCACCATTTCATCCACATACTTCCACAGGAACTGCATCATGAATATGAAAAGGCATATCAAAGAAGTGCCCATAAAGAGCATACAGAAGCTCTTCAATATAAATATATCTAACTTTTTTATGCGCAGCATTTTACTTATCTCATGCAATGAAGACACAAAATTAGCACAAAAAAGGGAGTGAGGAAAATTTTTATATCAAAGTTAACTAAAAACCGCACGTTCTCCGCAAAGTTTCGATCTGCGAATCCCACAGTTCACACAAATCGGATGCTTCATCCTCATCGGCAAAGTCGATTACTTCCAGCACGAAATCATTAGTCAATTCATTATTTGTCATTTTCAATTCAAAGTATTCCCGCTCATATTCGTCATCCAGCCAACGGAAGCGGATAAAGGAGAATGCACGCACGGCGATAATCTCTGCGTCACGATGTTCGTTCTTTCCCCAAAAGAAAGAGACAGTCTTATCATCCGACTGTACCCGGTCGGCAAACCAACCTTCCAACCCCGTGGGGGTGCTTATTGCAGACCACAAAATACTTTTGGATGTAGCGTTCAAAGGATATTCTTTATGAATTTTCAGTCTTTCCATAGCATATAGCTTTTATATTACGGTGCCAAGATAAATACTTTTTTCTAAATACAAAAAGGAAAACTTATTTTTATTCTACATTATACTTAAGAGCCGGTTTAAATTCTCTTCAAAAAGTTTTATCTTCAGCTTCTTTCGAGTTTCTTTTCGGTTCGTTTTCCTTTTCTTATTCATCACATAGCCCGTATGTGACGAATAAAAAACAGAAAAAACAGCCTCAAAAAGAGTTCTAAAAAGAAGGCTGAACAAAATTTAAACAAGCTCTAGCAATGCCTATCGGAACCAGCCGCCCCATTTCCACAACGAAATGCCAAACTGACACCAAACATTCGCATCACAGATGAGGAAATGGAGCCTTTTCAGACACCAATTGAAGAAAAAACAAAGAAAATAGGAAAAAAGTTTTGGTAGTTTTAAAAAAGAATGTATCTTTGCACCCGCAAACAAGAAATGATGGCGGGATAGCTCAGCTGGTTAGAGCGCATGATTCATAATCATGAGGTCCCCGGTTCAATCCCGGGTCCCGCTACTCAATGAAGATTTAGACTGTTGGGAGGCTTCCACTCTTAGCGGTCTTTTTTCTTTTATAGCCTCACGGAAATATCAACCTCTATATAAGAGCAATCATACAAAGGCGACCGGAAAACGGGGTCAGTCCGAAAAGTCCCATCTCTATATCCGGTATATCCGGCATACAGTTCATGCAAATCGGACATTGGGATATACAGATGGGACAAGTCTATATCAGTTCTTTGCTACAGAAAACGAGAGATCACTCCCACTCGATGGTCGCATTGGGTTTCGGCGACATATCGTAGCAAACGCGGTTTACATTCTTCACTTCTTTCAGTATGCGATCGGTAATCTTCATCAGGATGGGCCAATCGACCGGCTCAATAGTAGCAGTCATGGCGTCTACAGTGTTGACCGCACGGATGATGACGGGCCAGTCGAAAGAATGGGCATTGTCGCGTACGCCCACTGACTTGAAGTCGGGCACTACCGTGAAGTACTGCCATACTTTTTTATCCAAGCCGGCAAGACGGAACTCCTCACGCAGGATGGCATCCGATTCGCGGACAGCCTCCAGACGGTCGCGGGTGATTGCTCCCAGACAACGTACTCCCAAACCCGGACCAGGGAACGGCTGACGATAAACCATCTCGTACGGCAAGCCCAGTTCCAAACCGCAAGCACGAACCTCGTCTTTGAACAACTGGCGCAGAGGCTCTACCAACTGGAACTTCAGGTCTTCGGGCAATCCGCCTACATTGTGATGGGATTTCACCATCTTGGCAGTCTTCGTTCCGCTCTCTACGATGTCGGGATAGATGGTGCCCTGACCCAAGAAGTCGATACCATTCAGCTTACGTGCTTCTTCCTCGAACACGCGGATAAACTCGCCACCGATGATCTTCCGTTTCTTCTCAGGATCTTCCACGCCTGCCAGTTTATCAAGGAAACGGTCTGTTGCGTCCACGTAGACAAGATTTGCCTGCAACTGGTTCCGGAACACTTCGACCACATTTTCCGATTCCCCCTTGCGCATCAGGCCGTGGTTGACATGCACACACACCAGATTGTCGCCAATCGCCTTCAATAACAATGCTGCCACAACGGAACTGTCCACCCCGCCGGACAAGGCAAGCAGCACTTTCCGGTCGCCCACCTGACGTTTAATCAGTTCAACCTGGTCGTTGACAAAGTTCGTCATGTTCCAGTTGGCTTCCGCCTTGCAGGTGTCGAAGACGAAAGATTTCACAGCCACCTTAATAGCCTCGATATCATCGGTAAATGCATCCAATTTCACTTCGCAAGCAGCTTTGTCATGGCCGGCAGCCATTACGGGAATGCCCATCGAGTAGATGTCCGGATTCACGTCGATGGCTACACCGTCGATCACGTTGTTCGGACCGCCATTGATAATGATACCTTTCACGTTGGGCAGTGCTTCCAACTCTGCCACTGTGATGTCGTGAGGATAGATCTCACTATACACCCCTAATGCACGGATGGCGCGCGCAAATACCGTATTCTCATGACTACCTAAGTCAAGAATGACAATCATGTCCTGTTTCATCTGATTTCTTTTTATTTGGTTATTATATGGTTGATAGTTTGCTTCCGCTTCTAAATCACCTGCAAATATAAAAATTAAAAGAAATGATGCAATAGATTGACGTATCAAAGTTTTATTTCGGATACGGTGTTCTATATATAAAAGGAGTTAGAGGAATTATCACTTCGCTCCGCTTCATTAGGGTTAAGGAGTCAAAAGCCGATACTCGAATATGTGATGTAAAAGATTCCGGTATGTGATATCGAATATTCCAGTATGTGATGACAAGTATTCGGGTATGTGATATCAAGTATCCAGATACGTGATATCAAAAAATGCCGATTCATACTTCGGGGCGGACAAACTGAAGTTTTCCTTTTCTTATTTCTTCACCAAATATTGATTGAACATGATTCCCATTACAATCAGTACCAGACCGATATAAGTCGTCGCCACAATCTGCTCTCCCAACACGATGGAGATGAAGAACAGGGAAAGAAAGGGAGACAGGTAGCAAAGCTGATTGATCAGCGCCGGATTGGAAGTCTTCCGCATGGCGAGGCTGAAGCAGATAAAAGGAATGCCCATCTCGAACCCGCCTACATACATGCCCGACAAGACGCCTTGCCACGTACCGAAATCTACTCCTACCCCCGCAGCCCCTATCAGCAGATAGACCGTGCCGAACAGAAAACTCATGAACAAGGCAACGCTGCTGTCCGCCTCATCCTTGAACTTATTGTTCACCATCCAGTACATCGCCCACAGAAAAGCACTCAACACCGCCAGCAACAAGCCATGCACAGGGATGTCCATGCCTCCCGTCCAACCCGTACCGACGGAGATAAGCGTCACTCCACCCAACGAAATAAACATGCCGATGTACTTCTTCGGCGGAATGGGCTGTCGTGCAAACAGTGCCAGCAAGACGAGCAGTACAATGGGCCAAGCATAATTGACGGGCTGTGCCACCTGCGCAGGCAGAAGGTCGTAAGCCTTGAACAACACCAGGTAGTAAGCCACCGGATTCAGCAGCCCCAGCAAAGCGAAATATCCCCACTGGCGACCGGAAAGTCCCGCCACCAGCCGCCACTTCTTCTGAACGGTCAGCAAAAGGGTAAAGATGACCAACGAGGTACAACTGGCCACCAAAAGCATTTCAAAGTGAGTAAGATGCATCAGGGCGATCTTAAAAGCAGTGGCCACAGTGGACCAGCAGAGCACTGCGATGCAGGCATAAACAACGGCGCTTGTACTGTTCTTCATCGGTTTATATACGTTCTTCTTTTTTGAGTGAATGTCAAATCCTATGTCCGGCTACACCAGACGATTGTCATCTTTACCTCTGATCCTATGTCCGCCTGCATCAGACGATTATCAGCTTTACCTCTGATCCTATGCCCGCTTGCATCAGACAATCTTGCATCAGGCGATCTTGCATCCCCAATAAAGAGCGGCATCAGCCATAAGCAGGCTGCATGCAGCTCCTTCGAGACTGCAAAAGTAGCGTTTTTTCTGCAATACGATGCAACTGCGTCTCAGATATGGAAGAAGAAGACATGAAAAAGAAATCCCGATATTAATAAAACCGTCGCAATACAACAACTTCGGGTACGGACAGAACGTTTACGGGAAACGTTCCATTATCTCGAGGCACATACGGCCGTTGTGGTACGGGCACTTCCAGAATCCGGCTTTGTCGTCATCGGTATTCACTGTGCCATCGGCACGCACGCTCCAGTACCATTCGCCGCGCTGCCGGTCTATCAGGTGCTCGCGGATAAAGTCCCAGCAACGGAAAGTCTTCTGTAGCGCCACTTCATCGTCAAAGTGCTGATAGAGATTGATATGACCCACTACATTCTCTGCCTGCACCCACCAGTGACGGTCCGCATCCGTCAGCCGCTTGTCGAGGAAGGTTTCATACATCATCGAACCGTCGGCAGCCAGACCTTCATCGGCGGCTGCAGCGATGAATTCCACCAGTGGCTCCACCTTGTCCAGCAGTGCCTTGTCGCCCAACACCAGCGCCGCCTCGTGCAGCAACCAGGAAGCCTCGATGTCATGCCCGTAAGAGACAATGTTGTACCGACTGTGCCAGTCGTCGTCGAAGAAAAGTTTCAAGTGCCCGGTCTCGATATTCAGAATCTTGTCCATGAAGAGTTCGACGAGGTTATGCAACTGCCGCTTCAGGCGTTCGTCTTTCCACACGCAGTAAAGGTTCGTATAGGGTTCCAGGATGTGTAGGTGCGTATTCATCGTCTTGCGTTCGTTCTCGTCCTTCGCGCTGAGACGCATGTCTGCTATCTCGCCCCACTGGCGGGTAAGCGCTTCGCAATATCCGTTCTTCACGGGGTCGAAACTGTGTGCCTCGATGTCCTCGAACAGACGTACGGCATACTCCAGTGCTTCGGCATCGCTTGTGGCACGATGATATTCGCTCAGACCGTAGATGGCAAAGCCGATGGCGTAGATCTGCTTCTTCGTGTCCAGCGGAGAGCCTTTGTAGTCGAGCGACCAGTAGATGCCACCATATTCCTTGTCGTAGAAACGATCTATAATCACTCGCTTGGTACGCGTTGCTGTGGCAAGGTATTCCTCCCGCTTCAACAGACGGTAGGCTGCCGAAAACGTCTAGAGGATGCGGGCGTTCAGTATGGCACCCTTCTCCGTTTCCGGCATCAGGGTTCCGCTACTGGTGATGCGGTCGTAGAAACCGCCGTTCTTTTCATCCGTCATCTGCTGCATCCAGAAAGGGAGGATGCCGGTCAGCAACTCTTCTTCGAGTTCTTTTCTCAGGCTTTTGAGATTCATATCATTCATATTGCTAAATCGAATCACTCATATTGCTAAATCAAATCATCCATATTTATAAATCGATTCATCCTTTTACCGCACTACGTTCCGCACATTTTTCAGTTCTCGGTCGATCTCCTCCACGCGCTGCTTGGTCAGCGGATAGAAGTAGACCACCACGATGGCAAGCACAGCCACGGTAGCGGGAATCCAGCTCATCAGCAAGTTCAGACCGGTCAGCGCCTCCGCGGTCTGCACGGCACCTTCAGCTGTGTCATAACCGAAAGCCGCCAATATCCACATCACTGCCGCACCGCCCATGGCGCCTCCAAACTTCTGCGCCATCAACGAAGAGGAGAAGATCAGCCCCGTAGAAGCCGTTCCGTCCTTCAGTTCGGCATAGTCCGACACATCGGCGTACATGCTCCAGACGAGCGGGGAGACGACACCTGTGCATACGGAGATAACCACCTGCATCAGGAGCATCATCCAGCAACCGAACGCCGTGCAGGGCAGGTAGAAGAAGAGGATGCTCAGCACGGCCAGTGCGGCCATCGTGAGGATATACGTAGACTTCTTTCCCAACCTGCGCGACAGGGGGACGGCAAGCACCACGCCTGCCATGTTGGAGACTTCTCCTACACCGAGGAAGAGGCCTGCATAGAAGAGGATGGTGACGTCGCCCAGGTTCAGGAAGACGTCTTCACCGATGTAGTCCTTGAAGAAATAGGTCGCCGTGCGCCACGCACGGTGCTGAAGAGGTTGGAGCACAGCGCCGCACCGATGAGCAACCACTAGGGCACGTTGGTGAGCAACGACCTGAAGTCTTTCGCAACGGAGACGGTGGACAGGCTCTTCACATGTTCCTTCGTCAGGAGGAAGCAGAGCAGGAAGATGATGAAGCAGAGCGTAGCTATCACCATCATGGCGTACTGCCAAGCGTCGGTCAGCGAACCGGTCGCCTCCCCTCCCGGCACACTATATCAGAATCTTCGTCTTCCTGTAACTCTCCCTGAACTCCTTTGGCGAGCACCCCTTCTTCCGCTTGAACATCCGGTTGAAATTCGATAGGTTGTTGAATCCGCAGTCATAGCAGATTTCGGCAATGGTCCGTGTGGAATCGACCAGCAAGCGGGTGGCAAATCCCAGACGGATATCTATGATGTAATCGGAAAGCGTCTTCCCCGTGCGCAAGCGGAAGAAACGGCTGAACGACACCGCCGTCATGCCTACCAGGTCTGCCAACGTATTCAGACGGATCTCCTCCTGATAATGATCGGCTATGTATTTCTGCACCTTCTGCACCCGGCGGCTATCCGAGACGGTCTCTATCTTGGCAAACGAAGAACTGGACAACACCTTCGCGTCCTCATACTGAGAAAGTTCATAAAGTATGCGCAGGAAGTTCATCACCGCATAGAAGCCCTGCTCCTCGGCAGCCAGCCGGTCCAGCCAGTTGTAGACCTTCATGATGGCTTGCATCGGAAAGCTGATGCCACATTGTGCCTTCTCGAGCATGCGGCGGATGGAGTCGAACTGGTTCTTGTTGATGAAGTTCTGGAAGAACAGGTCGGAGGAGAACTGGATGGTTATCTCGCGTATCTCCGTCGAGGCACATTCATTCTGCTCCCACACGTGCTCCAGTTCCTTGCCGGTGATGAGCACCAGGTCATAATCTCCGATCACCTCGGCCGAATCGCCCACCACACGACGGACACCGGCCGCATGCTCCGTGAAGTTCAGCTCAAACTCGGCATGGCAATGGATGGGATAGGTGAACTCTGTCTTCCGACGGTCGGCGATGTAGAAGCAGTCACGGTCCGACAGAGGGGTTATCTCCCTCATGATGTAGTTTGCATTTTCCATACAGGTCAGTTAAAATAGTATTATGATTACCGCAAATATAACAGTTATTTTCCATCCGCAAGTTCCATAAGACGGATTATTTCAAGCCCAAAGACGAATTATTTCAAACCCAAAGACGGATTATTTCAAACCCAAAGACGGATTATTTCAAGCCCATCCCGCAAAACAAAACATCCTGCCTGCACTGTCTGTACAACTATTTTCCCTACATTTGCACATCGAATAACCCATTAAAACCCATAACATGATAAACCCCATCTACTCTCCCGACAACAACCGCTACGACAACGGCATGAAGTATCGCCGATGCGGACGAAGCGGCATCCTGCTGCCCGAAGTCTCCTTAGGCCTGTGGCATAACTTCGGCGATGTGAACACCCTCTCCAACGCCCTGTCCATGGCACATTACGCCTTCGACCAAGGCATCACCCATTTCGATCTTGCCAACAATTACGGCCCCTCTTACGGCTCAGCCGAAGAGACCTTCGGAATGATCATGAAGAAATCCCTCATGCCCTATCGCGACGAGCTGTTCATTTCCACAAAAGCCGGTCACGACATGTGGCCCGATCCCTACGGCAACTGGGGCTCACGGAAGTACCTGATGAACAGCCTCGACCAGAGCCTGAAGCGGATGAACCTGGACTACGTGGATATCTTCTATTCCCACCGCTACGACCCGGAAACACCCCTAGAAGAGACCCTGCAAACCCTCGTCGACATCGTCCGCCAAGGCAAGGCACTCTATGTAGGCATCTCCAAATATCCCAAAGAAGCCGCCGAGTTCGCCTACCGATACTTGGAAGAAAGAGATGTGCACTGCCTCCTCTATCAAGGCCGATACAACCTGTTCAACCGCGAACCGGAGGAACAAGGCCTCCTGCAACAAGCCCAAGAAAACGGTACAGGCTTCATCGCCTTCTCCCCCCTGGCACAGGGCCTGCTGACCAACCGCTATCTGAACGGCATCCCCGAAGATTCGCGCATCGCCCGGGGAGGTTTCCTCAAGAAAGAAGCTCTGACCGACGAAGTGTTAAGCAAGATCAAAGCCCTCGACGCCCTCGCCTCCCTCCGTGGGCAGACACTGGCCGAGATGGCATTGGCATGGGTCTTGAAAGACGATATGGTAACCTCCGTCATTGTCGGAGCAAGCTCAGTAGCACAGCTGAAGGACAACCTGCAAGGCATCAAGAACACGACCTTCTCTGCAGAAGAGATAGAGGCCATAAATAATATCTGATTTGAGTTCGTGAGTTTTTAAGTTGATGAGCTTTTGTTTTGTTTGAGTCCTTAAGTTATTCTCATTAATACGCCAACTTAAAAACTCATCAACTTAACTTCCAATCAATTTAAAGCCTCAATAACTTATCAACCCTTCAACTTAGAAAAAACAAGAACTCATCAACCCATCAACTCAAAAAGTTCAGAAAACTCATCAACTCAAAAACTTAAAGACTCAAAATCCCAACACGTTTTCCCGCAAAAGGATAGAAAATAAACCATTTTTTGCCGAACCTTTTTCCTTTTTATCTTGTTCATATACCAAAGGTCGGAGGTACCAAGACCGGATTTTAATATTAAACCTAAACATTATAATTGAATATGAAAAAATTAATTCCCCTGTTGATGATGGTCATGGCTTTTGTAGCCTGCGAGAAAGGCCCTGACATGGATAAACTGGACAACAAGTACCTGGTTTATACCAACTATGACACGAAAGCCGACTTCAAAGCTTTCCAAACCTACTACATGCCGGACAGCATCCTCATCATCAGCAACAAAAAAGAGGCCACATACTGGAAAGACGACAACGCCCAAGAGATTCTGAAAACCTACGTAACCAACATGAACAACCGCGGCTATGTCCGCGTGGACAACCGTAACGAAGCCAACCTCGGCTTGCAGGTCAGCTACATCGAAAGTACTTACTACTTCCGCGACTACGGAGCACCCGAATGGTGGTGGAACTACCCCGGCTACTGGGATGCACCCTACTGGGGAAACTGGGGCGGATGGTATTACCCCTATGCAGTGACTTACACCTACAGCACCGGAGCCTTCATCACCGAGATGCTCAACCTCGAAGCCACCCAAGGCGACAAACAGAAACTGCCCGTACTCTGGACCAGCTACATGAGCGGACTGCTCAGCGGCTCCAGCACAGTCAACATGCAACTGGCCGTGGAGGGCGTGAACCAAGCTTTCAACCAGTCTGCTTATCTGACAAACAAGTAGCCTGCAAGCAATCAGTAACAAGCCGTCCGGTTATCAAAAAAGTCCATCAGACTATCGGCAAAAGTCCGTCAGACTATCGACAAAAGTCCGTCCGGAAGCGGCCTATCCAATAACTTAAAACAATAAAAAGTATGAAAACTATAAAATATATCTCCATAAGAGTAGCGGCACTTATCGCCCTGACCCTCGTCTTCGCCCTGCCGACAAAGGCTCAAATGACCGATAACGGTTACGCCCACATCGACTGGCAGTACAATTTCCCCCTGAATAACCACTTTGCCGACAAATCCAGCGGATGGGGCATGAGTTTTGAAGGAGGTTACTACGTGACCGATCACTTCGCACTCGGAGCGTTCCTCGCCTATCACAGCAATCACGAGTATTTCGGACGTCAGATCCTGCCCATAGGCGAAAGCGGAAGCCTCAACACCGACCAGCAGCACACGTTGTTCCAGTTGCCCTTTGGCCTTGTCGGACGCTACACCTTCGACCGTGGCGGAGCCTTCCAACCCTATTTCGCCCTCAAGGCGGGTCCGCAGTATGCCAAGATGAAATCGACTTTCAATGTCTATGAGGCAAGCAAAAACACATGGGGATTCTATGTCTCTCCGGAGATCGGCCTCAGCATCTATCCCTGGGCTTACGGACCGGGCTTGCACATAGCCGCCTACTACAGCTACGCCACCAACAAAGGCGACCTGTTCACGTACAGCGTAGATGGTCTGAGCAATTTCGGGCTGCGCCTGGGCGTTGCATTCTGACTCTAACCGGTATTATAATACAAATGTAGACCAGAATGACATCGATTGAACATCTCAAAAGATGTAGAAAACGGAAATAACCCTTGCTATGCAGTTGGTTATTCCCGTTTTTCTACTAAAATAATAATAATCAATTCATGGAATATCTATAGAAATAATCCTCATTCTGATAATTAAATCCATATATGCAATTGTCATCCTCATCTATATCAAACATATAAGGCACTACATCAAACCTATATTTTGCAATAGAGTGTCCCTCGTAATCAAACTTTTCCAAACAAAATTTCTTCTCTTCTCCTTGGCACAAAGCATAAAAGAAATTTCTGCCGGCAACTATATTGATACTCGTTGGTTGAATTAAGAATCTAAATATTTACAAATGAAAAAGTTGCACA
>NZ_CAJUHF010000054.1 GCF_910585845.1 uncultured Bacteroides sp. | reverse complement strand
GAACTTTTTCTAAATAAACATACAGTTTATCATCTTTTGCTTGATGTCTATAGCTTATAAAAGACCTGCTTTCCATAAAGCGATTCCAAAATTTTGTGCTAAAGTATTAATTGTATTTTAATATATCGATTCTGCTTAATTTTATTTAATAATTATTAGGAAGATGTTAGGGAGAAACGTTACTGGCCGATAGCTGATTGTTCCTAACTTTTGGGGTGGCTAAAGTTCACGTTTATGCCGCTAACCCTTAGCTTTGTCGTGCTAATCCTTAGGTTTATCATGCTAACCCTTAGGTTTGTCATGCTAACCCTGCCTTGTACTGGATTTAGTTTTGTTATGCTTCTTCTTTCCAACAAGATGTTTCACCGCAAATAGCTGTATGCTATATGATTAACGGACGGGTGAAAGATGTGAGAGTTAGAATGTGGTGTTTATTGGTTCTTCGTCACTTTTGGGGCAGTTCATGTGTTAAAGCTAGTAAATTTATTGCCTAACAAGGTAATGCTTGTCCTATTGAACATGTGTCTTTTGATAGCTTTAATTTTATTCCCTTAAATAAGCTGGTATAGTCTATAGATAAAGGTGTTTAGTATATTTTACTGCCCCAAAAGTGACGAAGAACCTGTTTATTTTCTATTGTATATTTTAGTTCGGAGGAATGTATCACGCCATACAAAGAAGTGAAAATAACTCAAGTTCAGTTTGCGATACTTAAGAAGTAATGAGAGGCCCTGTTACATTATTTGTTATTCCCCGTTACATTACTTGTTATGCTCCGTTACATTATTTGTTATGCATCATTACATTACTTGTTATGAGACATAAGATATGATGTAATTTCAATTTAATTCCGCCAATGGGTTTTAACATTTAGATTTATTGCGGAATATTTGTGTGATTTTCTGTTAAAGAATTATCTTTTTTCCCCTATTTGGACGATAATGTTATATAATTGAGACAAAATCGTAATGATTCTCCGTTTTCTTTTACTACATTTGCATCGTGTACGCAAACGATGTGTACCAATAACCGATTATTATAAACTTAAAACGCAATAGGATTATGAAAACGAACTATGAGATTCGCTATGCTGCGCATCCCGAAGATGCCAAGAGTTATGATACCCAACGTATCCGTCGCGATTTCCTTATCGAAAAGGTTTTCACTGCTAACGAAGTGAATATGGTATACACCATGTACGATCGTATGGTTGTAGGTGGTGCAATGCCTGTGGGTGAAGTGCTGAAATTGGAAGCTATCGATCCTCTGAAAGCTCCTTATTTCTTGACCCGTCGTGAAATGGGTATTTACAATGTAGGTGGTCCTGGTGTAGTGAAAGCCGGCGACGCTGTGTTCGAACTGGATTATAAAGAAGCCCTCTATCTGGGTTCAGGCGACCGTGAAGTGACTTTCGAGAGCAAGGACGAAAAGAATCCTGCCAAGTTCTACTTTAACTCGCTGACTGCGCACCGTAACTATCCTGACAAGAAAGTGACTAAAGCTGATGCCGTAATTGCTGAAATGGGTAGTCTGGAAGGCTCTAACCACCGCAATATAAATAAGATGTTGGTGAACCAAGTGTTGCCTACCTGCCAGTTGCAGATGGGTATGACGGAACTCGCTCCGGGTAGTGTATGGAATACCATGCCGGCACACGTTCACAGCCGTCGTATGGAGGCATACTTCTACTTTGAAGTGCCCGAAGAACATGCAGTATGTCACTTCATGGGCGAAGTAGACGAAACCCGCCACATCTGGATGAAGGGCGATCAGGCTGTATTGTCTCCCGAATGGTCTATCCACTCTGCTGCGGCTACTCACAACTATACTTTCATCTGGGGTATGGGCGGCGAGAACCTCGACTATGGCGATCAGGACTTCTCGTTGATTACTGACCTGAAGTAATGTCGGATAGACAGAGAAAATGTTGAATAGATTGAATTGAGTAGATTGAGTAGACAGAGAATAAGAATCGTATATAAAAAGAAAAAGGTAATTTTTAAACCTAACTTAAGTAAATAAATTATGGTAAACTTTTCATTAGAAGGCAAAGTAGCACTCGTAACAGGTGCTTCTTACGGTATTGGTTTTGCTTTGGCAACTGCCTTTGCGCAAGCCGGTGCGAAAATCGTGTTCAATGACATCAAGCAAGAATTGGTGGACAAAGGTATGGCTGCTTACAAGGCTGAAGGCATTGAAGCTAAAGGCTATGTATGCGACGTAACGAACGAAGACCAAGTGAATGCTATGGTTGCCCAGATTGAGAAAGAAGTGGGAGTGATTGACATCTTGGTGAACAATGCAGGTATCATCAAGCGTATCCCGATGCATGAAATGAAAGCTTCTGAATTCCGTCAGGTGATTGACGTCGATTTGAACGCTCCGTTCATCGTATCAAAGGCTGTCATTCCTTCTATGATTAAGAAAGGTCACGGAAAGATCATCAACATCTGCTCTATGATGAGTGAGTTGGGTCGTGAAACAGTTTCTGCTTATGCTGCTGCCAAGGGTGGTCTGAAGATGCTGACTCGTAACATCGCTTCTGAGTACGGTGAATTCAACATCCAGTGTAATGGTATCGGCCCGGGTTACATCGCTACTCCGCAGACTGCACCGCTTCGCGAGCCGCAAGCTGACGGTTCACGTCATCCGTTTGATGCATTCATCGTTGCCAAAACTCCGGCTGCACGTTGGGGTACGCCTGAAGATTTGATGGGTCCTGCCGTATTCTTGGCTTCCGATGCTTCTAACTTCGTAAACGGCCATGTGCTCTACGTAGACGGTGGTATCTTGGCTTACATCGGTAAACAACCCTAATCATAAGCTGAACAGATAAGTTTTTTTTTGATAGACAAGGAGGGGGTGCCAGAACAGTATAGTTTAGGCACACCCTCTTTAGGTTGAAACCTTGCCTGTTCCGGAAACTGTTCTGATTTTATTTCAGCTTCTTTCCGAGGGAAGTTTTTTAAAGAAAATCACTCTGCGGTTTCTTATACCAGTATTTTAATATTCTTGCCGACTTCTGCTCTGAAATCTTTTTTTCATCTGTCGTATCCTGTTTCTTTGGGGACTCGTTTGCCGGGAAGATGTGGCTTGAGTCAGGGAAGTGTTGGCTAAATCAAAGTAAATAAATTAAGCAATATGAAAAAGTTATTCCTTTTAGTGGCAACAGTATTGTGCTGTTTTGCCTGTACTAACACAAAGGATGCAGTTACTGTAACGGTAAGCAATCCTTTGGCAATGGAGCGTTCTGACGAAATGGTTGAAGTGGCCATGAGCGACATTGCCGACCAACTGAAACTGGCTGACACGGCACAGATCGTAGTGCTGAATGCAGACGGACAACAAGTTCCCTATCAGATTACGTATGACGAGAAGGTTATCTTCCCGGCAAGTGTGGCTGCCAACGGTACGGCTACTTATACTATTCAGGTAGGCACGCCTGAGGCGTTTGCTGCAAAAGCATGCGGAAGATATTATCCTGAGCGTGTGGATGATGTAGCTTGGGAGAATGATCTGGTTGCTTTCCGCACGTATGGTCCTGCCTTGCAGATGAGTGGTGAGCGTGCTTTCGGATATGATGTATGGACAAAGTATAACACTACCGAACCGGTAGTTGAAGCACGCTATGCGAGCGAATTGAATCCTGATACTAAAGCAAAGATCGCTGAACTGAAGAAGACTGATCCGGAAGCAGCAAAAGAGTTGTATCGTTCTGTTTCCTATCACGTAGACCACGGAAACGGTCTGGACTGTTATAAAGTAGGTCCTACGTTGGGTGGCGGTACGGCTGCGCTGATGCCCGACGGTGAGATTGTATATCCGTATTGCTATGCAACACAGGATATTCTGGATAACGGCCCGTTGCGTTTCACTGTGAAACTGACGTACAATCCGTTGACTATCAAAGGGGATTCTACGGTAATTGAAACGCGTGTCATCTCGTTGGATGCAGGTTCTCACCTGAACAAGACAGTTGTTGCTTATGATAATCTGAAGGAGGTTACTCCGGTGGTTACCGGTATCGTATTGCATGAGCCGGACGGTGCTGTCGTTGCTGATGCTGCCAACGGTTACATCACTTACGTAGACCCGACGGACAATGTGAACAACAACAATGGCAAGATCTTCGTAGGTGCAGCTTTCCCTGCTACAGTGAAGGAAGCTAAATCACTGCTCTTCTCTGAACAGGAAAAGAACGAGTTGCGCGGTGGTGCAGACGGTCATGTATTAGCTATCAGCGACTACGAGCCGGGTGCGGAATATGTTTACTACTGGGGTGCAGCTTGGGACAAGGCTGACATCAAGAGTGCCGAAGCATGGAATGCCTATATGGCAAACTTCGCTCAGAAGGTACGTAACCCGCTGACAGTGACAGTGAAGTAACTCCCGATAACTCTTATCGATTCTGAAATCCGTCTCACGAGGTGAATGAATTCATCCCGTGGGACGGATTTTTTTGTCCCGTGAGGCGAATAAATCCGTCCCGTGAGGCGAATAAATCTGTCTCGTGGGACGAATAATTTTGTCTCACGGGACGAAAATATCCGCTCTGTGAGTTAAAAACGTATGGCTTCAAACAGAATATAATCGGGTGTAGGATTATTGAAGAAAGGCTTGTGCAAAATGACAAATGCGCAAGCCTTTTTTCTTATAGCAGCTTAAACTCATATCCCTCCTCCTTCAGGAAATCCAGTGCCCGCGGCAGTGCATATTGCAGGTTGCCGTTGTTCCAGGACTTCAGGGAATCGTGGAAGGTGATGATGGAGCCATTCCGCGCATAGCGCATCACGTTGGCAAGCACCTGAGGCCCCCGTAGCTTCTTACTGTAGTCACGGGTCACCAAATCCCACATGATGATCTTATAGTGCCGTTTCAGGGTGAAATATTGTCCCCAACGCATGTGCCCGTGCGGCGGACGGAAGAGGTCTGTCTTCATCAACTCGTTTGCCTTGTCCGTATTGGCAAGGTAGTTGTTGGACAGATATTCGAATCCGCGGATATGATTGAACGTGTGGTTGCCGATGCGGTGCCCGCGCTCCACTACCATTTGGAACACATCGGGATGCTTGCGTATATTATCTCCCACCATGAAGAAGGTGGCTTTGATGTTATGCTTGTCCAGCAAGTCGAGTACCCACGGAGTAACTTCTGGGATGGGACCGTCGTCAAACGTCAGGTAGACGGCTTTCTCATTCGGGTTCATGCGCCAAATGGCGCCGGGATATAGCTTTCGGACAAACTCGGGAGGCTGTTCTATAAACATTGCACTATGGTTATGAAGAATGAAGAAAGGGGAGCGTCATCACAGGTTACACAGACCGGCACAGATTATCATAAAATGATCTGTGCCAATCTTATTTGTGCAATCTGTATCAATTTGTGCCAATCTGTGCTGATCTGCGTAATCAGTGTTGAAACCCTCCTTATTTGACATGGGTTATTGCAAGCGGTCGACGCACATCTGATACAATTCGTCCAGCTTCTTATCATACACCGGCGCCAACTCAGAGTTATACTTCTGCATCAGTTTGACTTCCGAGTTGAGGATAGGCAGATGATATTCGGTGATTTCACGGGCGGAGATGGCGAAATGTCTGTCGGAAAGGCTCAGATACCAAGTGAGGTATTCCACGGCCTTGTCGGCAAGGGCTTTCATGATGTTGTCCGCCTTTTCCGTTTCACCTATCTGGTAGTAAGCTTCCGCCATTTGTATGGCGCCGTTCTGGAAATCGTAGGGCACGTTATAAGCAGGAATCATCTTCTCGGCATAATCCAGTGCGGCTTTTGCCTTATCCTTCTTGCCTTCGCGTATCAGTTGGCCGACGAGTTGCGAGAAGATGCGGCGGTGAGAGTAACACATACGCATGGCGTTCTCGTCAATGTAGATGCCCTCCTTGTCGATGCCTCCGAACTTGAACTTGTTCATCAGGTTGTCGTACATCTTTTCGCTGTCTATCTTGACGCCCGTCTTCTCGGTGTCGAACGGCGTGAAGCGATAGGCAAGACCTTCCTGTATGAAGTGATTGCCCATGTTGAGGTGGTTCTCCGTGCCTACGCTGACAGCCATGTAGATGGGGCGTTCCCAGTTGGATTCCGCCAGCATCTCGAGCATCATGAGTTCACTCTTGTAGAGGGCACGTTTACCTTTCAGCGAGATGTGCATATAGTCGGGAATGCTGTCACCAGGCAACATCATGCCGCTACGGCGCACGGCTTCCTTATCCACTTTCATCACGATACTGTCCGTTGGGATCAACTTGAGGTCTTCGTTCTTGCTACGTACCCAGTATTTCAGGATGTTCTGTAACTCGTAAGGGTTCTCGCCAAACTCTTTCTTCACGTTGACCAAAGCTTCCGGATTGCCATTCAGCGCCTGCTTTTCGGCTTCGGCATAGAGGGCGTCGATGCTCTTCTTGTAGTCCGCCTGCACGGGGATGTACTCGTTGGTTCCTTCTACATACTCCATGCGATCCCAGGTGATGGGCAGCGACGGGGAGTCGTAGGCAGGACGTTTCATTTGGTCGATGTACCAGTCCGTCTGCAGATAGCTGAGGTTGCAGGTACGGGCATCGGTACGGAATTCTTCCGTCTCCTGGTTGTACCAAAGGGGGAAGGTATCGTTATCTCCGTTGGTATAGATGATCGGGTTACCGCTCTCTTGCAGAGACATCAGGTAGTTCTGTCCAAAGTCGCGTGCCAGATAACGGTCGCTGCGGTCGTGGTCGTCCCACGTCTGGCTTGCCATCTGTATGGGGACGAGTAGACAAAGCAAGACGATGGCAATGGACAATTGGCAATTGACAATTGATAATTTCTTGCGGGCGGCTTCATCCTCTTTTCCTTGGCAGAACAGCTTCTTAATTGTCCATTGTCCATTGTCAATGATCAATTGTATCAGTCCTGCCACACCCATACCTATCCAGATGGCAAAGGCATAGAACGAACCGGCATAAGCATAGTCGCGTTCGCGCGGTTGTGTAGGCGTTTGGTTCAGGTAGAGCACGATGGCGATACCCGTCATGAAGAAGAGGAAGAAGACTACCCAGAACTGCTGGATGCCTTTCTGTCCGCGGTAGGCCTGCCACAACAAGCCAATGATGCCCAAGAGCAGGGGCAGACAGTAGAAGACGTTGTGCCCCTTGTTGTTTTGCAGTTCCTGCGGCAACAGGCTTTGGTCGCCCACCAGCCAGTTGTCGATGAATGGGATACCGGTGATCCAGTTGCCATGCTCTATCTCTCCGCTGCCTTGCAGGTCGTTTTGGCGTCCGGCGAAGTTCCACAGGAAGTAGCGCCAGTACATCCAGTTAAGCTGGTAGGAGAAGAAGAACTTGATGTTCTCCCACTGCGTGGGCATGTTCACCATGATCATCTGCCCGCATTGGTCGTAGGGAACGTCATAGCCTTTGATATCTACCCAAGCATGGTATTCGTTGGCGTGTTGCGAACTGTACATGCGGGGGAAGAGCATATTCTGTGCATATTCGTACTCGATGCGTCCGGGAATTTCAATGTAGCTGTCTTTCTCGTCGGGAGTAGCTTTCTCTTTGCGGATGAATTTGGTTCCGTTATAGGAGATGCGCGGCGAGCAATAGCCGTCCTTCACATCGAGGGCGACTTTGGAGGAGAACGCCTGTCCGTAGAAGAGCGGGCGGGTACCGTACTGCTCGCGTCCCAGATATTCGCCCAAGGTGAAGATGTCCTCAGGAGAGTTCTGATCCATCGGCGTGTTGGCGGTGGAACGGATAACGATGATGGCGTATGAAGAATAGCCGATGACGATCATCATGGTGCACAAGAGTGCGGTGTTGAGCGTGCGTGCCGAAATGCGGTATCTCTCTTTCAACTTGGCCTGTATGTTCGGGCTGAGGTAGAGGAAGAGGAAAGAGATGACCAGTACACCGATAACCACGGCACTTGTGCCATGTCCGTAGAACGGAATGCCCAGCAAGGCGATAGTCACGACAAAGGAAATGGCCATGAACAGTTTGTTCCGCTCTACATAGCTTTCGTATACGCCCCAGATGATGGAAACTGCCAGTACGACGATGTAGACCATCACGCCGCTGTTGAAGGGCATGCCCAACGTATTCACGAAGAGCAATTCAAACCAGCCGCCCACCTTCACGATGCCCGGTACCATGCCATAAAGCACCACAGCCACCAATACACCGGAAGCTATCAGAGCCAATAGTGAACCTTTCACGTCGGCATTGGGCACTTTCTTATAATAGTAGACCAGTACGATGGCAGGCAGGCAGAGCAAGTTCAGCAGATGGACACCGATGCTAAGCCCCGTCAGGTAGGCGATGAGGATAAGCCAGCGGTCGCTGTGCGGCTCGTCCGCCACGTCTTCCCACTTCAGTATCAGCCAGAACACAACGGCAGTAAACAGAGAGGAGAAGGCATATACCTCGCCTTCTACGGCACTGAACCAGAATGTATCACTGAACGTATAGGCCAATGCCCCTACCAGACCGCTACCCATGACGGTGACCAGTTGCTTGTACGTGATATGGTTTTCGTCGGTGATGACGAGTTTGCGCACCAAGTGCGTGATGCTCCAGAAGAGGAACAGGATGCAGGCGCCGCTCATGAAGGCGCTCATATAGTTCACCATCTTGGCTACCGTGCTGGCGTCGGAGGCGAATTGTGAGAATAGGTTGGCCACTAACATGAAGAAAGGTGCTCCGGGCGGGTGTCCTACTTCCAGTTTATAGCCGGTAGTGATGAACTCCGGGCAGTCCCAAAAACTTGCAGTCGGCTCTATGGTCATGCAGTAGACCGTTGCTGCAATGATGAAAGTAATCCAACCCATGAGGTTGTTTACGGTTCTGTACTGTTTCATTCGGATGAAATTCGTTATTTATTCAGTTTTGTTTTCTACAAATTGTTATGCCGCCATTTTGCATGGTGTTTTGGCATATACGGGCACAAAGATAATGATTTCAGCTTTAAATAAATGCAATAATGTTGATTATTAGGATTGCTTAAAGGATATGGAGGTCATGTGTAGTTTCCGAAACCATCACTATCGATTTGCGAAACCGTTACTGCTGGTTGTCGAGATCGTTACTTTCAGCCATCAAAACCGTTACAGTCAGTTTGCAAAGAGTGTTCTTAGTTAGGAGAAAACTATATCTTCCCTGACAGATACGACTTCTCCTCCTGATGGATATAGTTTCTTTTCCTGACTGTTTTCGGGTCTTTTTTGTTGATACTGAGTTCCTTATTCATGCCCGTGGGAATGCTTGTGCTCCGCCAGTATACGGTGCGGAATCGCTCCGTGTCCCAGTAACTCAATCGGGCAATTGAAGTTACGTTCCAACCACTCTTCACTGATCCCTGTGTCGGGATGATAGTCCAGTGTCTCGTTCACGCAGGCGATGGACTTCACTTGTTGCAGCACGGTACCAATGTCGTGGCTGACAAGGATGATGGCGCAATTGCGGTTGATTTCCGTCAGAAGCTCGTAGAGGCGGGCTTCAAAACGTTTGTCAATGTAAGTGCTGGGTTCGTCAAGGACCACTAATTTGGGATCGGAGATGACGGCACGACCCAGCAAGGCGCGTTGCAACTGCCCACCGCTCAGTGCACCGATGGAACGCTTCTCCAGTCCTTCCAGTCCCATGCGGGCGATGACCTCCTGCGCCTTGGCACGATGCGCGGCGGTGAAGCGGGAATAGAGCGGCTTCTGCGAACTGAGACCGGACAGGACGACCTCTTCCACAGTGATGGGAAACTTGCGGTCGATACTGTTGTATTGAGGCAGGTAACCCATAGAGAGGGGAGAATGGAGAGTGGAGAGTGAAGAGTTGGTGGCGGGGGCGTATAAGATTTCTCCCGCTGTGGGTTTCAGCAGACCGAGGATGCACTTGATGAGTGTGGTCTTACCACCGCCGTTGGGACCGATGATGCCCAGAAAGTCACGGTCGTAAACGGTGAGATTCACGTCGTGCAGCACGGTGCGACCGTCGTAGCCGGCACTGAGGTTCTTTATTTCAATCAGGGGAGTACTCATGCGTTTCAGTTCTTGATGACCAATTCTTCGGCGATACTCAACATCTCCTGTTCCCAGTCGTAAGATAACGGATTGATAGGAACTACCTTCGTACCGGTCTGACGGGCAATGATTTCCGCATTGCAACGGTCAAACTCCGGCTGCACGAAGATGACACGTACTTTTTCTCTCCGGCAAGCATCTATCAGGTTCTTGAGGTGGGCGGGAGAAGGCTCTTTGCCATCCTCTTCGATGGAGATCTGGTGCAACCCGTAGTCGCGTGCGAAGTAGGACAGTGCCGGATGATAGATCATGAAGGCACGGTCGGCGTTGGGGGTAGAGAGTTTGTGGCAGATAATGCTGTCGGTACGCTCTATCCGCTTGCAAAGTTCTTTGTAACGCTCCATGTAGACGTTTTCGTTTGCTTTGTCGATACTGCACAAGGCATTGACAATGTTGCCGACAATGATTTGGGCATTGTAGGCCGAGCTCCATACATGAGGCTCGATGCCCATGTCGTGCGGATGTTCGCCGTTGCGGAGGGAATCATTGATGTACGGTTCATCGTAGTCGTTGTGATGGTGGTGGGCATGGGCGGAGTCGTAGATCAGGCTGATGCCGCGTGACGTATCGAAGAACTGCAGGTGCGGAGCGTTGTCCGTCAGTTTGTCCATCCAGACTTGTTCGAAGCCGATGTGGCCGATACGGAAATAAGCCTTGCTCTTGGCCAGTTCCACAAGTTGTTGGGGAGTAGGGTCGTAGGTTTCAGGGCTGCTACCCTTGGGAACCATGCTGACGATGCTGAAGTGGTCGCCTGCGATGGCTTCGGTGAAGTAGCGCAGCGGTTCGATGGTGACAGTGATGATGGGTTTGCTGTCGTTCTCTTTGTCATGCTGCATACTGCTGTTCTTGCAACCTACGGCAAGGATGGCGATGAGTATATATAGGAATGCTTGTTTCATTGTTCTGTTACATTTATTAAAGTTCTGCACATTATAGTAATTAAATGAATACCTTTAACTACTTATCTCTAAATCTTTGTGTTCTGTTTTCGTGGCTCTCAGTATTTCCCGTTTTCCTCCCGGAGGTCCCGGCAGACGTTCTACGCGAAAGCCCACAGCCTGCAACAGGCGGCGTACGACTCCTTTGGCACAGTACGTTGTCAGTATGCCTCCTGTATTCATATTAACGTAGAGGGTGCGGAATAATTGTTCGCTCCACATCTCCGGTTGCTTTTCGGGTGCGAAAGCGTCGAAATAGACAAGGTCCAGTGCGCGTTCGCTCTCGGCGATGATGTTGGCATCCCCTTTTCTCTTCCGCAGGGTGAAGAACGAAGAGACCTCCACATCTTCTTCCCAAGGCGCAGTATGTAGCCTTTGAAAGAGAGGGTTGTCGCTGTATTTCAATGCATCTACTTCCTCCCAAGAGAGCGGATAAAACTCGATACCGGTGTAGTGAACACGCCGTTTTTCCTGCCCGGCAACTTCGAGCGTGAGCAAGGCATTCAACCCGGTACCGAAACCGATCTCCAGAATGCGTGGTTGCGGTGCGGTTGAGGTTTTCAATCCCATATTGATGAAGATGTGTTGCGACTCCGTGCGTGCCCCTTTCACCGAATGATAGTGCTCGTTCAGCTCCGGCACAAACAATGTTGCGCTTCCGTCTTCCGTATGTTCGATAATTCGTTTCATCCTTTCATTTTCCATTTTTCCATTCTCCACTTCTCATTCTCCCCTTTCCATTTTCCATTTCTTAAGAGAGCACCGACATCGCCTCTCTCAGCGCCAGCAGCATCACTGCATAGCGCACCAGTTTTCCGGTTAACATAGACAAGGTGGTCAACCACACATTGCTCCGCATGAACCCCAGTGCTATGGCAACTGCGGAACCCACAAAAGGCAGGAAGGCAAAGAACCCCATCAGTGCTCCTTTCCCTTGCAGGAATTGCTGCATCTTGTCTATCTTCTCTTTCTTCACCTTGAAGTATTTCTCTATCCAGACCACGTTACCCAAATGCCCCATGTAGTAGCACGTCATGCCGCCGATGGTATTGCCCAATGTAGCGGACAGGACACACATCGCAGGGTTGAGTCCCACCTTCACGAGGGCTATCATCACCAACTCCGAGCTGAAAGGAATGACACTGCCCGCCAGCACTGCGGAGACGAAGAGACCGAGATAACCCCAGTCTATCATGAGTTGAACCAGTGAATCTATAAAAGCGTCCATAAATTAAATCCGAATAAAAGAACAAGTCCCGCAAGGGCACAAATGAAAAACACATTAGACGCCCGACTGTTCGTCAGTACCACAAAATGTCCCGACAGAATGCTGACCCCTATCAGTAACAAAGGCAGCAGATGAACCGTCAGCATAGGTTGCAGCAAGATATACCCGAAGATGCAAAGGCTCAGGAAAATGAGAAATTGCAGGTAGCTGCGAGTGCGTATCTTGTCCTCATAACCCGCCACCAGACAGTGCACGGAGCTTACGGCAAAGAGTAAAAACAGATATCCCAGCGTGGCAGCCTCCCACAGCGGGAAGTTGCTGAAAGTGATCGCATGGAAAGTGCCCAACTCGATGAAAGGTTGGTAGAAAAGCTCCATCTTATCGTGGAAGTAAGCATGCCCGAACAGAAACCAGTAAGGCAGGAACCACCCTGTCAGACTACCGAAGAAACTTTTCAGTGTAAGTGCCTGAAAACTATGCGCACCTATCCAAAAGAGCGGGATGAACAGTGTCAGCTGTGGAAAAACCAGGCTGCCCACTCCGATGAACAGGAAGGAATAGAACAGGGGACCCTCCGGTTTCGTGTGCTGATATCCCTGAAACAGGAAGAATAGAGAGATGAGGAAGGCAACCGAAGCAATGTCTCCGGCATATAGCCGGTGCAGGGCAGGACAAACGGACATCAGCAGGAAATAGATGGATGTCTGCACAGAGGCACGCATACGGATGATGGCGAACGTGTTGTTCAGCTCGATCAGGAAATAGCCAATTATGCTGTAGAGGATGAAACTCAGCGGCGTGTTTGCCCATGTCGGGATATAGCTGCTGCAGACGGTTTGCCACAGCGAGTAACCGCTCTCCGTTGCCGGCATCTCGGGCAACAGGGCGGAAGTCAGCATCCAGCCGAACAGGGACAGGATGATGGCGGTGGGAAGCGTAAAGCGTCCGGCTGTGATCCGGTTCTGTAGTCGTTTATTTCGCATTGTTCTGTATTCTTGTCAACTTTCCGAAAGGGTTGTCTCCATACCCGCTCCCGCTCCATACCTGCTCCAAGTTATAGGACACGAAGAACATTCGAGTCTTACAGGGAGCAGATAAAGTTTGGATGTGTGGGTGAAGAGGATTATAAGTCGAATCCGATGTCGCGGCGGAAATACTTCTTGTCGAATTCGATCATCTCTGCCACTTTATAGCTTTTGGCAAGTGCCTCTTCTTTGTTCTCACCGTATGAGCATACGGCAATCACGCGGCCGCCGGCTGTCACTACGTTTCCGTCTTTCATGGCTGTTCCGGCATGGAAGAGGATGCTGTCCGTAGCGGCTGCGGCTTCCAGTCCGGTCATGACTTTGCCTTTCTCGTACGCTTCGGGATAACCGCCGCTGACCAGCATGACACAGGCTGCCGTGCGCGGATCCATTACGAGTTCTTTCGTATCGAGATTCACGTCGCGCACGCCCTCCAACAGTTCGACGAGGTCGCTTTGGATACGCAGCATGACGCTTTCGGTTTCCGGGTCGCCCATGCGGACGTTATACTCTATCACCATCGGTTCTCCTTTTACGTTGATCAGTCCGAGGAAGATAAATCCTTTGTAGAGGATGTTCTCTTCTTGCAGTCCGTTGATGGTGGGTTCGATGATACGGGTGCGCACTTTCTCCATAAATGTCTCGTCGGCAAACGGAACGGGTGTCACACTTCCCATACCGCCGGTGTTCAGGCCTTTATCGCCTTCGCCGATGCGTTTGTAGTCTTTAGCCACGGGCAACACCTTGTAGTGCTTGCTGTCCGTCAGTACGAATACGGAACACTCGATGCCACTAAGGAACTCTTCGATGACCACCGTCGCGCTGGCTTGTCCGAACATGCCTCCGAGCATCTCTTTCAGTTCTTTCTTTGCCTCTTCGAGGGTGGGGAGGATGAGCACGCCTTTTCCGGCGCAAAGACCGTCGGCTTTCAGTACGTAGGGGGCTTCGAGGCTTTCGAGGAAGGCAAGTCCTTCTTCCAGGTTATTGGCAGTGATGCTTTTGTAGCGTGCAGTCGGAATGCTGTGGCGTTGCATGAAGGCTTTGGCAAACTCTTTGCTGCCTTCCAGTTGCGCGCCTTTGGCCGTCGGGCCTATGATGGCGATATGCCGGGTAGATGCATCCTCAGTGAAACTGTCGTAGATGCCGTGTACCAACGGGTCTTCAGGACCTACCACAATCATCTCTATGCCCTGTTCCAGTGCAAATGCTTTCAGGGCGGTGAAGTCGGTTGCTTTGATGTCTACGTTCTCACCTGCCGCACCTGTGCCTGCATTACCGGGGGCGATAAAAAGTTTCTCTACTTTCGGGCTTTGGGCAATCTTCCATGCCAAGGCGTGCTCGCGGCCGCCGCTTCCTAATAATAATACTTTCATATATGTTTGTTTTTAAATTTCTGATTGTTTCTTTAGGAGTTAAGAAGTTAAGGAAGGTGTTTAACTTCTTAGCTCCTTATACTTTTTAACTCTTTATTTTTTCAAATAATCCTCAAAGTATCTCGTTATCTTCTCATGCAGATGCACGCGGTCGCGTCCGATGACATTATGCTTGTGCGTGGGGTAGATGAACAGGTCAGGATAGGTGCGGGCATCCACGCAGGCCTTCATGAAAGAGAGCGTGTGTTGCGGCACGCAGGTGTCGTCGTGGTCATCGTGGATGATGAGCAGATGTCCTTTCAGGTTTCCGGCAAGGTTCTTCAGGTTGCTGTTCTTGTATCCTTCGGGGTTGCTTTGCGGGGTATCCATGTAGCGTTCGCCGTACATCACCTCGTAGTAGCTCCAATCAATGACCGGTCCACCTGCCACACCCACTTTGAAGATCTCCGGATAGCGGAGCATCAGTGCGGTAGTCATGTGTCCGCCGAAACTCCAGCCGTGCACACCAATGCGGTTGCCGTCCACGTAAGGGAGGCTTTTCAGAAATTCGGCACCCTTCACTTGGTCTTTGCCCTCTTCGATGCCGAGTTGGCGGAAAGTGGCGTTCTCAAATTCGAGTCCGCGGTTGTCGCTGCCACGGTTGTCGAGGGAGAACATGATGTAGCCCTTCCCTGCCATGTAGAGGTCCCATCCGCGTGTGGAGTTCATCCATCCGTTGGTGATCATCTGTGCGTGCGGACCGCCGTAGACGTAGACGATGGCAGGATACTTCTTTGTGGGGTCGAAGTCAGCGGGTTTCACCAGACGGTAGTAGAGGTCGGTCACACCGTCGGCAGCTTTGATGGTACCTGTCTCGATGCTGGGCATGTCGAAACCTTCGTATGGATTGCGGGCTGTCAGCAGGTTGATGCTTTTGTTGTTCTGAGTACCGGTGAGGTTGATGCTGCGCGGCATTTCGGGGCTTGACCACGTATCAATAAGGTAACTGCCCGATGCGCTTAGTTTTCCGGAGTGTACACCCTTACCGTTGTCCAACGGGGTAATCTTGTTGCTGTTGATGTTCATCTTATACAGATTGCTTTGCAAGGGAGACTCTTTGGTGGCGGTGAAGATGATCTCTTTCTTCTTCTCGTTGAAGCCGAGCACGTCTTGCACAAGCCAGTTGCCTTGCGTCAGTTGTTTCACCTTGCAGCCTTGACGGTAACTGCCTCCTGCGGCAGCAGAATGTGTGTCGGGATAAGTCAGCGTTTGGGTGTCTGCCAGATATAGGTGGTTGTAACCGTCCCGTTGGCTTTGGAAGATGAATTTCCTCCCGTCCCAAGGCAGGAAAAGGATAGGGTGTTGCGGCTCTACATATTTGGGATGCTTCTCCTCCAGTTCAAAGCGGGTGATCCGCTCGCCTGTCTCGACATCATACTGGCAGAGCTGGGCGTGGTTTTGGTCGCGGTTCAACTCGATGAGGTAGAGGCTCTTGGCATCCGGTGCCCATGTGATGTTAGTGAAATAACGGTCTGTGGGGTCGCCTGCATTCAGGTAGATGGTCTTCTGTGTGGCGGGATTGTAGATACCTACGGTTACCTTGTGGCTTGTCATTCCCGCCATCGGATAGCGGACGTTGTTCAGTTCGCCGATCCGTGCAGTGATGTCCACCAACGGATATTGCGTTACCATGCTTTCGTCCATACGATAGAAAGCGAGAAGATCGCCTTGCGGACTCCAGAAGGTACCTTTCGAGATACCGAACTCGTTGCGGTGTACGCTCTGTCCGCATACGATGCCGTCGGGTTCATCGGTCACGGCTCTGTCGTTCACGAAGAGATTGTTCTTGAGGGTATATGCCACATTGTTGCTTGCAGCGTGGTAGTCACGGTTACTGCTCTCCTTCGGAAATTCCCGTTTACCGATGATTCGGTCTGCTTCCCAGTCGTAGACGGCGTAGCTTCCGGGCAGGGTGAGAAGAATCTGCGTCTTGTCCGCCCAAGGCAGGCTTACTTGATAGAGTTGTCTCAGTTCGCCCAATTTCTCTTGTTGTAGTGCATGGTTGATTTTCTCGCGTGTCACGAGCAAGGTCTCTTTTCCGGTCTGTGCATTGATTGCGAGCAGGGAGTCTATTCCCGGTTTGATGCACATGTCTCCCCACCACTGTATGCCATAGAGGTTCTCGGCATACCGGTAAGTCTCTCCGCCGGGGATCAGGTCTTCCAATGTAGGTTTCTTCAATTCTTGTGCCATAATGTCTGTTACCAAAAGAGTGGGCAGCATCAGCAGTGCCATTCCCATCCATTTACCGATTATCTTCATGCTCATTATGCTCATTGTCTTTATCGCTTCTTTTCTTTATTCTTATTCTCTATCTTCCCTGTTTCTCGGCTTGAATTCCCTTCTCGGTCTGAACTCTCCGTTTCCTCCCTGCCGGCGTTCCCTGTCGAACGGTTTCCGTTCTCTGTCTTCATCCTTATGGAATTCGTAAGGTTTCCGATCTCTCGATCTGTTATTCCAAGGTTTGGAGTCACCAGGTCTGCGTGATTCTCTCGGTTTGAACTCTCGGTTTTCTCTGGGTTTGAACTCTTTGTCTTCTCTTGATTTGAATGCAGTTTCTTTGTTTTCGTCTTCGTTTTCACTTTGGTTTTCGGCCTCGTTCTCACTCTCCTTCTTTTTGAACTCTTTGTACTTCCCGTCGAAAATCTCGTATTTGCGGAATTCACAATCCAGTGCACCATTGAATAACGATACTTTCTCGGTGGCTTTCAGTCCTATCTGATCGAAACACTCTTCGCGGTAGGAGAGCACCCAAGCCGTGTTTCCGATGAAGGCGTGTTTGAGCCGTTCGCCTATCATTTGGTATAATCCCAACAGGTTGTTGGTAGAGATACGCTCGCCATAAGGCGGATTGGTGATGATGATGGCTTTTTCTGCCGGCTGTTCGAATTGTTGGAAAGGTTGCAACTTCAGAGTGATGTCTTTGGATGCCCCTGCTGCCTTGATGTTGTGCTTGGCTATTTCGTAGGCTTGCGGGTTGTTGTCGTAGCCATATATCTTGTGGCAGAAGTCGCGTTCCTGACTGTCATCGTTGTATATCTTGTCGAACAGTTTCTGGTCGAAGTCGTTCCACTTCTCGAAGGCAAATTCCTTGCGGAACACGCCCGGAGCGATGTTGCGGGCAATAAGTGCCGCTTCAATGGGGATTGTTCCAGAACCGCACATCGGGTCAATCAGGTCGCACTCTCCATTCCAGCCCGTCATCAGTATCATTCCGGCGGCAAGCACTTCGTTCAACGGAGCCTCTACTGCTTCCTGTCTGTAGCCGCGGCGATGGAGGGATTCGCCGGACGAATCGAGCGACAGCGTGCATGTAGTTTGTGAGATATGTATGTTCAGCAACACGTCCGGCTTGTTGATGCGTACGGACGGGCGCTTGCCAAAGTTCTCGCGGAAATAGTCCACAATGGCATCTTTCACTTTATAAGAGACGAATTTGGAGTGGCGGAACTCTTCGCTGAACACGACGGCGTCTATGGCAAATGTCTTATTGACGTCCAGAATGTCTTCCCAGCGGATGGCTTTGATTTGTTCGTAAACCTCATCGGCGTTTTTGGCGGTGAAGTTCTTGATGGGTTTCAGGATGCGGATAGCTGTGCGCAGACAGAAGTTTGCCTTGTACATCATCTCTTTGTCGCCGCTGAAGGAGACCATGCGTCGGCCTATCTCTATGTCATTGGCTCCTAATGCAGTCAGTTCTTGTGCCAGTATTTCTTCCAGGCCTTGGAAGGTTTTGGCAATCATTTGAAATTGTTCGTTCATCTTATATCGTTTGACTATTCTTTTTTTATATTGATTTCTATTATTCTCAGGCGGATTCCTGCATTTGCGTATCTAATGTAGTGGGTCCGCATATTGGGTTCGGGTATGCTTGAAACAGCCGATTGAAGACGGTCACTTTTTGGCTTTGGGCTGTACGATTCGGGCACCTGCCGGTACGTCTTCCGTCACCCAGATATTGCCTCCTACTGTGGCTCCCTGTCCGATGGTGATACGTCCCAAGATGGTGGCGTTGGAGTAGACGATGACGTTGTCTTCCAGTATCGGGTGGCGGGGGATACCTTTGATGGGCTTTCCATCCTCGTCCAGCGGGAAGCTCTTGGCACCTAATGTGACGCCTTGATACAGCTTCACGTTGTTGCCGATGATGCACGTTTCGCCGATTACCACGCCTGTGCCGTGGTCTATGGTGAAGTAGCTACCGATTGCCGCGCCCGGATGAATGTCAATGCCCGTTTCGCTGTGCGCCATTTCGGTGATGATGCGCGGTATCAGTGGCACACCAAGAGTCAACAGTTCATGGGCGATGCGGTAGTTGCTGATGGCACGTATGGCAGGATAGCAGCTGATGACCTCGCCGAAGCTATGTGCCGCCGGGTCGCCGTTGTAGGCAGCCACCACGTCCGTAGCCAGTATGCGGCGCATTTCCGGCAGGTGACTGATGAACTGGGCGGCAAGACGTGCGGCCTCTTCGCGTTGTTGTTCGGTGCAATGCGCGCATTCATCGTCTCCCGTAAAGCAAAGTCCCGCCAGGATTTGTCCGGTCAGCAGGTCGAACAGGCGCTCTATGTTCACGCCGATGTGGTACTTGATGGTCCGGCTGTTGACGGTAGAGTTTCCGAAATATCCGGGGAAGAGAATAGCACGCGACAGCTCCACAATATCTTGCAGCGCCCTTGCCGAAGGCAGCGGAGTGCCGTCTGTGTGCTGATGAAACAGTCCTTTGTAAGATGAACTTTCCGATAGTTCATCGACTGCCTGTGTCAAAATGTGAGTAAAGTTCAATGGACTCATTGGGATATCCTTGTTTATATAAGGTGGGGCAAAGTTAATTATTCTCAGCGAAAATCCCTCATTTATAGTACGAAAATCCCACAAATATGGTATTTTCCGTGAACTTTTGGACTGCTATCTTTGTCCTTAGAATAGGAGGAACTTTCTGAATTCTCTTTCTGACAGGAGTTAACTCTCCCAATAACTCCTACCGGAAAGAAGTCTCCTCCTTCCCTATAAACATAGAACCAATAAGTAATAGAATGAAAAAAATAGCCAAACAGCTCACTGAACTTGTGGGCAACACTCCCTTGCTGGAGTTGAGTAACTACAACCGATTGAAGGGCTTGAAAGCCCGTCTGGTGGTGAAACTGGAGTCGTTCAATCCTGCCGGAAGCGTGAAAGACCGTGTGGCGCTTGCCATGATTGAAGAGGCCGAAGCGTCGGGACGGTTGAAACCCGGAGCCACGATTATAGAGCCTACTAGTGGCAACACGGGCATAGGACTTGCCTTCGTAGCTGCCGTGAAAGGTTATAAACTGATTCTCACCATGCCCGATACCATGAGCATGGAGCGCCGCAACCTATTGAAAGCTCTTGGTGCCGAACTGGTTCTTACTCCCGGCGCGAAAGGCATGAAGGGGGCTATGGCGCGTGCCGAAGAGTTGAAAACGGCTACGCCCGGCGCACTGATTCTGGGACAGTTTGACAATCCCGCCAACCCCGCTATACACGAACGCACAACCGGTGCCGAGATCTGGCACGCTACGGAAGGGGAAGTCGAAATCTTTGTTGCCGGCGTGGGCACAGGCGGTACGGTGAGCGGTGTGGGTGCGGCGCTGAAGAAACGCAACTTGGGTGTGAAGATTGTGGCAGTGGAACCTGCGGACTCTCCGGTGCTTTCAGGAGGTGAGCCGGGAGTACATAAGATACAGGGCATCGGCGCAGGGTTCATTCCCCAGAATTACAATTCGGCAGTAGTGGACGAAATCATGCAAGTGACGAATGACGACGCTATCCGCACCAGTCGCGAACTGGCACGTCAGGAGGGACTGCTGGCAGGTATCTCTTCCGGTGCGGCTGTCTGCGCAGCTACCCGTCTGGCACTTCTTCCCGAAAATGAGGGGAAAATCATAGTGGCGCTATTGCCCGACACAGGCGAACGCTATCTTTCGACGCTGCTGTATGCCTTCGATGAATATCCACTTTGAGGAGGCGAATAGAGGGTTATAGCTCGCTTGGCCGCAGGCCGAAGGATTTGCAAGTCATCTTTTCCACCTTGACTTCCCATATCTTTACGTTGCGTACGGCAGGTTCGCTGTACTTGAACTCGTAGTCGACGTAGTGGCGCATCACGAGGTCGAGTATGTTTCGCTTTTCATCCATCTCTTCGATGAAGCGTACGTTGCCCCGGCACATCACGCTGCGCGACTTCATGCTGTAGCTGCATGCCACCTGCCGATGCATATACACCAGTTCGTGTCCTTCGCAGAAGGTGATGCAGACTTGTGGATGTTGCTTTACCATTTCCAGTTTACTGCCGTCGGGTCCGGAGTGCAGATAGATTACTCCATCCCGATAGGCGAAATTCATAGGGATGACGTAGGGATTGCCCTGCAAGTCGGTGATGCCCACCATGCAGTAAGGGCATTTGCGGATGATGTCTTCAATTTCCGCGGGGTCGGTGATTGCGATTGTCTTCATAAGGCTGGATGGGTATTTTATCCGATGCAAAGGTAATCATTTTATTGATAAAGCCCATAACAAGTAATGTCGTGGAGCATAACAAATAATGTAATGAGGTATAACAAATAATGTAATGGAACATAACAAATAATGTAATGGAACATAACAAATAATGTTATGGAGTACAACAAGTAATGTTGGCTATGACAGATTTTACTTCTTTGTATGGTGTGATGTATTCTTCCGAACTAAAAGAACAATAGAAAATAAATAGGTTCTTCGTCACTTTTGGGGCAGTTCATGTGTTAAAGCTAGTAA
>NZ_CAJUHF010000053.1 GCF_910585845.1 uncultured Bacteroides sp. | reverse complement strand
ACTTGAAAATTAGATGTTTAACAGCATAAATTTAAATTTTGTCATCTACTAAAATCTGGTCGGTAAACTGCACACAAAACTCAATCATCTGACTCATATTGAAGTCTTGTAGGAATACTCCATCCTTGTAACAGTAACCGCAATAATCTTCACTTATACTGCCGTCGGCATTAGTTCCGGGATTTGCGGGATTAAGAGGCATCCCGCAACTCTGACAAAATTTTTGTTCCATATATTATTTATTAAATGATTTTTACTTCTTCATTATCAACCGGTACATCATGGAAATATCTTCAGAAGCCATTTCAAACTTAGATTTCTCTATGAGTATGTTTTGTCCCGTCATTATATAGGAGGGGAGGATGCGAACACCGTTATATGAAATCTCTGTATTTCGCAATTTGTATGTGGATACGCTTGGGATAACATTTTTCTTGATTGCCTTCTTGCCAATCATATTAAAGGCCTTCTTTGCCACATCACCCATAAGCATTATAACCTTGACGTTGGGAAACAATGCAAGCTCTCTTTCCAGATATGGCAGACTTTCCTCTATGCTTTCCTTTGAAACGACATATCCGTTTTTGGGTATTTTAACCGCATTGGTAATATAAATCCCCTTGTTGAGAATATCCTGCACAGAATCTACCTCTATCCCGGCTTTTTTGAACAACGGAATTGTCGTTGTCATATACGCCGCATCTGATTTTCCATAGAAGTCCTCTTCCGGATGTGACGGAACAATCTCATTTATCATGATTGCGTGTATTGTTTCCGGTGTAACCTCCACGTTATTAAACCGCAGATCGGTTGCACCTTCAACGAATTGTTGCAACACTTCTTTTACATTCATAATAATTTGAGTATTTCTTCGTGGACTTGCCCGTTTGTTCCTACGACGTGACTTCCTTTAGCCGGGTCAAGCGCATTCCCGTTCCAATCAGTCACTTTTCCTCCGGCTTCTTGTACCAGAAGCATCCCTGCCGCATAATCCCACGGATTCAAATATATCTCGAAATATCCGCCTTGTCTGCCGCAGGCTGTATATGCCAACTCCAAAGCGGCTGAGCCAAGTCTTCGGACATCTTGGGAATTTTCGTAAACTTTCAGAAATCGGGCAAAGTTTTCTTTCGCTAATTCTCTTTTTGCAGTGCCGATGCCTATGATGGTTTCCGATAGTTTTGTGGCAGATGAAACGTGTATGGGCTTGCCGTTCAAGAAACTTCCTTCTTCCTTGACAGCAGAAAAAAGTTCATCGTGAAACGGATCATAGACAATGCCCATTACTATCTCTTTCTGACTACAAAGAGCTAACGACACCACACTATGCTGATAGTCGTGCATGAGGTTGGTAGTGCCATCAACAGGGTCAAGAATCCAGTAGCTGTCTGTATCCATACGCTGTAAGCCGGTTTCCTCTCCGAGAAACTGTATGTCCGGCGCAAGTGTATGTAATGCCTTCTTCAAGAAATCCTGAACGGCGACATCCACTTGAGTAACGTAATCGGCTACTCCTTTTTCTTTCACAAGGGCTGCCATTTCCCTGTTTGTGATTATCCCCTTAGTCTCTTTGACCAAGCTGATTATACGTTGTATATCCATATTTATAGGGTTTAATTCAATAGTTTTTGCAGGTCATCGACAGAAACATCCATTCTCTTGGAAACTTCTTCCAAAGTCATTCCATTAGAAATGAATCTCTCTATGACCATTTTCATTTCCTCACCGACTTCTATTAGATGCCCATCCAAATCGTAAAAGCGGATTACTCGCTGTCCCCAATCATGCTCAACGACTTCACCTAAGAATGCGATTGACGAATTGCCTTTCAGCTTTTGCAGAAAGCCATCAAAATCACGTTCCTCAAATATGGGGCATAGAACGAAGCGGTTTTTTCAATGGTCAGGGAAAATGGGCGAAAGGCTTTGAAAACCAAATGGTTTAGGCATGTTCGGGAAAATGGGCTGAATATTTCGAAGCGGTTTTTTCCTTTACATGGGCTTACATCTGCTTTACGTTTGAGGGGCTTTTCTGCGGATCTTCGGGCGATTGCTTTACATTGGGCTTGCAGATGGGGTTAAAACGGCCTGGAAGGGCTTTATTCTCGGCTGTGTGGCCGTTTTATGGCTGGGTTGATGGATTTTGTCATATGATGGTGTGAACGGCTGTGTGGTCGTTTTTTTTGTGCCTATTTTCAAATATGATGCCTTAAAATTCTTCCAAATAAGCATTATTTAGTATATTTGCAGCATAATAGAAACGAGTATGGCAAAAGTGATTCATGTGCATTTGCTGCATAAAATAGATGGAACGAAGCAGAAAGACTGGTATTTCAGCAGTATATCGGCTGTTTATACGGTTTTGACGGCAGATCAGGTGGGGGCAACCAAGAATTACCTGCTTCATGCCGGACTGTCTGGTAACGGCACAATATGCACGAAAAAGGCTATAATTAAGCAATCTACGCTCATTTCGGGCGGTAGTAAGGGCAATGGTTAGAACGACATAATAACGCCGTTAGAAAGGCTTGTAGGCGTTATTTCTTTGAATGCTGATTGGGGAGCTTATGGCTCCCCTTTTTTTATGCCCTTACGGGTGGTAATCTTGAGTTTAGGGTTACTATTACGGTTACTGTTTAGGGTTACTACTTTAATGAGTTTAGGGTTACTTTTAGGGTTACTTTTTCGATTTTTGGAGGGTTCGCCCGAAATAGGAAAGAATGCAGTAAATGTAAATAAGTGCCGTTTTTCGCTGTTTTCAGATAGGAAAAACGACACTTATTTTATCGATACACATTATATATATAGCGTGAAGCCTTTGATTTACAGTTGTTTTTGCATCCTGATACTCTGTAAATGCCTCTAAAAGTGTGTGCGTGCGTCTTATTGTGCCTGTTGGGTGATATGACGCATGTGCTTCCTCATTAGAAGAACTTGCTGATGCTTCCAATGACTTCAAAGACATTCATGATGCGTGATTTGTCGAATTCCTGCTCATCGTAGTCCTCTGTATTAATGGGAATGAAGCGCAACTTGCTTGGATCCGGCGACCTGCGCAGGATTTTGATGGTACGGATGGTGTCCAATACCACTGCATAGATTTCTCCATACTGGATGTCGTTGAGTGTGCATTGTCGCAGGGCGATGATGTCGCCATGGTTTATTTTGGGCTCCATGGAGTGGCCGGTGACATTGCACCAGAGGCTGGCTTTTTCGAATCCCCTTATTACGATGTTGGTGGCGGGTATGTTTACCTGAGAGTTGAACACCTCATCGAATCCCCCAATAAAGTCAACATCGTAGTATGGTGTGCCGACAGATGGGTTCATAGATGTTGTAGGCAGAGTCGAAGGATTGGCTTCGTCTGCTGTTTGAATGCCGTTCAAATCATCTTTCAACATGCTACCTGCACCAGTAAGTAACCAATCGGCAGATAATTCTGGATAGGCTAATAGAATTTTTTCAATATTCATTGAGCTCATACCTTTGCCAGACACCTTTGCTTTCCCGATAAGTCCAACAGAAAGACCGGCATTGACAGTCATTTGATTGTCATTTATGCCCTTTTTCTCCATGAAATATTGAAGTCTTTCTATAAAATTCATGCCCTTATATTGATTTTCTTCCATATTTAGTTTGGTATATTGAAATAATTCTATATATTTGCAGCGTGTTTAAGATGTAAACAGCGCGCCAAAGATACAAAAAAGGCGTGTGATTAGCGAATTTTAAGGATTAAAGTAAATGAAAGCAAAAGTAATTATAGTTCAAGCAACAGCTGAGACCGCCGAAATTCTTTACGGGCTGGTCAAGAAGATGGTGGATACAACAGCAATCAAGGCTTATCCCAGTGTAGATTATCAGGCAGTTTTCTTTTCGGCTGATAGATACGACTTAGACTTTGTAAAAAGAGTATTGGCGGATAAGTGCTTTTCTTTCAAAATTGAAGATGCAGAGTAATACAATAAAATAAGTGAGTTTATGACACAGCAAGAATTTATGGAACGGACGGGGATAACCCCTACAGTAGAGGATTTTGATTACATCTGTGCGGTTTATCTGAACACTTCGATGAACAAGGATGAGTTCTGCAAAGATTTCAAGAAACATGGGGACAGCCGGATTATCCGCGATGTTCATGTACGAGTGCTGAACTATGAAATGAAATGTGAACGTCAAAAGGAAGTTATCGACAGCCTGACCGACTTTCTGATTGGCAAGGCACATGCGTATGACGATACCGATTTCCGCAAAGAAGCGGTAAGGCTGGCCGGTGAGGTGGAAGTGGTGAAACGGACCATCGAATTGGGGCTTCCGCTTTGGGATGAAGACAGAAAGGTTGTCCTTTCGATGATAGAAGAACAAGGCAAATAGATTGCCGGATAACTGGCAGCCCGGAAAGACGGGCAGGGGCGGCAGGCACGGCCGGAAAGTTGGTAAATAGAAAATGAGAAAGCGAAATAAGAAAGCGTAGAAAGCCGCCGGGGTTCGATTCCCCGCGCCCCACGATATAAACCTCTAAAATTTAGATTTATGGCAAAGAATTTCAACCAAGGAAGAAGGGCTGAACGCCAGTTCAAGCAGAAGCTTCGCACGATGATAAGCAGTGCGGCCCATACACAGAACATTGCCGACCAGGCTATGGATTTGGCCGGACAGTTCATGACAGAGGATGCGATCAGCAACTCGGATGCCTACCGGGTGATAGAGAATGTGAGCTGTGTGTGCGAGGAAGCCATGCAGGTGCTGATTGAGGAACTGAAGAAGGGAACACGCCTTTACGAGATCCTTCCGGATGATTCGGATGACATCAAGCGGAAAGCGATTGAGGAATTATAAATGAGCAATATATCAAGAGATAAACGATATGAGAAAGCAGATTTTGACAGATAACGAGACAAAGACCTTCCTGATGAAGACCTTTAAGTGCAGCCGTCAGGCTGTGTGGCAGGCACTGAATTTTGTCCGTGACAGTGACCAAGCCCGCCGGATCCGCACCCTCGCCTTGAAACGAGGCGGTAAACTGACCGACGGGAACTTCATCCCGAACTGCGAAACCACCTTTGAAGAGTGCGAGAAAACCATGACCTGCACCTTCGGTCCCCGTGTAAAACTGGTAGTCCACCGGAAGACCAACGATGTGGACGTGTACGTGGACGGAAAACGGACCGAAACCTACCAATGTGAGTTTGTATCAGACTTCATGCAGCTGCAGCACGAGACCCAACAGATGGCAGCCGCCTTATAAACAGAAATGAAATGGAGTATTATGGAAAGATATTGTGCATATCCTACAATGACCTGACTTACGATGACCGACCGGTGCTGGTGAACGGAAAGGCAGACTACAGCAGAAGCCGCACGTTGAAAGGAGTTCATCCTTCCACTCTTTCCGAAGAAGAACTTGCTCCCATCCTGTCGGTACCCAATTACAAGAAATTAGCGGCCAAGAAAGAAATCAACGTAGTGCGACCCGGCAAGGGGCTTGGAAGCTATGCACTGGTAGAGATAGCGACCATGCCCCTACGGTTTCAGGAAAGGATAAAACTAAAATACGGAGATATGAAAGAAGACGTAATAAGAAACTGGCTCGGCAGCCATTACCACATCGATGCGAAAGCCCGGGAATTTTACACCCGGTTCCGTTTTGACAACGGAGATGCACTGCCACCGAAACACATCCAAGAATATACGGTAAACGCTTCGGTAATTGAGGCAGTGATGCGTGCCATGGAGGATGCCACCTTTATGCGTAAGGCCATGAAGGCCGGTCCGGTGAACTGGGGTGAGCTGGCAGGAGCCATCAGTTATTATCAAGCAGAGTTCGGCCACACCTTGCCTGTGAGTTCCAACCGCTTCAAGAAGCGTGTGAATGATTTTAAAGCCAACGGCTATGAAAGTCTTATCAGCCGCAAGTTCATGAACCAGAACCGCCGGAAAGTGACCTACGACATTGAGCGCCTGCTGCTGAGCATCGATGCCCAGCCGGAGCAGCCCTTCAATACCACCGTGTGGGAGCAGTACAATATGTTTGTACAAGGTGATTTGGAACTGTATGACCCCGAAACCGGCGAGGTGTTGAACCCAGCAGACTTTACCGACAAGAATGGAAATCCGCTGGTGTTAAGTCCGGCCACGGTAGCCAACTACCTGAACAACCCCAAAAACAAGGCCCTTAGAGCCAAGCTTCACATGAGCCAATGGGATTTCAACAACGCCTACCGCCCCTACCATCTGCGCAGCATCGGTGAGTTCTCATTGAGCAAGGTGAGCCTTGATGACCGCGACCTGCCTCGCCCGATGAAGGATGGCAACCGTGTGAAAGCCTATTATGCCTACGATGTGGTGAGCGGCGCTGTGGTAGGATATGCCTACAACCGGTACAAGACTACCGAGTTGTTTTTGGACTGCATGCGAAACATGTTCCAGACCCTGGACCGGAACGGCATGTATATCCCCGCCGAGCTGGAAGTGGAACACCACCTGGTAAGTGACTTTGCCGACGGCTTGATGCAAGCTGGTACCGTCTTCCCCTTGATACGCTGGTGTAACCCCGGGAACTCGCGTGAAAAACGTGCCGAGCACAAGAACCGCGAAAAGAAGTACGGCGTGGAGAAACGCACGCAGGTAGGTATCGGTCGCTGGTGGGCCAAGCTGGAAGCCAACCGCCCGAAAGAAGAGAAGGTGTATGACGAAAAGAACAACACCTACAAGGTGAAGGCCTACAGCTATGAAGAACTGGTAGCCGATGATATACGCGCCATCCAGACCTTCAACGCGCAGCCTCACCCCAACCAAAAGCGCTATCCGGGCATGAGCCGTTGGGACGTGCTTTGCGCCCACCAGAATCCGAACCTTGCACCTTGGGACAAGGCCGTTCTTTACCGGTTCATCGGGCAGCACACCGAAACAACCATCCAGCAGAACACCTACTGCACGGTGATGTACAACCAATACGGACTGCCTAGCCCGGAAATCATCGAAAAGTTGGAGCCGAGGAACTACAAGGTAGATGCCTATTATCTGCCCGATGCCGACGGAACCATCAACGAGGTATATATCTACCAGAACGGACGATATATCGCCACCTGCAAGCCCGTAGCCCGTTACAATGAGAATACAGCTGAGCAGACCGAAGTAGATAAGGCAGCCTATACCGAACAATCCAAGTATGTAGCTCAATTCGACAAGATGATGAAGGACGGCAAGATCAAGCGTGTGGGTATCCTTGCCAAAGAGGAAGCTAAGCTGATAACAGAGGTACAGGCGGAAGCCGTTCCCCTTCCTACCCAAGCCGAGGAAGAAGATTACTCAGCCTATATGGACATCAGTGCTTTCGAGCATGATGCAGTAGCCAAGATATAATTAACGACGTTAGAACGAATTTAAAACAGCATTCAAATGGAAATAACAAATGAAGTAAAGCAGCGTATTGTGGCAGCGATAGCCGCCGATCGTGAAAATTACCCCAGTGACAACCGTCATGCTACGGCACTGGGCATAGCCCCCAGTGTGTACAATACCATCAAGCGGGGCAATTATGAAAAGCAGGTCAGTGATGCCAACTGGGTAGGCATAGCCCGAAGACTGGGCGTGCAACTGCGTACGGAAATGCCCTGGCAGGCAGCACAGACCCCGACCTATGTGTTTGTGAGCAAGCAGCTGGAAGTGTGCCAGGGAAGCGGGCTGAGCGCCATCCTGTGCGATATGCCCAATATCGGCAAGACCTTTACAGCGAAAGCTTACGTGAAGCAGCACAAGCACGCCGTATATGTGGACTGCAGCCAGGTGAAGACCAAGTTGAAGCTGATACGCTACATTGCCAAGGAATTCGGCGTGACCAGCAACGGACGCTACAGCGACGTGTATGAGGACTTGGTAGCCTACCTCCGCACGATAGATACGCCCCTGGTTATTCTGGACGAAGCCGGCGACCTGCAGTATGAAGCCTTCCTTGAACTGAAGGCCCTGTGGAACGCCACCGAGCGCTGCTGTGCGTGGTATATGATGGGTGCAGACGGGCTGAAGGAAAAGATCAACCGCGCCATCGAAGGCAAGAAGGTGGGTTATACCGAAATGTTGAGTCGCTACGGTGACTCCTACAGCAAGGTGACCCCAGACGATGCGCAGGAACGCGAAAAGTTTCTGAAGGCACAGGCTGCCATTGTAGCCAAAATCAATGCCCCAGACGGTGCCGACATTGCCAAGATCGTTCACAGCACCGGAGGCGGCTTGCGGCGCGTATATACCGAAATCGAAAAATTAAGGAGGATGCAAGCATGAAACTGAAAAGAGCCTACAGCCCCGGTGAGGTGCTGAGTATGAAGATACCCCGGTATGAGTTTACCGGGGCTTGGCAAGCCTCGATAGGCAACCCTGCCAAGAGTGGCGTGTGGATTATCTGGGGTGCCAGCGGGAACGGAAAGAGCAGCTTTGTGATGCAGTTGGCCAAGTACCTGTGCGGTTTCGGACGCGTAATCTATGACAGCCTGGAAGAAAGCACCGGCCTTTCGTTTCAGATGAGCCTGAAACGGCACAAGATGGGGGAAGTTAAAAAGAAGCTGATTATCCTTGACCGCGAGTCGATGGACCAGCTGGAGGAACGTCTGCAGCGCCGGGGCAGTCCCGGCATCGTGATTATAGACAGTTTCCAGTATAGCGGTTTGAACTACAAGACCTACAAGGAGTTCAAGGAGCGCCACCCCAAGAAACTGTTTATCTTCATCAGCCATGCAGAAGGATCCCATCCGGCAGGCAGAAGCGCCCGCAAGGTGGAATATGATGCCGATGTGAAAATCATGGTGAGCTGCTTCAAGGCCTGGTGCAAGAGTCGCTTTATGGAAAAGCCCGGTGAACCCTATGTGATTTGGGAAGAAGGTGCTGCCAAAACATTGAAAGATGATAAAATGGAGGAATACTTGAATGATGGAATGGGAGAATAAATTGTACCAGATACTGCTGCCCGGTCGTGAAGCCTTGGACGTGATGGAAGACTGGCTGGAATGTAACATAGAAACAGACATTCGTCTGCGCAGAGCCAAGACACAAGGGCACATAGTGATAGAAACGACGGATACCATGTTTGCCAACCGTATTCGGATGTGGCATCCCGGATGTAAAATACATATTAAAGATTTAAAATGATGGAAGAGCAAAAGAAAACCTGCTGCATCTGCGGCAAAGAGTTGGAGGGTTACGGATACAACCCGTTCCCCGTGAAAGAGGAAGGCTACTGTTGCCGTTCGTGTAATTACAGCGTAGTCATTCCGGAACGATGGAAACGCCACAAGGCTTATCAACGCGGTGAGGAAATCGAAAACAAGCGAGTGTATATCAGTGGAGCCATTGCCCACTATGATATGGCTGAGCGCAAGGAAGCCTTCGGACGTGCCGAAGAATTGTTGAGAACTGAGGGCTATGATCCGGTAAACCCATTCAATAACGGTCTCCCGGAAGAAGCCCACTGGAAAGCCCACATGCGGGCCGATATTGCCCTGCTGCTGGCTTGTGACTATATCTACATGCTGAAGGACTGGGAACTGAGCAAGGGAGCCAAACTGGAGCTTGACGTAGCCAGTTCGTGTGGCATTAAAGTATTGTTTGAATAACCTTTAAGTTTTTGAATTATGGCAAAAGAAATTACGGTACTTGTAAAGTTTAGAGGAGCAGTTCCTGAAGATGTAAGTATTGCTGACATAGAGGAGCAAATAGATCGCAATCTTGAAGACAGCTTTCGTTTGAATTTCTCGGATTCTAAAGAAGAAGATGATGATTTGAGAGAACCGTGGATAGAACGTGAGGATATGTATATTACAGAAAAAGGATTCCAATTATTAATAGACTAATACAATAAAGATGGCACAGGAAGTGACAAATTTCGCCCGGTTTTATGCTTCGTTCAACAAGCTGCCCTGTACAGGAGACCGGGAAGGGCTAAAGAAGCAAATCGTTCTGCAGTACACGTGGGACCGTACGGAAAGCCTCCGTGAAATGACATCCAAGGAATATGAAGCCTGCTGCTGTGCCTTGGAGAAACTAACCGGGCAGGATGAATGGAGACAGAAACTTCGCGAGGAACTGCGGCGGAAACGCAGCGTATGTCTGAAACTGATGCAACAGTTGGGTATAGACACCACTGACTGGAACCGGGTGAACGAATTCTGCAACAACCCCCGGATAGCCGGCAAACCCTTTGTTCAGATTAGTACAGCGGAGCTGGAACAACTGGCCATCAAACTGCGGGCTATCCAACGAAAAGGAGGTTTAACCGATAAATAGAGCAATATGGATAAAAAAGCACATGAAGCGCTTGAGCGCATCAGAAAAGACGTGACTCTTACGACATCCGATCTGGATAACCAGGATGCAGCAGAGTTTTTCAACGAGCTGGCCGACTGGGCGTATGCCAACGGTGAAGCCATGCTGATAGACGATGAACCAGAAAAGCCGGATGGTGAGGAAGAATAAAAAACAAGTGATAAACATTCAAAATGATTTAAACATGGAAAAGAACAACCAAAGTGTGGACATCAAGTCCCTGAGTAAAGAACAGCGAGCAGCCCTCATGGCCCAGCTGCAGCAAGAAGAGAAAGAAGACCGCATCGCCCGTCGTGAAACTTACGAGGCATTACGCGGCGAGTTCATGCACGAAGTAAAGACCAACGTCCTTGAGATGGTGAATTCCGTGACCTTGTTCCGCATATGGCTGGAGCAAGAGGTGGATGCCTTTACCCAAGTGATGAAGGAATACGGCCAGGTGAAAAGCGACGAACAGCGCAGCTACACCATTACGGACGGTGACTTCCGCCTGGAGGTGAAAAGCAACAAGGTGAAAGGCTTCGATGAACGAGCCGACATGGCAGCCGACCGTCTGATTGACTACCTGAAGCGCTACATGCAGAACAGTGAGAAAGGTTCGGATGATCCGATGTATCAGATGGCCATGACCCTGCTGGAGCGCAACAAGATGGGCGACCTGGACTACAAGAGCATTTCGAAGCTATACGAACTGGAAGACAAGTTCGATGAAGAGTATGCAGACATCATGCGCCTGTTCAAGGAAGCCAATGTGGTGCAGCGCAACGCCACCAACTACTACTTCAGCAGCCGTGACCCTGAAAACGGTGTATGGACCCGCATTGAACCCAGTTTCTGCCGTTTGTAGCCGAAACCCGTTAACCCTGTAAACAGAAAGCGCCGCAGTTGTTATAATTGCGGCGCTTTTGTTCTTAAAATAGATGGAAATCAGTTATTTTTGTAAGAGAAATAAAATGTATGGGCAAAGGACGGGATAAAGAACTGATCAAGCTGCGTGACGAGGCACTGTGCCGCCGTTACTACTATTGGACAGAAATACAGCGGTTGCGGTTCGACGATGCTTTAAAAGTGTTGTCGGAGCGCGAATTCTTCATATCCGAGGAGCGTATCATGACCATCATCCGCCGGAAATCACGTGAGGGGACAGACTACAACCTGAAGCCTGTTCCCAAGGTGAAAGCCCCCCGCCTGACCGCAGCCCAACTGGAGCTATTCCCCGTAAAATGACGGCATGGCCGATTCATCGTGCAGTGTGAATGAGAACGTCATTTCATAGACCTTGATGTAATGCGGCATGGCATACGAACGGCTTTTCTCGCGTACCAGCGGCGAAGCGTTGTCCGTGCACTGCAGGCATTGCAGCGACTTGTATAATTTCCCGGCCAGCTGTTGCCTTTCCCTTACTTTGTCATACGTGCCGGATGCGTAGCTTGTATCGTCGTAACAATCGATAGCCAGCCGTACGGTCAGCATGGATTCGCTTTTCTGTACCCCATATCCAAGGTCGTTCCAGTCAGAACTTGTATTTCCAATCAATACACAAGGGAAGGTGACCGGGTACTGGTCTTCTTCTGCCCCCATTTCCAATTGGCCGTAGTCCTCATCAATGAGCGAGAGTTCCGGCATTTCCTGTGCAATCTGTTCCATGATTGCGATAAAAACTTCTTCCATATCCTTAGCTATTTAAAATGTTGGTAATTTCCTGGTCCACCTTCTCGCGTATGCGGCTGTTCAATTCTTCGCTTTCTCCCATGAACTGGCGCTGCGGGATGCGGATGTGCAGTTTCTTTTTCTTGGTAAGTGCCATATTTCTCCAGAACTGTGCCTGTGGATTCAGTTCCTTCGGTTTGGTACGTCGTTTAACGCGTTTCTTTTGCCCTATGCCGGCTTTTTTTCTTTTCCCCGAAGCCTTGTAGAACTTGGCCCATGCAAAGCGCCTCATGCGGTCTGTGACGGTGACATCGATTTCGCCGCCCCAGTTGTGGACGGGTGCATAGACCACCTCGTTGAACACCCTTACCCGGTAGTCGGCAGGTGTATATCCGACCGATTTGAAAAGATGCTTCCTGCCGGAGAGCAGCGTACCATAATTGCTGGCGGCATCGGTCCCCCCCGAAGACAGCCGTTTGGATTTTGGCCAAGGGTGAAGACCGCCATTGACAAATCCACCCTGGCGGAAATTCTCCTGAAAATGGTCTTTGGCCATTCGTCCTACCATGCCCGGCATTTTGCGCCGCATCATGCTGTCCAGTCTGTCACGTTTCCGCTTTATCAGTTCTGCAAAATCTTTTATGTCCATAATCATTAGTAATTCAAGAATAATTTATAACTTTGCAACCAAGGCTTCCAATATGCCTTTTATGCGTTATGAATATACCGGAACAAGTGAAGAATGAGGCCCGTGCGCTTATTGAGCAATACGGTGACACCTTCGAATACCTTGGTATTTATGAAGGTCAGGAAGCCTATGTATTCAAGTTCCCAGAAGATTCCTGTACCGGTTATCCTTTTGTTTACCTGTATGACGGTAAAGAAGCAACCGAAATAACCGGTCCGTTATCCCTTGACGTTATCGATTCATGTATCGAAAATATCGAGGAAGGAGACATCGAATAATTTATTGTCAATTCTCAGGACTCCTCTGCAGCTGTGGGAAGTTGCAGCTCCTATTTCACATAAATATTTCACATCTTTCCATTCCATCCCGGAACCGGCAGAATTGTCGCTTTGGGGTTCTATGTACCTTAGTTCGCCGTCTGCGAAACGTTGCAGGATTGTAGCATGTCCGCCCCCGCTTTTCCAACCGATACTCAATTCATACACGCCTTCTTCTTTGCATACTTCATTGAAATACTCCATGTATCTTTTAGGCGTCATTTTCAGGTATCCTTTGTGTGCAACCCAATTGTTTATACTTATATGCTGCACCGGAGTACCGTCGATGTTTTTCCAGACTTCAAAAGCACGCCCATTACTCAGGTATTCAAGTTTTGACCCTGCAACATTGCCCTTGGCTGTAATATCCCATCCTCTTAACCGTAAAGCGTATGCCGGTGCGCAAGTCTGACAGTTGATGCTGTATGGAGTATCTCGTTTTTTATCGTAATCGCTGTTCTTCCGGTAACGGTTCCCCCTTTTATCACGATATATCCCGTTAGGATCAGGAATATACTCGTCCACGTGTTTGGGATTCGCATTCTGTTTATCCGCCTTATCCACATCCATAGGTTTCCCTTTTTTGATTTTAAGAGCCTTTTCTATTTCGAGGTTGTTCCGGGCAATGGCCATTTTTTCCTCCCTGGTAAGACTGTTCGGCATTTCCGCAATCATTTCATCAATGCGCGCCATAAGTTTATCCACCGCTTTTTTGGCACCCTCGTGGGCTTCCGTCTGATATGGATGATTGTCGGAAAACAGTTTGCCGTCCGTTCCCGGATTGTTATCCAGTCCGGGGTGTGGCTTGTTCTTGTCGTCTTCGTCCGGAAGTGGTGTCGGTTCCTCATCGGTGGCTGTAAGGTCGCACTTGCAATTCCACCGGTCGCCCGGTCGGTGGATGTTCCAGAACGGATCGTCAATCGGTCGGATGGTATTCCAAAATGGGCGGTGGTCAGCCCCCGGATGAATGGAAGTAGATGGTAGCCATTTGAGATTGGGCAGAATATCGCGTTCGCGCAGGAACTGTTGCCAGTCAGCCGCCTGATGCGCCCGGATGACCGCCGTATCATACTCCGTCCGCAGCCAGTGACGAACCTGATGAGAAGCAATGGGCAAGACTTCCTGTACCCATTTGTCGAACGGTTTTAAAATGCCGTTTGAATCCAATAAAAGTCGTGCCATGTCATTCTGCATACGATGTACCTTGAATGCCGAGAATACGGCGTTGTTCCGGAGTATGGCATTTCTGAAATCCTCGTCCGGAGTAATGGCCTTGGATTTGCAGAACCCTTCCTTTGCCGCCTTGTTCATCTTTGCCCATATTTCATTGAACAGGCTGATTTCGATTTCGGTTACCGGATGAAAGTCCCTGCTGTATATGTTCAGCAAGGCACGCCGCAGCACCTCTTCGGAAAAGTCAAACTCCATGGAGATGCTGCCATTATCAGCCGCATACAGTCTGTCGACTACCAGTCTAAAGCTGCCCCGTCTGCCGGGGCTTTCACGAAAAAACCTTTGAGCCAGTTCCGGAAGTTTCTTTTCTGTTTCGGTGTCGGTTCATCATCCCGTCCCTTATTCGCAGGTTCCGGTTCCTTCTTTGGGGTTGGAACCAGGGCAGCCTGTGCAGCCTCCCTTTGCTCAGCCTTCAACTGCTCGTAGTTGGCCGGTTTGTCGATGCCGAATTCCTCATAGAGATAGTCGTCGTCGATGGGGATGTTGAAGTTCTTCTTCAGCTGCGTAAGGATGGATATTTTGGTGCCTGCATCTGTTTCCTTCGGTTCCGGGAAGCAGAATGTACCCCCTTCAGTATTGATGCCCATGTGCAGCAGAATGTCCGTCATGTCGTAATTTAACACATTGAGCACGTATTTCCGGTCAGCCTCCAGCACCTTGTCCTCCACCTTTTTATGCACCGTACCCAAAGCCTGTGTACCTTTTTCGGACGATTCGGTGGTCAGCGTATTGCCCAGTATCAGTTTGGATATTTCATTGTTGCACCGTTCGCAGAGGCGTTCATAGACATCGGCAGACCCCGTTTTGTTGCCGGCTTCCGTGAGCTTGAGTTCCGTGTCCTTGGCATGAAAGAACTGCGCCAAGCTTCCGGCATTCGCAGCATCCTCCATGGCCCGCTGACGGGACTCGTCGTCGTCGGAATCATAGATATATTCCTGGATAGGCATGCCGAATACCTCGGAGAACTGTGCCCAGTCGCCCGTGGTGTTACGTTTGTAGATGACCCACGGTGCAGCCTTGGCCAACAGTCCCAAATCGGACGGCGAACCCACAAAAAGCAGGTCGGTATATTCATCCCAGGAATGGCCGGTGATGTCTGTCTGGTGCCGCAAGATGAGTTCCCTGACCGGATCCACATGCTTACGCGGTACCAGATCGTAGTCCACCCATTCCTGCAGCTTGTAGAACTGGCAGAGCGAAAAGCCCCAGAACTTGGCATCGAGGATGTCACCCACCAGCCGGTTGAACCAGGGCGACTGTATCTGTTCGTTGATTTTATCGTCGGGCTTCCCGTCCACCCGGAATTCCATGTTGGAGCACAGCACGGCATTCTTTCGCTTTTCGAGCACACAGGAAAGGTGGGTATCCATCAGAATGTCCTCGTAGAGGTCATAGAGTTTGTAACGTCGCGAGAAATCGACATTCTCGGCCGCTTTGACGGCTGCCATGTAGTCGGAAATGTCCAGTCCGAAGCGTTTGGGCTGGGTGAGCACAATCACATTCGGTTTCTTCTGCCCCGGCAATGCGAAATTCCCCCCTACGGTGATGATGCCGGCTTTGTTGTTTTTTCTGTTTTTCTTTTTCATGATGCTTGCTTTTACCAGTGGTTCGTTCGTTTGCGGTTGCTTTGAATGCGGAAATCCGACCTGCCCGCCCTTTGTTCCTCGGGCAGCAGCGGAGCCCCTTCGATTGATATATCCTCGTCGGCCACCGCCTTCATCCATTCTACAGCCCGTTCGTATCGGTCCTTGCGTACCTTTGATAACTTCTGCGGGTTGTGGATGCAGAAGATGTGATAGACCGCCATGTCGATGACCATCATCAGCACAAGCTGGTTCCGGTTCTCGCCGGTAGCATCGAAAATTTTGTTACAGTCGTATCGCTTGCTCAAATAGCACCGCATTTCGGCAATGGCCCTGTCTTCACATACCTCAATGACCGTTTCGTCTTCGCGCACCAATGCGTCGAGAATGTCGCGGTGGATACTTGCATCGTAATCGGTGAGTTCTACAAATTTGCTCATAGTCCTAATATTTTAGAGTTGTCATAATCTTTTCTTGTTCCGTTTTCTCACATCCTTCCTTGAGCGGAAAACGGGCGGTTCGATGCGCCTGATCAGTTCATCGATGATGCGGTTCGCCCCTTCGACCGCATCCGGTCCGTCGGCCGGATAGCGCATGGTCAGGGTGAACAGCTTGAACTGGTCCTCCAGTTCCTTCATGTGCGGGTTGTCCCGTTCAGCCTCGTTGAGGATAAGGTTCCCTTCGCGGTTGAGCGGTTCAAGGTTGGCCTCGATACGTGTAGCCTTGTCCGTCTTCTTCTCCTCGTCGCCCCGGATGAACAGTGCAATCTTCTGTTCCCGTCGCACCTTTGCCACCAGCGGTTTGAACACCTGCTGGAAGAAAGGGTCCTGCAGTTTGTTGTTCTCCATGTAGCAATAGACATTGGTCTTGCCCCCGACAAAATCAAGCATCCGGACATACCAGTCAATGAACTCCGCATTGAGCGCCTGTGCCAGGAAAGTCTTGATGACATAGAGCCTGGTGCCCAATTTGCCACAAAGCGAAACCGTCTTGAAGGATTTCCCTTTCTTCCCCTTGCTTTCGCCCGGTGCCGGGTCGCCATACGCCACGAGAAACTTGAATTTAGAGAGAGGCGGTACCTTGCCGTATGAAATGTTCTCGAAGACCTCGCCCTCGGAAATGGGGTTGTTGTAATATTCACCCTGTGCCGCCTTTTTGGATATTTTGGACAGAGTGCGGTCGATGTCCTCCTCCGAGTTCTTTTCCGGCCATGTGGAAAATCCGTTTTTGTCGCGGATGTTCACGATGTCCCAGGAGTCGGCCATTTCGCCCGCCCTCACCACGCAGCAGTCCTTGGCAATGATGTTGCCGCAGAAGATGACCAGTGTAGGTTCAGAAATGGAACGTGTGGGGTACAGCGCATTTTCCCACCAGTCCCAGCGCTTCTGGATGATGTCCGGATTCTTGGTGTCCTCGTCCGTATCAAAGTCATCGACCAGCAGCACGTCGGGACGTATGGCCTCGTTTCGCGAACCACGCGGTGACTGCCCGGCACCCAGTGCGCGGAAAGAGACCTTCCCTTTGGTGGTGAATTCATCCTCGGTCCATGAGCCAGGCAGTTCCTGTTTGCCGTAGTATGCCATGATGCGCCCATTGGCTTCGAGGTTTACCCGATAGGGATCGAGCAGGCGCACCGCATTGTCATTGCTGTTGGAGGTCAGAATAACATTCTTTTTGCGTCCGGTCAGCGTGAGATACATGACGATGAACATGGTGACGGTGGATTTGGACAGCTCACGGCTCCAGGAAAGCACCTCAAACCATTCGTCGTGTGCAATGATCCGCCGGATAGCCTTTTTCTGGAAGCCGGCAAATTCATATTTGGCGTAATTCGGAAAAAAGAACCTGATCCATTCTATGGGATGTTTCTCCAGATATTCCCGGTGTTTTTCCCGTTCGGCTGCCGTCATGTTCCGGTCAACCGGTGTTGCCCTTGCGATGTCTTCTTTGTACTTCTCCCAATCGAGGAGAGCGAGTCTGTCAGTCTGTTTCATTGTCTATCCCTTTATAATTTGTCTTTAATGTACGCATCGGCCAGGCGTGTAATTTCCTTTGCTTTTTCGAGGTCGGCCGCCCGTACCCAGTCGATGAGCCCGGTGAGGACACTGATGATGTCGGCAATGCCCACTTCCTGCTCCATGTTGCGTATGGCCGCCGACAGTTTTCCGAGGATGTCAGCCTCCTTGGATGAGGGGAAGCGTTCCCCTTCGGGCCGTTCGGCGATGGCCTTGTTTATTTCGGCCACCTGCCGGTAGAGGTTAGCCACCTGTTCCTGCCTTGTGAGCGTAAGCCCCACCTTCTGTTCCTCCCACTTCCCGGCCCGTACCCAGTTGGACACGGACACCCGTGACACGCCCACCCGGTCGGCGATTTCCTGCTGTGTGAGGTTTTCCTTTAGGTACAAAGTCTTTGCCCATTCCTTTTTCTGGGCATTCGTCAAATCTGCCATATATCGTCCTTTTTAGTTGTAAATCACGTTACAAAATTGCATGAAAAAGCGGGGTTTGTAAAAGCGCGTACGCATGATGACGGGCTGCAGCGTTATGATAACGCCAGAAAGCGTCATGATAAAAACGCGGTTTCCTGGTGCCATGGGAATGTTCTATTTTCGCATCATCGAAAGGCGGGGAAGACCGCAGGAAAGTGTATGACGATGAGCAGATTTTTCAATATTACAACGAGTGACGACGGCACCAGTACGATATTCCTGTATGGGGACATCGGAGACTATACGGAGGTGCAAAGCGGGCGCATTGCCCAGGAACTGATGGAAGCCGAACGCGTGAGCCGGCGCATCCATGTACGTATCAACAGCAACGGCGGGGAAGTGTACAGCGGCATTGCGATATTCAACGCCCTGCGTCATAGCCAGGCCGACATCCGCATTTATGTGGATGGCATAGCCGCCAGCATGGCCAGCGTGATAGCCCTTTGCGGCAAGCCGGTAGAGATGAGCAAGTATGCCCGTCTGATGCTGCACTGCGTGAGCGGCGGGTGCTATGGCAACAAGCAGGACCTGCAGCGCTGCATGGAAGAGATAGAAAGCCTGGAGGGCAGCTTGAGCGAAATCTATGCCGAGCGGCTGGGCATGAGCCAGGAAGAAGTGAAACAGACCTATTTTGACGGCGAGGACCACTGGCTGACCGCCAAGGAAGCCCTGGACCTCGGTTTCATAGACGGCATCTATGATGCAGACCCCGTGCCGGCCGACAGTACGCCGGCACAGATATATACTTTATTTAATAACCGGCTCGTTGAGCCACAAAAAAACAGAGAAGACATGAATCTGGAAGACGTAAAGAAACGCCCGCGCTTCAAGGACTGCGCGAGTGATGCGGATGTGTTCCGCCTGATGGATCAACTGGAGGAAGAGGCCGGCAAGGTACCTATCCTTACGAAAGAGAACACCGATCTGAAGGCCAAGGTGAAGACCTACGAGGACAAGGCTGCAGCCGAAGACCTTGCCGCCCGCAAGCAGCTGCTTGACGCAGCCGAGCAGGACGGCCGCATCGATGCGACCACCCGCCCCATCTACGAAAACCTTTTGGCCAATGACCGCGAGAACGGCGAAAAGGCCCTGGCCCAACTGCCGGTGAAGCGCCGTGTGATGGAAGACCTGCATCTGGAACCGAATGGTGAAGAAAGCCCCTGGAACAGGCGTATGCGAGAAATTAAGGACAAACGTAAAAAGTGATTGAACTATGGCAATAATTGTAAGAAACACGAATTACAGCGGCGAGGTACTGGAACAGTTGCTGACGCTTGCCGCTACGAGCAATGAGATTGTGGAAAAGGGGCTGATCATGGTGATTCCCGGTGTGGAGAAGAAAATCAGCCTGCCGCGCCTGAAGACCGGCAAGATGCTCCAGAAGCGCAAGGAGAACCCCGGCGTGGAGGATTCGAAGGGCAACTTCAACTACGACGAAAAGAGTCTTGACCCGGTGGACTTCATGGCCTTTACGGTGTTTAACCCCCGCACGTTCGAGAACATCTGGCGAAAGTGGCAGCCGAAGGGCAACCTGGTATTCTCGGAACTTCCGCCCGAAGCGCAGAACGCCCTGCTTGCCGAGCTGGCCAAACAGGTGCAATTTGAACTGGGTGACCACTATGTGAACGGCGAATATGGGGATGATGACGACCACCTGTTTAACGGCATCCTGACCCAGATGGCCAAGGATACTGAGGTGATTGTGGTGGACAGCGCAGAATCGACCATGCTGGGCAGACTGAAAGCCATGCGTGCGAAGATTCCCGTGGCCATCCGCAACAACCCGGACCTCCGCATCCTGATGAGTGTGAACGACTTTGACAAGTATGATGACGAGCTGACCCAGCGCGAGGCCAAGAACACGAGCGAAACCGATGTGAACGCCCGTCGCTACAAGGGCATTACCATTGAGACGCTTGCTGCCTGGCCCGATGATCTGATTGTGTGCACCCTCTGTTCGCCCGATGCCGGCGGCAACCTGTTTGCGGCTGTGAACCTGCAGGACGATGAAGACGTGATTCAGATTGACAAGATTTCGAACGCCAGCGAACTGTACTTCTTCAAGATGCTGATGAAGGCCGATACGAACATTGCCTTCGGTGAAGAAGTGGTGGTATTGGACAAGCGCAGCAACCCCGTGTTCAAGGCGAGCGAGAAGAAGATTTCAGTTGATCCTGCCACTGTGACCCTTGAGGCAACCGGTGGCAGTGAAGAAGTGACCGTGACCGCCAGCGGAGAATATGAGATAGGCAGTGCCCCTGCCGGCTTCAAGGTGGAAGCGAAGGATAACGGTGTGAAGATTTCGGCCGGGGCGAACAGCGGCGAGCAGAAGACCGGAACACTGACCCTGACGCTCAATGCCGACCGCAGCAAGACGGCCAAGATTACCATTACCCAAAACCAGAAAGGATAAGATGGTATGGCAAAATTGAAGTATCTGGTAATTCACTGTACGGCAACCCCGGAGGGGCGTGAGGTGAGCAGCGCGGACATCCGCAAATGGCACACTTCGCCCGTGAACCAGGGCGGCCGAGGCTGGAAACAGGTGGGCTATACCGACCTGTTCCACCTGCAGGGCGGTGTGGAACGTCTGGTGAACAACAACGAGGATGCGCAGGTGGATCCGTGGGAAGTGACGAACGGTGCGAAGGGGTACAACAGCGTGAGCCGCCACATTGTGTATGCCGGCGGTGTGGCCAAGGATGGTAAGACCCCGAAGGACACCCGCACCGGCTGCCAGAAAAAGGCACTGGAGAAGTATGTGAAGGACTTCCATCGCAGATTCCCGGATGTGCGCATTGTGGGACACAACGAGCTGGCGGCCAAAGCCTGCCCCAGTTTCGATGTACAGAAATGGCTGAAAGAAATAGGTATTAACCAATAATAAAAGAAGCAATCAATGAAACGAATTATGCTGTTTATGATGCTGATGCTGGGAACAGTATCGGCTGTGATGGCCCAAGGGGCCGATGTTCCGGCAACGGACTATGACGCAATGATTGGCACCTTTGCCGGTTTCGTCGGCGGTGTGGTGGTGCTTACTGAAGGGTTGAAAGGTTTGTTCCCCAACATGAAAGGCTGGGTGACGCAGCTGGTGAGCTGGTGTGTGGGCTTGGTGTGCGCGATGCTACTGTGGTGGCTTGATGCCGGATTTGTGAGTGATGTGAGCTGGGACATTGCCTTGCTCTATGGTTTTGGTGCCTCACTTGTAGCCAATGGGGTAGCCGACACGGGACTGGTGCAATGGGTTATCGGACTATTCCGAAAGAAACGCGAGGAAGCAGAATAAAAGGTTGACTGACTAAAAAACGGGTGGTATGGACTTTAGCGAGATCATGAACATTATTCTTAGCGGCGGCCTTGTGGGCACTGCAGCAGCCATCGGTTCCCTGCGTGCTACGGTGAGGAAAGCGAAAGCGGAAGCGATGAAAGCCGAAGCCGACGCAGAGGGTGTGCGTGTGGATAACGCAGAACATGCCACCCGCGTTTTGGTGAGCAATATTGTGGTACCCTTAAAAGAAGAACTGAATGCAACAAGAAAAGACCTGCAGGCCAACAAGCGCGAAATGGCGCGACTGCGCAAGGCCATTGACACTGCCAACAGTTGCCGCCATCATGATGACTGTCCTGTGCTTGGCGGGCTGCGCAAGCAGCAGGAAGAGCACGACGGTGGAGAAGATACAGACGGAATCGGCAAGCACCGACAGCGCGAGCGGAAGCCGACGGGCGGGACTGGTGATGGCGGGGATACCGGC
>NZ_CAJUHF010000052.1 GCF_910585845.1 uncultured Bacteroides sp. | reverse complement strand
ACCAAGTCCTTGGAATTAGTGGTTTTCATGAGAAAAAGCGTCCAAACTTTTCCTTTAAATTACTAAACTTCAAGGACTTTTGAAAATATAATCGCTTAAAAATTAAATGTTTAACAGCATAAATTTATTTTTTGTCATCTACTAAAAAAATATTCACTAATTTAATTCAACCAACAGGTTTTTATAGTACTTCAATGAAATTCTATAAGCTATCACACGATTTAGAAACAGGCAAGAAATATCCACAGGTAGAGTGCCTAAGTCCTTTCACTGCGTCTCAAATAAGTCCGTGGAATAAATTGTCGTGTAATCCTGATTTGAGGTTCAAATTAAGGAGAGGTGCCGTAATATCTGACTTTCCCTCAACAACAGCCGGACCGGGTTGCGATATGCTTATATCTCCTGAATTATATGAAAGCATCAGGCATTTCAATGTCATGCCACATCAAATTTTTCCGGTGACAATAGAAACCAATAAAGATGTTAGGGAATATTTGTGGGTGCATTTATATGGGCCATCATTTGTCGATTCAATAGATTATGAAAAATCATCTTTTATTCGGACAGAGTGGACTATTCCACAAGAGCCTATAACATTGGAGTCATTCAGTCAATATCAGCAATTAAAATTAAAGGATAAGACCGGGGCTTTTGGTGTAACTTCTAATTCACTTGCGCTACGCGATAAAAGCACAATTTGGGATCTGTTTTTCCCATTTCCATTCGACAGTACAATCTTTATTTCTGAAAGGTTGACAGATGAACTAATAAGGTCTAATTATACCGGTTTGTCAATAGAACCGACAAATCTAATCACTTGCACATTGAATAATGAAACTGACTGATAAACGATTTTGGAACAGATTAGGAAACACGGTCAATGAGTTATTCTTTTGGCTCTTTATTGTGTTTGCCGTGTTGCTAACCATTGATTTATGGTGTTTGTTGGCGACTGTCATAGTATGCCTGTTTGGTGCGATGGATAAGTCATTGACATTGTTGAAAATATTTAGAGCATTTGGGATAATTCTCATGCTTTTCTCCAATTTTACATTATGGCTGACAATGTATTCGCCAAAGATATACAAATGGCTTGTGTCAGTGGTCCGTAGTAAACGACTGAGACTATTGTATTTCCTGACATTAGGCTATGTGAACACATATCTGCTGAACCTCTATTACATCAGATTCAGATATAACCAGTATGAACTGACACAGTATCGTGTAAATGTGATATATTCGGTTTTAGTCATGTTCCCAATCATAAATATCCCGGTCTATATAGCAGCCATTCGTCGTAGCGGGCGACAAGTATCCTTGGGCTATGCGACTAAGTTATATATGCAGGGAAGATTAGCAACGTACTTGATACAAAAGGATTATTCATCATTGATTAAAGATGGAAATGAACAGTGAAATATACCATCCTATAAATTTGATTGATTGCGAGTGTTCAATCAATTCAATAGACTACAATGCAACGGATCTTGTTGTCGAGCTGGAACGGTTCGACAACAAAGGTATAGTCAGAGTTGAGTTCAAAGAAGTATTCGCGTATCGCGTGACTTTGGAACATTTCAGAATTAACGACATACTGATTTTCAAAAAGGGGAAAAAATATTTCAGAGCTTTATATCCTATGGTCTTTATGGAGGATACATCTTTCTGTAAAAGGAGAAGTGCTTGAAGACTACATGAATCCTTTACCCATATGCTGGAATCTAAAAATCTCCCGCGACAAACCTAAAGATTTGTATATTTGGGTACGCGATAGTGACCCTGCCGACAAACTACCTATCCCTACCTTAAGTTTTACATTTTATGATCAACGTAAGAAGCATTTCGACGGAGAGGGAATCAGTGGTGGATACATAAAGCTATTATCCCCCCAAACAAATACTTTGGCATTTAGACGAAAAAGCGGGTAGATGGTGGAAACTGGAAGGTAGAGATGACATTGACATGAAAGATGTACCCTTTCTTGGATTCTCTGTACCGGAACATGTGATTATGGCAAAAGAAGAAACCTTTCACCCTCACGATAGATAGCCCCATACTTGGTAGTGCGGAGAGTTGGTATGAAGTAACCGATTCGGCCATATACGTGAGGATTTACATTAACGTTTGCTCCTCACTTTCCTTCTTACCACCTCTCTCCTCTTCAGCACGAACATCGGCAAGAACAGGAAGATGACGACAACGGACATGACCAGTCCCCCGATGGTGCCTGCTGCCAACGGAAACCAGAAAGCCTCCTTCTCCGCCCCGACCATGAACGGGACGAAGCCCAGAATCGTGGAAATCACCGTGAGGGAAATGGGTACAACCTTGGCATTCCAAGCTTTCGTATAGGCCCTGAGCATGGAAAGACGGGGGAAGCGGCGGCGGATACTGTTGTACTCATTCAGGATATAGATGCTGGCATTCACCGTAATGCCACACAAGAGCACGAAAGAGGCAAACCCGCCTTGGTCAAAGTTCAGGCGGAACCAATAGAACGTAAGGAACACCCCAATATAAGAGACCGGAATGACAAAAATAATGGCCAAAGGCTGTTTCAACGAATTGAACAGAATGCTTGTCGTAAAAAAGATGATGCCTATGACTATCAGCAACAGCAGATACTGCTTACTGTCCTTCCTTCCCCACGACCATGACTGACTGTCCGACTCGGCTGTATACCCCATAGGGAGCAACTTGTTGAACTCCTCCACATCACGCTTCTGTATCTTGTTCCCCTGCTCGGACGACCCGATATACTCGTATTGCAGGCAGAGGCGGTATTGCTGGTTCTCCTTGGCAATCTGTTGCGGCATCTGCCCTTTCTCCACAGTAGCCAGTCCGGAGAGCTTGTAGTGCTTCCCGTTGGCCGCGCCATAGGGGAAGAACTGCATCGCCCACACGTCATACTCGCGAGACTGGCGGGAAGAGAGCCGGATGTTCTCCGCCCCGCTCTCCGTGACCACCGAACCCGCCTGCATGTTCCTGCCGAAGATAGGCTGGATGGTAGAAAACAGGTGTTGGGCGTTTATGCCCTCCTGCGCCATGCGCTCTTTGTCCAGATTGAAGTAGAACTCCTGATAGTCATCCTTCCACCAAGAGAACTCCGACTTGATAAACACCTCCTTGATACGGCGGTGCGAAAGCAGCACTTCCTTCAGTTTCTCGGCCCAGGCATAGAGTTCATCGTAATTATAGCCGTACATCTTGATGCGATAGGAGCCTGCACTCTCACGGACATCATTGCTGAACCCCTGGTCTTGCAAGCCATACACATCCCAGCTACCCCCGCCCAGCTCGTTTACCTTGCCTATTAGGTTCGCCTTCAGCGTATAGGGGAAGCCGCTATACTGATACTCCTTCTTGAAATAAATCCGAATGTTCCCCCTTCGGGCATTGTAGACCGAGGCATGGAACTGCTTGATCTCCTTGAAGCCGCTAAGATAGGCCTCCATGCGCTTCACCAGCGTATTCATCTGCTCCAGCGTACTTCCATTCGGGAGGTTCGCATTGGCATAGAGCACTACCTCTTCATTGCGGCTGAAATAGCTCCCCTCGTACACTTTCTGCACAAACAGGCGAAGGGTACCGCCCAATGCCTTGTCCACTACAGGTTTCACTTTCTCCTTGTAGGTGGAAGAACCTAACGCCTTGTTATACCATTCCGCCCACTTGCCTTCGCCTTCCATCTTTTCGGGAATCAGGAAGACGGGCAAGCCGAATCCTAACACCAAGGCAATGCATACCGCCACCCTCCATCGCAGCAGGAAACGGATAAGCAACTGATAGAAACGAGTAAAGCGCACCGTGATCCGGCGAATACGCACATGGGCGCGTACCCATCGTTTCAGGCCCTTCCCCGACGAACGCCTGCGCCCTCCCGTAAGCCTGAGCTTCTCAATCATTGCAGGCACGAAGAAGAGCGCGACAAAGAGGGATACCGCCAGATTGATGATCACCACCGCGGCAAAGTCCTGCAAGTTCAGGCGCAGTTTCTCGTCCAGGAAGAAGATGATGACCAGCGCGCCCATCGTAGTCAGCGTGGCAGCCAGGACGGACATAAATGCTTTCAGGTTGCGCCGGTGCAGGATGTGGTCGGCCATCACAATCGTACTGTCTATCACCAGATTCAGCGACACGGTGATTCCCGCCAACGAATAGAGTTGCATCTCCAGTCCGAAAAGATAGTAGAAGATAACCGCCACAGCGATGTTTACCGTCAGACTGGTGACGATCAGGAACAGGTATTTCAGATTGAGCGTAATCAACCAGACAAACAGCAGCAGGATAAGCACCGTCAGCCCCGTACGGAAATAAATCTTGTCCAACTCCTCGCGGATGTACTCCGTGGCATCGTAACTGGTGTGTACCTCATAACCGGACGGCAGCGTCAGGCGGATGGCTTCCATCTCCTTCATCACCTCATTGCTCAGTTGCAACTGGTTGGCACTCTCTACGGCGGTGATGGAGAGGTAGATTGAATTCAGCCCGTTGATGCGGTAATAGCTCTGAGGTTCCTCTTCCACGTGGGTGACCGTCACCAGTTCATCCAAACGGATGATTCTGCCGTCCGAAGCCGTAACCATGATCAACGAAGGGTCGAAACTGCCTCCGGTTCCGTCCGGCACCAGCACCAGGCGTATCCATTGCTCACCGGCAGGCGTGTCTATGTTGTGCGTCCCCAGAAACTTCTTATTATAATGCAGCCTGATGGACTGCCGGATATCCGAGAGGCTGATGCCCAACGTCCGCAACTGTTCGCTGTCGTACTCCAGCCGCCACTCCATCGGTGTGGCGCCGCTCAGTTCTATCTTGTAAATGCCTTGCAACCCGGCCAGGCGCGGCTTGATGTGCTCTTCCGCATATTGCTGTATCAGGATGGGCGTAGAAGGGGCATTCAACGTGAACGAGAGGAACGGGCGGGCGGCATTCTCATCGGGCACCTTCATGTCGATATACGGATAACTGACCCCGGCAGGCAGCTTCGCCCACGTCTGGCGGATGATGGTGGACGCCTCAAAGCGCACCGCGTCCACATCGGCGTGCTTGTCCAAGTCCACCGTGATGCGACCGTAGCCATTGCCCGAGGTGGAAGAGATTTTCCTTACCCCCTTGATGCGTGCCAACATGGACTCCAACTTGCTCGTCGCCTCCATCTCCACCACGCGCGAGGAGGTGCCCGGCATACTGAAACGCACCGTAAACCCTGGCAACGTGCGCGACGGATTCAGTTTGACCGGGAGCAGCGGTACCAGTGCCAACCCCACCAGTGTCAGACAGACAAAGGTGACGATGAGGGTGAAGGGAGAGAGGCTTTTCATGAGGAGTGGAGAATTGAATGTTGAAAATTGAAAATTGGGGGTTGAGGGTTAAGAACTAAAAAGGGGGGACATTCTTTGGTGAGGGGCGGGAGGCTCACTGGTCGTAGTCGAACTTATCGGAGAGGGAGAAGCCACTGGCAAAGTCGTGCAAGGTCAGTTTGCGGATCTTGTAGTAGTTCAACCAGTAGTTCTTTAAGGCCGATATGTAGTTACGCTGTGCTTCCTGCTGGCGATTCAGGGAGAGGGTGAGACTGCTGATGTCCGCCTTGCCGATGATGAAGCGTTGGCGGGTCTCATTGTATGCCAGGATGGAGAGATCGAGGGCTTCTTCGGCACTCGTCACCAGGGCTTGCTGGACATTGAAGTCATTCACCGTCATGATGACTTCCTCCTCGATGCTGATCTCATTCTGCCGGGAAGAGGTCTTCACGACATTCAGGTTGTTGCGTGCCATGTTGTACTTTCCTTTGCGCACGCCCCAGTCCACCAACGGGATGGACACGCTGACGGAGACCATCTCTTGCTGCATCGGATGATGATAGGCGTCGCCAAACTTCTCCGCCACCTGGTTGAAGCCGACACTGGCGTTGATGCTGGCATTGAAGCGGGATTCCTTTCGGGTCTTATCCACATTCCTCTCCGCCTCCAGCACGTTCTGGCGCAGGCCGAGGAAGTCCGGATTATTGGAGCGGGCGGCATCCAGGGCGGCATCCACCGGGATAACCAGCTCACCGGGACGGCTGGGAAGTTCGAGCCTGATCTCCGTGCCCTTCTCCAGATTGAGGAAAGAGGCGAGCGAGAACATGGCACGTTTCAGCGAGCTTTCGGCGTTCTGCAACGTATTGCGGGCGTTTACCACATCCAGCTTCAGCGTCAGGAGGTCGGCACGGCTGATAGAGGCGATCTTCAGGCGTTGCATGCCGATGCGGTAGAGCGTGTCGGTGGAGACGACATTCTCTTTGGCGAGGTCATACTCAGCCTGTGCCATGGCGAGAGCGAAGAAATAGGTGGTAGCCTGTTCGGAGACCTGCTCGGCATTGTAGATATACTCTTTCTTTGCCTTCTCATACTTCAAAGGCTCTATCTTCCGTTCCCAGCGGAAAGGGTTATAGCCGACCAGGTTTTGCGAGTATCCCACGCGTATGGGGACGCAAGTGTACTGGGTATAGGAGTTTGAACCGATGCTGCGCATGTAGCCCAGTTCCGTGTCCAGATAGAACGTACCGCCCGTCAGGTCGAAGTTCTGCTTGATGGCGAGATTGCCGTAGGCATAGAAAGATTGTTGGCTGCGGTAGATGTCCAGGTCTTGTTCGGAGTCGTAACGTTTGGTGATGTCACGGTTATATTGTGCGGGGGTCATGTTCAGCGTCAGGCTCGGCAGGCGGTTTGCCTTGTAGGTGCGGTATTCCCAATAGCCGGCCAGATACATGTTTTTCGTGCGGAACGCTTCCAACGAGCTGTCGTTTGCCAGGGCAATGGTCCGTTTCAAGTCCAACGTGATCTGCTGTTGGGCGGCTGACGGGAACGCTACAAGAACTCCCCAAAGGATGATTAAACCAAGTTTCTTCATTATTTCAAGTTTATTTCAAGATAATTCTAAGTTTATTTCGAGATGACTTCAAGTTTACATCAAGATAATCCTAAGTTTACTTCAAGACAACATCAAGCCTACATCAAGTTCACATCAAGACAACCTCAAGTTCACATCAAACTCATTCCCAAGCGACTTCAAACCGTTACTTTCTTCCTGTAGATAAACCAGTAAACCAACGGTATGACAAACAAGCTGACCAGCGTGCCGACCGTCATCGCCCCGATCATGGCAATGGAGAGTGGCTTCTGCAACTCCGAACCCATATCGAAAGAGAACAGCAACGGCACCATCGCAAAGATCGTAGTCAGCGAAGTCATGATGATGGGGCGCAACCGACGGCGTCCCGCCTCATGAATGGCATCCAACAGAGGCGTCCCCTGCCGACGCAGTTCGTTGATGGCATCCAGCTTCAGAATAGAGTCGTTGATGATGATGCCGCACGTCACAATCAGCCCGATGGCGGACATCAGGTTCAACGTATGCCCGCATGCCCACAACAGCAGCAGGGCGAACGCCACATCTATCGGAATCTCCAGCAACACGATAAGCGGCTGTACGAAACTCTCGAACTGCGCCGCCAGAATGAAATACATCAGCAGGATGGAGATGAACAGGATAACGACCAACTCGTCCAACATCTTCCGATTGGAGAAGAAACTTCCGGAGAACAACGTATCCCAGTCGCCGGTGCCGTCGGCAATCTCCTTCACCTGCTGCATGAGGGGTTCCGCCCGCTGCACGTCGTAGAAGCGGAAGGGGATATACTCTCCGTTGCGCCCTGCGGTGATGGACTTCAGGTCTTCCGACGGGGCAATTGATACCAGTTCGCGAAGGGGAAGATATCTGGCTCCCGCCTTGTCCGCCCGCGTCGGCACCAGCGTCTCCTGCAAGATGCGGTTCACCGTGCGCTCCTCTCCCACGATGCTGATGGGCAGATACTGCTGATAGGAGTGGAGGGTGGCTATGCTGTTCTCCTTGAAAGCGGTTTTCAGGGTGCGGTACAGTTCATCGTACGAGACGTTGTAGAGCAGGAGCTTCTCCCGGTTGATGCGGATGTCCAACTGGTTCTCGAAGGCGATGCTCGTGGGGGCGTGTCCCGTGCGGGAGGTGAAACGCTCTTCGAGGGTGCGCAGCTCTCCGGCAGTCGGGAGCTTCTCCTTGCTGCGGGAGTAAAGCTCCGCCACGACATCCGCCTCTCCCGTCACAAACAGTTTCTCGAACACCGTCTCCGGCGGGGAGAAGGAGACGACGGCCAACGGGTATTCCGACTTCAAGGCACGGTATATCCGCTCCTGCAAAGGGGCTATCGCAGCCGGGTCATCGGTCTTGAAATAAAGCTCAGCCTCGGAGGAAGAGAGAGCCTGCTCGCGGTTCAGGAGATAGTCCTGCCGGCCGATCGAGGCCGTCTGCTCCACGGTCTCTGCGCGGAACAGGGCAAAGAGGGCGTCCACGCGGCGGCGGTTCTCGTCCACATGGATGTTTTCGTTCCATTCCACGCGGACTATCAGTTCGTTCTGGTCGATCCGGGGCATGCGCTCCTTGCCGATGAAGCGGAACATGAACACGCACAGGGGCAGGGAGAGGAGGCAGAAGAGCAGGCTCGCCGTCTTATGGGCGAAGATGAAATCGACTCCGGCATCGTAGAAGCGGTCGAGCGAGTGCGCCTTGATGGGATTGTTGATGCGCAGGCGGGGGAAGAGGGGTTTCCGCAGGCCGACGCGGTAGACCAGCATGTAGAGCACGGGGAGGAGCATAATGCCCGTCAGGTAGGAGACCAGCAAGCCGACGGTGACCGAGAACGCCTGGTCGTAGAAGATGGCTCCGGCTATGCCGCTCATGAAAATCAGGGGGACGAACACCGCCACCGTGGTCAGCGAGGAACTGAGCATGGGAGTGATCACCTCACCGGTGCCCACCACGCAGGCCCGCCGGAGCGAATATCCCCGTTCGCGGTATTGCGAGATGTTCTCCGTCACGATGATGCAGCTGTCGATCATCATGCCCAGAGCGAGGATCAGTCCGGAGAGGGAAATGATGTTCAGGGACATGCCGAACAGATAGAAAAACAGAAAACAGACGACGATAGAGACCACCATGCTCAGCCCGATGATGAAGGGAGACTTGACGTCGCCCAAGAAGAGCACGGCGACCAGGCAGATGAACAGGAAGCCCAGTGAGAGGTTCTGCTGTAGGTTAGAGATGGTGTAGTCCAGCAGCTCGGTCTGATTGCGTGTGACGCAGAAGTCGATGTCGGGGTAGACACGCCGGAAATAGTTCATCGTGCGGTTGACGGCACGCTTCATGTCGTCCATGTTCTCGTCCGCCTGCTTGATGACGGCCAGGGTGACGGCGCGTTTGCCATTGCTCACGGAGACTCCTTTCTCGCGGACGGGAACGACCGCTATCCGGCAGAAATCGCCCAGTCGCATGATGCGCCCCTCCTTATTAATAAAGACGTTGCGGACGTCCTCTTCGGTGCGCAGCAGGGTGGAGAACTTGATGTTGTATTCGTAGTAGCCGTTGCGCACAGTCATGCTGCCCGGCTCTACGTTGTTCTGCACGAGGGCCGTCTCTACGTCCTCGATGGAGAGCCCCAGCATGGCGAGCTTGTCGGCGTCGGGCTGGATTTGCAGCTGACGTTCCACGAGTCCGGTGATGTCCACCATCGCCACCTGCGGGAGCTGCTCGATGCGGCGCTTGATGACGCTCTCGGCAAATTCGCACAGGTTGAGGAAGGCGTCCGTTCCGGCATCGTCCTGCCCCTTCAGGGTCAGGTTGAGGTAGAAGACGGGGATGTCCGTAGCACTGGCTTTCACCACCTTGGGGCGTTCCGCGTCCTTGGGGAGGTAGTTCATGGCGGCGTCTATCTTCTCGTTCACTTCGATGAAGGCGAGGTCGGTGTTCGTGCCGTAGTCGAAGCTCAGGCGGATCAGGCCGGCGCCGTCGCGCGTCTCGCTGTCCATGTCCTTCAGGCGGGCGACCTGGATAAGTTGCTGACGCAGGGGGCGGACGATGGTGTTCTCCAGCTCGCGGGCGGAGGTGTTCGGGGTGGAGACTTGCACCGTGATTTCCGGTATGGCGATGTCCGGCAGCAGGGAGACGGGCAGGGTGAAGTACGTCACCAGCCCGACAATGAAGCAGGCGGTGAAGGCCATCAGTACGGCAATGGGGCGCTGTATAAGGAATTTGACCATTCTTTTTTACTCTTTGATCACGATAAATTTACTCTTTGATTACGATAAACTTACTCTTTGATTATCGCAAGTTTATTCTTTGATTACCGCAAGTTTACTCTTTGACTATCACAGGCGCCTCGTGCGCGAGGTTGACGTTTCCGGTCAGGATGACGGTGTCTCCCTCCTGGATGCCGTCATCCGCCAGGGTATAGCTTTCGGCGTTCTCCAGTCCGGTGTGCACATAGTTCCAGCGGGCTTTCCCGTTCTCGAGGGTGAAGACCACCTGCTTGCCGGAGCGCAGCACCACGGCACTCTTCGGGATGACGAGCTGCCCCTGTAGCGAACGGTGCACGCTGACGCGGATGTTCATCCCATTGAAGAGGCGCCCGCGGCCATTGACGGCGGCTTTCACGCGGACCATGCCTTTCTCGTCCACCAAAGGGTTGATTTCGGAGATGCGCCCTTCGTAGCGGGCGGCAGGGTCGGCGTAGGGGGTGACTACGACCTTGTCGCCGCTCTTGATCAGCGGGAGTTCGTTCTCCAGCACGGTGAAGTCGGCCTCCATGCCCTGCGTGCCGACCAGAGTGCAGAAGGCATCGGAGGTGGAGGCGGCGTTGTAGGGCTTGGAGAAGAGGTTGGCAACGACGCCGTCGAAGGGGGCGGAGAGCGTGGCGTGTTCTTCCTCGTAGGCGGCGAGCTGGTATTGGGAGAGGCTTTGGTCGTAACCGCTCTTGACGCGTGCCAGGCGCATGATGTCAGCGGGCACGTGGGTCAGTCCTTCGGGCACGCGGAGGGTGTCGGAGACGGCATATCCCTGTCCGATGAGCACGTCTTGCAGTTCGAGGCGGGCGCGTTCGAGGGCGTCCAGTGCCTGTGCGGTCTTGTTTGCGAGGCGGAACTTGTCGAGTTCGGCAAGTTTCTGCCCTCGGCGCACGTGGTCGCCGTTCTTCACGTAGATGTGCGCCACGATGCCGGTGCTTTCGAAGCGCAGGTCGGCCATGCCTCCGGCGGCGATCTTGCCGGTGCTCACCAGTTCATGGCTGAAGGGTTGGCGATGGAGGGTGGCGATGGTGACTTCGTTCCGTTCGGCAGGCAGCAGGGTGGAGACGCCCGCATCGGCAGGCTCTTCCCGCTTCGCACCGGAGCAAGCCGTCAGCAGGAGCAGCGACAGGGAGAGGAGGAGACAGTGGTTCTGTATTTTCATCATAGGGTTTGTTTTTCATTTTACGGTTGGTCTGTGCAAATGTAGTGGTTTTTCCTATACGGGATGCTATATATCTATGGACAAAACCAAAAAAAATGCAGAAAAGTAGTTCTTTAACTATCAAGCGGGTAGACCCACGGCCGGAGGGAAGCTGTGGACAGAAGGATGGCGAAAAAACGGAGGTACATTGGCGGTACATTGGCGGCGTATTGGCGCCGAAATGTCAACGTACGTTAATCGGTGTTTTTCCGCCCCGTTATAGTTGCATTGTTGGATTCGCATATACACGCCAAGCCGTCAAAACCGAAAGAGCCACGGGACATAAGCATGTTTTCTTCCGATTATTTCCATTAATCCATGTAAAAATCGTATTTTTGCGTGCTAATCATTGCGTATAAACACCAATTGCGTATAAACATCAATTGTAGATAAACATCAAAGGAATGACAGAAGATATCAAAAAAGCCTGCCAGGTGATGAGCGAAGGTGGCATCATCCTATACCCTACCGACACCATCTGGGGCATTGGTTGCGACGCCACCAATGCCGAAGCCGTGCGGCGCGTGTATGAAATCAAGCAACGCTCGGACAGCAAAGCGATGCTGGTGCTGGTCGATTCTCCCGTAAAGGTAGACTTCTACGTGCAGGACGTGCCCGACATCGCCTGGGACCTGATCGAGCTGGCCGACAAACCGCTCACCATCATCTACTCCGGAGCACGCAACCTCGCCCCCAACCTGCTTGCCGAAGACGGCAGCGTGGGCATACGCGTCACGAACGAGGAGTTCTCGAAACGCCTCTGTCGCCAGTTCCGAAAAGCGATCGTCTCCACCTCCGCCAACATCAGCGGACAGCCCTCGCCCGCCTGTTTCAGCGAAATCAGCGAAGAGATCAAGTCGATGGTGGACTATGTGGTAGGATATCGGCAGGATGAAGCCGGACAACCCAAGCCCTCCAGCATCATCAAGCTGGACAAGGGAGGCGTCATCAAAATCATACGTAAATAAAAGAAGCCCAAAAACATCCGGTTTTTAACGCACGACGGGACTAAACAGAGTGACAACTCCCGTCAGCCCTTAAGAAAACAAAGGATAACCCCTAAGAAGATTAAGATAGGTATAAATGGAAAAAGAGAAGAAAAACTTGTTTCAGCAATTCCTGCTGTGGCGCGAGAAGAACATCAAAGAGAAGCAGTTCATCCTGATACTCAGCTTTCTGGTAGGTATCTTCACGGCATTCACCGCCCTGATACTGAAGATGCTGATACACTGGATACAGAATTTCCTGACGGACAACTTCAACACGACGGAAGCCAACTACCTCTATCTGGTCTACCCCGTAGTCGGCATCTTCCTCGCCGGACTCTTCGTCCGCCACATCGTGAAAGACGACATCAGCCACGGAGTAACCAAAATCCTCTACGCCATCTCCCGAAGGCAAGGGCGAATCAAGAGGCACAACACCTGGTCGTCCGTCATCGCCAGCTCCATCACCATCGGCTTCGGCGGTTCGGTAGGAGCAGAGGCACCCATCGTGCTGACCGGATCCGCCATCGGCTCCAACCTCGGAAGCATCTTCAAGATGGAGCACCGCACGCTCATGCTCCTCGTAGGCTGTGGAGCCGCAGGAGCCATCGCCGGCATCTTCAAGGCCCCCATCGCCGGACTGGTCTTCACGCTCGAAGTCCTGATGATAGACCTCACCATGACCTCCCTCCTGCCCCTGCTGATCTCAGCCGTCACCGCCGCCACCGTCTCCTACATCACCACGGGCACGGAAGCCCTGTTCAAATTCCACCTCGACCAACCCTTCGAGATGGAACGCATCCCCTACGTCATCATGCTGGGCATCTTCTGCGGACTGGTATCGCTCTACTTCACCCGCGCCATGAACTCCGTCGAAGGCCTCTTCGGCAAGCTCAAGAACCCCTACCAGAAACTCGCCCTGGGAGGCGCCATGCTGAGCATACTCATCTTCCTCTTCCCCCCGCTCTACGGCGAAGGCTACGACACCATCGAACTGCTGCTCAACGGCACCTCCAACGCCGACTGGGACACGGTGATGAACAACTCCCTCTTCTACGGACACGGAAACCTGCTGCTGCTCTATCTGATGCTCATCATCCTCTTCAAAGTCTTTGCCTCCAGCGCCACGAACGGGGGCGGAGGCTGCGGCGGTATCTTCGCACCCTCGCTCTACCTGGGCTGCATCGCCGGCTTCGTCTTCGCCTTCTTCAGCAACAAGTTCGACTTCTCCTACTACCTGCCCGAAAAGAACTTCGCCCTCATGGGCATGGCAGGCGTCATGAGCGGCGTCATGCATGCCCCCCTGACAGGCGTCTTCCTCATCGCCGAACTGACCGGAGGATACGACCTCTTCCTCCCGCTAATGATCGTAGCAGTCAGCTCCTACCTGACCATCATCGTCTTCGAACCCCACAGCATCTACTCCATGCGTCTGGCCAAGAAGGGCGAACTCATCACCCACCACAAGGACAAAGCGGTACTGACGCTCATGAAAATGGAGAACGTCGTAGAAAAAAACTTCGTCGCCGTCCGCCCCGAAATGGACCTGGGCGAACTGGTGAAAGCCATCTCCGCCTCCCGACGCAACATCTTCCCCGTAACTGACCAAGCCGGCATACTGCTCGGCATTGTCATACTGGACGACATACGCAACATCATGTTCCGCCAAGAACTGTACCATCGGTTCACCGTGGGCAAACTGATGACCACCCTCCCCGCCCGCCTGTACGACACGGACAGCATGGAGCAGGTGATGCGCACCTTCGACGACACGCAGGCATGGAACCTTCCCGTAGTGGACAAAGAGGGCCATTACCTCGGCTTCGTCTCCAAGTCGAAGATTTTCAATTCTTACCGCCAAGTATTGGTGAATTTTTCAGAAGACTAAGAACATTTAAAACGTAAAGTATCGGTCTATTTTCAGAAGACCAAGAACATTTAAAACGTAAACGACATGATGAGAAAAGAAGATTTGCGAATTGTATATATGGGAACTCCCGACTTTGCCGTCGAATCCCTTCGCTGCCTGGTAGAGGGCGGATATAACGTAGTAGGCGTCATCACCATGCCCGACAAACCTGCCGGACGGGGACATAAGATACAGTACTCTCCCGTGAAACAGTATGCGCTGGAACACAATCTCCCTTTGCTCCAACCGGAAAAGCTGAAAGACGAAACATTCCTCCAAGCCCTGCGCACGTGGAAAGCGGACATACAGATAGTCGTCGCATTCCGCATGCTGCCCGAAGTGGTGTGGAGCATGCCGCGCCTCGGCACCTTCAACCTGCATGCCTCGCTCCTGCCCCAATACCGTGGAGCCGCCCCCATCAACTGGGCAGTCATCAACGGAGACACGGAAACAGGCATCACGACCTTCTTCCTGCGCCATGAGATCGACACCGGTGAAGTGATCCAGCAAGTGCGTGTCCCCATTGCCGACACGGACAACGTAGGCATCGTGCACGACAAACTGATGACGCTCGGCGGGCAATTGGTGACCGAAACTGTAGACGCCATCCTCAACGGCACGGTAAAGACCATCCCCCAAGAAGAAATGGCAGTCGGCGGCGAGCTGCGCCCCGCACCGAAGATATTCAAAGAGACTTGCCGCATCGACTGGAACCAGCCGGTGAAGCGCATTTACGACTTCATACGCGGTCTCTCCCCCTATCCTGCCGCCTGGTCCGAGCTGCTCCTGCCCGACGGCACGACAATGGTAGTGAAGATATTCGAGACCGAAAAGCTCTCCCAACCCCACCAGCTCTCCCCCGGCACCTTGCTGACGGACGGCAAAAGCTACATCCGCATCGCCGTGACTGATGGTCTTATCGGCATCCGTGCCTTGCAACTGCCGGGCAAGAAGAGGCTGAAGACCGATGAACTGTTGCGAGGCTTCCGGTTGACGGAAGAGGCGCGGATGGCGTGAGAGAAAGATACAGTCCGATATCCCGTATCGCGGAGTATCGCCTGCCTGCGAATCTCTTTTCTTTACAGAAAAACATAAGAAAGTCTATTTTACAAAAGAAGCCAAATTCACTCCTTGACTGAACGGCATTGACTCAGGGACTGAAAGGGTTTGAGTCCCTGACTGAATGCCTTTCAGTCCCTGAGTCAATCCCCCCCCCTTCTCAGAAGGTGTTCTGACGGGGGTAAGAGGGGAAAATCGCTTCCATTTTTTTCAAGATCAGAAATATCTATATTTATATACACTTCCCAAAGCTCTACTACAGAATAAACCTTTAGTTTTACTCCCCCAAAAACTATCCCAAGATAAAATCCATCCATCCCCACACTAATTTATCAGCCATAATCTTGTCCGTTTCCCCAAAAATTCCTTTCTTTGCGCAATATTAATCCCTAAAACATTGAACGCCTATCGAAAGACATTACGCTAAAAAATAGAAAAAGATACACGTAATGAAAGAACAACTCACCGCTACCGACGAAAAGTTGGTAGCCCTCTATGCACAAGGCGATAACGAAGCGTTCGATGTCCTGCTGAACCGTCACAAAGACCGGCTCTATGCCTACATCTATTACACCGTGCGCAATGAAGAACTGGCGGAAGACATCTTCCAGGAGACTTTCACGAAAGCCATCATCACCATCAAGCAGGGACGTTACAACGAAAACGGCAAGTTTCCCGCCTGGCTCACGCGCATTGCGCACAACCTTATCATCGACTGTTTCCGCCAGGAGAAACAGGAGAACTTCGTATTCTGCGACGAAGAAGAACGGAACCTGCTGAACAATATCCGCCTCTCCGAAGGAACAATAGAGACGGAAATCGTAAACCGCCAGATTATCGCGGATGTGCGCCGCCTGATGAAGCACCTGCCGGAGGAGCAACGCGAAGTCGTACACATGCGCTTTTATCAGGACCTGAGCTTCAAAGAGATAGCAGAGATGACAGGCGTCAGCATCAATACCTCCCTCGGACGGATGCGCTATGCCATATTGAACCTGCGACGCATGGCCGAGAAGCATGGGATAGTCTTGACGGTGGACTAAAGATTTTGTAGGCTCACACATACTAATTCCTCTTCATCTCCGTTTTCTACATAGAAAAGGTACTGTCCGTAACGGTGATGGATAGTGTGCCTTCGGAGTCTAATCATCAAAATCGACGAGCCTATGGATAAAAAAACTACTCTTTCTTTGGCCACTTCATCTGCCAAGACATGCAGAGACACTGCCTCTGCATCCTCCCACCAACGCCCAAGGCCTTCTGAAAAGACACTCGCTTTTATCCGTAGTTTCGCCCGCAGCTATCGGGCAGAACCCCAACCGCCGAAGGGCTCGCAGAGAATAATATTAGGATGAATGGAATCTTTTGCCTACATTTGTAGTAGAATATTGGATATGTCCTATTAAATATAATGTATTTATGAAACCAATCATAGCCCCTTCTATCCTGGCAGCAGACTTTGCTTATCTGGCAAGAGACCTGGAAATGTTGAACCGCAGTGAAGCCGAGTGGGTACACATCGACATCATGGACGGCGTGTTTGTGCCCAATATCTCTTTCGGCTTTCCCGTCCTGAAATCCGTAGCCAAGATCTCCAAGAAGCCACTGGATGTGCATCTGATGATTGTACAGCCCGAGAAGTTCATCAACGAAGTGAAAGCACTGAGTGCACACATCATGAATGTGCATTTCGAAGCCTGCCCGCATCTGCACCGTGTAGTGCAGCAAATACGCGAGGCAGGTATGCAACCCGCCGTAACCATCAATCCGGCTACTCCTGTGGCCATGCTGAAAGATATCATTCAGGATGTACACATGGTACTGGTCATGAGTGTCAATCCCGGTTTCGGTGGGCAGAAGTTCATCGAACATTCCATTGATAAAGTGCGTGAGTTGCGCGAATTGATAGACAGCACCGGCTCCAAAGCCTTGATAGAGGTGGATGGAGGGGTGAATCTGGAGACAGGAGCACGCCTTGTAGCTGCCGGTGCCGATGCCTTGGTTGCCGGAAGTGCCGTCTTCGCAGCCCCCGACCCCGAGGGAATGATACACGCATTACACAACCTTTAACCCTCCGCTCCGTTGATTATCACCTACATACAACGGCATCCGTTCTCACGACTTCTGATGCCGTTTGCAGGTGGTATCATCGGTGGGGACGCCTATTTTTTTTACCAACGCCAGGCGCTATCCCTATATACAACGGCTGAAACTTCGTTTTGGCTATCCCCACTCTTGCCCGTATGGATTTGCCTGTCCGGTTTCTTATTGCTTTTCGCAGCCTATTTCTTATCCCGCAAGTATCGTTTCAATTACTTATATGGCATTGTCGTTTTTCTTTGCTGCTTCGCGTTAGGTGCCGGAATTACGGAAGGACGGTTGCATCGCACGGATTTTCCTTTCTCTGACAAAGCGGAAGTTTATCAGGCCGTCATTCAGGAAACACCGGAGACGAAGGAACGAAGCATCCTATGCCGGGTGCGGATAGAAGGGAAGGTAGGTGCGGACAATTTATGGGTGGAAAAGTATAACCATACCGCTCTATTGTATCTGTCTAAGGATTCCGCCTCAACCACACTGAAGCAGGGAGACAGGCTCTGGGTGCATGCCCGGCTGATGCCTCCCACGAACAACAGCAATCCGGATGAATTTGACTATGTACGCTATTTCCTCCGCAAAGGAGGCAGTGCCACCGCTTACGTGCCTGAGGGACACTGGCAGGTGGTAGGATACGAAACTTCCCGTACGCTTCGCCAAGCCTCTTTGGACTATCGCAGGAGAGTAATAGAGCTGTATCAATGCCTGGGCTTTCAGGGAGATAATCTCGCCATACTTTCAGCCCTCACTGTAGGCGACAAGGAGAACCTGAGTGAAAACATTCTGGAGACATACTCCATCGCGGGCGCCAGCCACGTATTGGCACTTTCGGGACTGCACATCGGCTTCCTCTATGCTCTGCTGTTCTTTCTTCTTTCCCGCCTATGGAAGCGGTGGGGTTTCTTCAAACCTTTCGGGCTGACTATCATCCTCCTGCTTCTGTGGGCATTTGCCTTTTTCACCGGATTATCTTCTTCCGTGGTACGTTCTGTCATGATGTGTACCTTAGTAACCCTTTCCTGCCTGCAACCGGAAAAGCCTTTATCAATGAACACACTGGCGGCTACGGCTTTTCTCATGTTACTCTATAATCCTCTTTGGCTATTCGATGTAGGATTTCAACTTTCTTTCACAGCGGTAAGTGCTATCATACTGATACAGCCCAAACTTTATGCTCTATTTGCCATCAAACAACGTGAAGCTGCAAAAAAGAACGCACTGAAACACTCCGAACTTTATACTCTATTTGCCATCAAACAACGTAAAGCCATAAAGAAGAACGCACTAATATATATCAAACTTTATACTCTATTTGCACTGCATCGCCTGCTCCGCTACGTTTGGGGGCTACTGACAGTTTCAGTAGCCGCACAAATCGGTACCGCCCCTTTGGTGATATTCTACTTCCACCGTTTCTCCACTCATTTCCTGCTGACGAACCTGTGGGTAATTCCTCTGGTGACAGTCATTCTATACTCTGCGATTCTGATGCTCCTGCTGACTCCGTTCCCCACACTGCAACACGGATTTGCCCGGGTAGTCGATATCTTGCTGGATATCCAAAACGCCGGGCTTCGACAGATAGAGCATTTGCCTGTATCTTCCGTAGACGGGCTGTGGACAGATGTTTGGGAGATTCTTCTCTTTTATCTTTCTCTGCTATTCCTCTTCCGCTGCCTCAAACTCCGCACGGTCCGCAGTATATATACAGCTCTGTCTTGTCTGTTCCTCTTCAGTGCATACCATACAGTTTCAATCTGTCTGTCTTTACCTCAACGGAGCATAAATTTCTATAACGTTCGCAATTGTCCGGCAGTCCACTGCCTCACAAACAGTAAGTACTCTTGGCTGGCTTGTGCAGACAGCCTACCGGACACCACCCGCTTATATCGGACCCTCCGTCCTTACTGGAGCCATATACATTTGGTTCCGCCAAAGATGGTAACGACAGATTATTCTGTTCCCGGTTTTGCTTTCCATAACCATCTCGTTTTCTATGCCGGAAAATGTATCTGCCTGCTACACGACAACCGCTGGCAAGGCAAGATATCCAGTCAACCGCTGAATGTCGATTACCTGTACATATCCAATGGCTACAATGGAAATATCACGGAACTCACTTCCCTATTCCACATCCATACCGTCATATTGGATTCTTCCTTGCCTGCCTATCGCAGCAACTCCCTGAAGAAAGAGTGCGGACAACTGGCGATCCCCTATATATCCATAAAGGATAGAGGGGCACTGTGCATCCGGTTATAAGAATCATACACCGGACGTCAGGCATCCGCCGCCACCTTTATCCCGAACGCACAATACGTCAGATACAGCACACATGCCAACACCACCAACAGACCACCTGCAATTCCGACACTGCCAATGGCACCTCCCATCACCGGTGTCACCACTCCTCCACCGGCAACAGCTGTAATCATCAGTCCTGAAATCTGGTTTGCCTTCTCCGGAAGGGCTTGCAGTGCCATCGAATAGATAATAGAGAATACGGACGAAGCAAAAAAGCCTATGGCGCCTATAATACGTAAGGCGGAAGAAACATGGGGCAGTGGGGTTGTGGAACAGCTAAGCTTTGACTTGCAGGAGGCATTTCCCCTTGACCGAGGTTTTGGCACTACAAATCTTTGGGCTATGAAGAAATGGTATTTATTCTTTTCTTCATCAGAGGCAACAGAAAAACTCCACCAAGTTGGTGGAGAATTGCAACATGCAAATTCTCAAAGGATTATAAAATTCCACCAAGTTGGTGCAGAAATTGATACTGACTTTCCGCTGATTCTCGGTCTGGTGCCATGGCGTCATCAGGTTAACATTATTACAAAGTGCAAGTCGGTTGATGAGGCTGTTTTCTATTTGAAAGAATGCATATTGAATGGTTGGAGCCGTCAAACTTTGGATAACTCTCTGAAAGCTAACCTATACAAGACCCATGGTAACGCTATCAGCAATTTTTCTCAATATCTGCCGGAAGCCCAAAGCCGTATGGCGCAAGAAATCACTAAGGACAACTATGATTTTGGTTTTGTAACTGTTTCAGCAGACTATAAGGAGGAACAGCTTGAAGCGGCGTTGGAGCAGAATATCACCCGTTTTCTTCTTGAACTTGGAACAGGATTCGCTTTCGTTGGCCGACAAAAGGAACTTATTGTCGGGGGACGTACCCGCCGAATTGATATGCTGTTCTACCATATCCGCCTAAAGGCATACGTTGTGGTTGAACTGAAAGTAAAGCCATTCGATCCCGCGTATGCCGGAAAACTCAACTACTATGTCAATGCCGTTGATGAGCTGCTTAAAGGAGCTGATGATAACCCCACAATCGGACTGTTGATTTGTAGCGATAAAGATGAGACCGATGTGCGTTGGGCATTCAAAGGGATACAAACCCCTATGGGCGTGGCTTCATACGATAATGTCCAGATTGCTTCGCCTTCAAATCTGCTTCCTTCTGCCGAAGAACTGCAAGCAAGAGTGAGATTGGTCGAAGAAGAGTTAAGCAAGTCTAATGACTAAATTCATTGCATTTTCTGCATTATCCGCATAATCTAAGTACATGACAAAAATTTGAAAATATCAAATTTCGGCTTGTAGAGAGGTCTGAGGAGAACATTTTCGATTTCTTCCAAACCATACTTTACCAGCGATTTGGCTCTCTTGCCGTGTTTCAATATTCTGACAGCTTTCACATTCATATCCTTATGTTCGCCCACGAGATACGCCCATACCAATGCCATGCAGACCATCGCCGTAAGACGCGCGATGCGGTCGATGTCGCGCAGGTGTGTGTCCTCGATATTGAATCCGGAGGACTTCATGGCGCGAAAGCATGTCTCAATCTGCCAGCGTTGTCTGTAGGTTGCCACAGCCGCTTCCTGACGGTTGTAGCAGATCAGGATTTGCAGTTCAGGGACACCATCGGAGTTTTTCAGCATGGCTCCGGCTATGTAGACATATTCACCTTTGAGCAAAAACAGCTTGTCGTAGACACGTTCCTGTCCGAGCCTGAGTCCGTGGAACAGATGCCATGCCCTGACATCTTCGGAGGACTTGGGATTACGCAGCCAAAAATTCTGCTTGATTCGCAGGTAGTACCGGATACGTCTGTTGTTAAGATACTCGACCCACTGCTTTCCTACAAACTCGCGGTCGGCGACGAGGGAATCGATACACTCTGCACCGAACAGCCTTATAAATCTATCGATCAGCCGTGTCCGCTCTTTCCAATTGGAGTTGCCGCGTTTGTCAAGCATAGTAAAGAGCAGCGGAAATGCAACCCCCTTGTATGTCACTCCAAGCATAAGGATATTGATGTTTACATCACCGAATTTCCAGTTGGTGCGGTCAAGGCTCAGAACCAGTCCTGTCTTGACTGGCAGAAGTGCAAAAATCACTATGGCTATGAGGTCAAGGCTGAGAGCATATCCGGCAAGGAATCTCTGCAGACGGCGCAGGTTGGAATCACGCTCAACACCCGTAGGCATCGCCGACGCTATCTTGTGGAGGCTGACCGTCTGCACAATACAAAGGGCGTGAAGAACAAACGCAAGCAATTTTATGCGAGCCAAATTCATTACCGGGCCAAGATGCGCTTGCATAATCGGGACAATTTGATTAACTTTGTCGCAGTCCCTGGGAGTTATCGTAACTTTCATGGAAAAAG
>NZ_CAJUHF010000051.1 GCF_910585845.1 uncultured Bacteroides sp. | reverse complement strand
AAGGTGTTTAGTATATTTTACTGCCCCAAAAGTGACGAAGAACCTATTTATCTTTTATTGTTATTTTAGTTCGGAGGAATGCATCATACCACATAAAGAAGTTATGAAAGGCTTCATTACATTACTTGTTATCCCTCATTACATTACTTGTTATGCGCCATTACATTATTTGTTATGAGGCATTACATTACTTGTTATGAGGCATAAGAAATGATGAAATCTCAATCTAATTCTGCCAACGGGTTTTCACTTAATAGGAGGCAAGAATATGTTGCAGGCTTCCGTTTGCTTCCATATCTCTTTTACGCTTCAGTGCCTCCAGATAATAGTAGTCGGCATAATTCAGAGGAACATCCACTTCCACGTGGTCGGGACAGCTGCCCACCGAATGCTTCAGCAGGAAGTAGTGGTTCTCGCCAATCCCGGCACGATAGGCGGGAGAGGACAAGGACTCCATTATCTTGTCTGCCGTATTCTTATACTCACGATTGTCTGAATAATAACTCAATTCGTAAAGAGCGGAAGCGATGACGGCAGCAGCCGATGCATCCCGCGGTTCATTAGGGATGTTTAAAGCGTCAAAGTCCCAATAAGGAACCAAATCGGTAGGAAGATTCAGATGGGTGAATATAAACTCGTACACCTTGTCTGCCTGTTTCAGATATTCCGGCATACGTGTATATCGGTACGCCATTGTGTATCCATAAATGGCCCATGCCTGTCCGCGAGCCCAAGCCGACTCGTCCGAATAGCCTTGTGCCGTGCAGCGGTTAAGCACTTTTCCGGTCTGAGGGTCGTAGTCCACTACGTGATAGGTACTTCCATCTTCGCGAAAATGATTGTTCAGGGTTTTGTCGATATGAGAAAGGGCTATATTATAATAGGTGGAATCGCCGGACAAACGGGTTGCCTCGAACAGGAGTTCCAGGTTCATCATATTGTCAATGATGACAGGGCATTTCCACCTCATCTGCAAAGGGCGTCCTTTGTCGGCATTCCACGACTGGATGATACCGGCTTCGGGGCGAAAACGCGTAGACAACGACTTGGCCGCCTGCACGATAACCGGCTTGTATTCTTCTTTGCCTCCCATGCGCAGCCCGTTCAGGAAACTGCAACCGACCACAAAGCCGATATCGTGGTGAGTGGTGTTATACTGTTCCTTGATCAGGTATTCCGTATAACTTTCTGCCTTATCTTTCCAGTATGGATCATCAGTGAGATTGTACAGATACCAAAGGCTTCCGGGGAAGAAACCGATGGTCCAGTCCCACTTCCGGCGGGCGTACACCATTTTCCCTTCGGCATCCACCGTACGTGGAATCAGCATCCGCTCACTCTCTCCCAGGGCATCTGTCTGCAAACGGTATTGTGCAGCAGCATGTTCGACATTTGTTTTTATAAAGTCATCGCCTCCCTTCACCTCTCCGCAAGCAACCAAGGAGAAAAGAGAAAGCCACATATACGCGCAAGATAGGATATGTCTTGTCATAGGTAGTCAGATAAATTGTTATTTCAAATTTCCTTTATTTCAAATTTCGTTAGTGCTACAAATATAATGAAGCAGATACAAAGAGGGCTATCACATACATACACGAAAAGAATCAGAATCATACAAAACGGCATGCAGAGCGAGAGATGAACAATTTTAGCACATAAAATGAACGAAATCCAACGTTCTACATACCTGCTGGATTTTACATTTACAGCAAAAAAAAGCTATATTTGCAAATTAATTCTGCTTTCGCAAATTAATTCTGCTTTTGCAAGCTCCGGGTTCATCAGCCACGAAAGTTCAAACCGCAGGACTGAGCGCTCGCGAAGCATTGATGAACGGTCAAGTCTCGGATTCTGTTTCCTGAACTTATGAAAGCGGACGGTAGCATGTATACCATAGGGATATGCCGAAGGAACGAAGTGAAACTGTCCGGCACATGCTTTAAGCACAGAAAGTCAAATTCGAAACTTTAATAAACATGCTTATTATTATATCCAAAATATGAAAAGCCGAATCAGCCTTATCTGCTGCTTTCTATGTCTATACATATGGGGGTGCAGGGCACAGAACATATCTTTCCACCATCTGACTACCGACAACGGGCTGTCACATAATTCAGTCATTTCCATCTATCAGGACGAGCGGGGATTCATGTGGTTTGGTACACGCAACGGGGTCAGCCTCTACAACGGAAAAGACTTCAAGATCTACCAGAAAGAGAAAAACAATCCCAACAGCATACTCTACAACGACATCTATCACATCACGGGAGACAAGAAAGGGCATGTCTACATCATGACCAACCGAGGCATCTCCGCCTACGACATGGAGAAAGGGCTGTTTACCCCTATTATAAAGAAGAACATAAGAGCCGAATTCTTTTCGGAACATCTGTATGCCGCCACATCGAACCAGATATTCAGATATGATGGCGAGAAGTTCGACTTGTATCATCAACTGCCTCACAAGGGATGCTCCATCCAAAGGCTCTATGTGCATAACGACTCCGTACTCATAGGCACCTCCAAGGGATTGTATATCCTCAGCCCCCAGCAGGAACTCACCCACCCCATCGAGGAAGGAAGCATTTCGGACATCATCAGAGACTCTTACGGATGCTACTGGATTACGACCAATTCCGGCCACGGAGTGTACTGCATGCAGGGGGAGCGGAGCACCAACTTCCGGTGCAAGACGGACGATCCCTCCACCATCAGTTCCAACTATACTCACAGATGCTGCGAGGACAAGCAGGGCAACATCTGGATAGGTACCTTCGAGGGACTCAACAAGTATGACCGGCAGACCGGAAAATTCACCCGATACCTGAAAGAAGAGAACAGCCGGAGCCTAAGCAACTCCTCCATATGGGGGCTGTATTGCGACTTGCAAGGCACCGTATGGGTGGGAACCTACTCAGGAGGCATCAACTACTTCAACCCGCAGAAGCAGATATACCGCGAATATCAGGCTTCGCCGAAAGAAAAAGAAGGGCTCAGCTCGCCCATCGTCAAACGCATGACGGAGGACAACGAAGGCAACCTGTGGATATGCACCGAAAAGGGAGGACTCAACAAATATGACCCGAAGACGATGACCTACCAATGGTTTGCCAACAAAAACATGCCCGACAAACTGGCGAAAGGAAACGTGAGGGCAATCTACTACGACTCCATACAAAAGGTGGTGTGGACCGGCGTACACTTGGAAGGGCTCTACAAACTGGACCTGAAGACCGGACACTCCGTCAACTACAAGTATGAGGCAGGGAAGAAGGGCGCCATCCCGTCCAACCAGATAGAAGACATTCTGCCCTATCAAGGACGGCTGATATTGGCTACCGACAACGGAATCGGGCTTTTCGATCCGAAGACAGGCACCTGCGAATCACTGTTTCACGACAAAGACATGTCCTACAATACCTCATCTACTTTAGGACTGACCCTCGACCACAGCGGCGTCTTGTGGATTGTAAACAACAACAAAGGAGCCTGCGCCTACCATCTCGACACCGGCAAGTTGTCCGTCTACAAGAACAAGAGTGCCAACAAGCAGAGCCTCAGCAGCAACAGCATCAACTCCATCTACGAAGACAGCCGGAACAGACTTTGGTTCTGCACCAACGAGAACGGGCTGGACCTGTATCGCAGGGAAACGGACGACTTCGAGAACTTCGACATGAACCGGAACGGACTGGCAAGCAACATCATCTACAACATCTGCGAACTGTCGCCCGACCGGCTGCTTGTGACCACCGACAAGGGATTCTCCATACTGGACCTGCCGCAGAAGCGCTTCAGAAACTACGACAAACTGCCGCTCAGCTGCATCAACGAGAATGCCCTCTTCAAGAACAGCCGGGGAGAGATATTCATCGGGGGCACCACCGGTATCATCTCCTTCTTCGAGAAGGACTTGGAGGAGACACCGCGCTCCTACCGCATCTACCCCTTCAGGCTCGTCGTCAACGGAGAAGAGATCAACATCGGAGACGAAGACGGCATACTGGCCAAGGACATCACCTACGCTCCCCCGATCACCCTCAGAGCCAATCAGAACATTTTCAGCATAGAGTATATCACCACCGACTACATCCCCTTCAACAAAGATAAAATCGTCTACCGCCTGGAGGGCTTCTCCAACACCTGGAGCAATCTGGAACAGAACGTCATCACCTACACCAACCTGAATCCGGGCAAATATACGCTGGTGGTCAAGGCCAAAGATGCGGACGAACGGCTGGTTCCGCCCAGCCGGCTGCAGATCGAAGTTCTGCCGCCCTTCTACCACACGGTGTGGGCCTACGTGCTCTATCTAACGTGCATCGCCGGCATCGCCTGCTACCTGGTGCGCACCTACTACCGCCGCATCCAGTTGCAAGAATCGCTGAAGTACGAGCAAAAGCATGCCGAAGACATCGAAAAGCTGAACCAGGCCAAACTGCGTTTCTTCACCAACATCTCCCACGAGTTCCGCACTCCGCTGACCCTCATCATCGGGCAGATGGAAATGCTGCTGCAGATGCGCTCTTTCGCCCCCAACATCTACAACAAGATACTGAAGGCATACAAGAGCAGCCTGCAACTGCGGGAACTGATCACCGAACTGCTGGATTTCCGCAAGCAGGAGCAGGGCTACATGACCATCAAGGTGAGCGAGCACAACATCGTGGACTTTGTCTACGAGCACTATCTCTTCTTCCAGGAGTATGCGGCGCAGCGGCGCATCACGTTCAACTTCGAGAAGAGCAGCGACTACATCAACGTGTGGTACGATGCCCGACAGATGCAGAAGGTCATCAACAATCTGATCTCAAATGCCTTCAAGCATACCAAGGCGGGAGGAACCATCTCCATCTCCATCCGGAAGCGGAACCGGGAAGTCCTGATCGAGGTGACCGACAACGGTTCCGGAATCTCCGCCAAAGACATCGACAACATCTTCACCCGCTTCTATCAGACGGAGCAGCAGGACACCCGGCTCCCGATAGGCACGGGCATCGGTCTGTCGCTCTCCAAAGGCATCGTCGAGCTGCATCACGGCAGTATCGAAGTGGCAAGCGAACCGGGCGAAGGTGCCACCTTCTGCATCCGCCTGCAAACCGGAAACGAGCATTTCGCCCCCGAACAGATATCGGAAACTCCGGAAACGTTCTCTTCCGACCCGTCGTCGTCCGTGCGGCTTCAACCGCCGCTTTGGTCGGAGAGGGAAGCGCCGCAGAATGATGTCCGCCTGAAAGAGGGGAAATACAAGATACTGATTGTAGAGGACAACAACGCCCTGCAGGAGATGCTGGCCCAGGTGTTCGAGGAGTTCTACACCGTCGTCACCGCCACCAACGGCAAGGAGGGACTGGAGAAAGTGCGGACGGAGAATCCGAACATCGTGCTCAGCGACATCATCATGCCCGAAATGTCCGGCACCGAGCTGTGCCAGGCCATCAAGACCAACTTCGAGACGTGCCACATCCCCGTCGTGCTGCTGACGGCCAAGACCACGGTCGAGCACAATCTGGAGGGGTTACGGCTGGGGGCGGACGACTATATCACCAAACCCTTCAACATCCATGTTCTCCTTGCCCGCTGCAACAATCTGGTCAACAACCGGATCATCCTGCAAGAGAAGTTCAGCAAACTGCCGCAGGAGAGCGCGCAAATGCTGACGGACAACGTGATGGACAAGAAGTTCATGGACCAGGTGATGGAGATCGTCGGGAAGGAGATGGACAACGGGGAGTTCAATGTAGACATGCTGGCCGTGCAGATGAACATCTCACGCACCAAGCTATTCTCCAAGTTGAAGGCTATAACCGGACAGACGCCAGCCGACTTCATCATGACCATCCGCCTGAAACGTGCCGCCTTCCTGCTGAGGAACAACATGGAGCTGAATATTGCCGAGATATCCGACATGGTGGGCTTCAACGTGCCGAAGTACTTCAGCAAGTGCTTCAAGGAGCGGTATCACGTCACCCCGCAGACTTATCGGAAGGGGAAAGAGAACGATCGGGAGAACGAGGAGGCGGAAGCGCCTGCCACGGATGACGCTGATTGACGCGGGGCGAGACGCAGATACTGACGCGGTCGGTCGAAAAGCGGTTCACGGAAACCGGTTAAATAAACTTAATGGATGGGCTGTTTTTTTGCCGTTTTTTTGCCGCTTTTTGGCCGCTTTTTGGCCGTTTTTTGGCCGTTTTCCGCCAGTACGCCGCCAGTACCTTGCCAGTCCTTACGACTGGTGTTAAAATGGGGCTATAGTTTTAACACAATGGCCCGACAACGTTACCGAACGTTAATCGGGCCATTTTTCCCTCCGTTATGCTTGCATTGTTGGACAGGCGTGTACAAGAGGACCACTCCACTTTGCGGTTCCCGCCCCCTACAATGCCATAAGATACTTCTTGAAGTCCGAAAACTTCCTGCTCATCGGCAGACTCTTCTTCTCGCCGCGCATAAAGGCTTGCAGCTTCGCCGGGATCTCCACTTTCTCCCCGATGATGCCCTCCACCGTGTCCAGGAACTTTGCCGGATGCGCCGTCTCCAGGAAAATACCGGTCTCGCCCGGTTCCAGTCCCTCTTTCAGGGCACGGAATCCGCAAGCGCCATGCGGGTCGAGCAGGTAATGGCACTCCCGCCACGTCTCGCGCATGGTCTCGGCAATCTGCCCGTCGGTGTAGGTCGCCCCGCTGACTTCGGCGGCAATGCGCTCATGACTGCCCCCGTAGAGGTCGAGCACGCGGGCAAAATTGCTCGGATCGCCCACGTCCATCGCATTGGCTATCGTGGCAACAGAGGGACGCGGCGTGTAGACACCCGTTTGCAGGTACTGATAGAAGATATCGTTGCGGTTGTTTGCCGCAATGAATCGCTTCACGGGCAGTCCCATCTGCTTGCCGAACAGTCCGGCGGTTATGTTCCCGAAGTTGCCGCTGGGCACGCAGATCACCGGATAAAAGCCCGTGGCCGTCATTTTCTTCAACTGCGCGTAGGCGTAGAAATAGTAGAAAGCCTGCGGCAAGAAGCGCGCCACGTTGATGGAGTTCGCGCTCGTGAGCAGCAGGTGCTCGTTCAGCTCACGGTCCATGAAGGCGGACTTCACCAGCGCCTGACAGTCGTCGAACGTGCCGTCCACCTCGAGCGCCGTGATGTTCCGCCCGAGGGTAGTGAACTGCTTCTCCTGTATCTCGCTGACCTTCCCCTTCGGATAGAGCACGTACACGTGGATGCCCTCCACGCCCAGAAAACCGTTGGCAACGGCACTGCCCGTATCGCCCGAAGTGGCTACAAGCACATCGACCTGCTTCTTCCCCTCCTTCCGGATGAAGTAGCCCAGCAGACGTGCCATGAAGCGCCCGCCCACGTCTTTGAAGGCAAGCGTCGGCCCGTGGAACAGTTCGAGAGAGTAAATCTCCTCCGTCACCCTGACCAGCGGGACATCAAAGTTCAGCGTGTCATATACGATCTGCTTCAATACATCGGCCGGAACGTCCTCGCCGAAGAAGGCATCCGCCACGCGGTAGGCTATCTCCTGAAACGAGAGCGTGTCGATCCGGTCGTAGAACTCCTGCGGCAGGGGCTTGATGGTGTAGGGCATGAACAATCCCTTGTCGGCTGCAAGACCGCGCACCACGGCCTCTTCCAGAGTGACGTCGGGCGCCTGTTTGTTGGTAGAATAATACTTCATGTCAAGTTTATATAAGATTCATAAATTCGTTGATAAATTCATCTTCCTTCATCAGACCGTAGCCTCCCTCGCAAGCCGACACTTCGTCGAATGCCTGCACGCTGTCCGGCTCGATGCCCGGATGCCAGACGAGGAAGGGCACCGGCTCGTTGGTGTGCGTGCGTAGCTCGCAAGGCGTAGGGTGGTCGGGCAGCACGGCGATGGCCACCGGTTCGTCCCACTCCTTCACCGCCTCATAGATGGGGCCTACGGCGCGGCTGTCCAGATTCTCAATCGTGCGGAGCTTGAGCGCCACGTTCCCCTCGTGCCCTGCCTCATCGCTCGCCTCGATATGCAGATAGACGAAGTCGTCCGTCTTCAGGGCTTCCAGTGCGGCGGCCACTTTGTTCTCGTAATTGGTATCATACAGCCCCGTGGCACCTTCCACCTCCAGCCGACGCAGCCCTGCATAGTAACCGATGCCGTTAATCAGGTCCACGGCCGAGATCACCGCCCCACGCTTCACCTGCGGGAACTTGTCCGACAGCCGCTCCATCCTCGGTCGGTAGCCCGGGCTCCAGGGCCAGATGCTGTTGGCAGGGTCTTTCCCTTCGGCCATGCGCTTCAGGTTCAGCGGATGGTTCTTCAGCAGCTCCTGCGAGCGCAAGATAAGGTCGTTGAGCAGGTCGGCAGTCTCCGCGGGACGCTCTCCCTCGGCAGCCGCCTTCACCAGCAACGGACGGAAAGGTTTCAGCGGCACGTCGTGCGGCGGCGTGCAGTCGATGCGCTTGTCCCCTCCCTTGACGACAAGCAGATGGCGATACTGCACACCGGTATGGAACCGGACACGTTCATTGCCCAGGTGTTCCTGCAGGTATTTCACCAGCACGTCCGCCTCTTCCGTCGTGATGTGTCCGGCAGAGTGGTTCTTGATGTGGTCTCCTTCGATGCAGATGATGTTGCAGCGCATGGCCATCTCGTCGGGTTGCAGGTCCACACCGATGCTGGCAGCTTCCAGCGGTCCCCGTCCTTCGTACACTTTCGGCAGATCGTAGCCCAAGACGGACATGTTCGCCACCTCGCTGCCGGGATGAAAGCCGTCGGCGACCGTCGCCAGCCGCCCCGTGCGCCCCATGCTCGCCAGCTTATCCATATACGGGGTCTTGGCGTACTGTAGCAAGGTCTTGCCACCCAGTGACTCTACCGCCCAGTCCGCCATCCCGTCACCCAAGATGATGATATGTTTCATTGGATTCAGGATTTTATGAGTTTATGAGATTCAGAATTCTATGAGTTCATGAGACTCAGAATTCTATGAGTTCATGAGACTCAGAACTCTATGATTTTATGATTCTATGAGATTCAGAATTCTATGATTCTATGATTTTGTGATTTAAGACTTAAACGTTGGCTATACTCATGATATCTGCAAATACGCCTGCCGCCGTCACACCGGCTCCGGCACCGTATCCCTGTATCATCATCGGATACTCCCGATAACGTTCCGTGGTCAGCAGGATGATGTTGTTGCTGCCCTCCAATCCGTAGAAAGGATGGTTCATGCCCACCTCCTGCAAGCCGACGGATGCCTTGCCGTCTTCCAGCTTGGCCACGAAGCGCCAGTGCTTGTTCTCGGCTTCCAGCACCTTGCGGCGTGCCTCAAAGTCGGCATCCAGGCTTGGCACCTTCTTCCAGAAGTCGTCCAGCGTGCCTTCGAAGAAGTCGTCGGGCACAAACAGGTTTTTCTCCACGTCCGACTGCTCTATCCTGTATCCGGCTTCGCGCGCCAGAATCACCATCTTGCGGATCACATCCTTCCCGCTGAGGTCGATACGCGGGTCCGGTTCCGAATAGCGCTCTTCCTGTGCCATGCGTATCGTCTTGCTGAAAGGAACATCGGCACTGATCTTATTGAAGATATAGTTCAGCGTACCGCTCAGCACAGCCTCTATCTTCAGGATCTTGTCGCCGCTGTGGATAAGGTCGTTGATGGTATTGATGATGGGAAGTCCGGCGCCCACGTTCGTCTCGAACAGATACTTCACCCCACGCTGGCGGGCAATCTGCTTCAGCTCATGGTAGTTCTCGTACTCCGAAGAGGCGGCAATCTTGTTGGCTGCCACCACGGAAACATTGTGCATCAACAGGTCTTTGTAAAGAGAGGCCACAGCCGCACTTGCCGTACAGTCCACGAATACGGAATTGAAGATATTCATATTGATAATCTCGTCGCGCAAGGTTTCCAGCGTGCTCGGCTTGCCTTTCTCCGCCAACTCTTTGCGGAAGTCGGTCAGTTCAAAACCGTCACGGCAGAACATGGCATGTACGGCATCGACAATGCCCACGATGTGCAACTTCAACCCGTTCTCCATCATCAGCTTCTGCTGCTGGCAGCGGATTTGTTCTATCAGGCTGCCTCCCACCGTACCGATGCCGCATATAAACAGGTTCAGCACCTGATACTCCGACAGGAAGAATGAATCGTGAATCACATTCAGCGACTTGCGCAGCGACTTGGCATCTACGACAAACGAAATGTTCGTCTCCGAAGCTCCCTGTGCACAGGCAATCACGTTGATACCGTTGCGTCCCAACGTGCCGAACAGCTTTCCGGCAATGCCCGGCGTATGTTTCATGTTCTCGCCTACGATAGCCACCGTAGCCAGGTCCTTCTCCGCCTGTATCGGAGAGATCTCTCCCATCTCTATCTCCTTGGCGAACTCTTCATTCAGCACCTCGCAAGCTAGGTCGGCATCTGCATTGCGCACACCGATAGAAGTAGAGTTTTCGGAAGATGCCTGAGACACGAGGAATACGCTGATACCGTTCTTTGCCAATGCCTTGAAAATGCGGTAGTTCACACCGATCACGCCCACCATACCAAGTCCCTGCACGGTAATCAGGCTCGTATCGTTGATAGAGGAAATACCTTTGATCGCCTTCGTCTGCGGGTCGGAAACTTCCCGTTTGATAATCGTTCCCGTTCCCTCGGGATTGAATGTGTTCTTGATCAGTATGGGAATGTTCTTGTGGCATACCGGATAAATCGTCGGAGGATAAACCACCTTGGCACCGAAGTTACAAAGCTCCGTCGCTTCCACATAACTCAATTCATTGATGGTATAGGCAGTGGAAATCACACGCGGATCAGCCGTCATAAAGCCATCCACATCCGTCCAGATCTCCAGTTGGTCGGCATCCAGTGCTGCTGCAATCACCGCAGCCGTATAGTCGGAGCCGCCGCGTCCCAGATTGGTCACGTCTTCCGTCTGCTTGTCCGTGGAAATGAACCCCGGCACTAACGAACGTTTCGGCAATTCTCGGAAAGTCTCGCGAATCAGTTCGTTCGTCAGGTCTGTATCCAGCACATGTTTGGCGTGCTTCTTCTCTGTCTTGATGAACTTGCGTGAATCGAACCACTTCGCTCCTGTCAGTTCGGCTACAATGATGGAAGAGAGACGCTCACCATAGCTTACAATCGTATCGGAAGTCTTCTGAGAAAGGTCTTTGATCAGATAGATGCCTTGGAAAATGTCTTTCAGTTCATTAAGCAACTCGCCTATCTGGCGTTGCAGCTCCTCCTGCGACGCACCTGCCGGAATCACTTCCTTGACCATCTCTACATGACGGTAGACAATCTCCCGAAACTCATTCTCATAGGCAGCATCACCGGCAGCAGCCATCCTTGATGTGTTAATCAGTTTGTCTGTGATACCACCCAATGCGGACACCACCACGATAACCGATTCTTCCACTGCTTCTACAATTCTCTTGACGCTTAAAATGCTGTTCGCGGAACCTACGGACGTTCCACCGAATTTAAGTACTTTCATTTCCTTCTATAATTATTGATAAGGTTGATACAATGTTGTCGGAAACAGGGTACAAATGCCTGTTTTGACCTGAATTTAAATAAGAAAAACAACTGAAAATAGTGTAACACGTAGAAACACAAATACTATCCATCAACCCCTAAGGGTCATGGTCATGCACATGGATGTGACTGTATGCGGATAGTACTTGTTCATACTTTCTGTTTCTTGTTTTATTGATAAGTGTCGCAAAAGTAATAATAAAAACATTCAATCTATCACTTTTTGCTGTTTTTTTGTTATAAAAACGCAGAAGACTATGACAAGAGGCCTGAATATGCAGGGAAGTGAAGTGACATTTTCACACTACAGCAAGGCAAAAGCTATATTATAAAAGCATAGTTTTCTTACACTTTGCTATACATTTCAAGATATATTAGTATATTTGCACTAAATTACCACAAGAAAATGCGTATGAACCCAGATAAGACTTCCATTTTGCTAATCTACACCGGTGGAACCATCGGAATGATAGAGAATCCTGAAACAGGTGCTTTAGAGAACTTCAATCTTGAGCAACTGAAGAAACATGTACCGGAACTGAAAAATCTCACATTCCATATCGACACTTACCAGTTCGACCCGCCAATGGATTCTTCGGATATGGACCCGGACGCCTGGTGCAGACTGGTACACATCATCAGCGAGCACTATGACCATTATACGGGTTTCGTCATTCTGCATGGCACCGACACAATGGCTTATACCGCATCCGCTCTCAGCTTCATGCTGGAAGGTTTGAGCAAGCCTGTCATTCTCACCGGCTCGCAATTACCCATCGGAGTACTCCGCACGGACGGCAAAGAAAACCTGCTGACCAGCCTTGAGATAGCCGCAGCACACGATGATGAAGGCTATCCGCAGGTTCCCGAAGTATGCATCTTCTTTGAGAACCATCTGATGCGTGGTAACCGTACCGTCAAGATCAATGCCGAGAACTTCAATGCATTCCGTTCATTCAACTATCCCGTACTGGCAGAAGTTGGTATACATATTAAATATAATAATGTGCAAATCCGCTTCGACCGAACCGGACGGAAACTGAAACCACATTATCTGTTGGATACGAACGTTGCCGTACTAAAGCTCTTTCCGGGTATTCAGGAGAATGTCTTATCGAGCATATTGGGTATTGAGGGATTGAAGGCAATAGTGCTCGAAACCTACGGATCAGGCAATGCTCCCCGCAAAGAATGGTTCATACACCGCCTGCAAAAGGCAAGCGAACAGGGAATCGTGATTGTCAATGTCACCCAATGTAGTGCCGGAATTGTAGAAATGGAACGTTATGAAACCGGCTACCAATTGATGCAGGCCGGCGTGGTATGCGGTTACGACAGTACGACGGAATCTGCCGTCACCAAACTCATGTTCCTGCTTGGACATGGATACAGCCCCAGTGAGGTACGAAAACGGATGAGTATGCCGATGGCAGGAGAAATCACAGTCTGAACGGACGCTCTCTTATAGGAGGATGTGTCATAATGAGTTTTTGACACATCCTCAACTTACTTTAGCCTACGCTTATTTATCATACGCCTATTTATCATACACCGCATCGCGGAGTTGCCGCAAAGCCTGCTCTAGGACCAAACGAGGACAACCGACATTCAGACGCATAAACCCTTCACCGGGCTTACCGAACATGGTCCCGTCATTCAGAGCCAAATGTGCCTTCTCGGCAAAGAGACGTGCCAACGCCTCCTGACTCAATCCCAATTTCCTGCAATCCAGAAAAACCAAGAAGGAAGCTTGTGGACGTATCATGCTGATGGTCGGGATATATTCTTTCAGGTAGTTCTCTGTGAAATCTATATTCCCTTTGATGTATGCAAGCATCTGTTCCAGCCATTCCGCACCTTCCTGATAAGCGGCAGCAGCACCAATATAAGCAAGCAGATGCCCCTCACAGAACTCTCCGGCTTCCATGAACGTCTGAAAGCGTTCGCGAATAGCAGGATTGACAGTGATTGCATACGAACTGCCCAATCCCGGCATATTGAAAGCCTTGCTGGGAGCCATGAAGACGAGTGAATTGGCCGCTGCCTCTTCGGACACTGTAGCAAAAGGATGATGCTTATAAGGAGGCAAAGTCAGGTCGGCATGTATTTCGTCGGAGATGACGAAAGTGCCGCTATCCCGGCAAATCGCCGCAATCTCTCTCAGCTCTTCTATCGTCCAGACACGTCCTCCCGGATTGTGGGGATTGCAGAGGATGAGTACTTTACAGCCTTGTATGTCTTTGCGGAAACGGTCGAAATCGATATGGTACTGCCCATCGCGCAAATCCAAAGGAGAATAAACCGCTTCACGTCCCAGACGTTCTGTCACCAGGAAGAAAGGATGATAGACAGGCGTCATCACCATCACCCTGTCGCCGGGTTCAGTGAAACACTGCAAGGCAAAAGCCTGACCACGGACAATGCCAGGCACGAAAGTCAGCATCTCACGGGTTATCTCCCACTGATGGCGGTTGTGTAACCACGCACAAATAGAGGTGTACCACTCTTCGCAAGCAAAAGTATATCCCAGTACTTCATGCTCCAGACGCTTACGCAATGCATTCATCACAAAAGGAGGCGTACGGAAATCCATGTCTGCCACCCACATGGCGAGCAAGTCATCACGTCCCCATACATTCTTGACACCGTCCCACTTCACCGAATCAGTGCCGCGGCGTTCTATGATTTCATCAAAATCGTATTTCATTGTTCTGTCTTAATTTATTATATTGGAAAAACCACAAAAACAGCTGCATCCCATACTGCATGCGACACAATCAGTGCCCCCAGTTTATGCGGATATAACCTATAGGCAAGTCCCCAAATACCGCCAACCACCAAAGCGGCCATCACCAGCATGAAGTTAAACGACCAGATATGCACCAGCGCATAAACCAGTGTCGTCACAATAAAGCCTGCATTCGGATTCCAACGTTTGGACAGTGCATTTTGCACATACCCTCGCCAAAAAATCTCTTCCGCAGGTCCTATCAAGATAAGTAGCAGAATGGAGAGTAGCCAAGGGCTTTCCCCCGCCTTCATTCCGTAGATAAGCTCCACCTGCGGACGGGCAAAAGAGAAGAGCCAGGCAGAAACCTTGTCGCCTACCCAAAAGATTCCCCAAAGCGCTGCTGCCAATGCCACACCGCCTGCCAGATTCCTCCAGTCGAACTTCACATCTTCTGCCCACCACTGCGGACGAAGGGCAAAAGCCATGTTCATCAATACAATGGCCGAAAAGCTCATTGCCGTCCAAAAATTGAATACTTCGCTGGTCCAAGGAGAGAACATAAAGAACCACAAGAAAGCAGCTACCAACAAAGGAATAACTATTTGTCTCATATCATATTAATGATTATTCATTTCCTATTCTTCTGTTCAAAAAGTTACCAAGAGTTAGAAGGAACTATCCTACTCATGTTTTTATCATATCCCTTGATTATATTAGACAATATATCGAATAAGTTTTTAGGACACTGATTCTCAATCACCCTGTTTCTTATTCTGTATAAACTCTATTATATCTTGAATTTTATATTTTGAATTGTATTATATAAGGAACGTCACCGCGAACAATAGGCTGAACAGAAGTTGCAACTTCGCCGTTTTCTCATCCAGATTGGATATCGCGCAGATCCCCTCTTTCGGCAAACGCCACATGGCGCGGGCATTGGCCACAGCTGGCAAAACTCCCAGCATGACCAGCAACGACCAATAAGAGAAATACCCCAGCACCACACAAACAACTACCCACAGCAACGGGAAAACGATCTCGAATATATAAAGATAGACATCTGTCTTCTTACCCAACTTCATCGCAAGGGTACTGATCTCTGCACGCATGTCGGTCTCTATGTCACGGGTATTATTGGCATGGAGTATGGCTACTGTTATCAGTCCCACCGGCACCATAATCAACAAAAGATCGGACACGAACTCTCCCATGACAACGTAAGACACTCCCAAAGCCGGCAATATGGCATACGCCACAAAGATGACAGCGTCTCCGAAAGCACGGTATTTCAACCAAGGATATCCTAACGAACAAACTGCTCCCCCAACTCCTATCCAGAGTAAAGGCAGTCCCGTTCGCAACACCAGCCAAAGTCCAATAGCCACAGCCGGAAGCAATAATCCCAACGCCAGATTGCGAATTTCTACCGGAACAAACTGCCCGCTGGTCAGTGTCTTCACGCCAAAAGTATCTGTCCGATCCACCCCACGCTTGAAATCAAAATAATCACTCCATGCATTGCCTGATGCATGGAAGATAATGATACCCACCAGCGCCAGCACGCCATTTTGCAAATTTGTCACACCATATGCCCAATATAAATATGCCAATGTCACAATCACCGGCATTGCAGATGCCGGAAACGACCAAGGGCGCACGGCAATCAACCAATCTTTCAAAGAATGTTTATCCATTGTTTGTTCATTTATGCGAATCTGTAACCCATTCGGTCACCTTCGCAAATAATCTATTAAAAAATTAAAATCCCACAAACAATAACCTGGTTATTGCCCTATCCACTCAAGCTGAGTGGTCGCATACCCAATTATCATTTATTTGCGCGCAAAAATACGAATTATCCTCGTTTTTCCGTATTTTTGCACACAAGTAAAATCGAAAGAGTATGATTAAAGCCCTGTTTTTTGATATAGACGGCACATTAGTAAGCTTTGCCACCCATAACATTCCTGAAACAACTATCGAGGCCATCGCTGCCGCCAAGGCAAAAGGTATACGGATATTTATTGCCACGGGACGCCCCGCAGTCATCATCAATAACGTCTCAGCCCTACAGGACCGCGGATTGATAGACGGTTACATCACCATGAACGGCGGATATTGCTTCACTGGCAAGACAGTGATTTACAAAAGTGCCATACCCGCCACCGATGTACAGAGGTTGGCACAAATCTCTGCGCGAGAACACTTCCCCTGCATCTTCGTCAGTGAGCATGACATTTGTGTCTGCCAGCCGGACGACAGGGTGAAGAAGATATTCAACGAGTTTCTGAAAGTGGACATCATTCCCGAGAAGACTCCCCAAGAAGCCATTGGACAGGAGATATTCCAAATGACACCGTTCATCACCCAAGAACAGGAACAGGAAATCCTGCCCCAACTATCTGGATGCGAAGCCGGACGATGGTTTCCCGCTTTCACCGACATCACCGCCAAAGGAAATACCAAGCAAAAAGGCATAGATGAGATCATCAACCACTTCGGCATCCGCCTGGAGGAGACAATGGCATTCGGCGACGGAGGCAATGACATAAGCATGTTGCGCCATGCTGCCATCGGCGTAGCTATGGGCAATGCCGCAGACGACGTGAAGATACATGCCGACTATATCACCACCTCAGTGGACGAAGACGGAATAGCCAACGCCCTCCGGCATTTCTCCATCATATAGTCTTTACCATTTTTTAATGATAAATCTTCCATCCTCTTGGCTCAAGCGATAGATACCAACAACAAAGAGTTTCAGGATGCCCTGAACCTCATACAATATACCCGACAGTCCGTCTTCCTAACCGGAAAGGCGGGTACGGGTAAATCTACTTTTCTGAAGTATATCTGTCAGAATACCAAGAAAAAACATGTTGTACTGGCTCCCACCGGCATTGCCGCCATCAATGCCGGAGGCAGTACCTTGCACAGTTTCTTCAAACTGCCTTTCTATCCCTTACTGCCCGACGATCCGAACTTGAGCCTGCAACGAGGACGTATCCATGAGTTCTTCAAATACACCAAGCCGCAACGGAAATTGCTGGAAGAATTGGAGCTTATTATCATAGACGAGATCTCAATGGTGCGTGCCGATCTCATTGATGCCGTAGACCGCATCTTACGTGTCTACTCCCGCAACTTGCGCGAACCTTTCGGCGGAAAACAACTTCTATTGGTAGGTGACGTCTTCCAGCTCGAACCTGTAGTGAAAAGCGACGAACGGGAAATACTGAACCGATTCTATCCCACCGCCTACTTCTTTTCGGCAAAAGTATTCAGCCAGATAGACCTCGTCTCCATCGAGCTCCAGAAGGTCTACCGCCAGACAGACAAAGTCTTTGTCGGCGTTCTGGACCATATCCGCAGCAATACGGCAGGCAGTGCCGACCTGCAACTGCTCAACACCCGCTACGGCACCGACATCGAAGAGCATGAAGAAGATATGTACATCACCCTCGCCACCCGCCGCGACAACGTAGATTACATCAACGATCGGAAACTTGCCGAATTGCCCGGAGTTCCCGTAACCTTTCACGGCGAAGTCACAGGCGACTTTCCGGAAAGCAGCCTGCCCACCTCACGGGAGCTGGTATTGAAACCGGGAGCACAGGTCATCTTCATTAAGAATGACTTCGACCATCACTGGGTGAACGGCACCATAGGCGTAGTCAGCGGCTTCGACGAAGAAGACGAAACCCTCTACATCATCACCGATGACGGGAAAGAGTGCGACGTCAAGCCGGAATCGTGGAAGAACATCCGCTACAAATACAACGAAAAGAAAAAGGAGATAGAAGAGGAAGTACTCGGCACCTTCTCGCAATTCCCCGTACGGCTGGCATGGGCCATCACCATCCACAAAAGCCAGGGACTGACCTTCAGCCGGGTCGTTATCGACTTCACCGGCGGCGTATTTGCCGGTGGACAGGCTTACGTAGCCCTCAGCCGATGCACCTCGCTGGAAGGCATCCAACTAAAAAGACCGGTCAACCGCGCCGACATCTTTGTACGCCCGGAGATAGTCCATTTCTCCGAACGCTTCAACAACCGGCAAGCCATCGACCGGGCACTGAAACAGGCGCAAGCCGACGTAGATTATGCCGCCGCCTCCAAAGCTTTCGACCAAGGAGACTTTGAAGAGTTCCTCAACCATTTTTTCCGAGCCATACACTCCCGGTATGACATCGAAAAGCCCGCTGTCAAACGGCTCATCCGTCGGAAATTAGGTGTTATCAACAAGCTGCGCGACAGCAATGAACAGCTAAAAGCGCAAATGACAGAACAGCAAAAACGCCTGCAAACCTACGCACGGGAATATTACCTGATGGGTAATGAATCCATCACCCTTGCCCATGATGTCCGCTCCGCCCTTGCCAATTATGACAAAGCACTGGAACTCTATCCAGAATACACCGATGCATGGGTACGTAAAGGAGTCACCCTCTTCAACGATGGCAAGTGCCTGGAAGCGGAAGAGTGCCTTACCCGTGCCGTGAAGCTGCGTCCAACGGAATTCAAAGCCGTCTACAACCGTGGAAAAATACGCCTGAAACTACAAAAGACAGAAGCAGCCATTGCCGACCTGGACAAGGCCACCACCCTGAAACCGGAACATGCCGGAGCACACGAGCTTTTCGGCGATGCCCTGATGCAAGCCGGCAAAGAGATGGAAGCCGCCCTACAATGGCGGATTGCCGAGGAACTACGCAAAAGGAAGAAATGAACAATTACTTTGAAAATAAGAAACTTATTTCTTACTTTTGTACGTTCATATATCAATCCCCATCCATTATGCTGCTGAAACTTTACGAAAAGAACAACAATCCCCAACATCTGCAACAAGTGGCAGACATTCTGAACGACGGCGGACTCATCATCTACCCCACCGACACCATGTATGCCATCGGCTGCCACGGACTGAAAGAGCGTGCCATCGAACGCATCTGCCGTATCAAGGATATCGATCTCCGAAAGAATAACCTTTCCATCATCTGCTACGACCTGAGCAGCATTAGCGAGTATGCCAAAGTAGATAACCGCACTTTCAAACTGATGAAGAGAAACCTGCCTGGCGCCTTCACCTTCATATTGAACGGTACCACCCGCCTGCCTAAGATATTCCGCAACCGTAAGGAGGTCGGCATCCGCATGCCCGACAACGCCATTATCCGGGAAATAGCCCGCATACTGGACGCCCCCATCATGACCACCACCCTCCCCTACGACGAACATGAGGAGATAGAGTATTGCACCGATCCTGAGCTGATCAATGAAAAATTCGGCGATCTTGTCGATTTGGTGATCGATGGCGGCATCGGTGGCACGGAGGTTTCTACCATAGTCGACTGTACCCGCGGAGAAGCTGAAATCATACGCCAAGGAGCAGGCTGGTTAGACGAAGAATAAAATTCGGCTTCCGGCATCTATTTCCAAACCATTTGCATCTCTTATCTGTTTCTTTATAGAAGAAATATAGAGACCTTATGAGTACAAAGGAGAAATATTGGAAATATTCGCTGATAGTCATCATAGTCGGGCTGGGAATCATTCTTTTTGAACAAATAGCCCCATTCATCGGCGGTTTGTTGGGAGCTTTGACCATCTACATCCTGGTAAGGAAACAGATGGTGTATCTCTCCGACAGACGAAAAATAAGACGTAGCATAGCTGCCGCCCTCATCACGGCAGAGGCGATTCTCTTCTTTCTGGTTCCTCTTGGACTGGTCGTATGGTTGACCGTCGTCAATCTGCAAAACATCAATCTAGACCCGCAAGCCATCATAGCCCCCTTTGAGGAAACGGCAAACATCATCCAAGCCAAAACCGGATACTATATCTTGGGAAAAGACACGGTCGCATACGTCATCTCCCTCCTTCCCTGCATCGGGCAAGCCATCATGGGAGGCATCAGCAGTTTCACCGTCAACATCTTCGTACTGGTCTTTGTGCTCTATTTCATGCTGATTGGCGGCAAGAAGATGGAACAATACGTCAACGAACTGTTACCGTTCAACGCCACCAATACGCAGAACGTCATCAACGAAATCAACATGATCATCCGCTCCAATGCAATCGGCATCCCGCTGCTTGCCGTCATACAAGGAGGAATAGCTATGATAGGTTATTGGATTTTCGGTGCCCCTAACATCCTGTTTGCCGGCTTCCTGACCTGCTTTGCCAGTATCATCCCGATGGTGGGTACGGCATTGGTCTGGTTTCCGATAGCCGTTTACATGGCATTGATCGGCAACTGGTTCCAAGCTATCGGACTACTCATCTACGGTGGTGCGGTCATTTCGCAACTCGACAACCTGATACGTTTCATCATACAGAAGAAGATGGCAGACATCCATCCACTCATTACCGTTTTCGGAGTGGTAATCGGACTCTCCCTTTTCGGCTTCATGGGCATCATCTTCGGACCGTTGCTCCTTTCCCTGTTCTTTTTGTTCATAGATATGTTCAAGAAGGGATATCTGGAGGAAGGGAAACAATATAGTTCATAGGCGGCACGCTGACATTATTGCCTGATTTCCCACTCATTTTCTATCTTCTCCACCTCGTCTCTCATCTCCTTGATGGCGGTGGAGTAGACCTTTGGCTCCTTCGTCAGCACAATCCGTTTCATCTCCTCGAACCGCTCCCGGTTCCGATACTCCGGTTCCGCATAGAGCTTGGCCAGCAGGTAATAGGGGTAAATCCTACCCGGCAGCAGGTGAACGGCAGACAGATAGTACGCCTCAGCCTGCCAGTAGAACCCCATCGCTTGGCAATTCTTTCCCATCACGTTCCGTATCATGGGGGCGTTGCTACGGTAAGTGGCGGCACGTAATATCCAGTCGGATTCCTCATAATTACCCGACTTATGCAGGCTGTGGCCGTATTCGAACAGGAATGCTCCCCGGTCGTCCAATGCCGGACGGATTTCCTCATAAGCTTTCTGCGCTGCGGCATGGCTTCCCAGCTGATAAAGCATCCGGGCATGTGCCCACTTCCGGCAGGCGTCTTCTTCCTGTTTCCATTTGTCTCCCAAGCCTGCTACCGATACGGCCAGCCAGGCACCCACGATAAGGAATTTACCGATAAGGATTCCCTCACGGCAGGCAATCAACAGGAAGACTCCCGCCATCATAAAGCCCGGTATATGCATTGGGTAGGAAGAAAAGGAGAAAAGGAGCAAGGACAGAAGTGCCCCGCATACCCCGTACTGCCTGTACATCACCCCTATCCGCAAGTACATGACAATCATGCACAGCAGTATGATGGTGAGCGGCAGGCTTATGTTCAACGCGCAGTCCAGATATTCATTGAAGGCATATTCGGGACTTCCCGCCACACGTTCTTCCCATGCGGCATAGTTTCCGCTACTGAAATACTTTTCCTGTGCCTCCCCGTAGGCGTATGCGAATCCCCAAGGGCATCCCCAAGGATGTTCGGCGATGGCACGGCAGGCAATCTTCCACAGGAACAGGCGCCCTAATGCCGAATCGGGTTTCAGAAAGAAAACGCCCGCGCCCGCCAATGCTAACACAAGCACCCCCGCCGTTCCCCAGGCGAGATAACGTCTCCAATATTTCCGCCACAAATATTTCCACTTCCGCTTCTCACGATGCATATATGCCACCCAGGCGCAACCCACCGTAGCGGCAATCCACGCCGAACGGCTCATCGTGGCGGGAAGCACACACAGGACAAGAAGCCCTGAGATACCTGCGATCCCTATCCCCGCTTGCCGGAAGATATGCTTCTTTTTACACTTGGATGCGTGTAAGTAACAATGCAGGCAGACAGGCAACGCCATCGCCAGATATCCTCCGTATGGGCCGGGGTTAAAGAAAGAACCCGTAAGGGCATACAACGAATGCCCGGAAACCGAGAAACCGTATAACTGCCGCAAGCCCCACACCGCCTCAACGCCTCCCAACAGCACGATGCTCCATGCCACAGACTTCGAGAAATACTGGAAGCACAGAATCTCCGCCCAGGAATCTTTCTTGAGATACTGTACCAGGCAGGAAGCGATCACGCATCCTGCCGAAATCCATACACCTTTCCCGAACCACATCCACTGCCCGACGGTCTCTCCCGCCGGAAGTTCGGGAGTGACCGCACATATCATACACAGCAAGGAGAAGACAGCAACGAATTGCAGGACAATGACTGCAATTTCTCCGATATCATATATCCACCTCTTTCCCGTATATACCCATTTCTTTTCCATAATGTCCTCCCAGTGTCAATGTTGTTGTATATACTTGTCCAGGCTGTCCGTGCTTGACAGACCGATCTTGTTCTTGATGCGCTGCTTGGCTTTTATCACAGACACAGGAAGGATAT
>NZ_CAJUHF010000050.1 GCF_910585845.1 uncultured Bacteroides sp. | reverse complement strand
TTATCCCTCATTACATTACTTGTTATGCGCCATTACATTATTTGTTATGAGGCATAAGACATGATGAAATCTCAATCTAATTCCGCCAACGGGTACTTAAGCATATATTTTTCTTGTTGGAGAGCAAATTCCTTGCAAAAATTGTCTGCCATACAATAAATCTCTGTAACTTTAGCCTCTAAGAACATAGTGATAATCGTTTAAATGTTATAATTCGACACTATAAATTTAATACTTTTATCGCTATATTCCTAATATTCAAACGGATAAATTTAATACTTATATCGAACTGACGTTATCTTATTGGTGCAAAACAATAAAGAACTCTGAAATAGGAACGGTTGCCATCTCGTTACCCAATTCCCAAGCAACCCGAATAACCGTTTAATTCTAAGATAATTGCAAATTCCGCGATTTTTATCAAAAAAAGTACCTTTCTATTTCATATTTTAAAATATTATCATACCTTTGGTCGCGTTAACGTTAATCAACGTTGAAGAACATATAAAGAAAGAATAGAACCTGAATTCATTCGTGACTTCAAATAATTAGCATTTTAAAGCCGACAGACTTTTCCATACCGGTTATGGTCCTACTCAATCCCTAATAATTCTGATACATTGACCTTTAACAAATCAATCAATTAGTAATTCAGGATGTCTATACACATTCTAACATTCAAAAAAACAATGAGTAGAGAAAACTTCAACAAGAAAAATTTGAAACTATTAGTATGCAGTTTTTTATTACCTACATTAATTGCCGCTTGTGTTAACAAAATTGACAATGAAATACAAACCAGCACAGTACCAATTAACTTTTCTGTAAAAATAAACAATACAACAAGAGTCATAAACAATACATTCGAAAAAGGAGATAAAGCCGGACTGTTTGCCACTTTCCACTCAGAACCCATCAGCGGAGAACGTTATATTGACAATCTTAAATTGGAATATGGAACTAACAATACATTCATTCCTGAGAAAATCGTATTTTACCCTGTAGGAGATGTAAGTCTTGATTTTATAAGTTATTATCCCTACCGTGACACAGGGGTTCCGGTTGCTTCATCCATCATCCCCGTCGCTGTATATCCAGATCAAAATGATAAAACGAAATATTCGCTATCGGACTTTCTTTTAGCCAAAGCTTCCAACATCGAAAACAGTGAAGCACCTGTTGAACTGGAATTTACCCACAAACTGATCAAGTTACAAATCACTATCAGTCCCAAAGAAGAAAAAGACATTAATGAATTACTAAAATCCAACCCACATATCATTGCTACAGGATTCAAAACCCAAGCTAACTATGATTTAGAGAAAAACGAATTTACAAACGTAAGTAAAGAAACAGATATAATCCCCTACGGTACATGGAAAATTGAAAACGGAAAGTTGGTCGGAAAAGAGTTCATTGTCATCCCGCAAACGATTGGTCCCAACAACCAATCGTTCGTCATGGAATGGAACGGACAAATATATACTTGTAAGATGCCCGAATTGACTTTAGAAAGCAGTACGCAATGTGCCCTGAATATCACTGCCATGCAAACTAACAGTCATATCCTCACAGGAGTAATCAGCACAATCAAAGACTGGACAACAGTAGAAGGCAAAACTACTGACAATAACGACCAAACGACCGCACTCCATATAGCTGCCTTATCTTTCTCAGAATCGGACATATACAGAGTATACCATAAAGGGAAAGCAATTGCCGAAATCTGCAAGGAATATTTAAAGTCAGAAACTATCAATTCGCAAGCAATAACCTGTTATCCGATTCAGACAAATGGAAAAAGTGATTTAAGTAAGGGTACCGTCTTAAAACTTATGAACGACGAAAGTAATACTGCCGGAGGGAAAATCAATTGGGACATAGAAGATAACACGTTCAATTATACCCCGGGAAATTCCACTTCCATTAACGTAATCTACTTCAACGAAAAGGGAGAAGTATTAACCGAAAAGCCCGAGACACCAAACGATATCAATATCATAAGCCATACACTGAGAGACCTCAGAAGCGGCAGCATTAAAGAATATCCGATAGTAAAAATCGGCACACAGTACTGGATGAAGGAGAATCTGCAAGCCACAAGTTACAGGGATGGCAGCGATATCAAACACATAACGGAATTTGGAGGAGAGGCAGGTTACTTCTATACGGAAAAAAAAGTGTCTTATTTCTATAGAGGAGACGTGCTTACCCAAAAGGAATTAGCCCCTGAGCAGTGGAAAGTGCCTGATAAGAAAGACTGGGACTCGTTGGTGAAATATGTCGGGAATGCCGCCATCCTTCTGGAAACCGGAGAATGGAAAACGAATGACGACACTTATATTGCAACTAACGAAACCGGATTCAATGCCGTACCGTACGGAATATGCAGCGGCAAGGATGGCAGCACAAAACTCTTGAACGAGAACATTGCAGCGGCCTATTGGATAAGAGGTGAATCCGCCCTTACCCTGAATAGCAAAGTAGCGATGCTCATAAGTACGCAAAGTACCATTCAATTCATGGATTGTACCCCGAAAATCAATGCACTTTTCGTACGTTGCATAAAAGAATAACCAGATAAAAAAGCATTTATCATTTCTTTTTCGTATTTTTGTTCCCAATGTACAAATAATTTTGTTCAATGAACAAAAATGCGAAAAAAGGAATGAAAATTATCGACCTGATACACAGCAACGAGAAAACAGCTTTCTCCTTCGAAATACTGCCGCCACTGAAAGGCACAGGCATCGAGAAACTGTACGAATCCATAGATATTTTACGGGAATTTGACCCGAAATACATCAATATAACTACCCATCGCAGTGAATATGTGTACAAAGAGCTGGGCAATGGACTATTCCAACGCAACCGTCTGCGCCGCCGTCCGGGAACCGTAGCTGTAGCGGCTGCTATCCAGAACAAATACAATATCACTGTAGTTCCGCATATCCTTTGCAGCGGTTTCACCCGCGAAGAAACGGAATACGTACTGCTCGACTTGCAATTTCTCGGTATCACCGACTTGCTGGTATTGCGTGGAGACAAGGCAAAGCACGAATCCATATTCACTCCCGAGAGTGACGGTTATCACCACGCCATCGAATTGCAAGAACAGATCAACAACTTCAATAAAGGTATCTTTGTAGACGGTTCGGAGATGAAGATAACAAAAACGCCATTTTCTTACGGCGTGGCATGCTATCCTGAGAAACACGAAGAGGCACCCAACATAGATACCGACATTTACTGGTTAAAAAAGAAAATGGAGGCAGGCGCAGAATATGCCGTTACCCAACTTTTTTATGATAACCGGAAATACTTCAACTTTGTGGAACGTGTCCGAAAAGCCGGAGTCACCATTCCCATCATTCCTGGAATCAAACCGTTCAAGAAACTATCGCAACTCAGCATGATTCCCAAAACTTTCAAGGTAGACCTGCCCGAAGATTTGGCACGCGAAGCAATGAAATGCAAGACAGACGAAGAAGCCAAACAAGTAGGAATAGAATGGTGTGTACAGCAATGCAGGGAATTGATGGAGCATGGTGTACCCAGTATACACTTCTACTCCATCGGCGCAGTAGACAGTATAAAGGAAGTTGCTAAACAAATCTACTGAAAAAGAGTAGGAAAAAAGTAGAGAGTTGAGGTAACAAAAAAATAAATAGCTGAAAGCTACAGCAGAATTTAGAAACTTAAAACAAAGATAATATCGTGTTCTTCAAAGATGTAGTAGGGCAAGAAGCTGCCAAGGAGCGATTGAGAAAAGAAGTGCGAGAGGGACGAATCCCTCATGCGCAACTATTCTGTGGCCCGCCGGGTATAGGAAAACTCCCGTTGGCGATGGCATACGCACGTTACATTTGTTGCCCGAACCGTACAGAAACCGATGCTTGCGGCATCTGCCCTTCCTGCGTAAAATGGAATAAGCTGGTGCATCCGGATGTACACTTTGTATTCCCCATAGTGAAAAAAGGGAAAAAAGAAGTCTGCGATGATTACATCACCGACTGGCGGCATCTGGTTCTGAACAATCCCTACTTCAACCTTAACCACTGGCTGAATGAGATGGATGCCGAAAACGGACAAGCCATCATCTATGCCAAAGAGAGCGACGAAATAGTACGGAAGCTCAACCTGAAGTCAAGCGAAGGCGGATACAAAGTGACCATTGTATGGTTACCAGAAAAGATGCACGTGGTTTGTGCCAACAAGTTGCTGAAACTTCTGGAGGAACCACCAGAGAAGACGATATTCTTACTGATATCTGAAACTCCAGACATGATTCTGCCCACCATATTGAGCCGTACACAACGTTTCAATATCCGTAAAATAGAGGAAGCTGACATAGCCAACGTCTTGCAACAAAAATATGGCGTACGTCCCAACGACAGTTTCACCTTGGCGCACCTGGCCAACGGAGATTTTGTAAAAGCGCTGGAGACCATTCATCTGAATGAGGAGAACGAACTGTTCTTCGAACTCTTTGTCAGCCTCATGCGCCTGTCCTATCAACGAAAGATACGCGAAATGAAACAGTGGAGCGAACAACTCGCCGGCATGGGACGCGAACGGCAAAAAAACTTCCTGGCATACGCCCAGCGCATGATACGCGAGAATTTCATCTACAATCTGCACCGCAAGGAGATGAATTACATGACCTTGCCTGAACAGAACTTCGCCGTGCGTTTTGCACCTTTCATCAACGAGCGCAACGTGATGGGAATGATGAATGAACTGAGCGAAGCCCAGATACACATCGAACAGAATGTGAATGCCCGTATGGTATTCTTCGATTTCTCGCTGAAAATGATCGTCCTGCTCAAACAGTAGGTTTCGAGTTTGTGAGTTGATAAGAGTAATAGAAAGAGAATATCATAAAGAGAGAGAATACAAAATAATAAAAGCAATAAAAAACAATTAAGTATATAGAGATGGATTTTAAACTACATAACGGAAGTGGAGGTCTCTGTTGCAAGAGTTGTTGCAGACAGGACAAGCAACTGAACACCTACGACTGGTTAGCTGATATTCCGGGAAATGCGGAAGAGAGCGACATGGTAGAGGTGCAATTCAAGAATACCCGCAAGGGGTATTACCGAAACAGCAACCATATCCCTTTGGAAAAAGGAGATATCGTAGCCGTAGAGGCAACACCGGGACACGACATCGGCGAAGTGACCCTGACCGGACGGCTCGTCCCGCTGCAAATGCGGAAAGCAAATATTAAGTCGGAAGCCGACATCAAGCGTATCTACCGAAAAGCCAAACAGGTGGACATGGAAAAATACTACGAGGCAAAGGAGCGAGAACACAGCACTATGATACGTTCACGCCAAATTGCCCTCAGCCTGAATCTGAATATGAAAATAGGCGATGTAGAGTATCAAGGAGACGGAAACAAGGCAATCTTCTACTACATTGCCGATGAGCGTGTAGATTTCCGCCAACTGATAAAAGTGTTGGCAGATGCTTTCCATGTGCGCATCGAAATGAAACAAATCGGCGCGCGACAAGAGGCTGGCCGCATCGGTGGAATCGGCTCTTGTGGACGTGAATTGTGTTGTGCCACGTGGATGACTTCCTTTGTGTCCGTATCGACAAGTGCGGCACGCTATCAAGACATCTCGTTCAATCCGCAGAAATTGGCAGGACAATGTGCCAAACTGAAATGTTGCCTCAACTACGAAGTAGATTGCTATGTAGAGGCACAGAAACGTCTGCCTTCCAAAGAAATTGAATTGGAAACCAAAGACGGTATATTCTACTTCTTCAAGGCGGACATTCTGAGCAACCAGATAACCTACTCTACCGATAAGAGTATCCCTGCTAACCTGATAACCATCAGCGGAAAGCGTGCATTTGAAGTCATCGGTTTGAACAAACGTGGCATCAAACCTGACAATCTCGCCGAAGAAGCAAGACACTCTGAACCAAGGAAACCGATAGACTTGCTGGAACAGGAAAGTCTGACCCGTTTCGACCGTAACCGTAAAGGTAAAAATGGTGGAGATAACAACGGTAAAGGTAACAGTAACAACAATCGAAAGAAAAAGAAAAAAGGAAATTCCAACCAGCCTGTAGAGCAACAACAATCTCGGCTACGTCCACAAAACGAATCCAAGCCTCAAAACAATGCTAAGCAGCCAGGAGAACAACCTAAACAACAAGGTAACCAACCCAAGCAACAGGGTAGCCAACCTAAGCAGCAAGGTAACCAACCTAAGCAGCAAGGTAGCCAATCTAGACAGCAAGGGGACCGTCCCCAAAAGGAACAGCCTAAACGCAACAAGCAGAAAAATGCTCATGAACGTGGAGAAGGTCAACGTGACAATGGAAGGAAACCCAACCAACCGAATCAACCCAACCAACAAGCAGAGAAACCTGCCGGAAATGAAAAAACTGCTCAAGTATAAGAAATTTCTCAGAAAAAGTCTAGTACTGCTGTTTATCGCAAGTCTTTGCATGGCTTGCGATAAACAGACGGTATATCATGCCTTTCTGTCTTTACCTACAGAAGGGTGGCAACGAAAAGATACGCTGTCCTTTCAAGTCACAGTGCCCGATTCCGCTACTTACTACAACATATTCATAGAAGTACGTAACCGTAACAGTTACCCCTATCAAAACCTACCCCTGCACATCTGCTACGACAATCCGGAAGTACAGGATTTCAAAAGAGATACATTGGAAATAAGGCTTGCCGACAGTACCGGAGTCTGGTTAGGTAACGGCTGGGGCGGATTATACCAATCGTCTCTACGCGCCGGAATTGTCCGCGTTGGAAAAGCCGGAGAGTATCGTTTCAAAATCACCCATCTCCTACCAGACGAACTTTTACCCGGGATCAACGACGTAGGAATCAAGTTGAAACGGTGATATACAAAACCAGTGCAGTAGATACGGCAAATCCCAGAGACGGACATGCCCAAACGAAGTGACGAATCTTTCCTCCAGACCCGTCACACAAAAGTCATACCCTAAAACGTCGAGAGTCTTTTTTTACGCCCTGCATCAATGCGCAGGAAGATAAACAGCAGAATAGTAAATCCCCAAAGCGAAGAACCGCCATAACTGAAGAATGGCAACGGAATGCCTATCACCGGCGTAAGCCCCAGCACCATACCGATATTGATAAACAAGTGGAACAAGAAGATACTGACCACCGAATAACCATACACCCTGCCGAAAGTAGACGGTTGTCGCTCCGCAACAGCCATCAGACGAAGTATCAATACAAGAAACAGAAGCAGCACAGCAACAGAACCAACAAATCCTTCTTCTTCGCCCACCGTACAGAAAATGAAGTCCGTATCTTGCTCGGGCACATACTTCAGTTTGGTTTGCGTACCATTCAGAAAGCCCTTTCCTGTCAATCCTCCCGAACCAATGGCAATCTTAGACTGGTTCACATTGTAACCGGCACCCGCCAAATCCTCCTCCATACCCAACACCACTTTAATACGTATCTGCTGATGCGGCTCCAATACTTTATTGAAAAAATAATCACTTGAATACAAGAAACCGATGGAACCTATAGCAAACAAACCTATCAGCAGATAATTCAGATGGCGCTCACTCAAAGAGAGAAAGATCAAATAACCGACCACCAGCACACAAAGCCCCCATTGCACCCAGACAAGATTGAACGGAACGACATACTCCGAAAGGATATAAGCAATCAGCAACGCACCCAATACGATCAACAGGATATTACGCACTGGTTCCCATTTCTTGTTATATACCCACACCATGCCCGCTGCCGACAGTAATACCATAGACAACACCGCAAACTCCCCTATCGGTGTCGGTGTATCGGCTATAAAAACTTCATCAAACCGGATTCCAACCACAAAATAAACAACCGCACATAAACCGGAGAACAATACCACTCCCGGCATTCCTTCCCGATAAAGCACCAGAAAAAAAGCTGTATAAACCAATGCCGAACCCGTTTCCCGCTGCAAGATAATCAACATCATCGGAAACAGAATCAGAAATACCATCATCAGGATATTCTTCCAGTTCTTCATTGTAAAGGAATAAGCATTCATATACTTGGCAAGTGCCAAAGCCGTAGCAAATTTAGCAAACTCCGCCGGTTGCAGGCTGACAGGTCCCATCACCAGCCACGAACGCGACCCTTTGGTATCAGGAGCTATAAAAATAGTGACCACAAGCAATATGGCAAGCGCAATATATATCAGATAGGCAAACATGTCATAAAGGTCATCATCCAGCATCAATAGCACAAACCCCAAGCCGAACGAACAGATAATCCACACCAACTGTTTACCTGCACGGGTAGAAAAATCCCAAAAGTCGCGATCGCCATAGTCATAACTTGCTCCGCAGACGCTAAACCACCCGAATACGATAAGAATCAGGTATACACAAATCGTCACCCAATCCAATGATTTCCATATACTATCTCTCCTCGTTACCATACATGATCACACGGTTACTCATTTCCTCCGCCCGTGCCTCGCTGGCAGGCGAAAGCTTTCCATTCAAATATTGTTCCATCATCAAGGCACCGTACGGTACCCCGTAAGTAGCTCCCCAACCACCGTTTTCCACATAAACGGCAATGGCTATCTTCGGTTTGTCCATCGGAGCGAAACCTATGAATGCGGAATGGTCGTGCCCGCGGTTCTGCGCCGTACCAGTCTTTCCGCAGATTTCCACATCAGGCAAGATAGCGCCTGCAATGCGGCAAGTGGCACTTCCAGTCACTCCCGTTACAGCAGCCCGCATACCTTCCACAATCTTCTCATAATGTTGGCGGTCGACGGAAGTGTAGCGGCGCTCCCGATAAATAGTATCCAACTCTGCATCCTGAATTTCCTTCACGATGTGGGGAGTTATAAAATAGCCGCGATTGGCAATGGTAGCCGCCAGATTGGCCATCTGCAAAGGAGTACTTGTCACCTCACCCTGCCCGATGGATATACTGATTACCGTCAGTCCGTTCCACGATTTCCGATAAGCCCTGTCATAAAAATCCGCATTCGGAATAAAGCCACGCTTCTCTCCCGGTAGATCTGCACCCAACGGATAACCGAATCCCTGTGAAACCATGTGATCCTTCCACACCGTAATCGCATTCTGTACCGAACCATATTTCCGGTCGCCAAACATACGATACAATCCCCAGCAAAAATAACCATTGCAGGAAGTGGCAACAGCAGGCACCAACGGCAACGGTGAAGCATGCCCGTGGCAACCTACCCGCAGACCGCCATATACGAATCCGTGAAAACAAGGAAAAGACGTGGAAGGCTGGATAATTCCTTCTTGCAGAAAAGTCAGTGCCTGCGCTGTCTTAAACGTAGACCCCGGCGGATAGACACCCATGATGGCACGGTTTAGCAGCGGCTTCTGCTTATCTCGCTGCAACATCTGATGGTTCTTTCCACGCTGGCGACCAATCATCAGATGCGGATCGAAGTTCGGCGCCGACACCAGACAGAGTATCTCACCTGTCTCCGGCTCAATAGCTACAATCGCTCCGATCTTATTCTTCATCAGCCTTTCTCCTAACCGCTGCAACTCAATATCCAGTCCTAACGTCAAATTTTTGCCCGGCACCGAAGGACGGTCCAGTTGTCCGTCCATATAGTGTCCCTGAATACGTCCATGCGCATCACGAAGCAGAATTTCCACACCTTTCTCTCCGCGCAAGTATTTCTCATACGACTTTTCGATGCCTTGCTTGCCGATGTAATCACCTCGGATATAATAGTCGTCCGCCTCGATATCTTTCATCGACACCTCGCCAATATCCCCCAAAGCATGTCCGGCAACATCGTACGTATACTGCCGTATCGTACGCCTCTGAATATAGAAACCGGGAAACTTGAAAAGTTTTTCCTGAAACACACCGCACTCTTCCGCCGAAAGCTGAGTCATAAAGACCTGATGGGTATAACGGGAATAACCGGGATTCATCCAACGGTTTTTCACGTCCTTCATCCGTTTGAGAAGCTGCTCTTTGGTGATGTTCAACGTGCGGCAAAAGTCAAGGGTATCGAGCTGGGTCACTTCCCGCGGCACGAAAGTGATATCATACGCCGGCTGATTGAATACCAACAACTTACCATTACGATCATAGATAGCACCGCGCGAAGGGTACTGTATCTTATTAAGAAAAGCATTACTATCTGCATTCTTTTTGTAGCTATCTGTCATGATCTGCAATACAAAAAGACGCATAATATAGATGACGACAATCACAATCGCCGCTCCACCTATCACAAATTTCCGCTTTTCGAGTATATAATCTTTAGCCATTTGACTTTTTCCTCACTCCTTCTATAGCCATTATACAGGTTATGGTCAGCAATGCACTTGCCACAATCCTCAACAATAACGTTCCGATGTGGGCAAACGAAAAGAACTCAATGGTAAGCAACACGGCATGATGGACAAAAACACTGACAACCAAATATTTCAGGAAAGAGGCAAAGCCCATTGTCTTGACCGAAGGAACGATATCCTCAAATGTGTCACGCGGCACAAACAGCCGCAGAAAAGTAGGCCGTGAAAATGCCAAAACCACCGCCGCGGCAGCATTCATGCCCGGAGTGTCCGAAAAGATGTCTACCGTAAGTCCTAAAAAGAACGCCCATAACATCAATGCGTTTCTCGGTGTCTCCGACTCAAACTTCAATATGATATATATATATAGAAAAGGTGTGGCATATCCGGCAATATGCACATTGTTCAGTATCAGCACCTGCAACAGCACCAAACCAATAAACCAACCTAATTTATGCAGATAATTAATGACCAACTTCTTCTTATTTAAAAAAATGGAAAATGGAAAATGAGAAGTGGAATATACGCCTTAATGCGTACGCACCTCAAAAAAATCAGCCAATCAAAAAATAAACCATCCCATAGACCAACATCCCCCAAACCAAAATTCCAAAAACTTATAATCTAAAAGCCCTAAAACCTAAAAACTCAAGAACTTAAAAAAGCAAAAGCTCAAAAACTAAAATCACTCCTCCTCTTCTCTCTCCAGTTCTTTCTGCTCTTCTTGCCCGGTGCGAGCAATGATCCGCACATTGCTCAACTTACCGAAATCCGTGGCAAGCTTTATCTTCAGCAAATAAGAAAGACCGTCGTGCGAATCGGACATATCATCCACCGTACCTATCATGATCCCTGCGGGAAACACTGTAGAGTATCCGCTCGTCACCACCGTATCGCCCAGATTGAACTCAGCGTGACGAGGCAAATCCTTAAGATAAGCGAAACGCGAATCCCCGTATTCCCACTTCAGATAACCGAAATATTCGCTGCCGACAATCTTACAACTAATGCTCGACTTGCTGTTCAGCAACGGGATGACAGTAGAATAATGCGGCGAAGTCTTATAGACAATCCCCACTACCCCATTGGCATCTACCACCCCCATTTCCGGACGGATACCTGCATTGGAACCTTCATCAAGAGTGATGTAGTTATCCACTCTATTCAGACTGTTCTTAATCACATTCGCCTTGAATATCTTATATTCTTCCGTTTCCATGCGTTCAAGACTGTACAGCCTGACGGAATCCATTCCTCTATTCTTTAATGTCTTCTCCAGAAAAGCCACCCGCTGTTCCAGCCACATGTTGCGGTCCAGCAAGTCCTCATTGGTCGTCTTCAGATGGAAATAGGAAGTCACCGCTCCCGAAACATCATAAACTTTCCCCGCTACACTATTGGCCGAAGTGAAGAACGCACTATGCTGATAGTGGTTGAAGCGGAATAATAAAACAAAACTGGCTGCCTCTAACAACAGAAAGAGGAACCAGTAATTGTATTTAATAAGAAAGTTCAGTAGATCTCGCATATCCCTTTATCAGCGCATAAGGAATGAGAAACGGCCCACATTCTTCAGTGCCACACCCGTACCCTTGGCTACGGCATGCAACGGATCTTCGGCAATATGGAACGGAATATTAATCTTATCAGTCAGACGCTTGTCGAGCCCGCGGAGCAATGCACCTCCACCAGCCAGATAGATACCGTTGTGCACGATATCGGCATACAATTCGGGAGGCGTATTTTCCAATGCGTTCAGAATAGCGGTCTCAATCTTCGAGATGGATTTCTCCAAACAGTGTGCCACTTCCTGATAGCATACAGGCACTTCCATAGGCAAGGCAGTAATACGGTTAGGCCCGTGAACAATGTAATCTTCCGGAGCGTCCTCACCCAGTTCGGTCAGGGCGGCACCCACATTGATTTTGATACGTTCTGCCATACGCTCGCTGACCCTCACATTGTGCTGGCGGCTCATGTACTCCTGGATATCAGCAGTCAGGTCGTCTCCAGCAATGCGGATGGAGTTGTTGGCAACGATACCGCCCAAAGAGATTACGGCAATTTCCGTAGACCCACCACCTATATCCACAATCATATTTCCTTCCGGAGCTTCCACATCGATACCGATACCGATAGCGGCAGCCATAGGTTCAAAAATCAAGTAGACGTCACGTCCGCCGGCATGTTCGGCAGAGTCGCGCACGGCTCGCAGTTCTACCTCCGTACTGCCCGAAGGGACACCGATGACCATACGGAGCGAAGGAGAAAACAGACGGCTACGGCTATTCACCATCTTTATCAAACCGCGTATCATCTGCTCGCAAGCATAGAAGTCGGCAATTACACCGTCGCGAAGCGGACGGATGGTACGTATGTTTTCGTGGGTTTTTTCGTGCATCATCTTTGCCTTTTCACCCACGGCAATCATCTTATCGGTACGACGGTCGAGGGCTACTACCGAAGGCTCATCCACCACGATCTTGCCATTAGATGTGATGATGGTGTTGGCAGTACCAAGGTCCATCGCTATTTCTTGTGTAAAAGAGAATAATCCCATTGATTAATTTTTGAATTATAAACTTTGAATCTTGAACTAAGAATTATTAATTATGATTTTTGAATTATAGTTTATAAAAGTGTCCACTATACTTATCATTCAGTTACCATTCATAAACTATAATTCAAAATTCATAATTCAAAATTCACCAATCTAATTAGTGCTTAAAATGACGTATTCCCGTAGTCACCATTGCAATGCCATGTTCGTTGCAATAGTCAAATGAGAGTTGGTCTTTGATAGAACCGCCCGGCTGGATAACGGCAGTAACGCCTTCGTTTCCGGCAATCTCCACACAATCGGGGAAGGGGAAGAAAGCATCGGATGCCATTACAGCACCATTCAGGTCGAAGCCGAAGTTCTTAGCCTTCTCGATGGCCTGCTTCAAAGCATCCACACGTGAAGTCTGACCTACGCCGCTTGCCAACAGCTGTTTGCCTTTAGCCAACACGATGGCATTGGATTTGCTGTTCTTTACGATCTTGTTGGCAAAGAGCATATCCTCTATCTCCTGTGCGGTAGGTGCTTTGGTAGTTACGGTCTTCAGATCACCCGGTTGTTCGATGTTCAAGTCACGATCCTGCACCAACACACCATTCAGCAAAGAACGGAACTGCTTCTTGGGCAGAGTGGTCGGTTTGCGTACTAGGATGATACGGTTCTTCTTCTGTCCCAGGATTTCCAGCGCATCCACATCGTAATCGGGAGCGATAATCACTTCAAAGAAGATTTTGTTGATCTCTTCAGCAGCCTCTTTATCAACTACACCGTTGGTGATAAGCACACCACCGAAAGCAGATACGGGGTCGCCAGCCAGAGCGTCTTTCCAAGCCTCAAGCACAGTGGGGCGTGAAGCCAGACCGCAGGCATTGTTATGCTTCAGTACGGCAAACGTAGTATCTTCAAATTCATCGATCAGGTCTACGGCAGCATTGATGTCGAGCAGGTTGTTGTAAGAAATCTCTTTTCCATGAATCTGATCGAACATGCCTTCCAGGTTTCCGTAGAAGTAACCCTTCTGATGCGGGTTTTCTCCGTAGCGCAAAGTCTTCTGGTTGTTGGCAGAGCAACGGAACGCCGAACCCTCTTCACCGTCGAAGTAGTTGAAGATGGCAGAATCGTAATGAGAAGAGACAGCAAACGCTTCTTTGGCAAACCAACGACGCTCTTCGAGTGAAGTAGTGGCACCGTGCTCCATCAGCATGTCGCGGAGCGGTTGATATTGTGCCTGTGAAGCTACGATCACTACATCGTTGAAGTTCTTGGCTGCGGCACGGATCAGCGAGATACCGCCTATGTCTATCTTCTCGATGATGGCCGGTTCGTCGGCACCGGAAGCTACGGTTGCTTCGAACGGATACAGATCGACGATAACGAGGTCTATTTCGGGAATTTCATATTTTTCTATTTGCTGCATGTCCTGTTCCAGCCCGCGGCGGCAGAGGATGCCACCGAACACTTTCGGATGCAGAGTCTTCACACGTCCTCCGAGGATAGAGGGATACGTAGTCAAGTCTTCCACTGCTTTACAGGGATAGCCCAGAGATTCAATGAACTGGCGAGTTCCTCCTGTTGACAGGAACTCAACTCCTTCTTCGTGCAGTTTGGTAATGATTTCATCCAAACCTTCCTTATGATAAACCGATACCAGAGCGGTTTTAATTCTTTTTGTTTCAGACATGGATTTGCGTATTAACGATTTGATGTGCAAAGGTACTAAAAATGTTTATTTGCCCCTATACTCTAACACAATAAATTAGGTATAATTAAAAAAGAGATACGTCAAAAAACACAATGGCACAAAAATGACACCAGCCAAACAGATGAACGCCAATCACTTTTTTCTGTAAATCAGTGAAATAATATCTGCGTTCATCTACTTGACCGGCGTCATCCGCATGTCGTCCGCTATTTCCTTTGGTGGTGTGCCCTATTCAGACACGCCGCCCAACTTACCAGATAGAGACACGTTTCTCTACAGGCACGAACATCGGGTCTTTCTCCGTGATGCCGAAAGCCTCGTTCCATGCTGCGATGTGCGGCAACGCAGCATCCACGCGCCACTTGCCCAGAGAGTGCACATCAATCTTCGTCAGCTGCAGAATGGCTTCAGGACGGATGTTATTAGCCCAGACGTTGGCGTAAGCCAAGAAGAAGCGTTGTTCGGGGGTAAAGCCCTCTTTCACTTCCAGCGGAGCAGCTGCCGTGGCGTTCTTGAATGCCTGGAAAGATACTTGCAGGCCACCGTGGTCGGCGATATTCTCACCCAGCGTCATGCGGCCATTGGCGTGTACACCCGGAGCCACCTCAATACTATCGAAGAAGGCTACCATCACATTGGCACGCTCTTCAAAGTTCTTGGCATCTTCCTCCGTCCACCAGTCTTTCAGATTACCATCCTTGTCGTACTGACGGCCTTGGTCGTCAAATCCGTGCGTCATTTCGTGACCTATCACCACACCGATAGCACCGTAGTTAAAGGCATCGTCGGCTTCCATGTCGAAGAAAGGATATTGCAGGATGCCGGCGGGGAAACAGATTTCGTTTGTCGTCGGATTGTAATAAGCGTTCACGGTCTGCGGCGTCATCAGCCATTCGTCTTTGTCCACCGGCTTGCCGGCTTTTGCCACCATCTCGGCATAGCCCCAGAGGTTGGCACGCTTGATGTTATTCCAGTATGAATCATCTTTGATTTCCAGTGTGGAGTAGTCTTTCCACTTGTCCGGATAGCCGACTTTCACGTGGAAGGTAGCCAGCTTCTCCTGTGCCTTCTGCTTGGTCTCATCGCTCATCCAAGCCAGGTTGTTGATGCGTTCGCTCAAACTTGCCTGAAGATTCTTCACCAAAGCGACCATACGCTCCTTGGCAGCAGCGGGAAAATACTTCTCTACGTACATCTGTCCTACGGCTTCGCCCAGCGCGGAGCTGACCACGGAAACGGCTGTCTTCCAACGGGGCTGCATCTCCTGTGCTCCGGAAATGGTGCGGTCGTAGAAGTCGAAGTTCTGTTGAGCCATTTCGTCGTTCAGGTATCCGGCGGCGGCATCGATCAGCTTCCATTGCAGGTAGAGCGACTGCTGGTCGGCAGGCAGGGTATCCAGAATCTTGGCAGCCTCAGCCAAAGAGGCAGGCTGGCCTACGATGATTTCCTGCACGTCCTTCAGTCCCAGTTCCGACAGGTAGACGTCCCAGTTGAAAGTAGGATAGTTCTTCTTAATCTCTTCCATGCTCATCTTGTTGTAATTGGCATGCGGGTCGCGCAGTTCGGTGCGTGAGCGGAAAGCCTTGGCAAGGCGGGTCTCCACGTCCATCACGATTTCCATACCTTTCTGAGCTGTGGCTTCGTCGAAGCCTGCCAGACGGTACATCTTCTGCACATGCTGGCGGAAGGCCTCACGGATGGCAGTAGTGGAAGAATCGGTGGCCAGATAGTAGTCGCGTTCACCCATGCTCAGCCCGCTCTGGTAGGTCTGCACAGCATTCATGCTGCTGTTCATCTCGTCGGCACCGACATAGACTGCGAGATAGGCTCCGACGCCTTGCTTACGTAGGTTCGCCAGCAGGGCGTAAACATCTTTCTTGTCGTTCAGGGCGGCTATCTGCTCCAAGTCCGCTTTCAGAGGGGTTACGCCTTCCTGGTTCAGTTTGACGCTGTCCATAGCTATCCGGTAGAGGTCGCCTACTTTCTGCGCTACGCTTCCGGCTTCATGCTGTGCGGCGGCAAGTTCCTCTATCAGGCTCTGTATCTGCTTGCGGTTGTTCTCGTCGAGTTCGGTAAAGGTACCGTAGCGCGAATATTCGGGCGAAAGAGGATGGCTTTCGACCCAGCCACCGCAGGCATACTGATAGAAACTGTTTCCGGGTAGGGCAGTCGTGTCCAGATTGGCAAGCTTGATGCCGGCTGTCAATTCAGCCTTCTGCTTGCCCGTGCTGCATCCGGCTGTCATCAGACAGATTGCAGCGAAAGATAAATACTTCGTTAGATTCATTTTTGTATAATTAAATTAAGTGTTTCGTTCATTGGGCGCCACGTGTTTCCTCCAGTTCGGTGGAGACGGCATCCCACTCTTCCATCGCGGCATCAAGCTGTTGTTTCAGTTTCTGATGCTGCTCGTAGAGCGACATGTCCGAAGCGCCTTCGGGGGTTGCCATTTTGGCTTCGAGGATGGAGATGGCCGCTTCGGTCTGTTCTATCTCCTGCTCGCAGTCGGCAACGCGCCGTTCCAGTTTCTTGAGTCGCTTGTTCAACTCCTTTTGTTCGGCATAAGAGAGCTGGGAGTTGGAAGGCTTATTGAGTGGAGAACTGGCTTCGCCGGAAGAGGTGGCGGGACTTTGCGACAGCCTCTTCACTTTCGGTTCCCCATTCTTCACTCTCGATTCTCCACTTTCGGTTCTCAACTCATCCAAGTTTTCTATCTGCTTCTTCTGCAAAAAGTCGTAGATGCCGCCAAGATGCTCTTTCACCAGACCGCCACCGAACTCATACACTTTGGTGGCAAGGCCATCGAGGAAGTCGCGGTCGTGGCTAACCAGTATCACCGTACCGTCAAATTCGCGGATGGCTTCTTTCAGTACATCCTTCGAGCGCATGTCGAGGTGGTTGGTAGGCTCGTCGAGTATCAGGAAGTTGACCGGCTCCAACAAGAGCTTGATCATCGCCAGGCGGGTTCGCTCACCGCCCGACAGCACTTTGACCTTCTTGTCGGACGCCTCGCCACCGAACATGAAGGCGCCCAAAATGTCGCGTATCTTCGTACGGATATCCCCCACCGCCACGCGGTCGATGGTGTCGAACACCGTAAGGTTCTCGTTGAGCAGCTGCGCCTGGTTTTGGGCGAAGTATCCTATCTGGACATTGTGTCCCAAGGTCAGCTTGCCGGTGTAGTCGGTTATCTCGTCCATGATACACTTGACGAGCGTAGACTTACCTTCGCCGTTCTTGCCCACGAAGGCCACTTTCTCGCCGCGGTTGATGGTGAGATTGACATCGTGGAAGATGACATGGTCGCCATAGGCTTTGGCCACATCCTCGCAGATGACGGGGTAGTTTCCACTACGGCTGCTGCATACAAACTTCAGGCGCAAGGCGGAGTTGTCTTCTTCGTCCACTTCGATACGCTCTATCTTCTCCAGTTGCTTGATGCGGCTCTGCACCTGCACGGCCTTCGTGGCCTTGTAGCGGAAACGCTCGATGAAGGCTTCCGTGTCTTCTATCTGCTTCTGCTGGTTCTCGTAGGCACGCAACTGCTGTTCGCGCCTTTCCTTACGCAACACGATGAAGTCATCGTACTTCACCTTGTAGTCGTAGATTTGTCCGCAGGTGATTTCGATGGTCCGCGTGGTGACGTTGTTAAGGAAGGCGCGGTCGTGGCTGACCAGAACTACCGCATTGGCACGGGTGGAAAGGAAGTTCTCCAGCCACTGTATGCTCTCGATGTCGAGGTGGTTGGTAGGCTCGTCAAGCAGGAGCACGTCAGGACGCCGGAGCAGGAGTTTTGCCAACTCGATACGCATGCGCCATCCGCCGGAGAACTCGCTGGTGGGGCGTTGGAAGTCTTCACGGTTGAATCCCAGACCTTGCAGGGTACGTTCTATTTCGGCGCGGTAGTTGGTTCCGCCCATCATCAGGAAGCGTTCATTCTCGTGGGTGAAGCGTTCGATGAGTTTATGGTAGTCCTCGCTGTCGTAGTCGGTGCGTTCGGCAAGTTCGCGGTTCATGCGTTCGATGTTTGCCTGCATCTCGAAGATGTGCTCGAAGGCGAGTTCCGCTTCCTGCATCACAGTTCGCTCGTCGCTGAGAATCATCACCTGGGGCAGGTAACCGATGGTGCATTCGCGGGGCACGGCCACGACACCGGCCGTGGGCTGTTGCAAGCCTGCCAATATCTTAAGCATGGTAGATTTTCCGGCGCCGTTCTTGCCTACCAAGGCAATGCGGTCTTTCTTGTTGATGACGTAAGAGACGTCTTCGAACAACGGCGTGGCGTTAAATTCCACCTTCAATCCTTCTACTGATATCATAATGTCAATGAATTTTAGCGTTCAAGGGTGCAAAGGTAGTGATTTTCGGTTGTTTGTGCTCCATTTCTTTTAAGGAAAGAAAATGAAGATAGGAAAAATATCATATTCTTGCTCGGTAACTCACTTTTTTTTGAGTTACCGAGCAAGAATACGATACATTAGTTATAGCAAAGCCAACATATAATACTGTATAACAAACAATTATATTATTATTCAATTAAAAAGTAAAACTCGTAGCAAAAGTGCCCATTGCCCTGCAAATACCCATTCATAGACCTCACAGTCCGTTGCAGGAGCAGGCATTGAGGGGATGTTACACAGATACATCCGCCGCAAGAAAACATTTGCCGGATGAATTATTCCTCAGTTGCTCTTGGCAGATTAGAAGAATACATTTACCTTTACATCGGATATTAAAGAAAAGGCGACATGCCTGTCACCATACTAAAGAAGCATGAAAGAAAACAGCAACATAGAATTATTCCGGGTAGGTCCTAGCCTGTTCGACATCACTTTTCCCGTTTCGGACCGGAGGCCGACGGAACTGGTTCCGTCGCTGGCGCCATTCCTCTTGCCCAAGGAAGAAGTTGCGGAGAAGAACGGGAAGAGCCTATTCTCGCTCACCCTCCTGCCGCCCGGAAGCGAAGGAATTCCCAAGGCAGAACCAGCAACCGAAAAGGCCACCCCACACTACCGCCAACTGGTGGAGTTTGAATGGGAAGGAACACGATGCACCATCAGTGCCACCTCCGACGGCCACTCCCACCTCATCAGCATCCTTACACCGGACTCCTCCCGCGCCTATTCGGCACAGGTACGCTGACACAGCATGGGACGGTAACGGACAGATTCGCGCTCAACAACATACTGATGATGGCCTACGCCTTCAACACTGCCTGTCGCGGCACCCTGCTGATGCATGCTTCCGTCATCAAAAAAGATGACAGAGCCTACCTCTTCCTCGGAAAAAGCGGAACCGGAAAGAGCACGCACTCCCGTCTCTGGCTGGAACACATCCCCGGATGCGAGTTGCTGAACGACGACAATCCCATCGTACATTATAATAAGAAGACCGGAAAGGCCATCGCTTACGGTTCGCCTTGGAGCGGAAAGACACCTTGCTACAAGAACATCTCTGCCCCCGTAGGCGCATTCGTCCGACTGGAGCAGGCTCCCGAAAACGACATAAAGCGAGAAGGCGCGGCACGTGCATTTGCCTTCCTGCTGCCCTCCTGTTCCTGCCTGAAAGAGGCGGAAGCACTGAACAACGGCATCATCGAAACTGTGAAACGCCTTGCCGCCAACCAACCGGTCTATCACCTGAAATGCCTGCCCGACCGTGCAGCCGCTGAACTCTGTTTCAGCAACGTCCGGGCAAAAGAGGGATAAACGATAACCGGACTGTGTCTAAAACGTATCAGCTCCAGGTTTTCTCCAAGTCTATAAGTTTGGAGCAGGTACGGAGAAGACACGAAGCCGGTATGGAGAGGAGATAGAGAAGGGATTGAAAGGGCATGTAGAGAATATGACATGAATATAAAGTGAAGAAGTTATTAGGAACAATTAGGAATAACTCCAGTTAACTTCCGATAATTCCTTAACATTAAAATAAAAAACAGCCAATGGCAAACAGCAACCACAAAAAGCTCATCCCCAACGAAGTCCTGCTTCCCGAAGTGGCGCGCCTCATCAGCGAAGGGCACACCGTGACACTGACCGTAAGAGGCAATAGCATGAATCCCTTCCTCGTCGACCGCCGCGACAGTATCGTCTTAGGTTCCTTCGCCGAAGCCGACCTGCAACCGGGTATCGCCGTCCTGGCAAGGGAAAGCACAGGATGTATCGTCTTCCACCGCATCATCAGCCGCCGCGGCTCGGTACTGACGCTACAAGGCGATGGAAATCTCCGCGCCACCGAACAGGCTGACACGGCAGACGTCATGGGCATCATGCTTTCCGCCATCCGCAAAGACAAAGAGTACCCGTGCAGCGGACGGACATGGCAGCGGTATTCCTACTGGTGGATGAAGCTGACGCCCGTAAGGCGCTGGCTGCTGGCGGTGTTCAGAAGGATATAATTGATAAAGAAACAAGAGAACGAGTTAATAGGAAACAAGTTTACAAGGGAACAAGTTAATAATTTAAGTTTCTCAAGTACAGTAATAAATGGAATGAAAATTAAATTAATAAATCATACGAATCATGAAGACAAAGAAAGAATTTACCCTCCATCAAATCGGTGATGAACACATCATCATGCACAATGGCATCGGCAACGTGGATTTCAACCGCATCATCAGCCTGAACCCCACAGCCGCCCGGCTCTGGGAAAGCGTAGAAGGCAAAGAGTTTGACGCCGAAACGCTCACCACCTACCTCACGGAGCACTACGAAGTAGAAGCCGACACCGCCTCACGCGATGCCCTCCGCCTGATAGAGGAGTGGCAGAAAGTCGGAATCATAGAGTAAAGAAAAAGAAGAAAGCATTGAACAAAAGATACTTTGAACTCAAAGAAGTACCAAACAAAGGCAACTTCAAACAAAGGAAAACATCAACTAAAGAAAGAAGACAATGACACGCTTTGCTTTTCTCAACCTTGTCCGTTCCGGCCTGTGGAACATACCTGCCGCCCACACCCTCTTCCGTGGCATGAACGCGGCAGACTGGGAAGAAGTATTCCACTTCGCCCACACGCAGGCACTCCTCGCCATCACCTTCGACGGAATAGACGGCCTGCCTCCCGAAGTCCGCCCGCCGCGTCCGCTTTACCTGCAATGGGCAACCCTCGTAGCCCGAATAGAGCAAGCCAACAAGCACCTGAACTCGGCACTGCCCGAACTATTCCAATCCTACCGCGAAGCCGGCCTGCATCCTGTCCTCCTGAAAGGGCAGGCCAACGCTGCGCACTACCTCAAACCACTGCACCACCAATGCGGAGACATCGACATCTACATCGGCAAGGAGGGACAAGCCACCGCCAACCGCCTGCTCCTGCACCGCGGCGCCCAACCCGAAGGCGAAGCCTCGGACAAGCACACCAGTTACTCGCTGCACGGCATCCACATCGAGAACCACCGCATACTCTTGCGCATGAACAACCCTGTAGCCGACCGTTACTTCCGGCGCCTTGTCAAGGAGTGGTATCCGCAACAGGTCGAGACGAAAGAAATAGGCGGATGTCCCGTTTCCCTGCCGCCTCCTACGTTCAATATACTCTACGTCTTCATGCACGCTTTCCTCCACTTCCTGAACAGCGGCATCGGACTGCGGCAAGTCTGCGACTGGGCACGGCTGATGGCTACCAGACAAGACAACATCGACAAGACACTGCTGGAACAGCATCTCCGAAAGCTGGGCTTGACCCGTGCCGCAAAAGCATTCGGTTACATTGCCGTACACCACTTAGGACTGCCCGAACACACCCTACCCTTTTCCATTAAAGGAATGGAACATGCCGGAGAGATCTTACTGGACGATATCTTCGCGACCGGTAACTTCGGCTGGTATGACACACGCGTCAGCTCCCGCCCCCAAGGGTATTGGGCAGGAAAATGGCACACTTTCCGCAAGGCTACGAAACGTTGTATGAAGCTAAGATGTTTTGCTCTCGGAGAGGCGGTGTGGTATCCGTTGATGATGATAATTAATAAAATACGAATCTGTTGGCGGAATTAAAATGTTTCAGGACAATTTTATTAATCAAATGATTAGGCTAATCCTGAAAGAGCTGAAAGGTGAAAAGCAGTATGCAAGAATAGCAAGTGTTATGTATCCGGAAACTTGGAGTGGCTAAAGTTCACGTTTGTGTCGCTAAACCTTAGCTTTGTCATGCTAAACCTTAGCTTTGTCATGCCAGACCTTAGCTTTGTCATACTAGAGTTTGTGTACATGACTACTACTATAGACCGTAGTGAATACGCGGAACCGGCGTACCGGATACGACAAACCACGGACGGGAATACTGGTCAATAAGCTCCTCTTCTACTACAAGAAGTTTCACCATAAACATTTGTGTATTACACGATTAACGGATGGGTGAAAGATGTGAGGGATGAAATAGGGTATTTATCGGTTC
>NZ_CAJUHF010000049.1 GCF_910585845.1 uncultured Bacteroides sp. | reverse complement strand
TCACCGTCCGATTGGACAGATAAAATATTCACTAATTTAATTCAACCAACAGGTTTATAACTATATTGGATTTAGTTCAAACGGTACATCGAAAACATATGAATATGAAGTCTTTTTTGGAGAAGTGGCGTGTTGTAAAGAAGTAAACAACAATTATCTTGCATCTTATTGTAGATTTGTTTACCTTAGCACTTCATAAAGCGATGCTTCTTGTTTTGAAATAACACGTAAACTAACAAAAAAGGAAAAATCAATCATGAAAATCACACAACTTAGAGAAAAAGAGAGCCATACAACACTCACAACCTTTTCCATTGACACGTTTATTGAGAAGATTCAGTCCGAAGACATTAAACTTCCCGTTTCCCTATTCAGGGAACAGTTGCGGCATGTCCTCCCGGACGAGCGGATCGGTGCCATCGGACAACTGCCTAAGATTCTTCCTGCCGCTGAATTTAAGCGTGGGAAAGAGGGAAGACAACTGAAAGTATACAATGGAATCGTAGAACTGACTGTCGGTCCATTGTCAGGAAAAGTGGAAGTTGCCTTGGTGAAACAACGTGCATGGGAAATGCCGCAGACACGTTGTGCCTTCATCGGTTCCAGCGGGAAAACGGTAAAAATATGGACTACATTCACCCGCCCCGACAACACACTTCCGTATACCCGAGAAGAAGCTGAACTATTTCATGCCCATGCCTACCGCCTTGCGGTGAAGTGCTACCAGCCGCAACTTCCCTTCGATATCCTGCCCAAGGAACCGAAGCTCGACCAGTTCTCACGCCTTTCATACGACCCGGAGGTGTTGTATCGTCCTGACTCCGTGCAGTTCTACCTGTCGCAACCCTCTTCCATGCCCGACGAACCGACCTACCGGGAAACTGTGCAAAGCGAGAAATCTCCCCTGACGCGTGTTGTTCCCGGCATGGACGACAGTGATTCCATCCGTATGCTGTTTCAGACGTCCTTAAGAAAATCCTATACGGAAATTGAAGAAGCGGAAGCCGCAGGCGCACTCCCTGTCAAGGATTTAGAAGCCATATTGACACAACTTGCCGTTAATTGTTTTTTGTCCGGCATACCCGAAGAAGACGCCGTCCGTCACACTATATACCACTACTATCTGCGTCGCAAGGAGATGCTTATCCGGGAGGTTTTCCGTAATGCTTATATGGAAAACAGCCGCCTGGGGAAGCAGGGCAAAGCGGGTGTTTTCGGTAGTAAAAGTAGCCTTGGCAAAGAACAGCTGTTGTCGTTGCAGACAGACGAATTTATGAAACGGCGTTATGAGTTCCGCTACAATACCCAAGTGGGCGAAGTGGAATATCGCGAACGCCACTCTTTTCGCTTCTGTTTCAATCCCGTCGACAAGCGTGCACTGAACAGCATCGCCCTGGATGCGCAGGCCGAAGGTATACCGCTGTGGGATCGCGACATCAGTCGTTATGTCTATTCCAACCGCGTGCCGGTGTTCAATCCCTTGGAGGATTTTCTCTACGACCTCCCGCGTTGGGATGGTAGAGACCGTATCCGCGCCCTTGCCCTCACGGTTCCCTGCCGTAACCCACACTGGCAGGAGTTGTTTCATCGTTGGTTCCTGAACATGGTTTCCCATTGGAGAGGGATGGACAAGAAATATGCCAACAGCGTATCCCCGTTGCTTGTCGGTGCCCAAGGCACGCGGAAGAGTACGTTTTGCCGCAGCCTCATTCCGCCTGCCATCCGCACCTACTATACGGACAGCATCGACTTTTCGCGCAAGAAGGATGCGGAACTTTATTTGAACCGCTTCGCGCTGATAAACATCGACGAGTTTGACCAAATCAGCCAGACGCAGCAAGGTTTTCTGAAGCATATCCTTCAGAAACCGGTAGTGAACGTGCGTAAGCCTTACGCCAATGCCATGCTGGAGATGCGCCGTTACGCCTCGTTCATCGCCACCAGCAACCAGAAGGATTTGCTCACCGACCCCAGTGGCAGCCGCCGTTTCATTTGCATTGAGGTGACGGGCGTCATCGATACTTCCCGCCCCATCGACTACGACCAACTCTACGCCCAAGCCATGTATGAATTGGAGCACGGCGAACGTTACTGGTTCGACCAGCACGACGAGAAGATAATGATAGAGCACAATCGGGAATTTGAACAGGTTCCTCCCGAAGAGCAACTTTTCTACCGTTATTTCCGCCCTGCCCGCGAGGAGGAAACGGGCGAGTGGTTGTCGCCCGCCGAGATACTGGAAGAGATACAACGGCATAGTGCCATACCAATTTCGGCCAAACGGGTGAGCGTGTTCGGCAGGATACTGCAAAAGCATGGGGTGAGGTCGAAACGTGTGCAGCGGGGGACGGTGTATTGTGTGGTGAGAGAGGGGAAGTAGTTTTTCTTGTTTTAGATCAGGGAAAAGTTAAGTCCCGGTTTGACCCGATATAATTCTTTTAATTTCAAATGAGAATACTTATGAACATGAGAAAATCTTACATCGGACTTTTGGCTGCAGCAGTTATTTTCTGTGGATGTGGTACAAATAGGATGGCGGCTGGTGACTCCGATGCAGTCCTGGCAGGGGCAGCTATCGGAGGTAATGTTGGCAGTGCCATTGGCGGACTGATTGGTGAAGGCCACGGAGGATGGCGGGGAGGATACCGGGGTTCTGCTATCGGTACCATTATCGGCACCCTTGCAGGAGCCGCTATCGCCAATGCTGCTACGGTACCCAAGAAACAGGAAGAGTATGGCTATCAGATAGAAAGAACACTACCTTACTCCCGGCAGGCTGAAGAAGAAAGGCAACCGTCTGCTATCGGCCGTTTGAGAATACGGAACATACGTTTCATTGATGACAGCCGTGACCACGTCATTAATTCGGGTGAAAACAGCAAGGTGATTTTTGAAATAATCAATGAAGGGGAACATACTGCCTATAATGTAGTGCCGGTAGTAGCCGAAACTACAGGGATGAAGCGTATCTACATTTCGCCTTCCGTCATGATAGAACAGATCGCTCCCCAGGATGGAGTGAAATATACAGCCAACGTCAGTGCCGGAGACAAGATAAAGACAGGCAACGTCAACATACGCATAGCCGTGGCCGATGAATACGGAGACGAATATGACTGGCAGGAGTTCTCATTGCCCACGCAACGATAAGTACCTGAGACCTTATACTTTGCTGGAAGCGTAGGCTCATTTCCAGTCTTTCAGATCATAGCTTGCTTCTACTGCTCTTTCCACGTCGTCGGGAAGGGCTGGGAAAAAATCTATTCCGGTAATGCGTTCCACTTCATCCACAGTGTTCGTATAGGCATCCAGCGGATTGTTCCCTTCGTTATTCTTGTAAATAAAGCCGATGGCTTTCGGCTTCTTATGCAATGAGAGTATCACCTTGAAGAAAGCATCCGGTACGGCGACTCGATGTTCGCCTATGGTCTGCGGCTTCCGGTCGTAGAAGATGGGGCCGGCAACGATGTATAGGCAACTATCTTTTTTGACCCATTTCCGGCATTTCTGTTCCAGTTCGTTCCAGTCTCCTCGGTTCAGGTTGTGGTGCTGCGGACAAATGTTGGTCATATAGAAACTTTCGGTCATGGCTTTCCGATCCCATTTATTGTCTCCTGCCGGGCAGAGATGACCACGATCCCAGCCGCTATCCTTATAGTCCTGCGTAGTGACGGCTTTGCTTGAAGGCAGGTCGGGGTCGGGGAGGAAGTTGTCCGTGCGTCCGGTGTTTTCTTTCAGGCGTCCGGGAGTCAACTTCCAGACTACCCAATTGGCGATGCGCGTATTGGAGTTGTAAGATACGAGATAGCCCGTGCGTTGCAACAGGATTTCGGGGGTGTCGGATGCCGTGTTTTGTTTGATATAGGCATCGGAGTAGGGGAGGATACTTTGTGCGATGTTCCCTTGGGGCTGGTGGGCTGCGCTGTCTTCTTTAGAGTTGGTAGTCTGGTAAGTGGTGATGATGCTGCATACGATAAGGAGTATCAGTAACATCAACTGGCTTTTGCTGTTCTTCTGCTTTTTGTTTGTCTTTCTCATAATCTGTACGGGTAAGTGATACAAAGATAATATGTACTGATTAAAGTTGCGTCAGATCTTTTAGGAACTAACCATTCATTTAACTCTTCATTGCTTTTATTTTTATTGTTTTTATGATATTATCGATGATTAGGATGAAATGGCATTGCTGCAATGATAAAAGAAGGAAGAGGTGCAGGAATTTAGTCATGCATGTGATTTATAGTATATTTTGATGAACATTATTTTAAAAATGCAAGCTTTTGATATGAATTTATAAAGGGATTATCATTTTGCTGCCTATTTTTGTAAAAAAGGAATGTTATGAAATGATATTGTTAATCCATAATGATACTATGAATATATGACAAGAACTATCTTTCTAAAAATAGATTATATATTGGGAGGTATAATACTTCTGATATTATTGTCTCCATGGATAATTCCTGCCGATCATGTATTTCCTTATCAATTTAAGGTGGTTCTCTATGCTACTATTTTTTCGTCTCTTCTTCTCTTGTCTAAATTGATTCTGAACAAAGAATGGCGTTTCACTATTGGTAAAAGGAATTTCATTGTATTGGTTTATTTCTCGTACTTGATATTGAGAACTTGGATGGAAGACTTGGATAGAGAAAATCTATTGAGACTAATATCTTTGCTCTTTTTATATTTGTATTTCCGTTTATGTAGTCTTAAACAGTTGTGGATATTCGTATCAGTTCTTCCCATTGTTTGCATACCACAAATAATTTATTCCATGTATAACCAGGCAGTTTATTACGAATGGGATGAGAAAGTTGTGAGAATATTTGGCTCATTCTTTAATACAGGTATATGGGGAGGATTTTGTTCTATCATGTTGCTTATTGGTATATGTTGTGTGACTTCCAAATCTTTGCCTCGTTGGTTTAAAGTAATCCATTACATAATGATATTGCTATGGGCATTTTTTGTCTGGAAAAGTGATTCCCGTGCGGCATGGTTGGCTGTATCAGGCGGTGTTATTTGTTGGTTTTGTTCTTGTTCATACTTTGTAAAAAGAAAGAAGCTTGCAATCATATTCTTATGTTTTACTTTGTATGTGCCATTATTATATTACTTGTATATTTATAAACAAGCCTCTGCTGACGGACGATTGCTTATTTGGGGGACATGCATGGATATGTGGAACAATAAATTTCTTTGGGGCTGCGGAGTGGGAAATTTCTGCCATTCATATATGGATTTACAGACCCGGTTTTTAAGTTCTTTACCCGTTGATATGAAATATTTGGTAGATGAGACACGACATGCATTCAATGAATACTTGCAGATAAGTGTAGAGCAGGGCTGCATTGGCTTGCTATTTCTTGTTATATTAGTAAAAGTTCTATTTTTCAGTAATCAGAATAAGAAATATTTATCAATTGAAAAAGACGCGCAGACAACCATTCGTTGTCTTTTTATTGCATTAGGGATATGGGCATGTTTTTCATATCCATTTTATCATAATCAGATCAGAGTCATCTGTGTCTTATTCTTGGCTCTTAATACTACCATTTTGGATGATAAAAAGGCATTGAAAGTTACTTTTAGCAAGAAATGTCGAAGGAGTTGTCTTATTCTATTATGTATTCTTTTATTTAACAGTTGCTATCAGTGTCTTTTTTATCATCGCACGTGCAAGAGATGGAATGTAGCTCTGTTGAAATCTGACATAAAAGAGATGGGGAGTTTATATCCCTTGCTGAGAAATACCCCTTACTATTTATATTCTTATGGTACCATGCTTAATCGCTTTCATTCCGGACAGGCTATATCTATTTTACAAGAAGCGTATATGGCAAACGCTTCATACCATACTCTAATGGAGTTGGGAAAAGCATATTGCATACAGGAAGATTTCCTTAACGCAGAGAAAGTCTGGTATCAGGCATCTGCCATGATTCCTCACAAATTCATGCCTTATTATTGTTTGATGCAAATGTATAAGGATAAGGGAGAAAGTATCAAAGCTGAAGAAATGGCAAATCTCATATTAAATAAACCGATAAAGATACGTTCTGCAAGATTGAATGAGATTTGTGATGAAGCGGAACGTATGTTATCGAAGTAGAAACAATTTAAAAAGGGGGACGAAAGTAATTCCTGTCCGTGAGAAGTTAGGATTAAATTCGTCCCACACGCCCAAGAAAGGAGGTGTTTTGAGATGCAAATGTAGTGATAGAAAATGAAATTGATAGTTGAAACTTAATTTATAAACAAAGAGAAAAATGATTTTATGAAAAATAAATTTCTAATAGCATTATTATTGGTCTTCTTTCTTGTTTGTGCTTTTATCGCTTGTAGGGAAGAGTTCGTTCCGCAGTCGCCAAAGAACACTCAAGCATCTCTGGCTGTAGAACGTTCTATAGCTAAAAGTTGGTATGAAGAACATGCTTCTCAACGTAAACAAATCCGAACCAGAGCAGACAACCATACAGTTACTCTTTCTACTATAGATATGGAACCTGTATGGGAAGAATCTTTTCAACGAAAAAAAGGACGTTACAAAACGGTAGAGGCCTTGATGTTGGGCTCCAAACGTAAATCTTTTACAACGGAAACTTCTTACAAAAAATATGAAGAAACCCAAAATTCTCGGTATAATCGATCTTTAACCCGCCTTATAGTACTTACCAACCAAGAAACAAATGAAACGATTGGATTTACGATGACCATTATGCCTTCTGTTGAGTATATGGAACAGACGGACTTTAAGTCGTTTTATAATTCTTATCTCAAACGCGATAAGAATTTCGATGGATACATCATTTATCATGATTTAGATGGTAACTTTGTAAATGGTTGGAAATATGTGAAAGGCAAAATTACCCATTTAGTTACTCAGGATGTCACACCATCTTTTGCATCAACTCGGAGTGAAAGGGCAGGACATCAAGAATGCCAAGAATATATTTATAAAGTTTTGGTGGAAACATGCCAAGAGTATTGCACTGTTAATGAATATGGTGAAGATTATTGTGAAACGACAAGTTGTTCTTACGAATGGGAAGAAAGGGATCGTTGGATGGAATGTGTATGGGTAGAAGACGGGGATGAAGAAGGTGGCTCTACATCGGGTGGTGGAGGTTATATTCCTCCGACACAGCCTTCGACCAGCTTAAGTAAAATCTATGATCCATCGTCGACTCTTTCAGACGAACTAAAGAAAGAGCTTGAAAAGTATTTTGGAATAATAACTCAATATCCTCACATAAAAATATTATTGAGAGTCTTGGAAAAAAATGGATATAAGATCAAATTTAAGGAAGATCCTAATTATACTGGTGCCTTTGTTTCCCACGAGATTTCATTTGCGAGTATTATGGGAATAACTGAGCAAACTGTGATGCATGAATTGATGCATGCTTATCAGGATCTTTTTTATACGTATGCTGTGATGTGTGAAAACAAGTTTAATATTGAGTTGGAAACATATTTGTTTGTTGATATTACGCGGGCTATGTATTGGGAGTGTTTATTAAAAGGTGATTCTACTACTATGGGAAGTGGATGTTCTGATAATCTAGAAAAAAATATTAGAAATTTCATAGAGAGTATAATGCGGAAAGGTTATATAAATGACGAAGATTTGAATACATATAGCTTAATTGGTGAGGAATGGGCATTAGAATCTGGAACGTATAATGATGATTTTCCTCCGGAAATATTGAAAGAAATGTTTAATTATAAACCAGAATGATTATGAGAACTATTTTATTATTAATCATGTTTTGTGGATTCATCAATAGCAATGTGAAAGCCCAAAATGATTCATTGTTTAATTATAAAGAGGAATATTCGGAACGTACCTTAAAACGAAATAATAAAACTTATCGTTTTTGGGGAATAGAAGTTACTCCGAAGTTTGAATCAAATCCTTGTGTTGGCAAAAGAGCGGCATGTCTTGAGGGATTTCATGAATATCAAGAATATGCAAGAAATGTTGATTCTATTTATCAAGTATTCTTTTCTGTTCCCAAATGGAAAGCCAAGTTGAAAAAAATGCAGGAAGTAGATGATCAAACATTGGATATAGATATAGATCTTTATGTACACCCTTCCGGTAAAATACTATATTCTCGCATTTATATCAGTTCAATAAAGAAACGTCCCTGTATTACTGATTGGTTTACGGAAGAAGAATTAATGGAACTTTATCAGATTAATAGAAAGGTAAAATATGATTTATCTGGGTTGAAGGTTGTATATACAATTCCTGCAGATAGTAAAAAGGCAGATTATATGAATAGAGAATATGAATTTGTAAAGTTGGGTACTCGCTTTAAAGACATCAAGGAAAAAATGATTAAAGCTGGTATATATTAGGAGCTTAAATATCAATCAATTAAGTAGGAACATTAGAGGATGTAGATAGTATCCTCTAATGTTTCCTTTGATAAAAAGATGAAAGCACTCAGATTTTTGTTGTTTATATGCGTTATGTCTTCTTGTAACAAATATCCGGAAGATGTGGAGTCTGCATTGTCATTGGCTGGTGAAAATAAAGGTGGGCTAATAGAATTATTGGAGTATTACAGAAAAGAAGACAAGCAAAAATATGAAGCAGCCTGTTTTCTTGTGGCAAATATGCCTTATCATAATACAACTGTAGATACAATGCCGACCCATGAACACCACTTGTTTTTTCAGCAAGAGAATTTGGAATATCAGAATATATTAAAGAATTTCTCGGCAGAAGATGTGTCTTATGGCAAATTGCAGCAGTATGATTCTATACGGAATGTCTATGCGATGAAATTTGCCAGTCTCCCAGCGTCAGTGGTTGGGACTTTCGCTAATGATATTCAGAAAATATCCGGAGACTTTCTGAAAGAACATATTGATGCATGTTTTGAACAGTTTAGAAAGAATCCTTTATTGAAGAAACTTTCCTTTGAAGATTTCAAGGAGTTTATTTTGCCTTATCGTACGGCAGAAGAGAGTTTGGATATGTTAGGAATGTGTATGCGGCAATTTTGGAGAGAGACAATTGAAAGTGAGAATATTCGTACCTCAATAGGACAATTTAAAACATACGTGGAAAAAATGCGTTGGTTAAACGGGCGTATCAAGAATAACATGCATTTAGGAATGTATGACCTTCTGATGCCGAAATTCAAGAAAGACTGTTTTAATATAACGACATGGACATGCGACATTTTCAGGGCTAATGGAGTGCCGGTTGTGCTGGAATATACACCTCAATACCGTGACCGAATCAGACGTCACTATTGGTGTGCCTCTCCTGATTCTAATGGGATAGTAGTGCCTTATACGGTACCTGACAATAATTTGTTGGAGGATTGGGGACGTGCATTACAATATGCAGGTAAAGTATTCAGGCTTTCATTTGGAGTGAATAAACAATCACCCTCTTTTATTGCATCTGAGAGTGAATATGTTCCAAAAACATTGAATTCCGCTTTGATACATGATGTTACTTGGCGATATCATCAAACCGTGACATTAAAACTACCTTTTGATAGCCTTACATCCAATCATTTGGCTTATTTATGTTTTTTTGCAAGAGATAAATTGCAACCTGTAGCATGGGGGAAGATAAATAAAGGTACAGTAGTTTTTGAGCAAGTTCCTATCAATACATTATTCTTTCCAGCATATTATGTTGGTCAGACTCTTCAACCATTTGGAGAACCTTTTATACTTGTTGGAGATAGGCAGACAGTTGATATTCCACTTCCTTTTACAAAAAAGGAAAAATATAGAGAGCTTATTGTTACTCCAAGGAGTACAAATGTACCGGGATTGTTCTATTATGGGATCGGTGAACAGAATGGAAAAGAAACGATGATATTGTTTCGAAAATATCCGGAAAAGAGGGAAATGAAAGGCTTACAGAATAACATGCAGGGCGGTTGTATTGTCGCATCGAATTGTTTAAAGGGGCCTTTTGATACTTTGTTTGTCTTGAAACAACCACCCTATCCATATTTGCAGAGGTTTGAATTGAATAATGAGAAGAAATACAGGTATTATAAATATGAATCTCCTGTCAGTTATCGTCACGCTAATATTGCGCATTTGGAGTTTTTAGGAGAGTTTAGCCCTGGGCATGTCTGTCTGCCACCAACGGCATTACCGGTATTCAGTTTTGATAAAAGTAATCGTAATGAAAAGAAACTATTTAAAATTGCTGGAACGATTTTGAACTATTGGTCCAAACCGGAAAATGCTTTTGACGGGAACTGGGAAACCTATGTACCAGCTTCTTATGTGGGGATGGACTTTGGAACCCCTGTGTATATTTCTCACGTAAGTCTATTACCTCGGAATGCGAATAATATGATTGTAGTAGGAGATACTTACCAACTACTTTATTATTGTCATGGATGGAAAGTACATGATACGGTTGTAGCAGATAAGAATTTTTTGTTGTTTGAAAATGTTTCTTCCAATACATTATATTGGCTTCGAAATCTTAGTAACGGAGAAGAAGAGTTGCCTTTCTTTTATTATAAAAGATCGGGACAGATTTTTATTCATGAAATTTCTGAGCATGCAGGTCTATTTGTAGAATAATTATCAAGTGTATATCCCTATCCAATATTTAATCATCTTGTTCTCTGTCTCGGCTCTATATTCGGCAAGAATCCGGTGATTACGCCCAACAAGGGGAGCAAAGTACTGATCTGGAAGATGAACTGTATGCTTGTCTTGTCCGCCAGCCAGCCGAAGAAGGCCGAACCCAGGCCTCCCAGACCAAACATCAATCCGAAAAATACTCCGGCAATCATACCTACCTTATCGGGCATCAGGTCTGTGGCATACACCAAAATGGCCGAGAAAGCCGATGAGATGATGAGGCCGATAAGGATTGCCAGCAGGATCGTTGCCGTCTGTCCCACGTAGGGAAGGCACAATGTGAAAGGAGCAGCACCAAGTATAGAACCCCAAATGACGTACTTGCGCCCGATGCGGTCGCCCAGCGGTCCGCCGAAAAACGTTCCCACTGCCGAAGCGGCAAGGAATGCGAAAAGGCAATATTGTGCCCCTTGCACCGACATGGCGAACTTGTCCATCAGGAAGAATGTGAAGTAGTTGGTCATCGAAGCGATGTAGAAATATTTGGAGAAGACCAATATCCCCAGAATGAATAGTGCTGTATGTACTGTTCGTTTTGAGAAGCGGGAAGCGACGGCTGCTGTTGAGGCTGCACGGTTTCGAGCAGCGGCATACAATTGGCCTTTATACCAGTTGCCTATGCGGACAAGGACGAATATGGCCAGTAGTGCCGTCAGCGCAAACCAGCCGATAGCGCCCTGCCCGAACGGAATGACGACAAGTGCGGCAAGCAGTGGTCCCATAGCACTTCCGGCATTTCCTCCTACCTGAAAGATAGACTGGGCAAGCCCTTTGCGCCCTCCCGAAGCCAATTGTGCCACACGCGACGATTCGGGATGAAAAACCGACGAACCGCAACCGATCAGTCCCACCGCAGCTAAAATCCAACCAAAGGAAGGAGCTGCAGCAAGAGCCAGCAGCCCGACAAGCGTGAACCCCATTCCCACGGCAAGTGAATAAGGGGCCGGATGCTTGTCAGCAAGACGTCCGGCAACGGGTTGCAAAAGGGACGAAGTTATTTGGAATACCAATGTAATCACCCCAATCTGAACGAACGAGAAATCAAATTTCTCTTTCAGTAACGGATAGACTGCCGGGATGACCGACTGCATCATATCGTTGAGCAAGTGGGCAAATCCGATGGTCAACAAGACCGTATAGACCGTATTCTGCCCGCTAAGCGTCTGCGAATCATTCTTTTTCATTCGTGCGATTCTCTTTTTATCTGTCTTTTGATCCTTGTGTTCGTACGGAATCATATTCAATGGCATAAAATGCCTTCCAATTCCAATAACGCCCGTTTGACATCCAGTCCGCCCCCGTAGCCGGTCAGTGAATGGTCGCTGCCGATGACCCGGTGGCAGGGAGCTAAAATGGATATCGCGTTCGCTCCGTTGGCATTGGCCACCGCGCGGACGGCTTTGGGCATCCCGATTCTCCGTGCCATCTCTCCGTAGGAAACCGTTGTGCCGAAAGGTATCTTCAGCAGTTCGTTCCACACTGTTTTCTGGAAGTCCGTACCCACGAACAGTAGCGGCACATCAAATTCCTTGCGTTTTCCGGCGAAGAAATCATCGAGTTGACATACGGTTCTTTCGATAACTTCCGATGTTCCTTCTTTAAAATCGGTTTGCAGAATCCGTTTCAGGCGCCTGCTCACATAGTCGTGATGCTTCTCTGTCTGCCAGTCACACAAGCACAGCTTATCTTCGTATGAACCAAGCAACAATATGCCGCATGGCGATTCATATCGCTTTGTCTTAATCATTCTCTTTTCTTCTCTTCTCTTTTCTTGCGTCTCTTTTTCCTACCTTACAATTCCTTTTGATTCCTGTATGAAATGGATGATATTCCGTATTTCGTCACTCATCGGAACCTGGTCCTCAATCTTCTGCAAGGCATCGTGTATGCTGAAATTACCTTGGTAGATCAGGCGGTAAGCATTTACGATGTGGCGCAAGATACGTTCCGTTACTTGATGCTGGTTCTGCAACACAACGGCATTGATGCCATGATACTCTGCCGGATTACCGTTCATGATGACGTATGGCGGAACATCTTTGGCGATGCGGCAACCGGACTGTATCAGTACCCAGCTTCCCACATGGCATTTCTGTTGCAGGATGACGTTGCTGCTCAGGATGGTGTAGTCGTTTACGTGACACTCGCCTGCCAGAATGGTTTTGAGACCTATCACACAGTGGTTGCCAATCTGCACGTCGTGGCAGAGATGTACGCCGTCCATGAGATAGTTGTCATTACCGATGCGGGTTGCGTCGCTTTCGTGGGTAGCGCGGCTTACGACTACGTTTTCCCGGATATCATTTCTGTCACCAATGATCAGCAGGCTATTCTCGCCAGTGTAGTGGAAATCTTGCGGGGTAGTGCCCAGTACGGCGCCATGATGCACTTTGTTGCCTTGGCCCATGCGGGTGCCCGCAAGGATACGTGCACCGGACATGATTGTGCAGTCGTCGCCAATTTCCACGTCACCTTCGATGTAAGCGAAAGGCTGAACCGTTACATTCTTGCCGAGCTTTGCGGCAGAATCTACAAATGCTAATGGACTAATCATAATATATCTTCATTCATCGTTCTACGTTTCCCTTATTCTCTTCCTCCTCCGAGTGCCTGATACAAGCTGATGACAGCCTGCAAGCGTTCGAAGGTGTCGGATACCTCAGAAGTCTGGGCGCTAAGATAAGACTGTTCGGCAGACAATACCTCGAGATACGTTGACGTGCCTAAGTTAAACAATTCTTTTGTATCTTCTGCTGCCTTGCGGGCTGATTTTACTTGAATGCTGCGAGATACAGCCTTTTCTGTAGTCGTCTGATACTGGTACAGCGCATTGCTTACCTCATTTCCGGCATTCAGCAGTGCGGTCTGAAACTGGATCTTGGCTTGCTCTTCCTGTGCCTTGGCTTGTTTCAGGCGGGCGATGTTGGCACCGCGGTAGAACAAAGGCTGCGTCAGCGAACCGATGGCGGAAGCCAACAGTTTGCCGGGATTTACAATACCCATGCCGCTGCTATTGGTCCAGCCTGCCGAACCGTTGATGGTGATCTGCGGATAGAAGGCGGCACGTGCGCTGTTCGTGTTGTAGTAACTGGCGGCAAGTGACATTTCGGCTGCTTTCACGTCGGGGCGGTTGGATAATAACTGCAACGGAACGCCGGCAGACAATTCAGCCGGTAGTTGTTGCTCTTCCAATACACTGCGTTTGATGCTCTGTGCAGGCTGATGCAGCATCAGGCACAAGGCATTCTCTGTTTCACGGATGCTTTGGCGGATACCGGGCAGGGATGACAGTACTTGGGCATAAGCGGCGCGGGTCTGTTCTACTCCGGCGGAAGTCGTGTTGTAGATGCCTGCATCTTTCATGGCTTCCACAGTTTCTACGTTCTTTTTCAGGATTTCGGCGGTTGCCTCCGTGATTTGCAACTGGCGGTCGAGCATCAGCAACGTGTAGTACATATTGGCTACATTGGCAATCACCTGTGTCTGCACGGCTTGTTCATAATACTGAGTCTGTTTCAGCGATACCTTTGCCGCACGTTTCGGATTCAGTATCTGACCGAACAGGTCGACTTGCCAACTTGCAGTTACGGGAAGTGAATAGGTCTGCGTGGCTTTCCCTTTGTCCCAGCTGCTTACAGTTCCTTGCGGAGACAATGCCAGTGTGGGGGCGTATGCCAGTCGGGCGGACATGAGGGCTGCTTCGGCCTTTTTCACATTCAGTGCTGCGCTGCGCAGGTCGGGATTCTGGGCGAGAGCCAGTTCGATGAGCGATTGCAGCTGCGGGTCGGTAAAAACCTCTCTCCAGGGCAGATTGCCGAAGTTGGCTGTATCGGAGGCAAAAGCATTCTCTGCTACGTCTGCTGTGTCGCGATACAACCCGTTTACCATGATATCTTCGGGTCTGTCGTATGCTTTATAGATGTGGCAACTGCTCAGCAAGGCAGTTGCACACATCAGTGTGATGATTTGTTTCTTCATATTCTGTTGTTTTAATAAAGCGCGGGCAATGTTCCCTTTATCACAGATTACTCAGATTATTGCAGGTCGCTTGAATTGATTGATGAAAATCTAAAGGAATTTCCGTGCTAATCTGCGTAATCTGTGGTGGGCGATGACTTACCTTCTTGCCTTATGCTTCATTGAATTATTTCGTATATTGTTCAATCTCCGGTTCTGCATCCGAATTGTTTACATCGGCCCATTCCATCGGTTTCACTTTCTCTTGCAGGTATTGGAATGCCACGAACAACGCAGGCACGACAAAGATCTGCAAGATCATACCGATCAACATACCGCCGATTGCCGAGGTTCCCAACGTGCGGTTACCATTGGCACCGGCACCGGAAGCCAACATCAACGGAATCAGACCGACAATCATTGCCAACGAGGTCATCAGGATAGGACGCAAACGGGCGGCGGCACCCAATACGGCAGCCCATGTGATGCTCATACCCATCTTGCGACGGTCGAGGGCGAACTCAATAATCAGGATGGCGTTCTTTGCCAACAGACCCATCAACATGATTAATGCAATCTGCATATAGATGTCGTTCGACATGGATCCCATGATCATTTTCAGTACGGATATGTTACCGATGGCACCTATGCCGTTGACGAACAGGAAGCTACCCAACAGACCAAACGGGATGGAGAGCAACACGGCAAGCGGCAGGATGTAACTTTCGTACTGTGCACTCAGCAACAGGTAAACGAACACGAAGCAGAGCACGAAGATCAGTCCGGTGGTGCTTCCGCTGCTTTCAGCCTCTTCTCGTGCCATACCGCCGAGTTCGTAGGCAAAGCCGGTCGGCAGATTCTCTTTGGCTACTTCGGAGATGGCTGCCAGTGCCTGACCGGAAGTGTAGCCGGAAGCCGGTGCTACCATCACTTTCATAGAGGTGTACAGATTGAAACGGCTGATGATGTCGGGACCATATACCTTCTTGATGGAAACGAACTGCGTGATAGGAGCCATCTGACTGCCGTTGCGTATCTTGATGCTTGACAGCGACTCCAGATTCTTGGTTGCCTGAGGCTCTGCCTGAATCATCACACGGTACATCTTACCGAAACTGTTGAAGTTTGAAGCATACAAACCACCGAAGTATCCCTGCATGGTGCTGAGGATGTCGCTTGGGCTGATACCTGCTTTCTTACAGGCGGCTGCATCGATATCCAGCATATATTGCGGGAAGTTCGGGTTGAAACTTGTCTTTGCGGAGTTGATTTCCGGGCGCTGTTCCAATGCGGCAATGTAGCTGTTCACTACATCGTAGAAGTGGTTCAGGTCGCCACCGGTCTTATCTTGCATGTTCAGCTCGATATCGCTGGAGGCAGAGTAACCCGGAATCATAGGGGGAGCAAAGAACAATACCTGAGCTTCCTTGATGATCTTTTGTGCACGCATGAAGAGCGTGATGTAGACGATGTTGGAGTTTTGCATCATGGAGCGGTCTTCCCAATTCTTCAATTTGATAATCAGAGAACCGTAGGAAGGTCCCTGACCGCCGATAAAGCTATAACCGGAGATTACCGTACGGGAAGCCACGGCGGGTTCGGCGGCTACCAGGCTGTCTACACGGTTCAGTATTTCCTGAGCACGTTCCTGTGAGGTACCCGGTGGCAGGGTCACAACACCCATGATACTACCCGTATCCTCGTTCGGTACCATGCCGGTAGGCGTAATTTTCATGAAAAAGACCAGCAGCACGATGGAGGCGGCTACAAGCCCGAAGGACAGCCATTTCTTTTGGATGAAGAAAAGCACATGGCTTTTATATTTCTTCAGCAATTTGTCGTAGGCCACGTTGAAGCCCGTGTGGAAGCGGCTGACGAAGGTCGATTTCTTCTCTCCATGTTCTTCGTGGGGTTTCAGGAAGATGGCACACAATGCCGGACTTAGCGTCAGTGCGTTCAATGCGGAGAAGCCGATAGCGATTGCCATGGTCATACCGAACTGGCGGTAGAATGTACCTGCCGTACCACCCATGAAGCTCACCGGGATAAATACAGACATCATGACCAGTGTGATGGAGATGATGGCACCGCCCAATTCGCTCATCGCGTCGATGGAGGCGAGGCGTGCCGACTTGTATCCCTGGTCTAATTTGGCATGCACACCCTCGACGACGACGATGGCATCGTCCACCACTATGGCGATGGCAAGCACCATTGCCGAAAGGGTCAGCAGGTTGATACTGAAACCGATCAGTTTCAATACGAAGAACGTGGCAACCAGTGCCACCGGAATGGCGATTGCCGGAATTAGCGTAGAACGCATGTCCTGCAAGAAGACATATACGACGATGAACACCAGGATGAATGCTTCGATCAGAGTTTTGATAACCTCATGGATAGAGGCGAACAGGAAGTCGTTGGCACTCTGTGCAATGTTGACCTTCAAGCCGGAAGGCAGTTTCTCGGAGTAATCGCCCAGTAAATCTTCCAAGTCGCTGATAGTTTGCGTGGCGTTACTACCTGCCATCTGGAATACGATACAACTGACTGCCTTGTGTCCGTTAACCGTGTTGTTGAAACCATAGGTCAGACGTCCCAACTCAATGTCGGCAACGTCCTTCAGGCGGAGTATCTCTCCGTTTTCCTGTGCCTTGATGACGATGTTTTCAAACTCTTCTGCCTGTTGCAGACGTCCTTTGTAACGTATCGTGTATTGGAATGTCTGATTACCGCGTTCACCAAACTGTCCTGGAGCGGCTTCGATGTTCTGCTCTGCCAAAACGCCTGCTATGTCACTCGGAATCAGCTTGTATTGCGCCATGATATCAGGCTTCAGCCAGATGCGCATGGAGTAGTCCGTACCCAACACCATCGCATCGCCCACACCGGCTATACGTTTCACCTCAGGCACGAGGTTGATGTTGGCATAGTTCTCGATAAACTCGATGTCGTACTGGTCGCTCTCGTCATAAATAGAGAATACCATCAACATGGAAGTCTGCCGCTTCTGAGTGGTCACACCGACTTTGGTCACTTCGGCGGGCAACAGACCTTGTGCCATAGATACGCGGTTCTGTACGTTGACGGCAGCCATATCCGGGTCCGTTCCCTGCTTGAAGTAGATGGAGATATCGGCAGAGCCGTTGTTAGAGGCATTGGAAGTCATATACATCATGTTCTCCACACCGTTGATCTGGTCTTCCAGAGGGGCGATAACAGAGTTCAATACCGTTTGGGCATTGGCACCCGTATAAGTAGCGCGCACCGAAACAGTAGGAGGGGCGATGTCCGGATATTGGGTGATGGGCAGAGTAGCAAGGCCGATAAATCCCAAAATCACTATCAGCACGGAGATAACCGTAGACAGCACCGGACGATTAATAAATCTATCTAATTTCATTTCCTGAAAAATTAAAGAATTAAAGATTCGAAGAACCGGAGTTCATTCTTCATTGAAACGCAGTTTGGATGTTACCGTCTTTCTGGTCTTGCAGCGCCTTTTTGTATTCCGCCTCTTTCTCGGCAGGGGTAATCGGAGTGATGGTAACTCCGGCTCTCAGGTTCTGCACGCCTTCCATCACTATTTTGTCACCCGCTTTCAAACCATTGGTCACGTAGTAATATTTGCCGTCGTTCAGCTTAAACACCTGTACTTCTGTGTTCTTCAGAGTGTTGTCTTCTTGCACGACGAATACGAATTTCTTGTCCTGTATTTCGGTGGTAGCCGACTGGGGAATCATGATTACGTTCTGCATCGGGTTCTGGAATATGACGTTACCCGTACCACCACTGCGCAGGATGTTGCGCTGGTTGGGGAAGAGGGCACGCATGTTGACCGAACCTGTTGCTTGGTCGATGACGCCACTGATGGTTTCTACACGTCCGCTGTCGGCATATATGGTTCCGTCAATGAGTTGCAGATGCACGGAAGGCATCTTGTCCAGAATCTCTTTGATGCTTCCACCTTCGTTGATCATTGCCAGTAATTGCCTTTCGGTCATAGAGAAGTAAGCGAACATCTCGGAAATATCGGCAACGGTAGTCAGCGGAGTGGCAACGGAGGGACTGACGAGGCTACCTACCCGGTAAGGGATTGTACCTACTATGCCATCGCTGGGGCTGGTTACGCTGGTGTAGGACAGATTGTTTTTCGCGTTCACCAGTTGTGCTTCTGCCTGCGCCAGTTGTGCTTTCACTTGTGCCAGTTGGTTTTCTGCCATTTGCAGGTCATAATTGCTGATGATGTTCTTCTGGTTCAGTTCGCGTTTGTTTTTTACGGTGAGTTCCTGAGTGTTTACAGCTGCTTTTGCAGTTTCGACAGCTGCCTTTGCCGAATTTACGGCAGCCTGATATTGCACAGGGTCGATACTGAACAACACTTGCCCCTTCCGGACTACGGAACCTTCGTCCACATGCAACTTGGTGATGAAACCGCTCACCATAGGACGGATTTCCACATCTTGTTTGCCTTTGATGGTTGCCGGATAACTATTTGTCAGATTAGCAGTGGTGGTGTTCACCGTAATTACTGCAAATTCGGGTGCCTTGCCCGTAGTCTTGTCACCTTGTCCGCAACCGAACAGTGACAGGCAACAACATGCCAATAAAATCAATCTACTCTTCATACTCGTAATTATTCTCTGTCTTTTGGTTTATTTTTTCATTTTGATGAATAAAGGCTTTCTGTGTTGTCATAGCGAAGGTATCGGTTAACAAAAACGGAAACTGAAAGCACTCTCTCAGTTTCCTGAGTACAAAATTATCTATTTTAGAACAGATTAGTTTCCTGAAAGGTTCATTTTTAACTATGTTTTATACATCATTTGCCTGTCCGAACTTGCTGGTAAAGATTTTCGGAGTATACCTGTTGACGGAATTGATTCGGATCAAATCCGGATCGGAGATATATCAGGGACGCTTTGCTCCGTATCAGCTCCGTTCCTTCTCCGTACAAAAGTACCTCTGTACGAAGAAGCTATGAAGCAGAACAACTCTCTAAATTCCCAATTCCGGATTGTCGGATTGTCCCGGGCTTTGTGTCCGATTCCCCTGGGGTTTTCTAGACAAATGCGGGGCAATGTTCCGACAAACCCCAGGGGATGTGGCAGCAAACTCGGCGGCTTTTTACCCGTACTACGGCTCTCTGCGTTGCAGGCGTTCGTTCCATAGGGAGTGATTGTCGGGACGTGGAGGGGCGGAGGAGCAAACGGGACGTTCCGGTCGTTCACGGTATTTTCCGCTTTTTCTTTTTTATTATAGATGGATGTGTTTGTGTTGCTTGTTTCAAGGATGTTGCATGAAATGCTTGTTTACCAGTGTGTTTTGGCTAATTTTGCAACGCATTTTTCAGTCGTTTTTCGCTGTTTTTTGTCCGTTTTCTGCTTCAGTTCTGCTGTTTTTTCTGAGTGAAATTCAGTTCTTTGTTGGGCTGTACCTATCACGATCTCTGAAGAGGCTCAAGCATCCCCGATATGTGCCACATGCAATGGGTAAACATACCATCATGGATTTTCAAAGTATTCCCAGGACTGTCAGGTTGTTGGGCTTTCAGCCCGCTGTATGATAGGTTGCCGTATCACTTGAAATATCGGATGAACCCTATTTTTGATTAAAATACCGTAAAGCATACTATATATTGATGGATAACATTTATTTTTGCAACATGTTACGTAACGAATATTCATTTATGAAACCTTTTTTCAGACATTTGGCTATTGCGGCAGCAGTTGTTGCCGGGCTTTATTCCTGCGCCAGTATAGGTCGTCCGGATGGTGGCGCCTACGATGAAACACCTCCCCGTTTTGTGGGGAGTAATCCTGCGCCGGGTGCCCTTAATAACAGCCAGAAGAAGGTGGTTATTGAATTTGACGAGTTTATCAAGCTGGAGAAGCCGGGCGAGAAAATCGTGATCTCCCCGCCTCAGGTGCAGCAGCCCGAAATAAAGGCGAATGGGAAGAAAGTCGTTATCAACTTGCAAGATACGCTCAAGCCCAATACAACCTATACGATAGATTTCTCGGACGCCATACAGGACAACAATGAGGGTAATCCATTGCTCGATTTTGGATTTACCTTTTCTACCGGTACGCAGCTCGATTCGATGACACTTTCGGGCATCGTGCTGAATGCGGCTAATCTGGAGCCGGTGAAAGGCATGCTGGTGGGGCTGCATTCCGACTTGGCTGACTCCGCTTTCACTACGAAGCCTTTCGACAGGGTGGGGCGTACCGATAGTCGTGGTCGCTTCATCATCCGTGGTGTAGCTTCCGGTAAGTATCATATCTTCGGATTGCAGGATGCCGATCAGAACTTTTGTTACAGCCAACCCACCGAAGTCATTGCTTTCGAAGACTCGTTGATCATCCCCTCGATGGAGCAGCGTTTGCGTGCCGATACTGTTTGGAAAGACTCGTTGACCGTGGATACAATCAGGCAGGTGAACTATACCCACTTCTTGCCGGACAATGTCATCTTGCGTTGCTTCAAGGAACGCACTTACTCGCAACGGCTCATCAAGAGCGAACGTCCCGAACCGCGTAAATTCTCTTTTTACTTTTCTGCCACTGCAGATTCGTTGCCCTTACTGAAGGGACTGAACTTCGATGAAACCGATGCTTTCATCGTGGAGATGCCCACCGGGCGCATAGATACGTTGACCTATTGGATAAGGGATTCGTTGGTTTACGAGATAGATACACTGAAGATGAGCCTTTCTTACCTCTACACCGATACGCTCAACCAACTGGTTCCTCGCACGGACACGTTGAAACTAGTTTCCAAACTCAGGCCTAAATCAGAAAAAGAGTTGGAAAAAGAACGCGAGAAGAGAGAGAAAGAACTGGAAAAGGCCCGCAAGAAAGCAGAAAAAGAGGGTAAGGAGTATGTGGAGCCAACCGTTTTCCTGCCTGTGGAGGTATATGCGCCCGGTTCGATGGATGTCTACGACTACATTTCGTTCACTTTCAAAGAACCTTTGGCAAGTGCGTCAAGTGATGCCATTCATCTCAGGCAGAAGGTGGACACGCTTTGGAAAGATGTCGCTTTCGACTTCCTTCCCGATTCGCTCAATCTGCTGCGCTATAATGTCTATGCAGACTGGGAGCCGGGCGAGAGTTACAGCCTCGAGGTCGATTCGGTAGCATTCTATGGAATATATGGTCTGTTCACCGACAAGGTGAAGAAAGATTTCAAGGTGAAGAAACTCGAAGAATACGGGCAGATTTTCTATAACGTGAGCGGTGCAGATTCGCTGGCATTCGTAGAACTACTGGATGGGCAGGACAAGGTGGTGCGTACGGTGCCGGTTGTTGACGGAAAGGCGGACTTCTACTTCCTGAATCCCGGTAAGTATAGTGCGCGTCTCATCAATGATGCCAATGGAAACGGAGTATGGGACCCTGGAAATTATAAAGAGAAGCGGCAGCCGGAAGAGGTCTTCTATTATCCTCAGGTCATAGAACTGAAGGCAAACTTTGAACTGACCCAAACTTGGGGTATCAAAGAAAAACCGCTGGATAAACAGAAGCCGGACGAACTTAAAAAACAGAAACCAGATGAAGACAAGAAGAATAATAATCGCAACAACCGCAATCGCCAGTAAGCGCGGATGGTTGTGGGGAGTGCTGTTTATCTTGCTGTTTGCCGTTGCCCTTCCCGCCCGTGCCCAATGTACGGCTCAGAACACCGCTTTTCAGGCAGGCGAAAGCGTAAAGTATGACCTGTACTTCAACTGGAAATTCATATGGAAAAAGGTGGGGCTGGCACATCTGACAACAGAGGCCGCTACCTATCGGTCGCAGCCTGCCTACTGCTTCAATCTGCTTTCGGGAGGAAGCAAGAAGGCGGATTTCTTCTTCAAGATGCGCGATACGTTGACTTGCTACGTCAGCGAGAAGTTGGAGCCGCTCTATTTTCGCAAGGCAGCGGAAGAGGGGAGCCGTTACACGGTAGACGAAGCTTGGTTTTCCTATAAGGATGGGGTAGCCAACGTCAAGCAGAGACGTACGTGGAGAGACCGTCCAGCGCAAGAAATGGAGTACAGCGACTCACGCTGCATCTTCGACATGCTGAGTATTTTGGGGCAGGCACGCTCCTACAATCCCGATGATTACACCGTGGGTAGTCGCATACAGTTTCCTATGGCTACCGGTCGCAGAGTAGAAGAGCAGACCTTGATCTATCGCGGAAAAGAGAATGTGAAAGCGAACAACGATGTCACCTATCGCTGCCTGGTCTTCTCTTTCGTGGAGTATAAGAAAGGAAAAGAGAAGGAGGTGATCACTTTCTTTGTCTCTGATGACCGGAATCACTTGCCTATACGTTTGGATATGTACCTCAATTTCGGTTCGGCAAAGGCGTTTCTGACAAGTGTGGAAGGAAACCGTTACCCGATGACCTCTGTCGTAGAGAGAAAATGAGGGAGTTAGGAGCTATAAATTGTCACTCACCCGTCACTCTTTAAAGGTAACGGGTCTCCTTTTCTGAATACGCTCGATTCGAATGTGGCGATCAGTACTCCGTCCTGATTGGTAATGTCTACCTGATAGTGTCCGGTAGTTCGTCCGACGTATCGTTCGTGTGCTTCGGCATACAATGTATCACCCGGACCGCTGGCACGCAGAAAGGTAATGTTGGATGATAAGGAGAACGCCAGTGTACCATGCGAGTTGGCTGCTGCGGCAAGTGCCAGGTCGGCAAGGGTGAAGAGGGCGCCTCCTTGCGTGCGATGTCCGGCATTGAGATGTGCCTCTGTTACGACGAGCCGTGCTTTGCCATACCCTTCTGCCATTTCCAGCAACTCGACGCCGGCGTTTGTGGCAAAGCGGTCATTTTTGAAAAAATCTTGTAGAGTCATGTTCTTTTATATGATTAAAAAGTACAAAATATGCAGTTTATGTGCAAATGTATCAATTTTACCCTTTTAGTGTATGATTTGTGAGGGTGTTTTCTTTAAAACTATGCTATATTTGCTGACGAAAGAATGTGAAACTCTAATAAACAAATCATTATTATGAAAACAATCCTAACTACATTGGGAGTATCTCTTTTCGTTTTGGCAAGTTGTACGGGACAGAAGAGCAAGCCTGAGACTGATTTTATTCAAGAGAATATTGAGAATGCAGTGGCACAGGAAACCATTCAGACCGATATTATTGAAAAGTCGGGAAGAATACTGAATCCGCGGACAATCAATGCAGACGGCAGCATTCTGTATGTAGCTATTGATGACTGGTGCTCCGGATTTTTCCCTGGTAACATTTGGTACATGTACAAGCTGACGGGTGACGACAAATGGTTGCCTTTGGCTCAGAAGTATACTGAAGCTCTCGATTCTGTGAAGTACCTCACGTGGCATCATGACGTAGGCTTTATGATCGGTAGCAGCTATCTGAACGGATACCGTTTTGCAAACAAAGAAGAGTATAAACCTGTCATCATCCAGACGGCAAAGTCTCTTTCCACCCGTTTCCGCCCGGCGGCAGGTGTCCTGCAATCTTGGGATGCCGACAAGGGCTGGCAGGCACGTCGTGGCTGGAAGTGCCCCGTGATCATAGATAACATGATGAACTTGGAACTGATGTTTGAAGCTTCCAGACTTTCGGGCGATTCCACCTATTATAATATAGCAGTGAAGCATGCCGACACTACGATGAAGAACCACTTCCGCGACAACAACAGCTGCTATCATGTAGTGGACTATGATCCTGAAACCGGTGAAGTGCGCAGCAGACAGACCGCGCAAGGTTATGCCGACGAATCCTCTTGGGCACGCGGACAGGCATGGGCACTTTACGGATATACCATGTGCTACCGTTATACTCGCGATCCGAAATATCTGGATATGGCTGTAAAAGTTCACGACTTCATCTTCAACAATCCTAATCTGCCGGAAGACCTTGTGCCTTATTGGGACTATGATGCTCCGAACAAGCCCGACGAACCGCGTGACGCCTCTTCGGCTGCCTGTACGGCTTCGGCACTCTATGAGCTGAGCACCTACCTCCCCGACAAGAATTACAAAGCGACTGCTGACAAGATTATGGGAAGCCTTGGCTCTCCTGCCTACCGTGCCGAGGTGGGAACGAACGGAAACTTCATCCTGATGCACTCCGTAGGTAGCATTCCTCACAATGCGGAAATTGATGTTCCGCTGAACTATGCTGACTATTATTTCTTGGAAGGGATCATGCGTAAGAGGGATTTGGAAGCCGGTAAGAAACTTTTCTGAGTAGTAAAGAACGGAATAGATTATGATGAATCGGTTTAGTTTGTTTTTAGGAAGTGTAAGCCTGTTAGCCCTGCAAGGCTGCAAAACTCAGCAGGAAGAGCAGGCACAACTTCCAAACATCATTTACGTCTTTCCCGATCAGTATCGCAACCAGGCGATGGGTTTTTGGGGAGAAGAAGGTTTCCGCGATAAGGTGAACTTCCGCAACGATCCGGTGCATACGCCAAATCTGAACGGTTTTGCACGCGAAGCGTTGGTGCTGAGTTCTGCCCAGAGCAATTGTCCGCTGAGTAGCCCTCACCGGGGAATGTTGCTGACGGGTATGTATCCCAATAAGAGTGGCGTCCCCTTGAACTGCAATTCGAGCCGTCCCATCAGTTCGTTGCGTGAAGACGTAGAGTGTATCGGTGATGTTTTCAGCAAGTCGGGCTATGACTGTGCCTACTTCGGTAAGCTGCACGCCGACTATCCGATGCCGAACGACCCGCAACGCCCCGGACACTACGTGGAAGACCGTGTGCCGGCATGGGATGCCTATACGCCGAGAGAGCGGCGCCACGGTTTCAACTACTGGTATTCTTACGGAACGTTCGATGTGCATAAGGATCCTCATTATTGGGACACGGAGGGAAACCGCCACGACCCGAAGGAGTGGTCACCGCTGCACGAAGCGGCTATGGTGGTCTCTTATCTGAAGAACGAAGGCAATGTGCGCGACCCGAAGAAACCGTTCTTCATTATGGTGGGCATGAATCCGCCCCACAGCCCGTACCGCTCCTTGGACGACTGCATGGAAGAAGATTTCAATTTATATAAAGACCAGCCCTTGGACAGCCTGCTTATCCGCCCCAATGCCGACAAGGAGCGCGA